>NZ_PKRS01000001.1:0-941747 GCF_002855535.1 Emticicia sp. TH156
ACAAAAACCCCGAAATTCCAAGAAATTGGCAGTTTTCGGGGTTGTTTTTTTATGTAATACGCTGATATTTAATTACTTATCTCTCATAAGGTTTCCCTAAATACTTTTCTCTGGCATAAAATCTTTAGGACTACATTCGAAGTCCTTTGCTATTATATTGAGTTGGTTTAGCGAATACATACTAGGATAATTGCGACTTTCAATCTGACCAACATACCCATCAGAAACATCCAATATCATAGCAATATATGATTGAGGCCTGTTAAGTTCTTTTCGTTTTTTCTTAACATTTTCAACGATAGCAAGCTCAAATGCAGATTTTACCTTACTCATAATAAGCAAGGAGTAAATATTTTTGCAATTTTATACTTAGTTATAGCTTAGTTTTGTTATATTTGTATAGTTTTAAGGTATTAAACTAAGATCTCGACTGCAAATTCCGACAATTTGATTTAGAGCGAGATGGTAGAATTAATGCCCGTGTGACTACTTTTGCCTAACTTTGGCGATGTAGCACATGGGTTGCTACCATTTGCCGTCTCTAAAAGCCGTCGGAAGCTTGCAGTGCGGTGGGTAGTGCCCTGTGCTACATTGCTTTTTATAGCCCACCGAACGAGACTCGTAAAATAGATACGAGTTATGCAGCATCTTTCATTTTATCGCAATCTTATTTGGGCTTTGTTCGGCCTCAGCATAGGCGTATGCCCTAAACAGCTCTTCAAGAACATCATCAAGTCTCCGGTGTAAGGTGGTGGTAATCTCCTTGTTGCCAAATTTTTCTATCTAAACTGTTACAATCATGAACGTAAAAAAATACGTATGGGCTTTGCTATGCCTTTACCTAAGCCTATCAACCCATTTTCTCCTCCCTGCCCAGACTCTTCGTGTGGGAGACACTCTCCCACCGGAGCTCTGGCGCTTGCCGCTCCAGGTTGTCAATCATCCTGCAGGTAAGGAAACACTCTTGTTGCATGAGTTTAAGAACCAACCCATCATCCTGGATTTCTGGGCAACCTGGTGTGCTCCTTGTATTAAGAAATTCCCGCAGATGGGAGAATGGCAAAAGCAGTTGGGTGACCGGCTCCAGTTTATTGGTGCCACGGGTGATGACCGGGAACGTATTACTGCTTTTATTAAACGTTACCGGGCAAGAGACAGCAGCCGCTTTGTCCCTGTCACTGCTGTGAGTGCTTCTGTATTACAACAATATTTCCCCTATCAGTCCATTCCGCAATATGTCTGGATAAATCAGCAGGGAATCATTCAGGCGATTACTTATGAAAGAGATCTCACGCTGGAAAATTTGAAACGGTTTATCCATGGACAAACCTTTGCCTACACACTCAAGCAGGATCTGGTGAACTTTGATTATGCGGCACCGCTTTTTGTAAACGGTAATGGAGGTGAATCTGCGGCTATCCGGAATCGCTCCCTGCTGACCGGTCCCATACAAGGTTTAGGCTTAATGATTACTACGGTAAGAGGTAAGCCGGAAAAACCGGTTACCCAATTGACCTGCATTAACTGCAGCATTGCTCAGCTTTTTTCAATTCCCTATCCTGACATAGAAAACTGGCCACCTGCCAGAGTGATTGTAGAAGTCAGGAATGATACAACTGTTCGCTTTAAAGGATCCGAAGAGGGGTATGAAGACTGGAAAAAGCACAACACCTACTGCTATGAATTGAATCTGCCCCCTACGCCTGTCTTGAAAGCGAAAGCGCTAGCTGCCGCAGACTTATTCAGGTACTTTGGGATGACAGGGCATTTCGAAGAAAGGGAAATAGACTGCCGGATTTTCACGGCTAATGAAAACTTCCATCTCGCTCATACCCGCGGAGGGCCGGCTGAAAATAATATGCATGCGCCGGACAAGGAAAAATACTTTAAAAACGCACCGGTATCACTTGTGATGGATTACCTCAATAGGAAGCTTCCCATCTATCACATAGATGAAACCGGATACCGGGGGAATCTGGATCTCAGCCTGCCCGTGGCTATTGACGATACCCGGTTGTTGGATGAGCAACTATCCAAGCAAGGGATAAGTATCTCTATGCAAAAAAGAAAAATAAAGGTGTTTGTGATTACCGAAAATCCATCTATCCCATGAAAAAGTACTTAACTTTCTTTTGCTTGATGGTCTGTTTAGAGCTCTCAGCTCAGACCTTACTCAGCGGTCATATTTCAGCTGAAGACGGAAGTGCCCTACCCGGAGCTACTGTACGTCTGCTCGCCAGTGGCGCTTCGACTTTATCAGATGCCGAAGGTCGTTTTGAGATCCTGCTTCGTCTGGAGAAGGATACCCTTACGGTGAGCCATATCGGCTATCTTTCTACGCGAGTACCGGTCTCTGCTTTAATAGTGCGGTCTCTTGATATCCGACTGATTCCGGCAGAGTCTTTATTAAATGAAGTGATGGTCAGTACGGGTTATCAGTCTTTGCCTCAGGAAAGGGTGACCGGCAGTTTTGAGAAAATCAATGCTTCCCTGATTAACAGAAGTGTGAGTACGGATCTGTTGAGCCGGCTGGAAGGGGTTACCAGCCTGTATTTTGATAACAGAGCGGGTATCGGAGGCCGTAAACTCTCCCTTCGGGGTCGCAGTACCATCCTAGCGGGTGCCGACCCTTTGATTATCGTAGATGGCTTCCCTTATGAAAGTTCGCTGGAAACACTCAATCCCAATGATGTGGAAAGCATCACGCTTTTAAAGGATGCCGCAGCTGCTTCGATTTGGGGAGTTAGAGCCGCCAATGGGGTCATTGTGGTAGAGACCAAAAAGGGTAAGGCAGCCAAACCTGTCTTTGAGTTCAGAACTAATTATACGCTAGGTATGCAACCTGATCTCTATTATGCCCCTTCCATGGCTTCGAAGGATTTTATCGAAGTAGAGCAACTGCTTTTTGATAAGGGCTACTATAACAGTTCTCTGACCAATAACCGTTTCCCGCTGATTTCGCCGGCCGTAGAGGTCCTTGCTGCCCAAAGAAGCGGCAAGATCACCGCACAGGAAGCCTCAACCCGGCTATCAGGTTTGGTAGCTCAGGACGTACGCCGGGATATGGCTCAGTATTTCTACCGGAAGAGTCTGAATCAGCAGTATTCTGCTTCGTACAGAGGTGGGACTGACCTATACACTTATTATCTGTCTGCCGGCTGGGATCAGAACCTGTCTAACCGGGTAAGGGATGGGAACAGCCGTTTGAGTCTGCTATCTTCTAATCATATCCGGCCTTTGAAAAATCTGCAGCTGCAGAGTGTTATTTCCTATACTCAGTCCCGCAGCACTGCCAATAATCCGGTAAGCAACCTGGCTCCTACTTCCAAGGCCCTTTATCCTTATGCAGCATTGGCTACAGCGGACGGGAAGGCCCTGCCCTTAGATAAGGACTACCGGCAGGCTTTTATTGATACGCTGAAAGATAGCCGCTTACTGGACTGGAATTATCGTCCGTTGGATGAGCTAAGGCTGGCGGATAATACCAATTTGCAGCATACCTTTCGTTTCAATACAGGAGTGAACTACCAGCTGCTGCCCGGATTGAGTGCCGATGTGAAATACCAGTATGAAACACAGCTGTCAGATATGCGTAACTATTATGCGCAGGAGACTTATACTGCCCGTAATCTGATCAATCGCTTTACGCAGATCAATGGGAATCTGGTCAATAGACCAGTGCCTCTCGGAGGGATCCTGGATTTAGCAGAAACCCGTCTGTCAGCGCATACCGCCAGAGCGCAGGTCAATTACGCAGTCAATTGGGGTGAAAGACATGCTTTGAATGTACTGGCCGGCTCAGAAATCAGACAGACCACGGCTTTGTCAAATAATTACAGAACCTATGGGTATGATGATCAGACTCTGGTATTTGGCAGTGTGAACTATGTCGATCTGCTGCCCACTTATCATAATCTGAACGGAACGCAGCGGATTGTCAATCCCGCAGGTTTTAACCATACGCTGTCTAGGTTTACTTCTTTTTATGGCAATGGCTCCTATGTCCTGGATGATCGCTATTCTCTTTCTTTCAGTGTTCGCAAAGATGCTTCTAACCTCTTTGGGGTAAGAGCCAATCAAAAGGGGGTTCCGCTTTGGTCAGCAGGTTTAAGCTGGCAACTGAGTGAGGAAGCGTTTTTCAGCAATGCAGGGATAGACCTGCTCAAATTACGCTTGACCTATGGCTTTAATGGCAATGTCGATAACACCGTTTCTGCCCTGACTACCCTCGCTTATTATTCGAATGCTGCCCTCTCAGGACTGGATTATGGCATGGTTGCCAACCCGGGGAATCCTGATCTTCGCTGGGAACGCTCAGGTATGTTGAATCTGGGTCTTGATTTTGGGCTGAAAAACCGGATGTTTTCCGGAAGTATAGATTATTATGTCCGACGCGGAACGGATTTGTTGGGGGAGGCGCCCATAGACCCGACCACTGGCGTTACCAGTCCTACCGGCTCATTTGCCTATAAGGGGAATGTGGCCGCCATGCGTGGAACAGGACTGGATGTTGCCTTACACTTTTCCCAAACTTCGGGAGCCTTGACCTGGAAAACTGACCTGATTTACGGATATGCAACTAATCAGGTAACTAAGTATCAGGCCTTGTCCACCGTGGCTTCTGCTTATGTGGGTTCAGGCAATCTGATCACGCCTGTCAAAGGCCAACCGGTATATGCCTTGTACAGCTATGCGTGGGCGGGCTTAGATCCCATAACCGGAGATCCTCAGGGATACCTGGAAGGACAGGTAAGTAAAAACTATACATCTATCCGGAATGCCTCCCCTGCTACTTTAGTGTATCACGGTTCAGCGGTACCTGAGCATTTCGGATCCATCCGCAATACCCTGTCTTATAAAAGCATCAGTATTTCTGCCAATGTTGTATATAAGCTGGGTTATTATTTCCGTAGGTCTACCATTCATTATGCCAATCTCTTCAGTACCTGGCAGCACCATGCGGACTATGCACAGCGGTGGAAAGCCCCGGGTGATGAGGCATTCACACAGGTGCCTTCACTGGTGTATCCCAATGTCAGTAACCGGGATGCTTTTTACAATTCCGCTGCGACACTGGTGGAAAAAGGGGATCATGTGCGATTACAGGACATCAACCTGAGCTATGACTTTCCGGCTGCCGGCAACCGTAACTCTTGGCAATGCTACCTGTATATCAACCAGATCGGCATGTTGTGGAAAGCCAACGCATCCGGTCTTGATCCGGATTATTATGCCAGCGGGTTTCCTGTACCCACCAGTTATGCTTTAGGATTGAAATTGAATCTTTAAACTTCCCAACTATGAAAAAATATCTTTTAGTGCTGATGCTGGTACTCCCATGCAGTGGCTGTCAGGAATTCCTGGATGCCAAACCGGACAAGAAACTGGCCATTATTACCAGTGTGAAAGAAGCCCAAACGCTTTTGAATAATGTGAATATCTTGAATGGGGCTTATCCCTCGGCCGGACAGGTGGCTTCAGATGAATTTTATTTATTGACCGCCGACTGGCTGGCGGTGAATACGGCATTGGAGCGTAATGCGTATATCTGGCAGGAAGAGGTATTCAATGAGAATCCACGCAATGACTGGTCTCTTTCTTATCAGAAAGTCTATTATGCCAATCTGGTACTGGAGGGTTTAGCGGCAGGGCGAATCAAGGGCACTTTGGAGGAGACAAATTCGATTAAAGGACAGGCCCTGTTTTTCAGGGCTTATGCCTGCTATCATCTGTTACAGATTTTTGCGCCGGCCTGGAATCCGCAGACGGCTGCAACAGATCCGGGAATCGCGCTGCGGCTCAGCTCTGACCTGCATGCGCCTACCGTGCGTGCCAGTGTGGAACAGGGTTACCGGCAATTGCTGGAAGATGCCCGGTCTGCGTCAGAGCTGTTACCTGTCGAAACATCCGTTAAAACCCGCCCTTCCAGGGTGGCGGCCTTGGCTTTGCTGGCCAGAGTATACTTGACTATGGGGGATTATCCACTCGCGCTGGAACAGGTTGAAAAAGGATTAACCTACCGTTCTGTACTGATTGATTTCAATACTCGCAATCCTGCCGCTGCTTTTCCTTTTCCGCTGTTTAATGAGGAGGTGATCTTCCATTCGCATATGAGTACGCCGGCGATGTTTTATCCGCCTGTTTTGAAGGTGGATTCCTTGTTACTTAACTCCTATCAGGCGGGTGATTTAAGGTCTCAGCTGTTCTTTGGTTCCAACCCGGGTGGCAGTTTTCATTTCAAGGGGAGTTATGCCGGTTCTAATAATCTCTTTAATGGCCTAACGGTCGGAGAATTAATGCTGATTAAGGCGGAGTGTCAGACCCGTTTGAATCAGGTAACGCAGGCCGCCAGTACGCTTAATGCTTTGCTGCAAAAAAGATGGAAGGCCGATTTGTTTGCACCGGTGGTTGTTTCTAATGCTCAAAAGCTGTTGGATCTGGTGCTGGAAGAAAGAAGGAAGGAGCTGGTTTTCAGAGGCTTGCGCTGGATGGATTTAAGAAGGCTCAATCTGGAGCCGGAACGTGCTGTTACGATCAGGCGTCTGGTCAATAATCAAATGTATGCACTGGAACCTAATAGTGCCCGATATGTCTTCAAAATTCCTCAGGACGTGATTGCCGCTACGGGGATTGCGCAGAATCCATAGAAAAGGGTGGTACGCGCCACCCTTTTGCTGATTTAAAACTTGTAATTCAGTACCTGAACGGTGCCGCTCAGATCCGGCTTTCCGGGATCGCCTTCAGGGGCCATGATGATGCATCTGACTGAGGTACTGTTCGGACAGTCCGGAATGCTCCCGGCCGGTTCGTAATTGTCTGCTACACTTTCTCCCCCGCTTGTGTTAGGGATAAAATGCCACCTTAAAGTAGTCGTTCCCGCGGATTTAGTCATACGCTGTTTTTCCGATAATTTAAACGACATAGTCGCCACTGAGAGTAGCAGGGCAAATCCCCAGAGCAAGTGCTTTTTTACTAATGTTTTCATGATAAAAAAAATTAAAGGTTAAAAATTATACTTTGCCTTTAGGCCGGCAAACCCTTGGCAGCTCCACCTCCCGCGTTGCTGCTTCGCTTTCGTTGCATCAGATAAAAGCCCCATCCGCTCAGGGCTGTAAAAAACAGATTGAACAAGAAGTGTTGTCGCCAGCTCATTCCACTGATGACACTTCCGCAGCTACAAGGTAATTTCTCCCAGGCTCCTAACAGAGCCAGGCCAATGTACACCGTGAAGATGGTCATAAGTAGTAGAGAAAGCAGTAGACCATAGTACTGCATCCGTACCATAAGCAGAAATAGTATTGTAAGACCTTCCAGCACAGGAAGTGTGTAAATGAGGATATACCCTAATTTGTCACTAAAGGGTTGTCGCAGAATTTCGGTCTTAAAAACGGTAAAATCTATGATCTTATCCAGAAATACAGGGATCCATAGAGCCAGCAACAAAAGAATTATAATTTTCAACCTCATACGGGTAATGATTTTACCTTGCAAAGTTCAGAAGCTCTTTTGACTTACGAAACAGAAAATTGGAAGGGTTTTAGGGGAAAAAGGTTCAATTCTTTTCCAATTCTTCACCTGGCAGGTCTGAAGGTTTTATACGGGTTATTTTGAATAGCAAGAGTATGGAAGGGCAGGATGTATATCGAAGAAAACTAATAGGTAGAAAACATACTATTAGTATAAAAATAGAATTATTTCGGGACTTCATAACCAAGAAAATTCGAAAACACGTAAATCTGATTACCGCCAGTCAGGGCTATAAACAAATACCCTCTTAACCTCTTCCATAGCTATGAGCATACAATTAAATTAATCACTAAAAATCTTCTAAGTTATAACAGAGAAAAATAGAGTAGAAATTCTGCATTTTCCGATATAAAGTGGCTACTAACAAGGATTGGCTATCTTACAGCCTTCTATAATACTAGTTGATGTACTAATGTGTTAATTTTGTTTAGTGAATCAATGACAATAACCAGCTCTAAAAATGAAGCGAAGGATAGAAGAATATACTTGCGTATATACATACTCGTTCTTTACGTTTTTATAACTTATTTGTTCAGTTTGGTTCACGCCACATACTAAATCAAGTACTTAAAAATTACTTTTGCACATGACAACCAGAGAAACAAATCTCCCTCAAAATTCCGGCTATGACATGAATCAAGTCTTCTTAAATTCAGTCTCGAATGCCAATTAATCGTTAACGCTCTCTGATATCGAATATTCTGATTCGATTATCCCCAATAATCATTGGGTAGGCTTTGCTATGGCTTAAATGTTCTCATTCTTTTCATTACTAAATCAAACACGCAGGAATTTCAATGAAAAATTCACTCTTTTTTGCTTTGTTTATTTGCCTCTCGCTTAGTGCAGCGGCGCAACAAGGCTCTTCACTTGTAGCTCCCTTTGAGGGACTCTCAAGTAGATTAAGGCTACTGCCTCCGAATGCTGCCAAAACGCAGGAGGCCGGAAATGTTCCGATTAACTTCAGTACAGGGCAGCTGAACTACAGCATGCCGCTTTACCAGATTCAGGTAGACGAAAATCTGAGCATACCTGTTCAGTTGGCCTATAACAACACAGGTTTGAAACCGCAGGATGTACCCACCTGGGTAGGAAACGGCTGGAATCTGGATGTTGGCGGCACCATTGTTCAGAACATCAATGGAGTATCTGATTTTGAAGGCAATGGTCTACAAAACGCAGGTGTCCGTACTGAAATGGTAAATTATATGAATGGTGGAATGACTGACCCTACCAAATACTACTATTTGACAGAGGTATTGAATGGTCAGAAAGATTCTCAATATGATTTATTTTCATTCAATTTTCTTGGTAGAAGCGGCAAGTTCTATTTTCAGGGCGACAGTATTATTCTGATGAATAAGATGCCCATTAAAATTGCGTATGCTTCTAATTCATTTACTATCACTGACGAAAAAGGTTATCAGTTTGCTTTCACATTGTCACTTGCAAATGGTGGAACTTTCTCAGACGGGTTTGTACATCCAATTTCTGACCCCTCCTATTTGAGCAGTGTTACCTGGTATCTCAAAAAAATCACTTCTCCAAATGGGGTTGAAGTAAACTTTAATTATATTCAGGATGCTTCTTACGCAACAAATGTCACGGGCGTATCTTACTCTACCGGATTTACTGTTGCAGAAGAATGTGTATATAATGGTGGATTTGCCCCAAGCTCAACCACTACCGAGACGGGTATCGCACAATACCTGCTGGATAATATTACATGGAAGGGAAAAACAGTAGATTTCCAATTCTTTGATCGAAATGACCTGATAGGCATTACTGGCACTAAGGCAAAGGGTTTGTCAGCCATTGTGGTGTCTGACGAGGCAGGTCTGGAAACCAACCGGATAGGTTTCAGCTATGGTTATATCGGAACAAATGACCGCCTGCAGTTGAATTCAGTATCGTTCATTGAAAACAAAACTCCGTATGCGTCTGTTCAGACTACTTCTTTTGAGTATTTCGCGAAAGTTGGTGACGATATTCCTATCCCCTCTCTCCGAATTTCAGGCGTCACTCGACCTGCTAACAATGGTGTAGACCATTGGGGTTATTACAACGGAAGTAATGGTACTAATAAAATTCCGTTTGCCGATTACTCTCAGATTACTTCCACTCATTTAACTAATTTCGGAGAAGCCGACAGGGGAGCGAATAATACTTATTCTAAAATAGGTATGCTGAAAAAGATAATCTATCCTACAAAAGGCTATACAGAAATATTCTATGAACCAAACACGGCGACCTTTAAAACGGCAGACATTCCTTTCTTTTTAAAATGGCAAACACGTGAATCAGTTCCCGGAGACAGCAGCAGATTGCAGATAGGTGGTAACCGGGTATCGCGCATTGTTGATTATGCAGGATCTTTAAAGTCGAACGAGAGAATTATTACTTACGAACAGGCTAATCTGCTGGCAGTGCCCTATTATGTTACAGCTATTGAATCGGGTCTACCAAGCAAAGCGCCATGGCCAACAGCACCATGCACCTCTTGCGGGTCAAGATATTTTATCTCAGAGAATAATGTCCGTAACTGGGATGGCTACCAGATAGAGTACAGAAAAGTGACCGAGACTTACGGAAGTGCCGGAGAAAATGGCAAAAAAGTGTACGTGTTTAAAGGCAACAGTTTTGTAGGCACTCAGATTTCTGAACCACCCCACGCTGCTTCTATTAATTTAAATTGGCGAAGTGGAAATCTGGAAAAAGAACAGACCTTTGAGAAAACAGGATTGACTTACACGTTGGCAAAAGAAGTAACAAATGTGTATAACAATCCAACAACTGTTCCTCTTACAAGATATGGGTTCAAAGCCGGAAGAACCATGGCTTGTACACACACCGATATTTCTTCGGGGTTTAATTACAATTATTTCACACATGTTATTACCCCTGTCTTCACAGACCATTATAAGTTAGAATCCACTACTACCTCTGAATATTCAGGAGGTGTGGCTTTAAGCAATACTGTCAGTTATGCTTACACGCCGGAAATGCTTCAGAGAAGCACCAAAACTATCAATAGCAAGAATAAAGTAGATTCAACGATTAATTACTACGCGAATGACTATAAAAATATTGCCGGTAATAATGTTGACCAATTAAAAAGCAAGAACATCATTGGCATGCCGCTGAAGGTTGTCCGTAATGTAGATAATAAGACCGTTGACGGGGTAATGATTAAGAGTGACACCAAGGGCAACCCCATTGAAGTATATCGTTATGAAAATGCCTCACTGGTTAAACTTGCGCACGATTCTTCTCAGTATATTCCTTCTCAATTTAAACTGTTGGAAAGCAGAAAGTATAGCAGCAAGGGGAATCCGATAGAGATAAAAAGATTAAATCAGCCGGCAACTACTTACGTTTGGGGATATAAACACTCTTATCCGATTGCTTCCGTCCAAAATGCTACAGTTGCCAATGTAGAAGCCGTCATTGGCAGTCTGGAAACAGTGGCAGACACTTACAACTCCACCAGTGTAGAAACCATTGGTACTAATCTGCGCAGCGGCTTGCCTTCTGCCATGGTAACCTCTGGTGTGATGAGATCGGGTGTAGGACAAAGCCTGATTGTGGCTCCAAACGGACTTAAAAGCAGCTTTGAGTATGATGGCGTAAACAGGTTGAGTACCGTTAAAGACCACACAGGAAACCTGACGGATCTTTACAGGTATTACTATGCCACAGGGGCTGAAACCTGCGCTACTCCGGCTGCTCCTGTCATTTTAACAACAGGCACAACGCTTTGCTCGGTTACACTTACAGCAGCAGGCTGTGAAACCGGCACAGTTCTATGGTCGAACGGAGCTATAGGTAACTCTATTTCTGTAGGCACAACCACAACAACCAGTTATACTGCCCGATGCAAAGTAGGCACCTGCGTAAGCGCCGCATCTAATGCTTTAGCAATTCCCGTGCTTCCTTCTACCTGGAGTGCCATGGACTTAGGAAATCCTTCTGTACCCGGCTGTACGCAAAATTCTTTTGGAACCTTTACTATGTTAGGCCATGGCATTGTGGGTGGCACTTCTGATAGCCTCCACTGGATGTATAAAGCCTTTACTGGTAATGTAACCATCATTGCTAAAATCAATTCCATTCCGGGCGATGACGGCGACAGAGCTGGTATCATGATACGCAGCAGCCTGAATGCCAATGCCAAATTTTACACGCTGATTCAGGATGGAAACGCCAATGTGGGTGAACTGAAACGTGATACAGACGGTGGCACCGGAGGGTTATACAGCTATGCGCCATCTGCACTAAACCAGACCTGGATAAAAGTAGTGAAGACCGGAAGTACCATCAAGGGGTATTACAGCACGAACAGTAATCCGGAGGCTAACAATGCCTGGAATGATTCATTCAGCCTGACAGGCACCAGCCCGACAACACTCGACTTCGGCAGTAGTTTCTACATAGGTTTTGCCTTATGGGGGGGCTCCAATCAGACCATCTTTACGAATGTGAGCATTAACGGAGTAGCATTATTTTAAATCTGCACATACCAATGAAAAAAATTATCAACTTATTATGGTTTTTGCTTCCGCTATTTAGCTGGGGGCAAACCATTACCAATCACAAAAATGCTGTTGTTCACAGTTCTTTCCGTGTCAGTGGTGCAAGCACCTCTGATGCAGGTGATGCAACGAAAGCGTTGATTTCTATACAGTATATGGATGGCCTGGGCCGTCCATTACAAACGGTTGGCTATAAACAGTCTCCTACGGCAAAGGATATAGTCTTTGAAGGGAAAGCATACGATAGCTTAGGACGTGCCGTAAGAACCGCACTGGCTGCGCCGACTACTGTGCAAACCGGGGAATATCAGGCCAATCCTTTTGCGCTTGGTACCACTTTTTACGGCGACAACTTTGCTTATAATGAAATAACGGCCTTTGATAACTCTCCGATGAACCGACTGAGGGCACAATACGGTGCGGGACAACCCTGGAGAACAGCCAACAGGAGAATTCAGACTTTTGATGAAATAGCCGGTAGTGCGGTGCATCTGTATAGTTCAGACTCAACCGGGAATATCACACTGCATGGAATTTTCTCGAATAACAGCCTGTATAAGACCCGGGTGGTAGATGAGCAGAACAATACCTCAGTTGAAATAAAAGACAAAGCTGGTAACGTGATACAAACGGAAAGACAAGTAGGCGGTGCAACTTACATTACCTATTATGTGTATGACGATTGGCAACGGCTAAGGGCTGTGATACAGCCGGAAGGTAAGAATTTGAATGCAAGCATTGCCAAAAACTCAGATGCCTGGAATAAGTGGGTGTTCGGATATAACTACGATGCGGCAGGAAGAGTGATTGAAAAGCATACGCCGGGCGCGGGGTGGTCATCAATAGTCTATGACAAAAACGACCTCCCGGTTTTGACGCAGGATGCCAGTCAGGCTGCTTTAAACAAATGGTCGTTCACTAAATACGACCAGTTTGGCAGGGTAATTATTTTGGGTGAATTGAACAGTTCGTCAAGTCGGGCTACATTGCAAGCCGCTTTTGACGGCGTGACCAACACCTATGAAACCTGGCTTGGCGTGACGGGCTACTCTAACGTCAGTTATCCGATTAGCTATGGCTCAACAGACGAAAAAACCTGGAATTTTTATGACGGATATGATTGGATAGCCGGAGAATGGGCGTTTAGCTCAGGTACTGCCTATAATGCCGGCAACTACTACAGTAACTCTAAAGGGTTGCAGACAGGATCGTTTGCCCGCAGTCAGGACACCCCAAGCAAAGTTTACCATACTGTTTTTCATTACGATAACAAAGGCCGTAAGATGCAGAGCTACCGCACGCATGATAAGGGCGGAGCTACACCTGCCACTAAAGCCATTGTTACCAATCTGGGGTATAATTTTGCAGGTGAAGTAACCAACGAGAAAGTGCTGTATCAGGTAGATGGTCTGTCAAACACAGAAACCCTTGCCGCTTATGAGTACGATAACACGGGTAGACAGACGAAGGTATCGCATGGCATCAACACTGCGGTGGCTGAAGTGAGAAGGTCGGAATATGATGAGGCCGGACGAATGAAACAGGCCAAAATACGAGCTACAGGCTCATACACTGCCAATGGTACTGCTATCAGTGGTTTACAAACTACCGATTATACTTACCACTTAAGAGGGCAGCTAAGAGGCATTAATCTGGATGGCTCAGGCAACCCTGTTCCAAACGCCAGCCAGGGGGATTTGTTCAGCTATAGGTTGGATTACGAAACTGCCTTTTTCTATGATGGCAACATCGGTAAGCAGTCGTGGCAGGCCAGCAATAATAATGCACCTTCGGGTCTGCGCAGCTATACATTTACTTATGATAACATCTCGCGCTTAAAGTCTGCTACTTATGCCGGAGTTGGTTCGGAGAACTATTCATTACCTACCATTAACTACGACAGAAACGGTAATATTACCAGTATGCAGCGGAATGGTAAACTGAGCAGTAGTTACGGGTTAATGGACAACCTGACATATACCTACTCAGGTAACAGATTGACGCGTGTGGAAGATGCCGTATCTGGCAATTATGATGTAGATTTTGTGAACCGGAATTCGGGAACTGATGACTACACCTATTATGCCAATGGCGCTTTGAAAGCTGATAAGAATGAAGACATCACCGATATTATTTATAGCACTTATGCCAATCAGCCTGTAGAAATTCAGCTTAGCGGTAGCAGATGGATTAAAAACTTCTATGATGGCGAAGGCCGACTCTACAAAACCAGCTATTCAACGGGAGAATACTGGGAGTATCTGGATGGAATGGTTTTCAAGAACGGTGCTTTCTATCAGCTGACCACACCTGAAGGCAGGGCGAATTATCAAAGCGGAGCCTGGTCTTATGAGTATTTTATTAACGACCATCTGGGTAACACCCGAATAGCCTACAAAGCAACCGGCTCAGCCTTGACTAAAACATCAGAAACTTCTTTTGACCCTTGGGGAATTGTGTTAAAAGATGTGGGTTTGGTGAATGCTTTTCAAAATAAATTTGAATATCAAAATAAAGAAAAGGAAAGTACGTTTAACTTGCGAAGAATTAGCTTAGGCGCAAGGACTTATAATGCGAGTATAGGGAGATTTGATGGGGTGGATTTTTTGGCAGAGGCCAGTGAGGATTTTTCACCATACCAATATGC
This sequence comes from Emticicia sp. TH156, assembly GCF_002855535.1. NCBI lineage: Bacteria > Pseudomonadati > Bacteroidota > Cytophagia > Cytophagales > Leadbetterellaceae > Emticicia > Emticicia sp. TH156. The sequence continues at coordinate 14,707 of NZ_PKRS01000001.1, forward strand.
AGCAAACAACCCGATTCTTCTAGTTGACTTTTTTGGATTGACCGATGTTAATGGAGATGGTATTGATGATGGAACGGTTTTACCAGAAATTGTAATAAGAGGGGAACGTAACAATAATGAACGTACCCTCGATAACATACAGAGAACACTTGATGTTTTTGGTTGGATACCAGGGGTACAGACTGTTGCTGGAATTGCCAACGCAGGTATAGATGTCGCTAGAGGAAATTACGGTTCTGCATTAATAAATTTAGGCACTTCAATTCCCGTAGCGGGTTATCTTTTCAAAGGTGCCAAAATAGCTGCCGTGACTACTAAAGTGGTTAGTAGTATTGTAAAAATGAAGGTAGTTAAGGGCGCCTTGGCTCTTACATATCACAATATGAAATCCATATCCGGCTTTGCAAAACATCATGTTATTCCACAAGCACTTTTAAAAAAATATGGGGATGAATTTGCAGAAGCTGGGTTTAACATTCATGCAGGTGAAAATATCCGATATTTAGAAAATGGTTTTCATACCAAACACAATGCGTACACCAACGTTGTATCAACAAAGTTGGAAAAAATCATTAATGAGAATGGGAAGCTAACTATGGGTGATATCAAAAATGTAATCAACGATATGCACAATATTATTGACAAAGCACAAGATTCATACAAAACCACTGGTACATCCTTAAATAACTTTATTAAGCAAAATTTTTAACAAATTATGATTTACTACATTCTTAAAAATAATACCGAACCCAAAATAGTTGGTGTTAATGATGGTGCTGGACAAGCTCATATTCAGGTAGGTGATTTTTTAGAAAGAAACGTATGGTATAAATCTATTTTTCATGAAACTAAATTAGCTGGAAAAGATTGGTGGAAACCATGGGCCAATATTACCCAATATGCTCAACCACTATATGGAGTATTTATGGAAAATAAATCTAAACACACAGACTATATCGGATTCTTATATAGGGGCTTTGTAGTTAATAATAAATTGCGAGATATATTAGAAAGCGTAAATTTACCAAAAAACCATAGATTTTTAGAAACTACTTTTCTACAAAAAGGAAAGATTGTTGATGGATATTGGTGGTTTGTTTATGATATGGATACAGGAGAGCAAACGGTTGATTTTGCTAAAAGTGAATACGATTTACGCTATCACAAACGAAAATTGGGAGAAGACTTTTCAATCAACATTCGCACTTATCAAGACTATATGAATGCGTTTTACGAAACAGGCAGTGCAATAGGTGTTTCGAAGCTAGTATTTAATCAAAATTTTGACCAAGAATTGGATATTTTCGGAATGCAGTTTTTGGGCTCAAATAATTATATTTCTGACAGACTGTTAAAAAAGATGGAAACTGCCAAAATAACAGGCTACGAAGCTATATCACCAGAAAGGGCCAAAAGACGAGCAGAATTTTTAGATGATACTTACTGCGAACTAATTTTCAAATAAGTTAGCAGACGCAATTGCGACTATTTACTTTAAGGCCATCCAATAGAATATTCATTGGGTGGCCTTTATTTATTAAATTGCCCATCTATAAAACACCAATGTGGTCTTTAAGGAAAGCGCCCATTCTTTAATTGTAAAGAATTCTCCCAATATGATTGGAATATTTATTAACTAAATTAGGAACACAAAAGGGAATAGCCAAAAAGCTTATTAGAGAATCGGATGAATATTTTAAAAGTATTGAAGTAAATCATAATACAAAGACAAGGATACCTGGAAACAGAAAATAATTATATCAATGAAAAAAAATAATATCGAAAAAATCCTCAAAAAAGTTGTTGAATACTTAACGGATGGAAATTATAATTTAGTCTATGAAAATGACAAGAATAAAAGGTTATCAATAGCTGAAATAGAAACTGCAATAAAAGAATATAATGGAACTATTTCATTTCCACCTAATAATGCTTTTGATAATTTTTACGATTATAATGATGAAAGTAGCAATGAAAACTTTATTGAGTTCAATCTCTGGTTTGATAACAGTGAAAGTGATTTAACACTAAGTATAACGATCTACGAGACAGGAGAATATAGCATAGAAGACATCCATGTATTATAATCATTTTATCCTGAAGTAAGTTGGCAAATTATGTAAGAGCATTTGTTTTAGGGCCATTCTGTCTCGTCCTGAAATAGGTTGATAGATTTAAGTAGGAGTATTTAGTTTAAGGCCATCCAATAATTAACCTATTGGATGGCCTTTTTATTAAGCAATGAAATGATGACTAAGCCGACCCAACCCTAAACAAATTTGAATATCAAAATAAAGAAAAGGAAAGTACGATTAATTTGAGGAGAATTAGCTTAGGTGCAAGGACTTATAATGCCAGTATAGGAAGATTTGACGGGGTGGATTTTTTGGCAGAGGCCAGCGAGGATTTTTCACCATACCAATATGCAGCAAACAACCCGATTCTTCTAGTTGATTTTTTTGGGTTGGCCGATGTTAATGGAGATGGTATTGATGATGGAACGGTTCTACCAGAAATTGTAATAAGAGGGGAACGTAATAATAATGAACGTACGCTCAATAACATACAAAGAACTCTTGATGTTGTTGGTTGGATACCAGGAGTACAAACTGTTACTGGGATTGCCAACGCAGGTATAGATGTAGCTAGAGGAAATTACGGTTCTGCATTAATAAATTTAGGCACTTCAATTCCCGTAGCGGGTTATCTTTTCAAAGGTGCCAAAATAGCTGCCGTGACTACTAAAGTGGTTAGTAATATTGTAAAAATGAAGGTAATTAAAGCTTCTATACCTTTAGTATTAAGAAAGTTACAACCAGCTGGTTCTCAAATCCACCATATAATACCAAAAGCTGTTTATAAAGAACATTCTGAAATTTTTAACCAACTCAAAAATTTCGACATTGATAATATAGGAAATTTAATACCCTTAAATAAAGGGTTTCATGGAAATCATCCTGCATATAGTGAATATGTGGCAAAAGAACTTACAGAGTTAGCAGACAGAACAATTGACAAAAAATTGACAATTCAGCATATCAATCAAGTTGTTCAAAAAATGGAGGGCATAATTCAAAATGCTCACAATAGCTCATTACATTTGAATGATTATATTAAAACTCTTAAATAAATGGAAGTAGAATATTATATTTTCACAACAGATGGAGGTGAGCCTAAGGTAACAGGTATTAGAACTGGCACTGGACAGGCATGGTTTGATGATACTTTTTGGGCTAAAAATAAGCAAATTAAAGATTTTATGTGGCCCAATGATAGAAAAGACAATAGATTTCGCACGGGTATTCAACCAGATTTTAGCTTAGATTTAAGAGGACTACCTATGCACAAAAATGCCAAACATACTGATTTAATCTATCTTAGTTCTTTACTTCATGGATTTATTGTTTCTTCAAAATTCAGGGAATTGTTGGAACAATTCAAACTGCCTCCTCATAATTTTTATCAAGTCTCTTTTAATCAGCCTGATAAAAAAAGCAAGGAGATTAATGAAGTTAGCGAATACTGGTATTTTTATTTTCAAAAAGAAACAGGGGAGCAAACAATAGATTTTGCAAATTCAGAGTTTGATAGGAGCTTTCATACAAAATATCTTAATCTAAAAGAAGATGAATTACGAGTAAGTACATATGAAGAATATATGAACATTTTTTATAATACAGGTACTGCTTTAGCCGCAACTAAGTTATTTCTTAATGAGAGTTTCAACAAAGAATTGGATCTCTGGAGATTTAGTTTGTTATCATCAAAATGCTATTCTTCTGAGAAATTAATAAAATCAATTGAAGAAAAAAAGATAACAGGCGTGAGAGCTATTACACGAGAAAGAGCTAAGAAAACTGCACAAATGATAGGTGAATCCTCATGTGAGCTGTTTTTCGTGAATAGCCTTAAGAAATAGATACAGGATTAATAATTGTTAAAATTAGTTTATCAAGCAGTAGTAATCGAATATTTACTACTGCTTTTTTCGCCTTTTAGAGGGATTATTTGCTTCTAATCCTCTTCTACATTTAATTCTTAGGATAGACTTTGTAATGCTACTACTAGAATACAGATTATTATTGCAAATATAAACAAACCAAAGTATCGCATGGCATCAACACTGCGGTGGCTGAAGTGAGAAGGTCGGAATATGACGAGGCCGGACGCTTGAAACAGGCTAAAATACGAGCTACAGGGTCTTATACCGCCAATGGTACTGCTATCAGTGGTTTACAAACTACCGATTATACTTACCATTTAAGAGGGCAGCTAAGAGGTATTAATCTGGATGGCTCAGGCAACCCTGTTCCCAATGCCAGTCAGGGAGACTTGTTCAGCTATAGATTGGATTACGAAACTGCCTTTATTTATGACGGCAACATCGGTAAGCAATCTTGGCAGGCCAGCAATAACAATGCACCTTCGGGTTTGCGTAGCTATACTTTTACTTATGATAATATCTCGCGCTTAAAGTCAGCTACTTATTCCGGAATAGGCTCGGAGAACTTTTCTTTACCAACCATTAACTAAGACAGAAACGGGAACATTACCAGTATGCAGCGAAATGGTAAACTGGGCAGTAGTAGCTATGGGTTAATGGATAACCTGACTTATACCTACTCAGGTAACCGCCTAATGAAAGTGGAAGATGCCGTATCGGGTAATTATGACGTAGATTTTGTGAACCGCAACTCTGGAACTGATGACTACACCTATTATGCCAACGGTGCATTAAAAGCTGATAAGAATGAGGACATCACCGACATTATTTATAGCACCTATGCCAATCAGCCTATAGAAATTCAGTTGAGTGGCAGTAGATGGATAAAAAACTTCTACGACGGCGAAGGCAGACTATACAAAACCAGCTATTCTACCGGAGAATATTGGGAGTATCTGGATGGTATGGTTTTCAAGAACGGCGCTTTTTATCAGCTAACAACACCTGAGGGCAGGGCGAATTATGAAAGCGGTGCATGGGCTTATGAGTATTTTATTAACGACCACCTGGGTAATACCCGCATAGCTTATAAAGCGAACGGCAGCGCATTAACCAAGACATCAGAAACTTCTTTTGACCCATGGGGGATTGTGTTAAAAGACGTAGGTGCAGTGAATTCTTTTCAAAATAAATTTGAATATCAAAATAAAGAAAAGGAAAGTACGTTTAACTTGCGAAGAATTAGCTTTGGCGCAAGAACTTATAATGCGAGTATAGGGCGGTTTGATGGGGTGGATGAGTTGGCGGAGAAGATGTCATTCTCATCATCTTATGCTTTTAGTCTAAATAACCCAATTAGATTTGTGGATCCTAATGGTGCAGCGCCTTTTGACATAACATTATTAGGAGCGAACAATTCAAGTGTTACAGTTAAAACGGACCTGATAGATTTAAAAGTCAATGCGAGCGGTTTAGGAATTGATTTTGGTGGAAACTACACACTATCTGGAAATGATGTTTTACAAGCTGTAGTAGACATTGGTGGAGTTTTTGATCCTACCCCAACTTTAGATGCATTTGGGGCTTATCTTTCTGCCAAAAGTGGTGACTACTTCGGTGCTGGAGCAAGCGTTATGGGTGCGGCGGTCCCATTTGTTGGAGACTTAGCAAAAACGGGTAAAATAGCTAAGGGTATTGATAAGATTTCTGATGCGATTGAGTCAACTAAATCCGCTTTAAAAATTGATATAGACGATGCTAATAAGATAAACAGAGAATTATTAAACCCACCAAAAAAGCATGGTAATGCCCCAACATTTAAAAAAGATGACACTCCGGTAGAAATTCACCATGAAGGACAAAAACGTGAGGGACCATTTAAAGAAATGCATTGGGAAGACCATAGAGGTAAAGGAAATGATGCATTAAATCACCCTAATAAAAATAAGCCAAGTCAAGTTGACCGAAAAGAATTTGATAAAGCAAAAAGAGAGTACTGGAAACAGCAATACCCTAAAAAGTAGTACTATGGAAAATTTAATCAAAGAATTACTCAAATTTTCAGATGATATCCTAGAAATAGGCAGTACTATTGATGACAATAGAATTGAAGATTTTGAGCAGCAGCGTAATTTAACATTACCTCTTGACTTTAAACAATTCGTTAAAAGAATTAATGGATTTAGTTTAATGGGTACAGAAGTATATGGTTTTGATAAAGACAAAGTGAACGCCATTGAAAACATTTATTATCGCGAACACTTTGAAGTTAGAATGCCTCAATACTCATATCTTGTACCATTCTCGCCTGATGGACGTGGCAATTTTTATTGTCTTGATACAGTAAATCAACTAGAAAATGGAGATTTCCCTATAGTATTTTGGGTCTCAAATTATGAATACACAAAAGAAGATTCTCCAGAGGTAACACATAATAACTTTCTTGACTGGGTTCAAGAAATTGTATTAGATTGGATTTTAGAAGATTATAATTATGACGGTTCGGAGAAGTAACTATAATACCCTAGTTGTCTTATCCTAAAATAAGGTAAATAATTTAGGTATGAGTGTCTCGTCCTGAAATAGGTTGATAGATTTAAGTAGGAGTATTTAATTTAAGGCCATCCAATAGATTATTTATTGGATGGCCTTTATTACAAATTAAAAGTTAATGTCATTTTCTCTTTTTTCAATCTCTTTCTTGATTTCTTCGATTAATTGCTGTTCTGTAGGTAAGTACAATTTGTATTCGCTGGCAATGATGGTTTTATTATTTTCCGGTAGAGAAATCTTGACTACAGCATTGTTTTTTTCGGCACAAAGTAAGATACCTATGGTGGGGTTTTCAAACTCTTTCTTTTCATAACGGTCGTAATAATTTACGTACATCTGTAATTGTCCTATATCCTGATGTGTAAACTTTGTGGTTTTTATCTCAATGATTACAAAGCATTGTAGAAGCCTGTTGTAGAATACAAGATCTATAAAGAACTCATCGCCTTCAATGTGCAACCGTTTTTGCCTGGCCACAAAAGCGAATCCGTTACCTAACTCCAGCAAAAAGTCGTGCAAGTGTGTAATAATCGCTTGTTCTAAGTCTTTTTCATAGTAGGACGCTTCCCTGTGTAATCCTAAAAATTCAAGATACATGGGGTCTTTGATGATTTCCTTCGCATCTGATGGCTGTTTTTCATTTCGCGCCACGGCCAGTACACTTTCTCTGTCATTACTTAATAATAAGCGCTCCCATAAGCTACTATGGATTTGGCGTTCTAGTTGGCGGGTAGTCCAATTATTCTTTATGGCTTCTGCAATATAAAATTCTCTTTGGTCTTGACTTCCAAGCCGTATGAGCATTTTGTAATGTGTCCAGCCCAATTGCGAACGCAGTGCGTTCGCAATTGGAAATGTGCGATAAAACTGCCGAAAAAGCTCTATCTGACGTTTAGAAAAACCGCTTCCGTATTCTGGTTCCAATTGTTCAGCTACAAATTTGGTCAGATAGTTGCCATAATCCGCACGGTCTTTCCCTTGCTGTTCTTCTTCAAAAATACGCTGTCCGATCAACCAATACATCATAGTACGTTCGTGATCCACTGAACGAATGGCTTTTTCTTGCGCATTAAGAATGATGGCCTTGATGTCTGTTATGACAGATTGACTTATAATCATGTGTCCTACGTTTAATTTTACAAAATTACAAAAAGCTATAGGGTGTCCCTTTAATAAGAATATCAATATTCCGCTTGCTCGTGAATACTTTTTGATTCATTCATTACTTCTAGTAGCTGAATAGTCAGCTTAAACCTAACTATTCAGCTATAAAATATCATTTGGAGATGGTTTGCCTATTTCCTTCAGCCTGTTCTGAATTGATATATGCCTTCTCCATCAGTTTTTTCACTTCTTTGCCGTTATTGTTATATAGATAGTCCCAAGACTTTTTTATTCTGTCATTTTCAATCATCTGCATTTTAATTTCTTTTTGATTGTCGCTGTAATGGATACCCCACTTATAAAAATTGGTCAGGAACAGCATAATAACCAGCCACAAAAACCAACGGCCGAAAATAACCTTGTAGAACAGCTTGGCATCCTGCTCAGGAAATAGCAGTATCTGAAATTTTCTGACAATACTTTTCGGCTGTGTGCCGATCATTAGTTTTACATCGGTTAAACCCTTACATACGATTTGCCGGATAGACTCAGTGTTGACTGTTACCGAAACGGATTTTGGATTGTCCAGTTCTCTCTTAAAATCATCAAGCTTGCTGCCGATGGTGTTGACAGCCGCGATCAGGTCGTTCATGGTTTGATTGGTGGTTTTTTGTTCCTGGGTAAATTCTTCCAGCACCAATCCCAATGTTTCTTTTTCGATTTGTTCGTATTTATCTGTAGTATCCATAACCATGCGTTTTAATAATTACTTATTTGTACCCTTCTCCTTCTACCTTTTTTCTTAGCTTCTTTGATAAGTTCAGGATTAATATAATCCGTTCCTTCCTCTGGTTTCAGCAACTGATACAATATACTGGAAAGCTGCTTTTCAATCACTTCAAAAGATTCCTGTATCTCCCACTTATAATCTTGTGCTGGTGCCTTCGCGTAGACGATGGATGATCTATTACCTTCCGGCTGTATATGCTGCTTGGCTTTGTTCATTTCCAATTGCTGCTTAACGCTTAAAATCCTCTCAAGTTTTGCCAGCGAAAAGCCAATCTCACTACCTTTTATTTTCACCTTTTTATCATCTATAAAGGAAATGCCCCTGCCTTTGATAACCTTATAGCCCAATGCCTGCATCTGTTTTTCAAATGCGGAATAGTGGTTTACTTTCTCTAAGGTCTGTCGGATCTCTGCCTTTAATCGTTCTTTGCGCTGGTCGTGGCGTGGTAATAGTCTGTCTTTCTGTGACAGAAAAGCCCTGGGACTTAATACTGGTTGCAGGTTATATTGCTTCTCCAAACTCCGGCAGAGGCTGGCCATGCGCTTATAGCTGTTACTATCGCTAGCAACCTTACCGCTAAATCCTACACGGTTAGCTGCAATATGGATATGCTGCTCTTTGGTGTCCTTATGTAACACACAGATATACTGATTTCCTGCCACGCCAAATGCTGCGGCGCAAGCTCTACCCATTTCAATAAGCTGGTCTTTGTTCAGCGTTTCATCAGGTGCTAGCCGCAGGGATAAATGCAGTACTGGTTTCTCAACCCGCTTGCTTAGTTTCTGAACGTCCTTAAACTGTTGGGTCAGTTCATGTTTGTCGCCAAAGCACTTATTGTATTCCAATACTTCTGCGCGTCCCCTGTGCTGCAAATGATCCTGCATAGAAAGCTCTTGTTTTCGCTGCTCAGACAGTTCCTTTTTATCTTCCAGACAGTAGCTGATACAGTGATAAAAAGATGAGCCAATTGATACATGCCCTATCATTGTAAATAGCTTTTAATCTGTACTGCGATTTCTTTTAACTGCCCCGATTGCAATTTTAATTCTGCCCGCTCTAACGGGCTTAATTCATCTGTTCCATTCCGCTTTTTAGCGATCTGGTTCAGGTTGGCACCCATGTGATTGAGCGCAGCATTAAGGTTCAAAACTTCTTTTGGCAACGCCTTATTTCGTTTGTCAATTTTCCCAGTCAGCCCGATTTCCCGCAGGTATTCCGAAACGGAAAGATTAGCACTCTTGGCCTTGGCTTCAATTACCTTACGTTCGTACTTCGTGCATTTAATTGCCATTAGCTGGTCTCTTTTGATGGCCTTTTTAGGTCTGCCGCCCTTGTTCTTTGTAATTACATTCTGCTCCTCCATCATCTTCCTCCTCTTTATTTTTGAATGCAATAGCATGAAAAAAATCTCTCACCGAATGCGGTAGCATGAGATGAGCCAGCGTTTTGGTTTTACCAAAACATAGCTGGCTATATCACTCCAGACATACTATATCTCTTCAGACACAAAAATTTCATAAAGACTTTCCATGTTTATAAGATTGTCGTATCTCGGGCTTACAGCTTTTAAGCCAATCGTTCAAGTCCTGAAAGCCACTGTAAAAATTACTGTAGTCGATAAATTTATCCCGTCTTCCATTTTCCCATTCCAGCACTTTTAGTGTCGCCTCTACCCCGGCCTTATCCCTATCCAAAAACAAGTGAATGTGTTGATATCCTTCCATCAGGTCCCTGCTTTTTTCAAGCAGAGACAGTGAGTTTAACACCAGATAATTTGACAAAGGTGCTGCCTTGTTTCGGTTAATCAACTGAAAGGAAAGGAAGTCGAAAAAGCCCTCGAATACTGCTAGGGCCTCTGTCTTTTTATCAGTAATTAGAGTTAAATCTTTAGGTGAGCTGCTACCTTTAAACCCTTCATTTCTGAGTTCATAGCCACCGGAATTATTTCGAAAACCGATAGCCGTTTGTTTCTTGCCATAGAGTAAAAAATCAACCTCATGGCAGTATTGTCTGGCAATATCCAAAGGGATTTTTCGGGTATTTAAATATGCCAGCAATTCAGCGTCGGACAAGACCCTGCTTTCTGCAATCACGATTTTGCTTTCTTGATTTTCTTTCTTTTCACCAGCATTGATTGAAGGTTGATAAAGGAAAGGTTGTAGGCTACTAGTAGATAACTTTCCCAACAGCTCACTGATTGTACATCCGAAATAAGCTTTGCCGAAATCAATCAGGTCACCTCCTTTTCCGGTACCATGATCATAGTATACATTTAATTTCCTGTTAACTTTAAAAGAAGCTGTAAGCTCTTCCCGAAGGGGTGAGCGATACCAATAATCGCTTCCATTGGTTACCTGCTGGGGCAGGTGTCCAAGGGAAATCAAGTAGTCTACCATATCAATTTTTTTGGCTGTCGCACAGGTTAGCTTTTCCATTTAATTATTCTAATTGAAATATAAAAAAAGCGGTGACAAACTTAGGGTTTTAAACCGCTATGCTTGCCAGCCGCTTTAAATCATCTATAAATAAGTTCGAAAATTGTACAGGTAGGACGACTTGAGCCGCTGTAAATCAGTGGCTCATTTTTTTATAAACTTCGAAAAAACTCAACTTTAGCAATCAATTCAAGAATATTTAGATTGTGCCTAAAACAAAAATAAATTTTACTGTAAATTCAAACTTAAATTCATAAACACAACAAATAGGACTATTTAACTTTTTTAAAAAGAAACCATCGAACAACAAAAAACCGGAAGTACAAGAGACATCATCAACCGATAACAACTCATACTTACTTGAAACCTTAAGCAACAGAATTAAAGCATTAGGCTTTGAGGTTAACGTCCATCCCAATTATCTGGCAATAATTTTTAATTCCGAACTTGAAATTGCTACAGTTATAATTGACAATCCTAACAATCACCCAAATGTTATGCAACTGATGATTCTGACAATTCATCACGCGTATTTCCCGGATGGAATTGAAGAAAATATTGTCGGTGTCGGTACCAATATAAAAGACAAAGTCTCTTCAGTTTTAGATAATTACATTAACACTACATTTTTACCAATTATTGCGAGCCTTTCAAACCGCCATAATCCAGAATTTAACTTTTCAGTAATCGCTGATGAAGGTAAAGAAGTATTATGGCATACCACATTGGGAAATGTAAGGTTACAAGGAGAGTGGATTGACCAAAATCAAAATGAGTCCTTTTTTGAAATTGTGAAAGACAAAATAAAAAACAGGCTAAGCTCAGACAAAATCAATTGGTTGAAGGTTTACGTTTCAAAAAGGGCTGATGGCACAATCATTGGAGAGTGCCTATTAAATAATATACCCTGGGAAGAAGTATGGGCAGATCTTAAAAAATATGCGGAATCGTGGGAAATGAAAAGTGATTTTAAGGCATAAAGCAGTTTATTGTATTCAGAAGATGTGAGGTACACCAAGAAAAATAGTGCTACAAAGCCCCTGAAAAATCTTTATTCATCTATATATTAAGCCCTGAGTTATCACTAGTACGCATGAAGGTTCAGGGCTTTTTATCTACTCTTTCAAAACTCCAACTGGCCTTACATTTTTGCCTTCTTTTTTCTGCAAGGCATCGCCTAAATCTTCGCGTGCCACATCAGCAACCTTTAGCAACTCGGCCACAATTTCGGGGTGCTGCAATTTCACATCGTATTCCTCACCTGCATCGCGTCTCAGGTCATATAATGCCATCTGAACCGTAATGTTTCCATACTTGCCTGCAAAGCCGTTATTACCCGGCAAAACACCCTCATAAGAACGTTCAAACTGGTGTGGCAACATCAGTTTCCAGTTGTCTCGTCGTACGGCTCTTAACTCATTATATGCATAATAATAATAGAAGTATTTGCGGGGACTTTCAGTAACATTACCTTTCATTAAAGATAAAATCTCGACACCATCAATCTTCCGGTTCGGCAACTTAGTACCACAAATTCTCGCCAACGTCGGAAAAATATCAAGTGTAGACGTCAATTGATTACAGATTAAACCTTTAGAAATGGTACCTTTCCAGCGCATCAGGCAGGGTACGCGTTGCCCTCCTTCAAAAACAGTACCTTTCCCTTCTCTGAATCCCCCCGTCGACCCGGCATGGTTTCCGAAGTTAATCCATGGGCCATTGTCGCTCGTAAATATCACCAAAGTGTTTTTATCCAGACCATTTTCTTTCAGGGTTTTCATGATTTGCCCTACCGACCAGTCAATTTCCATCATCACATCGCCATACATACCCTGTTTGCTTTTACCTTTAAACCTGGCAGATACCCCTAGCGGAACGTGGGTCATAGAGTGGGGCAAATACAAAAAGAAAGGCTTGTTGCGGTTTTTCTTAATAAATCCAACTGCTCTTTCGGTATACAGAGTAGTCAGTTTGTCTTGCCCGGCCAGGTCATTGATGGTTTCCTTGGTATCATTGTTTTCTATTAAAGGTAAAGCTGGGTAGGTTTGCTTTCTGTAATCGTTTTCATTAGCTATAGGTTTACCGTCATAATCAACCGGCCACATATCGTTAGAATACGGAATACCCAGATACTCATCAAAACCCTGCTGCAACGGCAAAAATTGTTTATGATGCCCCAAATGCCATTTACCGAAAATACCAGTGGCATAGCCCTTTTGTTTCAGCATTTCGGCAATGGTTACTTCATCGGTATGAAGCCCGATTTTCTGGGAAGGATCCAAAGCTCCGGCTATACCTATCCTGTTCGGGTAGCAGCCTGTCAGCAATGCTGCTCTGGATGCGCTGCAAACCGCCTGCGCTGCCAGAAAATTGGTAAAACGGATACCCTCCATTCCTAATTTATCCAGATTGGGTGTCTGGTAATCCAAGGCTCCGGTGCTGGTCAAGTCTCCATAACCCATATCATCCATAAAAATCAGCACAATGTTAGGGGATGATACAGCATCCGGTTTTTTCCATGAAGTGGCTCCCAGCAAAAAGGTAAAAGCCAGTAAAAGTATCAGGTTAAGTCTCATGTTCGTAGTGTTTTTATGAAACAGCACATGCAAATAAAAAAATAACAGCCAATTTTTCAAATGGCTGTTATAGATATAATATAGGTATAGATTACTGTAGTTTCAAATCGAAGATTTTATCAGTAAAAATCCACTTTTCACCCGGCTTTGCAACAGGCAGTGCCTGCTGATACCTCCACATCAGGGTTTCCCATTCCTGCACTTTGGCATTAGCGGCATCCATTTCGGCTTTCCGTTCAAAAGAGAAATCATCCTTTGTTTCCATAATCATAAACAGGCGGTTACTGATGCGGTAAATTTCCATGTCCATAATTCCCGCCTCTCTTATACTCGCTGCTATTTCCGGCCAAATCCGTTCATGATATACCTCATATTCGGCTATCAGCGCCGGGTCATCTTTCAAATCAAGTGCCAGGCAAAATCTTTTCATATTATATCAGGGCTCTGTCTAAATGTACATAACCCCCATCTACATGAATCAACTGACCCGTAGTATGGCTCGACCGCTCCGATAACAGAAATACCACCATGTTGGCAATTTCCTCGGCGGTGGTCATACGATTCCCTAAAGGTATTTTCTCAGTAATTTTCTGCAAAGTCTCTTCCGGGTTTGGCAGGGTCTTTATCCACTTTTCATACAATGGTGTGTAGCACTCTGCCACAATCACCGAGTTCACCCTGATACCATATTTCAGCAACTCAACGGCCCATTCACGGGTAAGGGCGTTGCGTCCTCCATTGGCAGCCGCATAGGCAGAAGTACCTCCCTGCCCGGTCTCTCCGGTTTTTGAGCCGATATTCACAATGCTACCTTTGCTTTTCTTCAACTCTGGCAGGGCATAGTGGGCAATCAGATAATAATGCACCAGATTTTTGTGTATTGATGCCATAAAGGCTTCATAGCTGCCGTTTTCCAGATTCACGCCATCGTTTACACCTGCATTATTTACCAGCCCGTCAATGCGGCCAAACTTGGTTATCACCTGTGCTACGGCATTTTTACATGCTTCGGGTTCGTTCAGTTCAGCACCAACCTGAAAACCATTACCGCCAATGGCATCCAGCGTTTTCTGATTATCGGCTTCATTACGGCCAATAATTACAGGTATTGCTCCTTCATTGGCCAGAACCTTCACAATGCCTTCGCCAATTCCCTTGGCGCCACCGGTTACTATGATTACTTTATCTTTTAAATCGAGATTCATTTGATTCAGTTTTTTGAATAGTCTACTGCTACTTGTTTTTGGGTTCCCAGTCCATCAATTCCCAGTTCAACCACGTCGCCGGCTTTCAGATAACGTGGTGGTTTAAAGCCCAGACCCACCCCGAAAGGTGTACCGGTTGAAATAACATCGCCCGGTAGTAAAGTCATGAACTGGCTCAGGTAATGAATCAGGAACGGAATTTTAAAAATCATGTCGTCAGTGCTGGAGTTTTGTAGTTTTTCTCCGTTCACTGTCAGCCATAATGGTAAGTTGTGTGGATTTTCTATTTCATCTTTAGTAGCGAGGAAAGGCCCCAGTGGAGCAAAAGTGTCTGCACTTTTGCCTTTTACCCATTGTCCGCCTCTTTCTATCTGAAACTCTCTTTCAGAGTAATCGTTGTGCAAAGCATAACCGGCCACGTAGTCTAATGCTTCTTCTTCAGAAACGTACGAAGCCTTTTTACCAATAACAACCGCCAGTTCAACCTCCCAGTCTGTTTTTACCGAGTTTTTCGGAATAATCACATTATCGTAGGGGCCGCAAAGCGCGGTGGTAGATTTAAAGAAAATAATGGGTTCTTTCGGAATCGGTGCATTTGTCTCTTCAGCATGCTTGGCATAGTTAAGACCAATACAAACAATTTTTGAAGGGCGCGCAATACAAGAGCCTATACGCACATCAGCAGGTACTTTCGGGCAGCTGTCGGCATTGGCTTCTACCCATGCGGCCAGGCGCGCCAACCCATCAGTACCGAAAAACTTCTCGGTATAGTCTTCTTCAAACGCTGAAACATCAATCCGGGTGCCATCTACCAGCTCAACACCTGGTTTTTCCTGCTCAAACTCACCAAAACGAAATATTCTCATAATCAAAATTTTTTATCTGTATTTACAAAAATTCAAGTTACAAATTCACCCCTCTTTTCCAGGGCATGAAATCGTCCTGACCCAGCTGCTGGGCCTTTGTCTGATAGGCGCCGCTGGCAAGGCCAATGCAATATTCAAGTAATGCTTCAGCGGTCTGCTCAATGGTTTTTTCACCGGTTATGATTTCGCCACAATCAAAATCAATTATATCAGACATCTTTTGTGCCAATTGGGTATTGGTTGAAACCTTTACAACCGGACAAACCGGATTACCCGTTGGTGT
This sequence comes from Emticicia sp. TH156, assembly GCF_002855535.1. NCBI lineage: Bacteria > Pseudomonadati > Bacteroidota > Cytophagia > Cytophagales > Leadbetterellaceae > Emticicia > Emticicia sp. TH156. Next base: position 30,462 of record NZ_PKRS01000001.1, read on the forward strand.
ACCTAAACCAGTTGTAAACAATATGATTGTAGCGCCAGAGGCCGCCTTACCTGTGGTGGCAAGTACGTCGTTACCAGGTGTACAAACCAGATGTAAGCCCGGCTCTTTTGCAAGTTCTGTATAATTCAATACATCAACAATTGGAGCAGTTCCTCCTTTTTTGGCAGCCCCTGCCGACTTGATGGCATCGGTAATCAAGCCGTCTTTTATATTGCCAGCCGACGGGTTCATGTCAAAACCTGCGCCAACGGCTTCTGCTTTTGCAGCATAGTCGCGCATCAGGTATTCAAACTTCTCGGCTTTTTCTGTGGTTATGCAGCGGTTGATCAGCTCCTGCTCTACACCACACAGTTCAGGGAATTCGGCCAGATAGGTTGTACCGCCCATAGCCACCACGAGGTCAGACAAATGACCCAGCACCGGATTGGCCGATATACCCGAGAAGCCATCTGAACCGCCACATTTCAAACCAATATTCAGTTTGGTAAGCGGGGCTGGCTCGCGCGTCAGCTTATTGGCTTCAATTAAGCCTTTGAATGTCTCTTTAATTGCTGCCGACATCATGTCGAACTCTGTGCCGTACGCCTGTTGTTCAAATAACAGCACAGGTTTATCAAAATCAGGGTTGCGTTTTTTGATTTCGTCCATCAAATCGGTAAACTGGGTTTTCTGACAACCCAGGCTCAATACAGTTATACCGGTTACGTTAGCATTATTGGCGTAAGCAGCAAAAAGAGCAGCCAGTATTTCAGAATCCTGGTTGTTTTCACCACAGCCCGACTCATGTGTCAAAAACTTGATGCCATCCAGATTCGGGAATAAACGGTTACCTGCTCCGGAAGCCCCGTTTATGTTCTGATTATAGCTATCAACGCTGGAAGAATCCCCTTTCTGATGCAGATGCACCAAATCTTCTACCTGGCGCAGATAAATATCCGGAAAAGCATAACCCAGCGCCTTGTCAAACGCTTCTTTCAGTTTTAGTATATTGCGGTTTTCGCAGAATACCAACGGTACTACCAGCCAGTAATTGGCAGTACCCACCTGTCCGTCTGAACGATGGTAGCCCATAAAAGTTCGGTCTTTCCACTTCGACACATCAGGAGCCTGCCAGTCTGTCTGAGGCACTCTTTTATTTACAGAGTACTCTTCCGACTCATGCTTCAGGTTAAAAGTAGTTATCTGTTCTCCACGTTTAATAGGCTGTGTAGCTTTCCCAACCAACACTCCATACATGGTTACGTGGTCTCCTGCGTTTAAATCCTCCGTTACAAATTTGTGCTTGGCTGCTATAGAACGTGGTAATACGTAATTTTCTCCCTCAAAATCTATACGCTCTCCCGCTTCCAGATTCCGAAGCGCTACTATCACATTATCAGAAGGATTTACTTTCAGAACTTTATGTTGCATATACTAATTTGTGAATTAAATAATATCTTACAAAAATACAATTCATTCTTTTGTTTTTTTTATGAAATGTTATACACTTTTGATGAAATATTATCAACTTTACAGCTTCAGGCGCATAATGTTAACATTATATCAATAACCAGTGCAGGCAGTACTTCGTAAAGTTAATATTTCGGCAGATTATTCATTCGTTTCCCGTAAGGACAAACTACCTGTTCTGTACGACAAATGGCATTTTCATCCCGAGCTTGAGCTCACCTATATTATAGAAAGTAAGGGTACCCGTTTTGTGGGCGACAGCATTGAGGAATTTGAAGAGGGCGATATGGTTTTGCTGGGTGCCTACCTACCCCATGTATGGCGAAACGATGTGGGTTACTATGCCGACAGCTCAGGCCTGAAAGCCGTCGCAATGGTGGTGCAGTTTTTACCCGATTGTTTCGGTAAGGATTTCCTGCACCTGAAAGAAATGGAAAACATCAACCGGCTTATCGAAAAATCGAAGCGGGGCTTAAAGATTTCAGGCATCACCAAAGCGCAGGTATTGGCCTTGTTGTCTCAATTGGTTGAAAACCAGAATGGTGTGCAGCGCATCAGCCTTTTGCTGCAGATGCTTGAGCTTATAGCCAATTCTGATGAACTCGATTTCCTGAGCAGTGAAGGTTTTGTTGAGTCTTACCATCGTTTCGGTGCCGATACCATCAACCGGATTTATGAATTTACGCTTTCACATTTTAATCGTAAAATTCTGATTGAAGAAGCTGCCACAATAGCCAATATGTCGGTACCTAATTTTTGCCGCTATTTTAAGAACCGTACTCAAAAAACCTACATACAGTTGCTCACCGAGGTACGCATTGGCTATGCCTGCCGTATGCTGATCGAAAACAAAAAGAGCATACAGCAGATTGCTTTCGACTGCGGCTTTCATAATCTTTCTAATTTCAACCGTTCTTTCCGCTTGCTAAAAAAACAAAAACCTACCGATTACCGGCAGGTTTTTGGGGGGTTAAAGTCCTGATTTTATTATTTCAGTGAATTTATCCAGGCAGCAATCTTTAAGGCATCCTCTTTAGGTACCTGTGGCATAGGAGGCATCTCGGTAGCGTAATCAGGCCAGTTTTTAGGATTCGGCTTTGCAATTAAACCCACAATTTTGGTATCTGAATAGTTGCGTTTGGCTACGTCTTTAAAGGCAGGGCCTACCTGGCGTTTATCTGTTTGATGACAGGCAACACAAGTATGTTTCTGCAATAACGGTTTTATTTCTTCATAAGTCGGCACCACTTTTTTGGCAGGGGTTTTGGCTGTTCTGTCGTCAGGTGTTACCAGTTTTTCAGCTTTTACGCGTGTTCCGGTTACTGGCAGATTAGCAGGGCGAACCAAATGGCCTGTCAGCTTTTCACCAGCCGGAATATTATTAAGCGTATAAAACGCTGTATTGTGTAGCAAACCTTTGCTTTCAGCGTCTTTTATACCATCGGCTTTTATTTCATGTATAAAATGGTCTCTCAATCCTTCCACCAACAATCTTACTTTCATTCCGTCTTCTGACACTTTCAGACCTTTTACATTCAGAAACTTCTCGCCTACTGTCGGGCTGCCATATACCGGATGATACTTGTAAATAAAACTGCGTACCTGATAATTTTTAAAATCGGCAGCTGTAGCTTTGTTTACGGGTTTGGTAAACTCAATTTCAAAACCATCAGGCATGGCTCTTACGGCTTTCATTTCAAAAGGTGTTTTGCCCGTCCATACAAGACGTTCTACTCCGGCAGTTGTATTTCCGGCCGAACCCCATCCACGGTTGGTTTCGCCTACAAATAATGAGCCGTCTTTGCCCCAGGTCATACGTAAAATACCAGACTGAAAGCCCTCACGGAACATAAAAGAAGCGCCCTGGTATTCGCCGTTTACTTTTTCAATAAACACCCTTGAGATATTACTCTTACCCTGGTCGCCAACAAAAAGCTGCCCTGCAAATGGCCCGAAGCCCCCTGCGGTTTCATCTTTCAGTATTTCAGAGGTAGAAATCCCCAGCACACCGTGCGGCAACCACACGGCTGGTGTTTTCAGTTCTGGAATATCCTTTTTCAGTTCAAAAAGATACACACCTCTTTCGTTTTCAATGTTTTCGGGCTTTATGTAATAGCCATTGGCATCTTTGTCTCTCCTTGGGTTCACTTTGGCAAACAATTGCTCTGCGGTCAGCTTCACCGGCGATGCCGGGTCGCTTGTCCAGCGTAAACCTGCCGGATGCCCCATAAAATCGCCTCTGTTAACCTGCGCAATAAACCCAGAACCCATCCAGTCTCCCTGGTTGTCGCCATACCAGAACTCCCCGTCAATCATACCAATACCACACGGAGAACGCATACCAGTGGCATAAGGCTCAATTTTGCCGTCTTCGGTAATTCTTACTGCCCAGCCTCTCCAGGGCACTCGGCTTTCGCCTCTCCACCATTCTTCATCACCAAAAGCTACGTTGCCGGTAACAATCATTGAGCCATCCGGTAAAAATTTAGGGCCGTAGCTGTATTCATGATAATGGCCTGAAATCGGCAAGGTTGCTATGGTTTCATATGCATCTGCTTTGCCATCACCGTTTTTGTCAATCAGTTTTGTCAATTCACCTCTTTGTGCACAATAAAAGGCTCCGTTTCTGTAAACCAGACCCAGAATCTCGTGTAAACCACTGGCAAATTTCTTAAAATAAGGTATAGCCGTACCTGCCATTGAGGGGTTGCTAACTACCCAGATATCTCCTCTGCGTGTTGCAAGCGCTATGTCTCCATTGGGCAAAGTAGTAATACCGCCCACTTCAAGCAGCATGTTTTCTGGCACAGGAAGCGTAATGATGCGGTAATATTCATTTTCAGCGGTATTCTGCGCCCATGCAGCAGACATTATAGCCACCGAAAAAAGGATTGTTTTAAATATTTTCTTCATGCTTATAGAATTTTAAAGCCTCTGTTTTACCAAATAATCGAATAACTGATTTTCTCACCCAACGGAGCCATCAACTCCTGCTTGCCACCTACCGTTCTGATGCTGGCAGTTCCTTCATTTATTTTAATCAGATAGGCGTTGTCTCCTATAATGAAAGTTCCGTCAGCTTTCTTGCTGATAACCTCTGCACTTGCCAATCGTGCGTATAAGTTGCTTACTGTACCGGCAACAGAAATATCGCGTTTCAGCATTTTGCCTTCTTCTACAGGCACTATTTTGTCTGATATCTTAGCGCCATAAATTTCATATTTAAAAGTAGGCTGTCCGTTTTCATCGAGTTCATATCCTTTGGTACGGAAAGTCGCATCAGCCAATCCCCAGGGTTTGTCTTGCGATTCTAAAACAGCCAGCAAGGGGGCATCGCCAAAAAGCATTACACTGCCCATAGGTTTCGAGCTGCCATCGCCTCTGTCAAGCCACATCGGGGTGGTGTTCAGGTAATTTCCTTTCCAGGCCTGAAACAACGCACCGTTATCAAGATTATAAGTAAAGTGTACACTTTCTTTGTTACCTACCGAAATGGCATGCACAATACGTTTGTTTTTACCACCCTCAGTAATATCCATAAACGAGCGCAGCAATACCGGTTCGGCAGCTGTACCTAACAATATAGGCGACGACGGACTATTAACCATTGCCGAATTAGCCGAATGCAAAGGATGCTTACGTACCGTTTCTGATTCGGCATATAAACCCAGCATTGGCTGTAACCAGCCGTCGGCTTTCCAGTAATATAACTCAAACGGCACTTCTCCGGCTGGCAATGTTACTGTTACGCTTCTTCCTTCCAGGTCAGATGCCCTCCACCCATTTTTAAATGCTTTCTGGCCGTTAATACTCATTTCTGTATTACCGCCATGCGTAGTAGTAAAAGTGTATGTTCCGGCATCAGGCACTACAATTTTACCTGCATATTTTACGGCAAATTCATTTTCAGCGTTTGATACCGCCCAGTTCAGAATATTACCGGCACCGCTGTATTCGGGTTTTATTTTTTCTATGTCGGCTATCGTTCTGAAGTTCCCTTTATACACACCATATTTCAGGTCTTTAAAACTCAACACTTTCTGGTTATAGCTTTTGTACTTAATGTTTCTGATAGCCACATTGCCGTGGTCGCCCTGAAAACGAAGAGGCCCCATGGATACTTCGTTGTCTTCCCATGCACCTCTGGTTTGGCCGGTAAGCTCTACATTCTCATGGATCAATATTCCGTTCAGGTATATTGACAGAATTCTTGCGTTGGCTATTTTCTTACCAGAGGCATCAAACCTTGGCGCTTGAAAAGAAATCTTAATATTTTGCCATAAACCCGGCGCTTTGGCTACGTTGATACGCGGCGCTACACCCTGATATCCTTTTGAGCCCTCTGGCTTTGAGTCGTCCCATCGTTCGTAAATTCCGCCCAGGTCGTTGTATTTCGGTAATTTTTTACCCCAGCTGTCAAACAACTGAATTTCGTAACGACCCTGCAGATAGATGCCCGAGTTTGACCCCTTGGCCATCATGAAATCTAAATCAAGGTCCAGGTCTCCGTGTTCCATTCTGGTGAGCAGGTCCATTTCAATGCCATATTTTCCCTGAGGGTGCTCGCATAATAAAATGCCTGTATTTACACCGTTTGCAGCATCTTTTTTATGTAAATCATTAGGTTTAGTGAGGTCTGCTTCCACCGCACCGACAATACTCCATTGTCCTTTGGTTGGTCTGAATGCATCCATGTTATTCAATGGAATTACCTGCTGTGCTGAAACGGCACCGGCCAATAACCCACAGAAAACGAGATTCGTGAGGAATTTTTTATTCATTGCTTGGTTTGATTTGAAACAACAAATGTAATAGCATTTATCATTAATTGAAAATTGCTATGGTTAGAAATGAATTTCAACGCCTTCTGCGATATATATCTGCAGCACCTCAGTGCCTGCTTCTAACACTTTCTTATAAAGTCGCTCATAAATACCTGTTGTCATTCGTTTTGTTTGTAAACTTGCATCAAAAACCCTTAGCCTTTCCTTAGTACATGAAATCGAATCGTATCATTCTGCTGCTTATTTTCTTTGCCGTTGGTTTTGTTCTCTTTTATAAAGACCAGCCCGGGCCTCTCGGCAAAATATGGCAAACTGCCAGCCATTACATTAAAAACAAAGATTCTGATCAAAATCAGTTAAATCCGTATCAAGCGCCTGAACCGGCCAGCCAACCGTCTCAAACGGGCACGAAATCAAAAAACCTTAAAAAGGAAGACAACTTTTCTGCAACCAATGAGCCAACGTATGAACCCGACCAGATAGACCTTACTTTACCTGATTACGTTTTACCTGCCATTCAGAAAAACAATGAAATTATCAGGCACAAAAACTACACGCTGCGGTATGAAGAAAAATACGAAATACCTGCCTGGGTAGCCTATCAGCTGCGTGGAACGTTTACAAAGGGTAAAGCCGACAGAAGTGAGAACCAGTTTGTGCCAGACGGTAAAGTAAAAGAGGCGTCTGCTTTATCTGCCGATTATACAGGCTCTGGTTATGACCGGGGCCACATGGTACCTGCCGGAGATTTTAAATGCTGCCAGGAGTTAATGAATGAAACATTTTTTATGAGCAACATCTGTCCGCAAGTGCCTGAATTGAATCGCGGAATATGGGAAAACATCGAAAGCCGTATCAGAAGCTGGGCTGTAAGAGATAAAGAATTGTTTATTGTAACAGGGCCTGTGCTGAGCAAAAACATGAAAACCATTGGTAGATATAATACGGTTTCTGTACCAAAACACTATTATAAAATTGTGTTGTATTACCCTAAAGGCAGCACACAAAAGCCACGGGCCATCGGGTTTCTGCTCCCCAATTCAGCCGAATTGAATAAAAAGATGAACACCTACGTAGTTTCTATTGACGAAATTGAGCAGAAAACCGGACTCGATTTTTTTACCAAACTGCCCGATACCATTGAAAATCAACTGGAAGCAGCAAGTGATTGGTCAGCCTGGACAAAAGCACAAAAGTAAAGAGTTTATAACTACAGTATTTGCATTGAAAATCACCCTCCTTTTTCAAGGAGGGGTGGTTAAATTTCATAAACTATATAAGCAGCCTTTGTTCGTAGATCTTGCCTCACTACAAAACCCTTTGAATGATATTTCCGGTGGCCTTTTCTTTCAGAATTACCTTCTTGCGGCCATCTGGTAAAAACTCATCCTTTATATGCCAGTGGTCTGCATCAAAATCTACAAACGGCGACGGCTCCGTTACGTCTGTTCTACCTCGCCAGTCTATTATTTCTACCGGCTCCCACTTCTTAGTTTTAGCCGATTTGTAGCAGGCATCTATTACCGCATTAACTATGTAGCCGTCATAGAAACTTTCCATTGGCGTACCTCCGTTATCCAGGCTATCAAACATATCCGTAAACATGTGGGTATAGCCCAATGAATTTACCTCATCGCCAACAGGAAACAACCAACCTGAGGCACTTTCTGCCTTTTCGGCCACGTAGTTTGACTCTTGCGCTGCCGTAAACATTTCAAAACCGGTACGCATAAAATGGTCTGTTCTGATAACCCCTTCCGTGCCTGACACTTCGTCTCTTAAATCCATGCCTCCCCTGAACGACCAGCTCACTTCAAACTGGGCAATAGCGCCACTGGCATATTTTACCAGTGCAATGGCATTATCTTCTGCTTCTATGGGTTTTACCTGTGTGGCAGCCCAGCACATCACTTCAACGGGTCTTATGTCTTTGCCTATGTAGTTGCGGGCAATTTCAATACAATGGCAGCCCAGGTCTACAATTGCGCCGCCACCGGCTTTCTTTAGGTCCCAGAACCAGCTTGAGTGAGGCCCTGGATGCGCTTCTCTTGAGCGCGCCCATGTTACACGGCCGATTACGCCGTTTTTCACCGACTGCAGGGCATGCAGGGTTTTAGGGGTATAGGCCAGGTCTTCCAGATATCCATGAAAAATACCTGCCTTCTCAACCATTTCAAGTATCGCTCGGGCTTCATCTCCTGTACGAGCCAGAGGCTTTGTGCATAGCACAGCCTTTTTATATTTACAACAAAGCTCAATAGCCTGAAAATGCAGGTCATTAGGTAAGCCTACAACTACCACGTTGATGTTCTCATCTTTGATGGCGTCTTCCATGCTGGTGGTATACTCAGGTATCCCCCACTCTTCGGCAAAAGCTTTGCCGCGTTCTTCACTTCTTGAATAAACAACTTGTACACGGTCAGGTCTGCGATGCTCATGAAGAGATTTGGTATAGAACCAGCCAATAAGGCCGGTGCCCAGCATAGCAATTCTATGAGGTTTGTTACTCATGGTTAAATTATTTTAAGGTTGATAGATTGGGGGCTGCTTGTCTATACAAGCCAATGCAAGATACTAAAGAATCAGGAAACCCAAGAGGTAGAAATAAAAAAGAATCTGCCACACAGGTAGCAGATTCTTTTCCGGTAATATAGGCATGAAGGTAAGGCTTAGCCGTTAAGTTTCAGACGCATTTCTTTTTTAGCAGCTCTAAACCAGATAAAAATCAGAGTAGGTACTGAAAGGTAAGTAATAACAAGCAGATACAAGATTCCGTCATTAATACCTGTTCCTATTTCGCCTCTGCCTTCACTTAAATTGCTACCAACGGTGGCACGGCACATGGCACATTGCGCCATTGAAATTGAGCAATTAAATAAAAACACAATAACTGTTACCGCAAATAATTTCAAGGCTTTCATGTTTTTAGACATAATATGGTCTGATCATAATATAAGCAATCACACCTGTTATTGAAACATATAACCAGATAGGGAATGCAATTCTTGCAATCTTTTTATGTTTGCCCATCTGATTACTCCACGAAAAATAATACGTTCTTAAAACCAGTGGCAACACTATAAAAGACAAACCTATATGGCTTATCAACACAAAGAAATAAATGTAGCGTATGGTACCTTCGCCGCCAAACTTTGTGCTCGGATTCGAAATATGATAAGCTACATAACACAAAAGGAATAATGCACCTAATGCAAACGCACCCGTCATTACACGCTTATGCTGTTCAATCTGCCCCTGCTTAATTAAGTAGAAACCATACAATAACAATACAGCCGTTAAAGAGTTAATCACCCCTATTACATGAGGCAAAGTACTTGTCCAGGCACCAAAATCTATCTTTTGGGGAATCCCCAACAACAATGCTACTGCTACCGGTATCACCACCGACAACAGGTTTATCCACAACATGGATTTTCTTTCTAATTGCGCTTCCATCTGCTTATTTTCCTCTATCGAGATTTGTTTTGATCTTTATAAATTTCTTCTAAAACTTTTATTTCTGCCTGCAAACGTTCTATATCTGCATTAAAAGTTCCATCATATATTCCTCTTATGTAGCCATCCTTGTCTATCAGCATTATCTTCTCTGAATGGATAAACATCTCATCTACATTTTTTATGTTCTTATCATACTCAGACGCATCTGCCACAGGTAATTTATAACCTTTAATAGCCAAATCATAAATTGCCTTTTTTTCGCCTGTCAGAAAAAACCATTTCCCGTTTTTGGCATCAAATTTCTTTGCATATTCTTTCAATACCTCAGGGGTATCATGGTTCGGGTCTACGGAGTGAGAAATCAACAATACATCCGGGTTGTCCATAAAAACATCCTGTACCCTAAGCATGGCCGAACTCAGTTTAGGACAAATAGTGCCGCAGCGGGTAAAGAAAAAATCTGCAACGTAAATTTTGCCTTTGGTTTGCTGAGAAGAAAACTTCTGCCCATTCTGATCTGTCAATTCAAACGCAGGTATCTGATGAAAAACCGTGTCGGCACCTTTCATCAAAACTATTCCCCTATCGTCCGTTTCAGGCATAAAATAGGGTAGTTTGTAATAATTATTTCCGAACAACTTCAGAAATATAAATATAAAAGCCGGAACTACCAGTATCACTACTAGTATTCCGGCTTTGATAGCATTTTTGCTCATTTTGGAAATATGAAACGTTCGAAACCGATATACCCACCTTCCACAATCAACGCTATAATCAACCAAACCACAAAGATACAAGGTAAGATGATTGTCCATATCAAAGACTTCACTTCATGCTTTAAGTGCATAAAGATACCTACAATATAATAGGCTTTGACGATAGTCAGAATCACAAAGATTCCAATCTTTGTCCATTTATAGTGGTCTGCATCAATTAAAAATGCAATTACGAACTCAAATGAAGTAATGATTAAAAGTATCCAAAACGTTTTCCAGATCTCTTTTGTTTGCGCTGGAAGTTTTTCTCCGTGAGGTTCTGAATGATGAGCCATTTTTTGTCTAATATTTTAAGTTTACTCAATCTATAGATTGAATTTTCTGAAATCAATATCCAAGCCAACTACACAAGGTAGAAGAAAGTAAATACAAATACCCAAACAAGGTCTACAAAGTGCCAGTATAAGCCAACTTTTTCGATCATCTCGTAGTGTCCGCGTTTCTCGTATACACCATTAGCGGTGTTATAAAAAACCAACACGTTAAGCACCACACCAGACAACACGTGAGTGCCGTGGAACCCTGTTATGAAGAAAAAGAAATCAGCAAATGCCGGAGGACCATATTGGTTTTGAACAAGGTTAGCACCAAAAATCTTAGTTCCGTTTGCCAGTGTTAAGCCCTCTTCTGTACCATGGATAAAGTGTGACCACTCCCATGCCTGAGAACTTAAGAAAGCTATACCACCTAGGATAGTCCATAACATATATTTCTCAACATCAGCTTTATCCCGACGATGACCTGCCTCAACAGCCAACACCATCGTTACCGAGCTCATGATTAGAATAAAAGTCATGATACCCACAAATACAAGTGGAGCCTCTATACCATGTAAAAAAGGTACGGCTTCAAATACACGTTCTGGTATTGGCCACCAGGTAGTAGAGAATTCAAAGTTTTTTCTTAATCCTTCAAAGGTCGGAAAACTAAATCGTACCAAACCATAAGAAACCAGTAACGCTGAAAAAGTAAACGTATCTGAAAGGAGAAAAACCCACATCATCAGTTTTCCATATCCAACTTTCATAGGTTGGGTTCCACCTTTCCAAATCAAATGTTCAGCGGTTGTTGAGGTATTTGCACTTGCCATAGCTGATAGTTTCTGAATATCAAACCGGTCGGTTAGGAACCAGCCTGAATCTTGAAATTGTAAAATGTTTATCTAAAATACAATAAAAATACAAATAAATACACCCATAGTAGGTCAAGGAAATGCCACGAAGTAGCGCAAACCTCTACCAATAAAGTATTTTTCGAGTTAATCCTGGTTCTGAACGCCATAATAAAAGTGGCTATCAGAATACCCAGACCAATAACCAGGTGCGCCATGTGCAGGCCGGTGAAAATGTAAAAGAATGAACCCGAAGGATTACCCTTTAAAAACACACCCTGCTGCTGCAGATTTTGCCAACCCAGGTACTGCATAACCAGGAACGCAATTCCGAATCCGAAGGTTACCGCTACTGCCAGCTTCAATGTCGGTTGTTTATCAGCCTTAGCTGCCCTCAGGGCAAAATGCATTGATATACTACTGATAACTAAAACAACAGTGCTAAACCAGAATATTTGAGGAATCTCAAACTCAACCCAGTTACCTTCTGCTCTTCTTACCAGATATGCACTTGTTTGCGATGCAAACAACATAATAATGGTAATGATAAAGAGCCAAACCATAAACTTCCACTTGTTTACCGACAAAACCGCTTTGGGTTGTTCGGCAATTTTATTTGCAGGAATCTTTACTACTTTCTGACTCATCTTTTTTCGATATCTATAGGTCTTAAAGTTTATCCAGAAGGTATGCAATCTGCACAACAGGAAGATAAATAAAAGACCCGAACATTAATTGAAGTGCTGCTTTACGATCAACTTTTCGCATTAAATGAAACGTCTGCGCCAGAAACAACACCCCGAAAATCATGGCCACTACTGCCGAATTGATACCTGTAATACCCATGTAATAGGGAACCCAACATAAGGGCAACAAAAACAGGGTATAAATCATAATCTGAATAGCCGAGTTAAGGTTTTGACCTCCTCTAGAAGGTAACAACTTAAACCCTGCCTTATTATAATCTTCATCAAGCACCCAGGCAATTGCCCAGAAGTGCGGAAACTGCCAGAAAAACTGAATGGCAAATAAGATACCAGGCTCCATTCCGAAATGGTTAGTGGCGGCTATCCAGCCAATCATCGGAGGAAACGCCCCCGGTAATGCACCAACTGCAACTGCAATGGGGCCTACACGTTTCAGAGGAGTATAAACAAAACCATATAGTACCATTGATAATAAGGCTACCAGACCGGCTCTGAAATTGAACTCATAAAACAAAATATACATAGCAACTGCAGCCAATACCCAACCAAAAAAGGCCGCTTCCTTAACAGAGAGTCTCCCACTGGGTAAAGGTCTGTCTTGCGTGCGCTTCATTAATTTATCCAGATCTTTTTCAATTATCTGATTAATAATGTTCGCTGCTGCTGTAGTAGAAAAAGCAGCTATACAGAAAAGAACTAACTTAAATGCATCAACTTTGTCGGCCCCCAAAATAAAACCAAAAGCACCAGAAAAAACCACTGTCGCCGATAACCGAAACTTAGTTATATCGTAGAGAGCTTTTAATTTTACACCAAATATATTTTGACTAACGGATTGATTCATTTCTTAAATAGAACTCCTGAACTCCTCTAAAAACTCTTTCCTTATTCAATAAAAGATACAAAATAAATTGTATCCCTAACATCAGAATAGCTACTGTTAAATGTACAGGCTGGGCAAAATACGGGAAACCGAGATAATTTAAAAACAAACCTGATAACATTTCTACACCTAACAAGGCTATTAAAGCAACCGAAAAACGATTAATAATTCCTTTGCTACTACTATTTCTTTTTAAGCGATAGTAAAACAATAAATGCAAAACTGTAACTACAATTGAGAACCATCTGTGCATTTGAAACTTACCACCCAAGTTAGAAACCCATTCAGACCGCATGTCAGCCCCCATTAGTATCGCTACCTGATCTATCGTTTCTCTTACCTGTGTACCTAATAGAACCTGACCAGTAGTTACCAGAATCAAGGCAGTAAGTAGAAAACTCAACGACCCTCCATCCTTTACCTCTTCAACAATAACCAATTTTGTATAAGAACGGGCAACTGCGTACAAAAGAATAAAAACAATAACAACTGAAAGCAACATGTGCAAGGTAATAATTACCGGATGCAATTCAGTTGATACAACAATTGATCCCAGCCATCCTTCAAAACCAACCAGAACAAACGCCAGAAAACTTAACCAGACAATTGCTCTATCCTTTACTCTAAAGGCTACAAGCGAAGAAATAAATGTAGCAAATATTAAAAGACCAATTGTAACACCAACCAAACGATTTACATACTCAACCCAGGTTTTAACGGCATTAAATTCAACTTCACCTTTAAGTTTTGAACCAAAAATCTCTTTATAATTTGGCGGAAGCTGTGAAGCTTCAGTAGGCGGAACCCAACTGCCAAAACACTTTGGCCAATCTGGGCAACCCATACCAGAGCCAGAAGCACGAACAATCCCCCCTACCAGAATCAACACATAAACTGCGCCGATTGTCCAAACACCTAGTCTCCTGAAAACTTGCATACCTCTACGCTTTTCTTTAACCGGTAGTTCTATTGCTAAAACTACCGGTCTATATTATAACCTGAAAATCAATCAGGAATACTGTAATCATATTTGATACCTTCAATATCCTTCTCAATTTTAATCTCTTCATTCTCTTCCTCCAGATTTGATTCAGGAGTAGCCGAGAACGGAATATTCTGAGGGATAAAGTCTTCAGCAGCACCAGGCTTGCTGTAATCATAAGGCCAACGATATACGGTTGGTATTTCACCAGGCCAGTTACCATGGCCAGGCTCTACAGGTGTTGTCCACTCCAAAGTATTCGAACGCCAAGGGTTGGCAGTTGCTTTCTTACCCCAGAACATTGAATAGAAGAAGTTGAACAAGAAAATTAAGTTAGCTGCAAAAACTACAATGGCAGCAATGGTACTTAACTCTGCTAAGTCCTGATATTTAGATGTAAAATCGAAACCTGTATAAGAGTAATAACGTCTTGGGAAACCAGCAATACCCAGATAATGTTGCGGGAAGAAAACCACATATACTCCGGCAAATGTTATCCAGAAGTGAATATAACCCAAAGTTGAGTTCATCATTCTACCAAACATCTTAGGGAACCAGTGGTAAACACCAGCCACCATACCAAAGAAGGCAGCAGAACCCATAACAAGGTGGAAGTGAGCTACCACAAAGTAGGTATCATGCAATTGAATATCCAAAGCACTATTACCAAGAATAATACCTGTAACACCACCGGATACAAAGAATGAAACAAGACCAATTGAGAACATCATCGCTGGCGTAAATACAATATTACCTCTCCACATGGTAGTAATATAGTTAAAAGCCTTAACCGCTGAAGGTACCGCAATAATTAGGGTTAGCAACATGAATACCGACCCAAGGAAAGGATTCATACCAGACATAAACATATGGTGAGCCCATACAATAAACGCCAGGAACATAATACCCAACATTGAGAAGATCATAGCACGGTAACCGAAAATCGGTTTTCTTGAGTTAGTAGCAATGATTTCAGAGGTCATACCCAAAGCAGGTAGGATCACAATGTAAACCTCAGGGTGACCTAGGAACCAGAACAAGTGCTGGAACAAAATCGGGCTACCACCCTGGTTAGGTAATGCCTGCCCGTTGATATAAATATCTGACAAATAAAAACTAGTTCCAAAGCTACGGTCGAAAATCAATAACAATGCTGCTGACAACAATACCGGGAAAGAAAGAATACCCAATATGGCAGTAAAAGTAAATGCCCAAATCGTTAGCGGCATTTTATCAAACGTCATACCTTTAGTACGAAGGTTGATAACGGTAGTTACATAGTTTACACTTCCCAACAAACTTGATACAATAAATATGGCCATACTTACCAACCATAGTGTCATACCGGTACCTGAGCCAGGAGCAGCACCAGATAATGCACTTAGAGGCGGGTAAACAACCCATCCGCCACCGGCAGGACCATCTTGCACAAACAATGATGCAAACATAATAACACTTGAAAGGAAGAAGAACCAGTATGACAACATGTTCATAAAACCTGATGCCATATCTCTTGCTCCAATCTGAAGTGGAATAAGGAAATTTGAGAAAGTACCACTTAAACCTGCAGTTAATACAAAGAATACCATGATGGTTCCGTGCATTGTTACAAGCGCAATGTAATAGTTAGGGTCAAGCTTTCCGGCATCATCAAACCATCTCTCACCCAGAATCGGTTTTAACCAACCCAGGTCAATACCAGGATAACCTAATTGAAGACGAAATACTAATGACAGAAAACCACCAATCAGCGCCCACACAATACCTGAAATCAAATATTGTTTAGCAATTACTTTATGGTCTTCAGAAAAGATATACTTTCTGATAAAACTTTGCTCATGGTGTTCGTGAGCGTGGTCATGGTCATTGGCATGTACGTCTGCGTGTGCTACTGCTGCCATAATTTATTACTATTTTAAGAATTTTCTGTTGTTATAAAGAATTACATAGAAGCCGCTAATGGCTTTGCTGTTGTGGTTGAATCAGATGCGGCCGCTTCACCACCAGTATATTTCAAGGCTTTGGCTTTCAGATTGGCCGGAACCTTGTCAATAAACTCAGGTTTAACAGACAATAATGGTTTTTGCTCTTTCTTCCATTTTTCATAATCTGCCTGCTCATCAACAATAAGATTCAACTTCATTGCAAAGTGGCTACGGCCACAAACCTCAGTACATGCAATCTCATACTTAAAATCAGGATTACCTAATTCAGCACGCATATCAGCAGTACTTTTATCGGCAACAAACCAAAACTTGGTAGGCATACCCGGCACTGCATCCATCTTCACACGCATATGCGGAATAAACACACTGTGCAACACATCTCTTGCTCTGATCTTCAACAATACAGGTTTTCCTTTTGGAATATGTAGTTCTGTATTACTTGTAAAATCATCAAATGAATGTTCGTCGGTGAAATCAACTCCAAATTCATTACCTTCCGAATCGTTGATTAATTTGTAGTTATAGTTACCCAATTTTTCATCATCCACACCACTATAACGCACCATCCATGAAAACTGTTTTCCTACAATCTCAATTACTTCTGCATCTTCAGGCGCATCAGACATAATTCTGTTCCAGGCTCTTAAGCCAGTGAAAACCAAACCTGCCATCACAATCGCAGGAATCAAAGTCCAAACAATTTCAAGGGTATTATTATGAGGATAATAATAAGCCTTTCTATCTTTTTTATAACGATACTTTAAAGGGAAGTAAAAAAGAACAGAGTTAACCAAAAAGAAAGCCAATGTAATAACAGTGATACCAAACCAGAACCAGTAATCGGTTTCTTTTCCATGCACAGAAGAGGCAGAAGGCATATCACCAAAAGCCATCAGGAAATCTTTCTTGGCATAGTTAAATGACCATACAACTCCGATTACACTAACAATCCAGAATATAAATAGACCAATGGCATTAGAATTATTTGCACCATCAACCACCGAGTCATTTTCTTCCTCCGTCTTTCCCTTTACACCTTTCAATAGAGTTTGGGTTTTGGAAATAACCAAAATGGTTAGTACCAAAAACACAACAGCTAAAATAACAATTAATGAGGTCATGTTACTAAAAATTTACAAGTTATAAGTGCCTAATCCTTGTATGTTTTAAAATTTAATCGAAAAAACCGGTACCTGAAAAAACTTTTCTGTATTAGATATCGTGGTGCAAAGCTTCCTCTTTAAACGGATGTTTCTGAGGAATAAGATTGGCTTTCGACAACTGATTTGCAACAAAATAGATAAACAAAGAAGCAAAAGTAAGCGTAGTACCCCACTCAATGATACCAATACCACCCTGGTCTTTGGCAATACCAGGCATGTGCATCTGATAAAAGTCAAACCAGTGACCAATCAAAATAGCACCACAGGCAAGTTTCAGGAAGGTTGGTCTTCTCTTAGAATCACGTGCCATCAGCACAAGAATCGGGAAGAAGAAGTTGAGCACAAAGTTAATGTGGAATGGCCACCAGTAACGTCCGTCATACCCTGTAAAACGTTCGCGGAAATAAATTGTTTCTTCAGGTAAGTTAGCATAGAAAATCAAAAGATACTGCGAGAACCAAACGTATGTCCAGAAAATCGAGAATCCGAAGATAAACTTCCCAAGGTCATGCAAATGGCTGTCATTTACATACTTCATATATCCTTTATCTTTCAGAATCAGAACGGTAAACATAATAGCTGCTAAACCAGACACATGCCAGCTGGCAAGGTGATACCAACCAAACATAGTTGAGAACCAGTGCGTATCAATCGACATTGATAAGTCCCAGGCTGCGGTAGATGAAGTAACAGCAAAGAACAATAGGAACACTTTAGAAATATTACGGCTTTTGTAATAATTATCCAAACCAGCTTCCTGGTCTTCAAGTAAAGAGAACTTACGTACCTGCAACCATAAGAAGTACCAAACACCAACATAGGCAATCAAACGGATGGCATAAAAAGGTGTGTTCAGATACCATGCTTTGGTTGCGATAATCTTGTCATAATTCTCGCTTCCTTTATCCATAATACCCTCGTGAGTCCAGTGAAGAATCATGTGGCGGGTTGAAGGAATAGCAAAAAGAATAATAAGAATGATACCCGGAACTATAATGAAAGATGGGAAGGCTTCAGCTACACGTTTGATAGAAACAGACCAACCCGCTTTAGCAACGTAATTGTAGGCAATAAAAAACATACCTACTACTGAAATTCCAAGAAAATAGACACTATTCATCCATAGGTTTCCGATAACACGGTTGATAAGAGTAGCACCATGATGCTCTCCACCACCATGCTCGCCGTGACCACCGCCATGGGCTGCTGCGGCTCCATGCTCGGCGCCGTGCGACTCCCAAACGCCGATTGACCAGCCTTTGTGTAAAAGAAACATTCCGAGCGCAACCAAAACAACACCTAAGGCTGCAGCAATCAACAACTTGCTTTTCAATCCGGAAGTAAACTCAAATCTTTCTTCTGTTGAAGGAATTTCGTGAGTATTATGAGCCATTATTCTTGAAATTTGAACCCCTCCCCTAAAGAGGGGTAATCATATTAATATTTCTAACACGCCCCTTTAGGGATGGGGGTGAGTTATTAATTTCCTAATTGTAATCTGTGAACGTAGTGTACAATTTTCCAGCGTTCTTCAGGATTAACCTGAGAAGCATGAGGCCACATTCTGCCTTTTCCATAAGTAATTACATGGAAAATATGTCCGTCGTTCATATTCTTGTAAGCATCACTGGCATAATTCGGTACCCCTTTATAAACTTTACCTACAGGGCCGTCACCTGCCCCGCCATCTCCATGGCAGTGCGCACAGTTTCTTTCGTATAAAACCTTACCTTCTTCTTCTGCGGCTTCAGACCACGGAATAGGGTTCTTCAAGGTTACCTCTGCAACTGCAATACTGTCTTTAGGCAGATTATAAATCATCAGGTCATTTATTTTGGTGCTATCATCCAGCATAAAAGAGGTATGATAGTTTGAGCGAGGAATAGTACCCGCCACAGGCGACCTCATGTTTTTTCCATCCACATTTATAGTATTCTCACGCCATTGTGTCAAGGGCTCGTAAGCACGAGAATTGTACATGTTAGGTGCAAACTCCCAACCGGTGCTGTTATTATCTTTACATGATGATAAAACAACTGATGAGAAAGATGCAACTGCTACTGCAAGCGTGATATTTCTGACTGAAAATTTCATTTGAAAACAAATTAATGTATAACTATCTGAGCCCGTAACCGGATACCCGTCAATGTTCTGTTTGTAAATTGTATTGAACAACCCTGAGGCGGTTCATTGTTTTCTGATTTTATGCCTCTTTCACATTTACCTCAGCGGCACCTGACTTCTTTAAAATATCAGTTATCTCGCCTTCTGATAGTTTATTTTTAGCTAAATCAATTGCCATCACAAACTTATCATCAGTACTTCTTACATCAAAGATGATTGGTTTGGCGGTTGGCCCCATACCCTCCATAATAAAGAAAGTAAACGACATACCAAATGAAGCTAAAAGTACCGTCAACTCAAACATGATAGGTACGTTGGTAGGCCATGGGAAGAAGTTCTTACCACCCACGTTAATCGGCCAGTCGATACCCATTGTCCAGAAGGTTAAAACAAGCGCGCATATCGTTCCGGTAATACCAAACAAGAATGCAGCTACACCCATTCTTGGGCGGTCATAACCTAAAGCACGGTCAAGTCCGTGGATAGCGAAAGGAGTATACACTTCATGAATTTTAACACCGCTGTGTCTCACTGAACCCACTGCGTGTAATACCTCATCTTCGTCTTCAAAAACACCAACTAAATATTTGCTATCTGCCATTGTCTGATAATGGTTTCTTAAATCTAATAATTATGCTTGTTTCTTTACTTTTTCAGGATATTTTTCTGAAGATGACTTCAAAACTGATTTTACCTCGGCCATATTGATAACTGGTAAGAATTTGGCAAAAAGGAAGAATGCAGTAAAGAAGAAACCGAACGAGAAAATATAGTCTGAAATATCTCCCATACGTGGGGTAAAATATGTCCAGCTTGATGGAAGGTAATCTCTGTGAAGAGAAGTTACGATAATTACAAAACGCTCAAACCACATACCGATATTTACCACAACCGCCATCACGAAAGATATAACGATATTCTTACGGATTTTCTCAAACCAAAACAACTGCGGAGAAAGAACGTTACAAGTCATCATGGCTGCGTAAGACCACCAAAGCGGCCCCGTAGCTCGGTTAATAAATGCATATTTCTCATACTCAACACCCGAGTAGGCGGCAATGAAAAACTCAGTGATATAAGCAATACCTACAACAGAACCCGTAAGGGTTATAATTTTATTCATTAACGAGATATGCTCAAGAGTAACGTAATCTTCCAGTTTATATACAACACGCGTAACCAGCATCAGGTTTTGAACCATTGCGAAACCTGAGAAAATAGCACCTGCCACAAAGTAAGGAGGGAAGATGGTTGTATGCCAGCCAGGAATAACCGAAGTGGCAAAGTCGAAAGATACGATCGTGTGAACTGAAAGTACCAGAGGAGTAGAAAGACCCGCAAGAATTAACGATACGTCTTCATATCTCGCCCAACTTTTAGCACCGCCTGTCCAGCCTATTGCCAATGCACCATACACTTTTTTGCGAACACCAGTGGCACGGTCACGGATAGTTGCCAAATCAGGTATCATACCAATGTACCAGAATAAACATGATACTGAGAAGTAAGTAGAGATAGCGAAAACGTCCCAAACAAGAGGAGAGTTAAAGTTAACCCATAACGAACCGAAAGTATTTGGTAATGGTAATGCAAAATAAGCTAACCAGGGGCGACCCATGTGCATTACAATGAATGAAGCCGCACAAATTACGGCAAAGATGGTCATCGCTTCTGCCGCACGGTTAATGGAGGTTCTCCACTTCTGACGGAACAATAACAATACCGCCGAGATAAGTGTACCGGCGTGACCAATACCTACCCACCATACAAAGTTGGTGATATCCCAGGCCCAACCTACTGTTTTATTTAAACCCCACACTCCCAGACCTTCCCACCAGGTCCACAATACCCATGCAGTACCATACAATAATACCAGTACTGATATTCCGAATGCTACTTTCCACTCTTTGGTAGGGGCGCCTTCAACCTGCTTACAAATATCTTCTGTTATATCATGGTAAGACTTACCACTCAATACCAGCTTCTCTCTTATAGGTGAAACTACGTGCATAGTTTTTTTTGTTTATTGAAAATGCTAAATTCTTAAAAAATTGACTTTAGAAGTCTTAATTATGAATGTGCTTCGTGTGCCGCTTCTTCTTTCACTCCTGCAGCTTTAACTTTATCTTTATTACGGATTTTAGTTAAATAACTGATTTGCGGCTGCGTGTTAATCTCTTCAAGTACATGATATGCTCTCCCTTCTTTTTCTACTGCCAGTACTTTTGAAATTGCAGACTCTGGGTCAAGCATATCTCCAAACACGATTGCATTAGTAGGACAAGACTGCGAACAAGCTGTTTGGATTTCTCCATCAACCGGACGACGTTTTTCTTTTTTGGCTACCAGCTTACCAGCCTGAATACGTTGCACACACATTGAACACTTCTCGATTACACCTCTTGAACGAACAGTTACGTCTGGGTTTAATACCATACGACCCAGGTCGTTGTTCATGTTGTAATCAAAATTGTCATTTTCAAAGTATTTAAACCAGTTGAAACGACGAACTTTATACGGACAGTTGTTGGCACAATAACGAGTACCGATACAACGGTTATAAGTCATTTGGTTTAGACCTTCAGAGCTGTGGGTTGTTGCCAATACCGGGCAAACAGTTTCACAAGGAGCATTAGAACAGTGCTGACAAGTCATCGGCTGGAATACAACCTCCGGATTATCAGAAGCAATTTCCATTGCTCTGAAACCACTTGGGCTATACCCTTCTTCATGTGGTGCATCTGAACTATAATAGCGATCCAGACGAATCCAGTGCATTTCTCTGGCACGGGCAACTTCTGCCTTACCTACCACCGGAATGTTGTTTTCTGCCTGGCAACTTACAAGACATGAACCGCAACCGTGGCAAAGGTTCAGGTCAATGACCATTCCCCAGCTATGGTTTTTCTTTTCATGACCATTCCAGAGGGTAATCTGGTTGGTTTTCTTGATACCATCTGAAGTCTGCAAAGTAGGCTCAAAACGGCCTGCTTTAACATTCTTAACATATTCACTTAGAACAGACTCCTGAATTATAGACTCACGACCCATTACGGTGTTGTGCGTTTGTGTCTGTGCCAGGGTATATCCGCTCTTGGTTTTTTCTAATTTAACATCACCAGCCCAGTATTGACCGTTGGATACTAATGGAAAAACATTGGCACCTACGTTACCAGCCTTCCCTGCTGCTGTACGACCATAGCCTATTGCTACAGAAACGGTTCCATGCGCCTGACCCGGTTGAATCAACACTGGTAGTTCTATTGTTTTACCACCTACAGTTAATTTAGCCCAGTCTCCCTGATCAATACCTGCTTCTTTGGCCGTTTTTTGCGAAATTGCAATGGTGTTTTCCCAGGTAACTTTAGAGATTGGATCGGGCATTTCCTGAAGCCAGGGGTTATTTGCCTGATTACCCGTACCTATGGCAATGGACTCAAACGCTGAAAGCTCAATACCAGCACCTTTTATACCAGCTATAGCAGTAGCTGCACCGGCCAGGTTACCGCCAAAAGAAGCGGCAGATGCTACAGCTCCAGCACCGGGCTCATAAACGCCGTCATGCAATGCCTGCACCCAAGACTTACCACTTAATATATTTTTGGTCCAGTTTGATTTCAGATAAGCCTGATAATCACCCGAAGCACCAGCCCAAATCAATAAGCTTGATTCAGCCTGACGGGTATTAAATATAAGAGAGATAGTTGGCTGAATTAAAGAGTAGAAACCTTTCTTTGGTTCAGCATCACCCCATGACTCAAGATAATGTGGAGCCGGAGCAATATATTTACATCTAGAGGCTGTTTCGTCGGCATTAGCTGCAAAAGAAACCGATGTGGCTACCTTGCTAAGCGCTTCACCTAACTCAGCACCTCTGATATGGTCATAAACAGGATTTGACAGGAACAATACTGAACTTACCTGGCCACCTTTCACTTCGTTGATGAAGGCATTCATTTCAGTATCATTACCCTGACGGAAATAAACCGGATTGCTCAAATCAATGGTTGTTCCGTAGCTACCAAGCAGGCTATTCAGAGCATTTATTACCGTTTGAACTGCCGGATTATTTGAACCAGACACTACCAATGCCGAACCTTTGGCAGCAACCAAATCTTTAGCACATTTGTCGAGGTTCTGAACTTCAATGGCAGCACCTGAAATGGTGGCGCCACCTAAAGCAGCTGCTACTTTATTATATAGTGCAATTGCTACCGCTCCCTCTTGTGAAGGTTTAATCATTGAGCGATAATCAGCAGATGCACCTGTAATCGTCATACCGGTTTCAAACTGATAATGACGCGACATATCGTTTTTACCACCCTTGCCACTAATTAAACGGCGATTTTGAGCCCATTGAGTAGCAAAAATATCTGGTGAAATCCATGTTCCCAGGAAGTCAGCATTGATACCTACCATTACCTTTGCCTTACTGAAATCGTAGCTTGGCACAACTGCCTGTCCGAATGATTCGGCATTGGCTTGTATCAGGCCTGATGCTGAATTAGCATCGTATGTTACATGCTTAGCTGTAGGGTATTTGGCAACAAAATCAGCAATTACTTTCTTGAAAGTTGGAGAAAGTATTGTATTGGAAACAATTCTGATATTACCTCCTTTTGAAAGCCCGGCAACCACCTCTTTATCCAGGTCTTCCCAAGATATGTCTGAGGTGCCTTTTTTAGGGGCTTTCAGTTTTTCGTTATCATAAAGACTCAATACTGAAGCGTGTACACGTGCGCTTACTCCGCCTTTGGTAAGGCTCGACATCTTGTTACCTTCAATTTTAACAGGACGTCCCTCACGGGTTTTAACAAGGATGCTTGAGTAGTCGCCACCTTCAGCGTAAGTTGAGGCATACCAGTTAGGAATACCCGGCTCAACATCTTCAGGTTTGTTCAGATAAGGAATAGCTTTGCGAACAGGTGCATCACAGGCAGCCAGCGAAACCGCAGCCAATCCAAAACCTAATACTTTCAGGAAATCACGGCGGTGAGTAGGTTCAACCGTGTCAATATCGTCTAAATTAAATTCACGATTGGCGTTTTTAACGAACTCAATATCGTTCTTTAATTCTTCAACCCCTTTCCAATACCTTTTATTAGTATTCTCCATGAGCAAAAATGCTGATTTAAGTATTTATATGTTAAATCCTTGTTAAAGGGACTTAATATCTTTGATTAATTTATTCTAAAACTTTACGTATTCGGTTTACAGATTAATAGTGGCATCTTGCACACTCTAAACCACCGATATCAGAAACTTTCATTGTACCGTTACTTGCGGCATTGTGGGCTTCCATTAGCTTATCATAATAAGCGTTATCTTTACCATTTACCTCAGTTTTACGGTGACAATCAACACACCAGCCCATTGTAAGTGTGGAACGTTGTTGCACTACTTCCATTTTGGCTATATCACCATGACAGTTGTTGCAATCAAGACCGCCCACATTTGTGTGTTGAGCGTGGTTGAAATAAGCAAGGTCTGGCAAATTATGTACACGAACCCATTCAATTGGTTTGTTGGTTTCAATTGCCGTGTAAATCTTCTGGATTTCAGGCGACTCACGTTTGATTGTGTTATGGCAGTTCATACAGATGTTAGCGGAAGGAATACCAGATTGTTTTCCTTTGTATACACCTGTGTGGCAATAAGCACAGTTGATTTTCATTTCACCGGCATGTAGCTTATGAGAAAATGAAATAGGTTGTTTAGGAGCATAGCCCTGATGAACGCCTATACCATACAAACCGTCAAAGGTAGCTTTGGTAGCCAGTAATACAAACACCCAGATAATGGCTGAACGAACCGTTTTGTTAGAAACAATCTGCTTAATGCTCAATTGAATTTTCTCACCCGCTGACACCGCAGAACCTTCAGTGCCTTCTGTTGAACCAGTAAGTTTATTTAACAACTGAAGAATACCCAACAAAGCAACCAATACAAGACCCATGATTACCAGAAGGGCAATCATAATTACGGTTACAAACTTGCCGCTTCCGGTATCAGCGGCAGTAGCAGAGGTAGTTGTACCATCACCAGGACCTGCCGTAGGAGCCGCCGGAGCAGAAGCAACTTTAACGTAATCAAGTATGGCGCGAACCTGCTCGTCAGTAAACGACGGGAAGGCTGTCATAGGAGTTTTGTTAAACTTTACGAAAAGCTCGTTTGCATACTTGTCGCCGCTTGCAATAACACCCATTGGGTTGTTAATCCATTTTTTAAGCCAGGCAAAGTCTCTGCGGGTTTCTACACCGGCCAGACCAGGCCCTACTACTTGCTCACTCGTCGGAGCATGACACTGCGCACAGTTTTCTTTGAATAATTTCTCTCCAAGTGCTGTGTCTCCTCCCCCTGCAGGTGCTGCTGCGGTAGCTGTTGAATCTTGTGCAAATGCGTTGCTGAAAGAAATGGTAACAACAACAGCAAGAGCTAAAAGTGATTTATAAAAATTACGAATCATATTATAAGTAAGTAGTATAACCTAATTTTCTGACTGCAAAACTACGCCAGTAATGTTTTCAATCAAATAGCTTTTTTAACTTTTTTTATTTTTTGCAGTAATTTAGAATAATTTTAAATAAAAACATAAAACACTGCAAATCAGCATTTTAACAAAAAATACCATTCCATGATTCACCCGTGCAGGGGTGCCTGGAATGGTATTTTAGCAAGATTATACGCACAAAAGAAACGTATATTCATTCTTATATGTTAATTTTTTTCAGTTTAGGTCAGGGCATTAATGTCGATACAAATATACGGCCAAGGGCGCTCTGTTACAATAGTTTAATCATAAATTTCTAGCATTTTAATCCTGCTCGCTGGCAGTACTCTGTCTTCAGGCATCTGCAAAAGGCTTAAAACCAGTGCGTTGTATTTTTACCTGTTATACGCAGCTCAATGCATGCTGTATTTCTTTACAACAAAATAATATGGCCTGCACTTCAAAAGTATATATACGCACAAAGCTAAAACCGGCCAATCTCTCTTATCTTAGGTGTGTACTATCAAAATAATAGGCTAAAATTCCGCACAAGGCTTTTAAAAACATAAGCCCATCAATAACTGTAAGATAAAAAAAGATGGTTCTTCGCTGTTTGAGCGCATAAGCCACCAGAATCATAGCCAGAAACGGAATCAAATTAAAAAGCAAACGGGTAACAGAAAACCCATTATAAATTGCAAATGCAAGAAAACTGGCCATGCCAGCCAATGTAAGCGGCACAATGATACTGAAAATGGTAAACCGTAGCCCTTTGGCCACTACAAAGGTTTTGATATTGTGATTGGCATCAGAAGCATAGTCTTTGATATCGAACATGATACAAAGCACTGAAACAAACATGAAGTTTTTTAGAAAAAGCCACCAACCGGTGGGGCTCATGCTTTGGTTGGTCTGATGCGAAATATGGTAAAATACCACAGGGGTAAGGGTTATTAAACCCGCCCAGGTAAAGCCTATGATAAATGGCTTCAGCCACCCTATTCTTCTAAGATTAAAACTACCCAAGAAACTTAAACCATAATAAAGCAGCGCGGCCAGAGGCGTAAGCAGCAATGGCCATAGTTGCCCTTTGCTGATGCCCGTCAGGCCAACCCTGTATTTGTACAAAAAAAACAGAAGTATGATACTACTGCTTATCAGACACAACCTCTGGCTATAAAGAACGTAAACCCTGTACTGAATAAACCAACGGGTTCTGGGGTTTCTGGACGTCTTAATTGATGGGTCTTTTATGTACGCCAGCGTATAAAACCAGACAGTAACCGTAAAAACCAGAACATAAAATACTGGTGGATTAAAAGAATAATTTTGCTGCAAAGAAGCCTCAATAGCCAATGCCACTGCACAAATGCCATAAAAATAGTTCCCGAAGAAAACTGCTTTGATAATAGACTGAAACATTAGACCGGCTAAATAATAAAACAGATAACAAATGCCTGTGCGCAATTCTGTTTCTGACCCAAACAAATGGAATACCCAGGTAAAGATAGTTGCTTTTGTAAGAAAACAAATGCCATAAACTTATAAATTGCCCATACGCTCTGTTTGCTGCTGAGGCAAACCCTTAAACCTATAACCCTGCTTCAACGGGTTTTGCTAAAGGCTTACAACAAATTATTAACCAAAAAGAGCGCACCCGAAAGCACGCTCTTTAAAACCAATTAACCCCATTGAATGCAGAAATAACTTAAGATACCGGATACTTCTTCATTATCTTGGCTACTCCTTTTTCAATCTGTCTGTCAAGTTTTTGGTTATTGATAGCAGACGAAATACTACCCTGCCATACCAGCTTATTGGTTTTGGCATCAATGGCATCAATTACCAGTGTACCCTCGGTATAGGTATATGGCGATGAATACCCACCACCCCAATACCCCATGTTATATGGCACAATGAAACGGCCAATACGGGTGTATCCTATCATTGGGTAGGCTGCGCCATAACTAAAGCCACGGTTGGTTTCTTTCTCGGCATTCGTATGAAACCTCAACAACAAATCCGGTTGGCTGGTATCAATACTCAAGCCTTTGCTTAGCAAAGCCTGGTCAACATCCGTCTGAATTTTCTTGCTAACCAGTTCATTATTATATAATGGATTATTCGTCCGTATATCCGGCTCAACCCAGGCAAAAGTTCTGAACTTACTAAAATCGGCCGAAGGGTCTTTATGTGTAATAACCTGTGCGTTGGCACCTGAGATGCCCAGCCCAATCATCCCGATCAGCAGGGCTTTGTTCAATAGGCTTTTCATCAATTTATAAATTGTTTGTTCTGAATTATTGAAAACAACTTTTAGACAGCCCACGGTAAAAAAAGTAAATTACTACCTGCATTAAAATTCGTTAAAAAAAATAAGCAGTCTCAAACATAAAAAAACAACAGATTAAACCAGTAAAATTGTTTTTGAATATACCATTTAATCAAAAATTCAGGGTGAAAGATATAAACTCAATGAATTTTTATTAGTTTTGGTTATAGTTGCCAAACCAGAACTTATATGATTTTTAAAATTCAAATTAGCACTGATTTTGATAATCATCTTGAAAAGAGCTTCACCTATAGCCGTGAGCTTTTAACTTTCGACCTCCACACTGGGCCGATTGTCAAATCCACACTAGATTCAGACACCACATTGAGTAATTACCCCGAATACGTTTCGTATAACCACACCCTTGAAGGCCAAAGGCCTTACCAGTATTCTTAAGTGATATTCCATACAACCAAAGTTAAAAATTTAAATCTGGTTTATTTTTAATTCAATTACTATGGAAAACATCTACCTTAATCACTGGGCAGTGCTGGCTTGTGCTGTCTTAAGCCTTGCCTTGGGCGCCTTATGGTATTCACCACTTATGTTTCTAAACGGGTGGAAAACAGCTAATAATCTGACAGATGAGCAACTGAGAGCTAACAATCCGGCAAAAACTTTCGGTATTACTTTTGTGCTGGCGCTGATAACGAGCTATAATCTGGCGTTTTTTCTGGGAGACGACAAAACCGATATGGCATGGGGCGCTACAGCAGGCTTTTTAACCGGTTTTGGTTTCTGTAGTGCCATTTTTACAATTGTTGCTTTGTTCGAACTACGTTCGCTTAAATACATCCTCATTAATGGTGGCTACATAACTGTTTACTACACCCTGGCCGGCCTTATTCTGGGTGCCTGGAGGGGCTAAGCATCGTTTTAAATAAGCATATTCAAAAAACACCATCGCGCAATGCAAGGGGCAAACCCAATTCAGTAATAACTTAAACCCCTTGCCTTGCGCTAAGAAACAATAACCCGGGTCTACCAAAAGCACTATGCTGGTGATTGTTAAAACCAATACTCAGCGGTACTCAAAAATTATATAAATTCCTTCCACCGATATTCCTTTCTTTTTCTGTACAAAACCACATTTTTTATAGAATGCAATAGCCGCCTGGTTGGCCTGCAGGCATTTCAACGTAATTGGGGTCTTTAATTGCTGAAGCATGGCATCAACCATCAATTTTCCAACTCCCATTTTCTGATATGACAAATGCACATAAATATGGTGTATAA
The DNA here is from genome assembly GCF_002855535.1 of Emticicia sp. TH156. Lineage (NCBI taxonomy): Bacteria > Pseudomonadati > Bacteroidota > Cytophagia > Cytophagales > Leadbetterellaceae > Emticicia > Emticicia sp. TH156. The sequence goes on from NZ_PKRS01000001.1 coordinate 59,904, forward strand.
AGTTATCTGGTTCATAGGCAGAAATAAACCCAACAATTACGTCACCAATAAATGCAACAAGGGTGTATTCGCCCTGGGTATCGGTGTCGTAAGATTCTAAATGATAATGGCTGGTATTTAACCAGGTAAAGGTAGCCTTTCGTACCTGCAGGTATAATTCTCTTAAAGCAGGTAAATCTTTCAATTGAAATGCTTCTATTCTTACTTTCAAGGTCTTCTAATTTTTTATTTCGGGATTCTCTCCAAAACTATTACGGTTTTCTGAATTTGCCAAACATCGCTTTCCAGTATCTAGAATATTTAATACCTGTGCAATGGCGTAGGCATAATTTTTATTAATTTAGCTTTATAACAACAGCACAACAGATATGAACGAAGAACTACTGAAAGAAATAGCAGCCCAACTGCGCCAGCCGCATGGCGAAATGGGCAATGAAATGGGCGACAGAATGAACCAGAGTAATGCCCTGATGAACCGCTTTGCCATGAAAAACCTTAATGCGGTTCCCGGCGATGCCGTTCTTGAAATAGGCATGGGGAACGGCTTTTTTGTAAATGAAATACTCAAAAATAACCACACGATTGTCTACACCGGTTGCGACTTCTCTGAAGCCATGGTTACAAGGGCTATACAACTCAATGAAACTTTGATAAACCAAGGGCAGGCGACATTCAAATTAGCCAGCGCCAACGATTTACCTTTTGATGCTGAAAGCTTTGATAAGGTTTTTACCGTAAACACCATCTATTTCTGGGATAACCCAACAAGTGTATTGAATGAAGTAAAGCGTGTAATGAAACCAACTGCCCAATTGCTGATAGCGCTGAGGCCAAGGTCTGTAATGGAACAATATCCGTTTACCAGATTCGGCTTTACTATGTATAGTGCTGATGAACTAACGGCTTTGCTACTGGCAAACGGTCTTTCGGTAATGCATATACTGGAAGAAAACGAACCAGATCAGGAAATGGCAGGAGAAGTGATTAAGTCTTCTTCAATGATTGTCTGTGCACAAAAAAACCATTGATTTACCTGTCAGCTAACCATCCATCCGACTTGCTGCATGAATGGCTAAAGCCGAAAAATTATCTGACCGATAGCCTTACAAAAACAATTATTTACCTTTGATGTAAATTTGAAGGTTTAAGCAAAAAAATATGATTCTTTACTTATTAATATCGTTACTACTTATTCACGCCGGCGAGCATCCGACTGTAAACAATTTAATAAATGTAAAGGCAAATGCAACCAGTGTGGCTATACTCCATCGGCATGCACTTCAAGACACCACCTTTACCCTTAAAATTGAAAACGATAAGCGAGTAGTTGACAATGCTCTGAAGGCCCGACTAACAAAAGAAATAAAGGCAGCTATTATGACCAATAAGCTTAAAAAACCATACAAACTGGCTATGGGCTTTACTCGAGGCGCCCGGGATGTGGAGACCTTTCTGTTTGGCGAGCAGCTTTTCTACTCTCTGGCCGAGAGTGGCTTTACAATTAATGGCAAACCCATTGAGTTACCAGATGCAAACCCAAACCCCATACCGCAGATAAAGGTCATAGACAATATAATATACGTGGTGCTGTCTAAAATGTAACCTGTCTGATACTTTACTATTTATTATCGTATATGAGAATTCTAAAAATCCTGATTTTAATGTGCCTGCCTATTGGTCTGCTGGCGCAGTCAGAAACCAGCACCCTTAAACCTTTTGTATTAGGGTACATTGATGAAATCAACTCAGTGCAACTGGGAGAGAAAAGGATTTTGAATATTTACCTGCCAGAAGGATATTCTATGACAGACACTACCCGCTACCCTGTTGTTTATCTGCTTGATGGCTCTTATGATGAAGATTTTATTCATGTAACAGGCCTTTATCAGTTCAATAACTTCTCATGGATTAACCGCGTACCAAAATCAATTATCGTAGGCATAGCCAATGTAGACAGGAGAAGAGATTTTACATACCCAACTACGATTCAGAAAGAAAAAGAAAGTTTTAAAACCGCCGGAAAGTCCGCCCGGTTTATAGGTTTCATAGAAAAAGAACTGCAACCTTATATTACAAAAAAATATAATGCCGGTGGGTCAAAAACCATTATCGGGCAATCGCTGGGTGGTTTGCTGGCAACAGAAATTCTTCTTAAGAAACCTGCCCTGTTTAATCAGTATATCATTATCAGCCCAAGTATATGGTGGGACAACGGCTCATTGCTTGAACTGGACTCAGACATTCTGAAACCTAACTTTAACCAGCCGATAAAGGTATATATCGGCGTTGGTAAAGAGGGGCTGGCGCCGTCTGAAACCCCAAGGGTAATGGAAGTAGATGCCAACCTGCTGGTTGAAAAACTAAAAAAAGCGACAAACAAAAATCTGCATGTATATTTTGATTATCTGCCACAAGAAGACCACGCCACTATTACGCACCAGGCCGTTTTTAACGCTTTACGCTTGTTTAATCCGGTTACTGATAAAAACTGAATTTTAAATCGTTGATTAATCTCTTACCTTATTTTAATCGGCAAGGAAGGTCATTAAATAGCTTATGATTTCTTTGCGCTGTGGCTCGGTTGCATCCTCGTCCATATCGTTATGAATAGTAGCCGGCAGTTTAATAACCGTTATTTTGTATTTCTTTTGTTCATCTGCTGTTGGTAAAACACCCTCATCGGCAGGTTGGTCGCTTGACCGTAATGAATAAACCCCGGGCTTTTTTGTCCGCGGCAGTTCCATTCTGCGGTTATCCAGAGTAACAATCTTGCTAATTAAATGTGGGTACTTGTGCGCAAACAAAGCTGTCATGTCTCCACCGTTAGAATGCCCCACTAAAATCACGTGCTTAAAGTCAAGATGCGGACTCCTTTTTTTAAGTTCACTTAACACAAAAAGTAGGTTAGCTGCACCCCTCTCCCAATTAGAACGTCTTACCACTTGTGGTTTACCGGTTAGTGGCAAAAGGCTGTCGGTAGGTAGTTCATGCTGTACACTAGCTACCAGGTAACCCTCTGATGCCAGATGATGAGTCAGGTAATTATACGCCAGATTAGCGCCGCCTTTGTTTTGGCCGTAACCATGGCTGAAAATAACCAATTTCTGATGTTTAACCTTAACAGAAGGCTTAAAAAATGCTATAGGAATTACCCTGCTACGGGCAGTATCAAACCATCTGACGGTGTCAATCTTTACCTCAAAATTCTTTTAAGCCAGTAAAACAGAAGAAAATGCGAAAAAAAAGAAAGCCAGGATAAATGCCACAAATCTTTGGTGATGGTTGTTTTTCATTAAGCACGTTTTTCGTGCAATTTATTAATTATCCAAAGAGTCTGCCAGAGTGCTTCAAAGAAAATTGCTAGGCAGAAACCTTGTCATTCTCCTTTCAATCTTAAATGGGCATCCATAACCGTTCAAATAATTTAACGGCACAAAAACTATTGCATGATATAGTTTTGCCAGATATTTTAATCATAAAAGTTTCACCCTATTGTTATGAAATTTCTTAGTTCGTCATTAATGCTCTGCCTTTTTGTTTTGCAGGCCATTTGCCAGCCTTTAAATACCAATAAGCTGGATAGCCTCTTCAATACACTTGCCAACAAGAAATTGGCTATGGGTAGCCTGGCCATCAGTATAAATGGCAAAGCGCAATACAAAAAAGCAGTTGGTTATGCTGATCTTAACAACCAAATTGCTGCCAATACGGGTACAAGATATAGAGTCGGTTCGGTATCAAAAATGTTTACTGCTGTAATGGTGTTCCAACTGATTGAAGAAAAAAAGCTCTCATTAACTGATAAACTAAGCCATTTTTATGGTGATGTTCCTGATGCTGAGAATATTACGATAAGCCACTTGCTCAATCACAGAAGCGGATTGCACAGTTATACAGAAGATACCGACTACTCTACATGGATGAGCAGCGCTCAATCACACGCCCAGATGCTGGCAATCATCAGAAAACTAAAACCTGACTTTGCGCCCGGTACAAAAGCCGCTTATTCTAACACCAATTATTTATTGCTCAGCTACATAATTGAGCAAATAGACCAAAAGCCTTATTCAGAAGCTCTCAAGCAGCGCATCACCTTAAAAACAGGCTTGAAAGACACATACTTCGGGGATTTAACTGATATCTCCAAAAATGAAAGCTGTTCATATAAATATAATGAAGGAAACTGGTATCAAATAAAAGAAACAGATTTGTCTATACACAGCGGAGCAGGCTCAATCGTATCAACCCCAACAGACCTGGTCAAATTTATTGAAGCGCTTTACGAGGGCAAATTAATTGGCAGTGCAAGCCTTAATGAAATGCAAACCATGAAAGACGGCTATGGAATGGGGATGTTTCCTTTCAGTTTTGAAGACAAAACTGCCTTTGGACACAATGGGCGGATAGAAGAGTTTTATGCGGCAGTCAGGTATTTTCCTGAAGAAAAAATGGCAATGGCCTATTGCACAAATGGTATTCTTTACCCCAGAGCAGATATTCTTACAGGTATTCAGCGTATATGCTTTAATAAGCCTTATGCTATTCCGTTTACTAATCTTACTCCGTTGGGTTCTCATGATTTAGACCAGTACACAGGTATGTACACTTCAGACAACAGGGCAATAGTAGTGAATGTAGGCAAAAACCAATCAGAATTGCTTATAGAAACCAGAGGTAAAGCATTTGAGGTGCAACCCATTGGAAAACACTACTTCATGCAGCAAGGTTTGGGTTATTTCTTTGAATTTGAACCTAAAAAAAACACACTCCTGATTAAAGAAACAGATAATATTTACTACCTGAAACGTCAATAGAAATTTAATGACAACAGGAACGTTTTCATTAGCAATAACAGAATCCTGTGGCATAACACCACGGGATTCTGTTAGCGGACTTCAAAATTATGCCTTTTTACGGCAGGTATTTATACCGAATATTGAATAAAGCGGACAATAGTTTATCAAAGCAGTAATCAGGAAAATACCTCCTGCTACTAATGCCACTATGCCCCAAACCCCCGTTAGTACTTTTGTAAAATAGAGTATCAGGGCCAGAAGTGCAACCAGGAATCTGGCGATACGGTCGGTGCTGCCGATGTTCTTCATGGTAAAAGAGTTTAAAGATGATATTGTACTATTGAAACTGATTATCTCCGCCGGGTTTTTCCGGTTGCTTATTGAGAAAGTCTTTCAGTAAATCGCCGAAAAAAAACCCGAAATAGCCCCCGATTGGAATCATGGTCTGCCACTGCGATTTAAGCGGGCAGGTACCTGTCAGGCAGCCTATTTCTTTCCAGTACAAGTAACCGCCCAGGGCGCCGATGGCTGTAAATACCCAGACAATGAATCTTTTGTTTTTCATACAATTTTATGTTCTGCGTCTATACCTTCGGTTATCAGGGATATTGCAGCCACCGGGGCCGCAACCAAAATTCATTACGGCCTGCACCACCAACAGCAACCCGATAACACCGAGAAGCAACTGGTTTTCAATAAAGGCCATGATAATAATACCCATGCCAGCTACCAGCCTTATGATGCGAACGGCGTTCCAGTATTTCAATAAAGTTTTCATATTACCTTTGTTTATCGCGGATAGCTTCCTATACCACCTGAAAGGTTATAAACATTTTTAAACCCCTTACCTGCCAGAATATGACAGGCCTGCGCACTTCTGGCGCCACTTCTGCAATAAAGCAGATAGGTTTTCTGAGGGTCCAGCCCATCCAGCCGCTTTTGAAAATCGCCGCTCATGATATCTGCATTAATGGCCCCTTTAATAGACCCCTGTCTGTATTCCATGGGTGTGCGTACATCCAGCAATACAGCCTCTTTATTTTCGTTCAGCAGTTGCTTGAAGGCCTGCCCTGACACATCCTGATACTGCTTTTTGGTTTTAAAGAAATCGAACATTTTCTAACTGTTTATAAATTAATTATAAATCAAATGTCCGCAAAAAATGATACACTTGCAGTGATTTTTATCACACAGAGATAATTTATTTCAGAGCAGGGTTGTTGGACAAACATAGTCTGTTACAGCTACCCTTCCGGTTTGTTTAATTGCTGCAAAACCGCCGGCCACGTCAATCAGGTTATGAAATCCTCGTGCTTTAAGAATAGAAATGGCTATCATAGACCTGTATCCTCCGGCGCAATGTACATAATAAGTGGTGCCAGGATTTACCTGAGCCATGTAATCATTCAGAAAATCAAGCGGCATATTTTCGGCACCCAAAATATGTTCCGAGTCATACTCACTTTTCTTTCTTACATCTATTATGGGTAAGGTTGTTGTAGTATTTATTAAATCCGCAAACTTTTCAGCGTCTACCTGCTGTACGCTATCGGTCTCATGGCCTGCATTTATCCATTCCTTAACACCGCCTTTTAGGTATCCAATGCAATTATCATATCCTACACGAGCCAATCTGGTAATGGTTTCTTCTTCTTTGCCTTCTTCTGCAACCAGTAGAACCGGCTGTTTTAAATCTTTGATTAGCGTACCTACCCAGGATGCAAACTGCCCGTTAAGACCAATATTTACTGACCCCGGAATAAAGGCCGTGGCAAATTCTGCCGCACTTCTTACATCCAGTATCAGGGCATCTGTTTCTTTTGCGGCAGCCTCAAACTCTCGCACATTCAATGCCCGCATGCCACGGCTCAACACATTGTCTAGGCTTTCGTAGCCTTTCAGGTTCATTAACACATTAAACGGAAAATAGGCCGGAGGCGGTACAAGGCCTGTCAATAAATCTTTAATAAACTGCTCTTCAGTAAGCGACGGGTTCAACGCATAGTTTACCTTTTTCTGATGCCCCAGAGTATCAAAAGTGTCTTTGCTCATGTTTTTACCACAGGCACTACCCGCACCATGGTTTGGATAAACGATGAGTGCGTCGCTTAATGGCATGATTTTGTTCCGAAGCGAATGATACAGATGCGAGGCCAGTTTTTCTTGTGTCAGCTCTGCTATAACGTGCTGAGCCAGGTCTGGCCGGCCAACGTCATTAATAAATAAGGTATCGCCTGAAAAAAGCGCGGTCTCTTTGCCATTTTCATCAATCAGCAAATAGCACGAAGACTCCATCGTATGCCCTGGCGTGTGCAGTAGTTTTATCTTTATGTTACCTAATGTAAATACTTCGCCGTCGTGGGCTACGTGTGCATCATAGCCCGGCTTTGCCGTAGGCCCGAATACAATGGTGGCTCCGGTTTTACTGGCCAGCTCAAGATGACCCGATACGAAATCGGCATGAAAGTGGGTCTCAAAAACATACTTTATCTGGGCATTGTCTTTCAAGGCTTTGTTCAGGTAAGTACTACTGTCTCGAAGAGGGTCAATCACTGCGGCCTCACCCGCCGACTCTATGTAATAGGCTGCCTCTGCCAGGCATCCGGTGTAAATCTGCTCTATTTTCATTGTTATTGTGTTTAAGTTTAAAATTTTAAGCTGCTGCAAATGTATTTGCCTGCCAATTACTTGTCAGTAACATTTCTCACACTTGTTATACCTTATCTTAAAGCACCTAAAATTATGAAGCTTAAACACTACAATTAATGACGGATGTCATAACGGCACAAAAAGAACGGAAACCGCCAGAGGCAATTCCCGTACAAAAAACGTATTCTTTTAACGGTATGTCAGAGTAATTCAATCCTGTTTCTGGACAGCTTTACTTTTCCGAGTTTTTCTAATTGTTTCAGCAGTCTGGACACCACCTCTCTTGACGTGGCCAGTTCATTGGCCAGTTCTTCGTGGGTTGTCAAAAAAACCTTACAATTACAGGCTTTGGCTTTCCGTTTCAGCAGCATCAGCAGGCGGTCGTCCAGCTTATGAAAAGCTATCTGGTCAATGGTGTTGAGCAAATCTTCAAAGCGTCGTTGATAAGTCATAAAAACAAATTGCTTCCACGAGTTATACCGGGTCATCCACTCTTCCACCTTTTCAATAGGTATGCTTATCAATGTGGTTGCCTCGTCAGTAACAGCAAGTATTTCGCTTTGTTTATGGCCAAGGCAACAGGTTAACGACATAGCGCAGGAGTCCATGCCCCCCAGGTAGTACAAAAGTGCCTCACGGCCGTCGTGATCAGGCCGGAGTATCTTTACAGAACCTTTTAATATAATAGGTACAAACCTGATGTAACCGCCGGGCTGCATAAGTACGTGCCCTTCTTCAAGCACAACGTAGTTACCCACAAGAGCTAATTCCTGCAATAATTCGTATTCAAAAATACCTGTGAATTTTTCCTGAAGCAATGATATACCGGGCTTCATAGTATTTGCTTTTTTGTTTTAAATTCAAAAATAAGCATATACTTTAACCGGCTATGTAACAAATGTCACATTTGTTTCTGGGAGGCAGTTTATTGTAGTTGATTATTTCTTGAAAACGGAAATATTCATAATGCCCACTTTGGGCGAGAAGGAAGAATTGTATCTTAATTTAAGCTTATCGAGTATTAAAATGAAATATTTAAGTCTGTCAAATATCTGGTCACCGTAAATCTTAATTATAAGACAAACCCTGCAGTTGCTTCTTACGATTTCCTGCGGACTGAGCTCGCTCTTTTGAATGGCTTCAAGCACCCTGGCCTGAAAAGCCTCGTTTGATTCTTCTTTGTTCATGAGAGTAATTTCCTGATGGCTATTAATATTGTTTTCCCGATTAATAATAAAGTTAGTGATTATATCAGGTAAAAACTACTCATTTGTGAATAAGAATTAAATATTGTTTATTTTCTAAGGCTATTCTAAGCAAATAAATTAAACAAACACTTCAAAAAGCCAGTATTTCTTTGGCAGCCCTTTCCCCAGACCTGATGGCGCCGTCAATATACCCATTCCAGACATCAGCCGTTTCAGTACCAGCCCAATGGATATTTCCTACGGGTTCTCTTAAAGCTTTGCCGACGGAGGTCCAGGCACCTGTAGGCATTAATCCGGCATAACAGCCGCGGGTAAACTCTTCTTCTGCCCAGCTATGGTCCAGGTACTGAACAGGTTGCCGGGCTTTTTCGCCATAAAAGCGGGCAAAGGTATTCAGCACAGTTGCTTTTCTTTCTTCGGGTGTTAGTCTCGCAAAAGCTTTGGCCTGATTGCCCAGCACAAAACCCATCATAATTCCTTTACTGGCATCTTTGGGCGAGTTATCGAAAGTTACTGTAACGTAGCCATCATTAGTGGCCGCCAAACCGTTCAGTCCATCTTCCCGCCAGAAGGGTTTGTCATATATGGCGTAGGTTTTCCAGACATTGCCCATTGGCATACGCTGCGTAAGCTGCTCTCTGTTGGCAGGCATAAGCGGGGCGTACTGTATCCTTCCGGCAAGCATGGGTGGCAATGCTACTATCACTTTTGAAGCTGCCAGCTCAAAACCATCACCCTTCACAGTTACTACTTCACCCTCCTGGCTGATGCTTCTGACAATACTGTTTAAACGAATATATTCCTTAAAAGTATCTGCAAGCCGTAATGCCGGTTGCGCGGCCCCTCCTACCAGTCGTTCTTCCTGTGCTCCGTTCTTTACATTCATCAGCTTATCTAAATCTCCGCCTGACCTGGTGTAAAAAAGTGCGTGCAGCATTGATATTTCGTTGGGGTCTGCTGCCCAGATGGCCTCTGCCGCCAGCTTAAACATAACTTTTGCCGTTTTGAACGACATCTGTTTGTCCATCCAGGCAGCCAGAGTCAGCGAGTCATAATAGGCCGCATTAGGCGTTTTCCAGGGGTTTTGCAGGTCTACTGTTTTAGACAGCTTATTCATACGCTTAATGGCCATATCCAGACTTAGGAGCGCGCCTATGGGCAGGGGCGGAATTATCCCTTTATAATATTTCAGTTTATTGTTAAAGTAAAGGGTGCTTTTCCCTTCGTCAAAAGTCGGAAAAGTCTGCACGCCAAACTCCTTTGCCAGGGCATAGATTTTGTCTTGAGTGGGCCCTACCCATGCAGCGCCCAGGTCTACGTAGCTGCCGTCTTCAAAATATTGGGTATGCACCCTGCCGCCTACGCGGTCGCGGGCTTCCAGTAAAATTACTTTTTTCCCGGCTCTGAGTAGTTCGCGGGTAGCGGTTAGTCCGGCATATCCGGCACCGACAACAATGGCATCGTAGGTTTGCATAAGAAGGTTAAAGATTAGGGAATCCTAATTTGAATATTTTATTTGTAAAAAACCAACATCTTTTATGGAAAAACTACTTTGCCTGCATCTATACTACAAAACTTAAAAACCTGATACTATGAAGGCAACTTTTCAACTCAATGTAGATAATCCGTGCCACGAGCGATGGGAATCATTTTTGCCCACCGCCACAGGTGGTTTTTGTGCTTCATGCGCTAAAAATGTAATTGATTTCAGTCAGATGTCTGAAAGCCAATTGATGGCTTTTTTCAGAGACAGGCAGGGTTCTTCAGATAAACTCTGCGGGCGTTTTAGAGATGACCAGTTGAAAAAGAATTATGCTATTAAAGAGTGGTTTCCAGAATGGAGCGAAGGAACCAGGTACGCTTCTATCGAAATTCCGCTTAAGATATTAAGTAATCAGGAAAGTTCCGGTTTGATTAAGCTGCCACACATGAAGCACACCAAGCTTATCAGGAATGTAGCTGCAGCCATAATGACTTTCTTTTGCATTGAAGATGGCATCGCTCAAAACCGATTGATTTCCGGAAGAGTAGTAGATGCAGATACAGGTGATTCCTTGTCTCACGTTTCTATTACCGTAAAAGGAACTAAACGGGGTGCAATATCTGACCTTAATGGTAGATACCAGATTTCAGCTAGTGAAAGCGATACGCTCATTTTTACCTTTATCGGTTATGCAAGTGAAAAAAGACCTGTCATTGAATCATCAGAAGTATTCATGTACCCTACCATGACTGTGCTTTCAGGCGCGGTTTCTGTAAAAGGCATAGCGCCGGAACGGCACAATATGAGTACCGGAGGCATTTCAATCAGCAAAAGTTATTGCAGTACTGAAATAGCAGCCCCACTCCCAAAATTTGCCTCAAAAGTAACCGTATGGGGCAATGCAGTTCAAAACGGAGAACTTACATTGGTACCGCAACTGTCAGCATCGCCCGATTCTGCAGGTACATCTTATGAGAGGTCGGTACATGAACAATGGTTTCAGCAAAACGGCTTTCAGGAAGTACAGAGTGTTCAGATATATGATAATTCGGGCCGGGTATTAACAGAGAGTTTTTCAAAAGTATCTGATGGCATGGTTCGGGTAGATGTAAGACATATTCCCCGGGGCTCCTATATTGTCAGAATAGTTTACCGTAACGAAAGAAGTATTGCAGAACATGAGGTTTCAACAGTACGGATTATTATTGAGAGATAAGTCAGAACCAAATTTACTTGGCACGCCCAAAGATGCAGGCAGGCTTATGGTAGCAAATGAAACAGTTAACATGGTAGTATCTTTACCCCCCTGATTCAAACCGGAACAACCGATTGCGCTTCAGCTGAAGTTGGCAAAGGTTAACTTTATAAGATTTATTCTCAGATTTCAGAGACTATTTGCCTTTCTTCCCTTGAACCAGAGATTCCAGAATTTGTGTACGCATTTCCTGGCCTAATGTAGTAAGCTACTGCCTGCAGGCAAGAAATATTTACAAAAAACAAAACCTTTTTGATTTTCTCAAAAAGTATTCATAATTTTGCACCCCGAAATACAATTCTAATATTAGCTTGGAATAAAAGTTTCTCAACAATATTGTCTGATAAGCAGACTCTTAAAAAACATTTTTTCAAAAATCTAAAAAAATGGCACGCGATTTAAAATTTACAAGAAACATCGGTATTGCTGCCCACATTGACGCAGGTAAAACAACTACCACTGAGCGTATCCTTTATTATGCCGGCGTGAGCCACAAAATCGGTGAGGTACACGATGGAGCTGCTACGATGGACTGGATGGAGCAAGAGCAGGAAAGAGGTATTACCATCACATCAGCTGCAACCACCGTTGGTTGGAATTACAGAGACCAAAAATATCATATCAATATAATTGATACTCCAGGTCACGTTGACTTTACTGTAGAGGTAAACCGTTCACTACGTGTATTAGACGGCTTGGTGTTCTTATTTAGTGCGGTTGATGGTGTTGAGCCTCAATCTGAAACTAACTGGCGTTTGGCCAACAACTATAACGTAGCTCGTTTGGGCTTCGTTAACAAAATGGACCGCTCAGGTGCCGACTTCCTTAACGTGTGTAAGCAAGTAAAAGAGATGTTGGGCAGCAACGCAGTGCCTCTTCAATTGCCAATCGGCGCTGAAGACAACTTTAAAGGTGTGGTTGACCTGGTGAACTTCCGCGGTATTGTTTGGAACGAGCATGACAAAGGGATGACTTTCACTGAAGTACCGATTCCTGACGACATGATGGAAGAGGCTACTGAATACCGTGAGAAATTGTTGGAAGCTGTAGCTGAATTTGATGATACTTTGATGGAGAAATACTTCGAAGACCCGAATTCAATCACAGAAGACGAAATCCTTGCAGCGCTTCGCCAGGCAGTTATCGCCATGAAGATTGTTCCGATGCTTTGCGGTTCTTCATTCAAAAACAAAGGTGTGCAAACCATGCTCGACTACGTGATGGCTCTATTGCCTTCACCATTGGATAAAGAAGCCATTAAAGGAACTGATCCTAATACAGGTAACGAAATTTTCCGTAAACCAACTGAAAGCGATCCTTTCGCGGCTCTTGCCTTTAAAATCGCTACTGACCCTTACGTTGGCCGTCTTTGTTTCATCCGCGCTTATTCGGGTGGTTTAGATGCCGGTTCTTATGTATTGAACAACCGTTCGGGCAACAAAGAGCGTATCTCTCGTATCTTCCAGATGCACGCCAACAAACAAAACTCAATTGAGCGTTTGGGTGCCGGTGACATCGGTGCGGTAGTAGGTTTCAAAGATATTAAAACCGGTGATACACTTTCTGATGAGAAAAACCCAATCATTCTTGAATCAATGGTATTCCCTGATCCGGTTATCGGGTATGCTATCGAGCCTAAGAAAACAGCCGATCAGGATAACTTCTCTAAAGCAATCACTAAATTGATTGAAGAAGACCCAACCCTACAGGTTGAGTCTAACGAAGAAACAGGTCAGACCATCATCCGTGGTATGGGTGAGCTTCACCTTGAAATCATCATCGACCGTATGCGTCGTGAGTTCAAAGTAGAAGTGAACCAGGGTGCACCACAGGTAGCTTATAAAGAAACCATCACCAAGTCTATCGAACACCGTGAGGTTTACAAGAAACAATCGGGTGGTCGTGGTAAATTTGCCGACATCGTATTTGAAATCGGACCACGTACAGACGAGAAAACAGGTCTTGAGTTCGTAAACAACATTGTGGGTGGTATTATTCCAAAAGAGTTTATCCCTGCCATTCAGAAAGGTTTCGAATCAGCCATGTCAAATGGTCCGTTAGCAGGTTTCCCTGTTGACTCAATGAAAGTGCGTTTGTTCCACGGTTCATTCCACGACGTTGACTCTGACTCATTGTCTTTCGAGCTAGCTGCTCGTATGGGCTTCAAAGAAGCTGCACGTCAGGCTGGCCCTAAATTGCTAGAACCAATCATGGCAGTTGAGGTTGTTACTCCTGACGAGTACACAGGTCCTATCACTGGTGACTTGAACCGTCGTCGTGGTGTGATGAGAGGTATGGATACTAAAGCTGGTTCGCAAGTAATCAAAGCTGATGTACCTCTTTCAGAATTGTTCGGTTATGTAACAGACCTACGTACAATGTCGTCTGGTCGTGCTACTGCTAACTTGACATTCTCACATTACGAAATCGTTCCGCAAAACATTGCAGATGGCGTAATTGCAAAATCAAAAGCTTAATAATAGCTTTAAGTATATTTAAAACACCTGCTTCGGTTTCGAGGCAGGTGTTTTTGTTTAATACTTACAATCATAATCTTTTCAACATCGCTCGCCTGTATTTTTACAATTATTTGTTGCGCCTTCTCTGAATCACTCCTTAACCCATTTTAGCGCCCTTAATCATCAGAATGGTTTTTACCGATTCTTCTTTTAAAGGCAAAAATTTCATGCGGCCGTCGTCTTTCATAAAGCCCAGCAAGTCGCTTTCGTGTTCAAAAGAAACAATATGAATTTCATAGGGTTTTTCTTCTTCACCAGCTATATAGGCGGTAGCATCAGGCCTTATCCGGTACAACAACTTGCCGTTATATTTCTCCATCAAGGGTATGGCAAAATTCTCAAACTCATGAAAAACTTCTTCTTTCCCCTCTTTAATAAAAATAAGCTGAGTAATGTAAATCATAGTAAATATTGATTCAGGTTCTATTTTCTGATTTTGTTTTAGCCGCAATAGGTAGTCTTGCAAGAAGTAATTTTAATGATGCTCCAGACTTGAACCAGATTTGGTATCGGTTTGAACAGGTAACACCTTTTCTTTTCTACAAATTTGCCAAAAAATAACCAGCCTATTGGCAAAACCCCATTTTTAATATTTACAAAACCAGCCTATTTATGAAAAAACGACTCATTGTCTTCTTCTTTCTTATTTCTCTGATTGCGCACCCGCAAGGCAAGCTACTGAGAGCAGACTTTAAAAATCCATCTCTCTGGCTTATTTACAACAAGCCCACACCGGTATGGAAAGATACTATAGAACTAGACAAAACAGATAACGACGGCATGATGGTGCTTAAAGATTTTGAAATGACCAACGGCACGATTGAATTTGACGTAAAAGGGGCAAACCTCTTACAACAAAGTTTTGTAGGCGTAGCCTTTAATGTGCAGGATAGCCAGACCTATGAACACGTTTATTTCAGACCATTTAATTTCATGAACGCCGACACGGCCCGCCGGAGCAGAGCCGTGCAATATGCCTCACTGCCTGATGCTCCCTGGTTTAAACTGCGAGGTGATTTCCCCGGAAAATACGAAAACAAAGTGAAGCCTGTACCAGACCCGGACGACTGGTTTCATGCCAGAGTAGTTGTAGACCGGCCGTTTATCAGGGTGTATGTCAATAATCATCCTGTTCCCTGCCTTGAAGTGAAGAGTCTTGCCCCTGCAAGGCCGGGCAAAATTGCAATTTGGGCCGGGCCGGCTACATACGCTAAATTTAAAAATCTGGTAGTAACACCAAGCTTTAATCATTAATACAAATTCCTATCGGCAAGCATACCAATCAGGGCTGGTTTCCTTTCCACCACCAGGTTGGTATCCTCAAAACACCTCAGACTTATAAATACTAACCATACCGGGGGGCAGTCTTCTACTGCTTCATAAATACTTACCAGGCCAGGGTATTACTATTCTTAGATATTTTATTACTAATCCGGCATACTTTTTTATTCCATTCAGCAGCCTGGCCAGCCGCCTGTAAACCTCACAGCAACTACCTGTAATTCAATTAAGACACTCATCGGTTAATATCAAGTATTCATCATCCTAAATGATACACTTATCCATTTTTGGTTTCAGTATTAGCTTTTCTGAACCAACTTTGTAACGTTAAAAACTAAATCATGAAAAAAAGTAATTTACTAATCATTCTAATCGCATCTGTTTTCACCTCATTTACGGCAGCTCAGGCTCAGTTCCCGATGGGCGGTGCACCAGCCGCCAAAGCATTGCCGGGTACAGCAGGAGACCAGACACCCAAAGGTAATAGCAAAATTTCGGGTATTGTGGTAGACTCAACTACCAGTAAAACTGTTGAATTTGCCAGTGTTGCCCTTCTTGATAAAACCACCGGCAAACCTGTAGATGGCACGATGGCCGACGAAAAAGGGAAATTTACCCTCAGCAAAGTGGCTGCCGGTTCGTTTAAATTACAAATTACATTTATTGGTTATACTACCAAAGATATCAATGTAACCCTAAGCAAAGGACAAGAACTTGACCTGGGCAACATTCTGATAGCCAGCAGTGCCAAATTGCTGAATGAAGTTACCGTAACCGGCCAGTCTGCCCTGATTGAAGAAAAAGTTGACCGTCTGGTTTACAATGCAGAAAAAGACATTGCAGCCAAAGGCGGCGATGCCTCAGACGTATTGCGTAAAGTACCTCTATTGACAGTAGACCTTGACGGTAACGTTTCGTTGAGAGGTAGCCAGAACATCAGGGTTTTAATTAACAATAAACCCAGCACCATTGTTGCCAGCAGCGTAGCCGATGCCTTGAAGCAAATACCGGCCGACCAGATTAAAACCGTCGAGGTTATCACCAGTCCATCTGCTAAGTATGATGCTGAAGGTTCTGGTGGTATAATTAATATTATTACTAAAAAGAACAGCCTGCAAGGTTTAAGTCTGAATGTAGACGGCGGCGTTGGTAACAGGGGCTCATTACTTAGCCTGAACGGCAGCTACAGAAAAGGTAAAGGCGGTGTAACGCTGGGTGGTTTTGGCCGTGGGATGTATAACACTATTACCAAAACTTCTCTCGACCAGACAAGTATCGTAAATGGAGTTTCTACGCTTACCAAACAAACGGGTGATGGTTCAAGTCACGGGTTGTTTGGCCAGTATAACCTGGGATTCGATTATGACCTGGCCAAAAACCAAAGCCTGACAGCCGGTGTACGTTATGGCGTTCGTAACTTCAGCACGCAGCAAGACCTTGTAACCAGGTTATTCCGTAATGGCAGCCTTGACGCCGACGCCAGCTCAAGAAGAGACGTTGACGCCGACAACCTGTCAGGAACAGTTGATATGAACATTGATTACCTGCACACTTATAAAAAGCCCCAACAGGAATGGAGTATTTCTACACTTTATAGCCGTAATGACCTTAAAAATAACTTTGACGCCAACCTGATGACCCAAAGCGGTGAGTTATTGAACCGTCAGCGTAATATTAACTCAAATCTGAATCAGGAATTTACCCTGCAAAGTGATTACCAGACCCCAATCAGAAAAAACCAGATGCTTGAATTTGGCGGAAAGGGTATCTTCCGTGAAGTAACCAGCGATTACAAGTTTCTGATTGCAGGGCCAACCGGCAATTTCTCAACTGAAATCAATCAGCCTCAGGGCGCGCTTACCTACCATCAGAATATAGCAGCAGCTTATAGCTCATATACTTATACCACCAAAAAACGTTATACCTTTAAAGGTGGTTTGCGCTACGAGCATACATTTATAGATGCCAGCACAAAAGAAGGCGGGCAGATTGGCGTAGCAGATTACGGGGTATTGGTGCCAAGTGTAAATGCCTCAAAAACCATTAAAGGTACTACCTTTAAGCTGGCTTACAACAAGCGCATTCAACGCCCGGGTTTGCAACAGTTGAACCCGAACTTTAACTCGGCTAACCCTCAGAATATCACCGTGGGTGACCCTACTCTGAAACCAGAGATAACCGACAACTTTGAATTAACATTGAGCAAGAACATTAAGAAAACCTTTGTGAATGCTTCGTTTTTTGGTAGAGTAACCAATAATGCCATATCGCAGGTTCGTATTCCTTCAGATACCCTGCCCGGTGCAATTGTTACTACTTACAAAAATATCGGGCGCCAACATGCGTATGGTTCCAACATTTTTGCTAATGTTGCAGCAACATCGAAAATTAACGTAGGTTTGTTTGCCAATATCATCTATAATACACTTGAAGGACAAGTATTGGGCATAAACAATGTGTCAGAAACCATAACTAACTCAGGCTGGAATATCAGTGGTGGTTTGTTCTCTCAGGCTACCTTTAAAAACGGATGGGGTGCGCAGGCCTTCGGGTTTCTACAAGGAAACCAGGTTCAATTACAGGGTAACCAGGGTGGATTCGGCTTCTATACCATTGGTATCAAAAAAGACTTTAAAAACAAAAAAGGAAGCCTTGGCCTTGCCGGCGAAAACTTCCTGAACAAAAGTTTCAATATTCGTAGCGAGTTGAAATCGGCGCAGTTCAATCAGGTAAACAATATTTATATGTATAACAGAGGTGTGCGCCTTACATTCAGCTACAAAATAGGTAAAATGACAGTAGATGCACCTAAGAAAAAAGCCCGCTCAGTAAACAACGACGACGTAAAAAGCGATGGCCAAAGCGGCGGACAAACCACAGGTGGCACTACAGGCGGCGGGCAACCAAGACAATAACCAGCCCCTCCGGCTTTAAAACCTGAAGTATTTACAGATAAGCCCCTTAATAAACTAACGAATAAACTTAATTCAAATCGAACAATGAAAATGAACAAACTTTTTGCAACAGCATTTGCAGCTTTTGTTTCAATAAGCAGCTTTGCCCAGACTGTCGATGAAATAGTAGACAAGCACATTGCAGCCCTTGGCGGAGCAGACAAATTGAAATCGGTAAATACCCTTTACATTGAGCGCTCGTTGTCTGTACAAGGCATGGAAATACCAAGCACCAGCACAATGGTAGTAAACAAAGCGGTACGCTCTGAGTCAACCGTGATGGGTAACTCTATGGTTCAGGCTTATGATGGTACATCAGCCTGGATGGTTCGCCCGACAATGATGGGTGGTACAGGCGAGCCGGAAGATATGCCAGCTGAACAGGCAAAACAATTAAAAGGCCAGCTAGACCCTTTCGGTCCGCTTTTCAATTATAAAGAAAAAGGCAATAAAGTTGAGCTGGTGGGCAAAGAAAAAGTAGACAAAAAAGACAACTATCATCTGAAAGTAACTTCAGCAACAGGTGATGTGGTTGATCAGTATATAGACGCCACCACCTACTTATTGACCAAAACAAAGGCTTCAGCCAATGGTGTGGAAGTGGAAATCAGTTTCTCTGATTACAAAGATGTAGACGGCATTAAGTTTGCCTATTCTATGGACATGGTAAATCAGATGGGTAATCTGGCATTTATAACCAACAAAATCAAAATTAACCCTCCGGTTGATGCTGCGGTTTTCAAAAAACCTAAATGATAGTCATTCGCATCTAATTGAACAAAGAGGCGCGCCTGCAGGCGCGCCTCTTCTGTTTTACAGGTACCGGTAAATAATTTTTTTTGCTACATTAAAAAAAAAAAATAAAATTGCAGCACGACTGCTACTATGTATTCAATAAACTAAACCAAGCTGTGACTCACCGAATGAAAAAGACAATCGCTTTTGCCTTATCTGCTATATGCCTGGGCCTGGTTGTTGCTTACTTTATCGGGTTATATCCATTTTTTATTTTCGATAAAAACCCCATCTCTCAGGCCTCAATTGTAGCAATCAAAGACGAAAACAAGCCTTTTCAGCAATTTAATTTTCAGGAGGGCAACTATACTGCCTACGTAATTATAAGTGTTACCGACCTCATGAACTCCTGGGCCGGTATACCGCGCAACAGGGTATTAAAATCATCTGATAAACAAATACTAAGCCAGCTGAAAAACTGCGAGTTTATAAGCAATGGCAGCGACTCACTTAAAATTGAAAGCCGTATATATCTGCTAAAAAACGACTCGCTTATTTATCAGAGTGGGCTGGTGCTTGATCAGGACTTTGAGGGAATCCATAATAATGATTCTGGCTGGGCCGAAAGCAAACAAAAAGGGCAGTTACTGCGTATTCTTCGGCAGTTTGAAGCCGAAACAAAGCCGGTAGTATTCATACAGTAAATGACCGGGCCGGGCATACCGGCCACGCCTTAAACCATTATCTGGCCATATCTGCCAAGCCAGCTACAAAGCCCCAATTCTGATGCTGTTTTCTTCCCATTGCATTAAAGCCTTCACCCAAAAAAGAGGCATCGCCCTCAATAATAAATACAAGCTCATTATCACCTTTTTTCAGTTCAAGGGCTGTGCAGTTCTGATAAAGCTCCAGCCTTTCCAACTTAAATCTGGCGTAATTATAAACCTCTTTTCCGTTCAGAAAAACTTTTAGCTTACCAGTAAAATCAAAGTACATCAATTTGGGCTTATCAGCTTCAGAAACTATGTTACATCTGGCAAAAACCGTTCCGTTAGGGTATTCATAATATCTTTTCAGATTCACCACTTCATCTCTTCTTTCGTTAATTTTTGTCCAGTTCTTAATTTTCTTCATATCTGTATATTCGTAAGTCTTGTCTCTAACCAATTGCTCTGATACAGACCATTCATAAAGTATTTTTGGTAACTCCTGAATGTAAACATTGGCAAAGTAGGATTCTCCGAACATACTTCTCAATAAAATACTTCCATTGTCAGTATCAGTATCCAGCAGGCTCACAATTAAATCGGGTTCTTTTTTATAGTTCACAAACACTTTCATAATGCTGCCGCGTACCTCAATAGTGGCATGAAACCACTCCAGTTGCGAGATGGCTGCTTTGGCCTCATAAATTGGATAATGGTACATTACCCAACTTAAGCCCCCATTATAAATAGGTACATACTGAATTGCTTCCTGCGTGCCACCATAGCCGGGTCTGAAATACAGAAACTGGTAGTTCTGTTCGTTCTTTACATGGAAGCCGATTCCGCCCATCACACGGCTGGCGATATCGAGGTCTATTCTGAAATTTTCATATTTTTTATCCTTTTTAATAATGATAGCCTCATTTTTACCATCTAATTTTATGCAGCTTTTATCTTTATAAGTTTGCTCGGTTAAAACGGCTGGCGTGTTGTTTTCAGAGAATCCCTGCCAGTCTTTAAAAGCGTTCTGTGCCGAAAGACTATAAGAAAGGCCAAGAAAAAAAGTAACCATTAAAGATATGATTCTGAGCATTTTCATGATAATTTGTTTTAAATTTTGAGTAATGATTTGAGGCAGCAATATGCCATACACCCGGATAATTATCTTGTGCAAGATTGAACTGTTTTACAACTGTTTTGCGATTGTTTTTTAACCCATCTGATTATGAACGACATCAACCCTATCGATAAAGAACTTCTGGATAGGCTAAAGCAACAAATTGAGGAAATGGCAGGGCTTAGCCTGCACGAAAGCCGGGGGCAAAAAGATTATGAGTTTCTTACATTTTTTATTGAAGAGAAATCGGGTGTAAAAATCAGCCTTACCACAATTAAAAGAATCTGGCGCAATGAGTTCAACCGTTTACCGCATTTGTCAACACTTGATGCCCTCAGCAAAATTGCTTATCATAAAGACTGGCTCACACTCAAACTTGACCTGGCCCAAATACTTACAGGTAAAACCGTACCGCCTACTGAGCGTTTTTTACCTTACCCCGATAAACCCTTTGAAAAAATCAGACCTCGGTCTACCCATACAAGACTTTTCGCCATTACCGGGATTATTCTGGTTCTGGCCTTACTGGTGTTTAAAAACAAACTTTTCAAAAATGGTATTCGTACAGGAGACGTTCAGTTTTCTGCCAAAACCTCTGTTTCTAATACCGTACCTAACACAGTTGTTTTTACTTACAATATCGATTCTGTTAATGCCAGGAAGTTTTATATTCAGCAATCGTGGGATAAAAAACGAAGAGTAGAAATTACCAAAGGCAATTATCAGCAAACGGATATTTATTACCTGCCCGGCTACTACATGGCCAAAATCATTGCAGACGACTCTATCATCAGAGAGATTCCGGTACATATCAAGACCGACAACTGGGTAATAGCGGCACACCAGCCACCAATAGAGAATAAAATACTACCGCAGACCGATTGGGTATCAAAAGACATCATCGGCGTAAAGCCCGATATTTTGGTCAGTAACAAGCTGGATACCAAAGAACCCTTTATGCTCACTTTTCATAATAGCCGTGATTTTAATATTGATGGAAACAGATTTGTTTTCAGAACTGATTTCAGAATGGATTCAACAGGCGTAGTTTGCCCTGCAGTGGCAGTACTGATTAAAGGAGAATATGAATATATGTATGTTAACCTGGCCCATAAAGGCTGTGAAAGTAACATAAACGTGAGTATCAGTAACCGGAGGTTTGACGGCAAAAAAACAGATTTAACCGCTTTTGGTACTCAAATGTACGGGTGGCAGCATGTGAGCATAATCAACAGAAACAAATTTGTGAGTATTGCATTAAACAATCAAACGATTTTTGAAACACCCTATAAAAAGCATCTGGGTAAACTCAAAGAAATTGGCTTTATTTTCAGGGGGAATGGTATCATAAAAAATACACAGATCAACAGACTTTAAGCGCGGTCGCTATTTTTAACATTTTCGACAACCTAAATAATGATACATATTACCACGCCAGAAGCATTTAGTTATCAGGAATTGCTGAGGTTTTTATCGCGTAATGAAAAAGAGTGCCTGCATACCATAAAGGGAGATACTATCTACAAGGTTTTAGACATGGGCAATAATCTGGTGCTGTTTTCTATTGCATATCACAACGGCCTTGCCGTTCATATCCATACCGGAAACGCCACGCCAGAAGTGCAGCAGCGCATAAAAAACTATATTGAAAACTGGTTTGACCTGACCGCCGACCTGAACGTATTTTATAAAGCCGTGCAGGCTGACCCTATAATGCAGCAGCTTTGCCAGAAATACTATGGCCTGCGCATGGTAGGTATGCCCGATTTATTCGAGTCGCTGGTTTGGTCGGTTATCGGGCAACAGATCAATCTTAACTTTGCTTACGCGCTTAAACAAAGGCTGGTGCACAACTTTGGTAAAAGTGTAACTTTTGATGGTGAAGCATTTTATGCACTACCCACACCACAAACACTGGCGGCACTTAAGGTAGAAGACTTCCAGCCATTTCAGTTCAGCAGAAGTAAGGCACAATATATTATAAATATTTCACAGGCATTTGCAGAGGGTATTCTGGCGCAGGAGAAACTATCCCGGTTAGGGTATGAAGAAATCAAGCAGCAATTAACTGCCATTAAAGGAGTAGGAAACTGGACAGCCAACTACTCAATGATGAAAAGCCTCAAAAGCTACGATGCGTTTCCGGTTGAAGATGTAGGCCTTCATCATGCGGTAAAAAACCAATATAAATTACCGGCCAAACCCACTATTGCCGAATTGCACCAGATGGCTACCCTGTGGCCGGGCTGGCGTGGTTATGCTACATTTTATTTCTGGCACTCATTGCTGGAATAAAAAAATAGCAGATGCTTCAGGCAACTGCTATTTTTTTGTAGTCAATAGTTAGCACTATAAAAGTTCTACCGGCTCAGCCTCTTTCTTTTCTTCCGGCAGAATAAACTTCATGGCATTGGCAACTTTGCCGGGCAATAATGCTATTTCCAGCACTTCCTGCACGTAGTCAACATAATGGAAAGTGAGGCCTTCTGTATACGTGGCACCTACCTCCTCTACATCCTTGCGGTTTTTGTAGCACATTACAATCTCTTTTATACCCGCACGCTTGGCAGCCAGAATTTTCTCTTTTATACCGCCCACAGGCAGTACTTTTCCGCGAAGGGTAATCTCGCCTGTCATGGCCAGATTCGGCTTCAGTTGTCTTTGGGTATAGATAGAGGCCATTGATGTAACCATGGTAATACCTGCAGACGGGCCATCTTTTGGCACAGCCCCCTGTGGCACGTGAACGTGCAAATCGTAATTCTGAAAAATGCGGTAATCAATACCTATTTCATCGGCATGCGATTTAAGGTAAGAAAGCGCCGTAACGGCCGATTCTTTCATGACGTCTCCCAGTTGGCCTGACAACGTCAGCTGGCCTTTACCCCTACTCAGGCTCGACTCTATGAAAAGTATATCTCCACCTACCGAAGTCCAGGCCAATCCGGTTACCACACCCGGCAACTCATTGCCTTCATATAGGTCATGGTCAAATATAGCTCCGCCCAATAGTTTCTCAACGTGTTCAACTTTTATCAGTTTCGGATATTCCTCCTGCATGGCAATAGACTTGGCAACTTTTCTTATCAAAGTTCCAATCTGCTGTTCAAGACGACGAACCCCAGATTCTCTGGTGTAGCCTTCAATTACCCGTTGAATAGCCTTATCTTCTATTTTCAGGTCTTTTACCTTTATACCGTGTTGCTCTAACTGCTTAGGCACCAGGTGTTTTTTAGCGATTTCTATTTTCTCCTCAACCGTATAACCTGAAATCTCAATTATCTCCATGCGGTCTCTTAACGGCGCCTGAATAGTATCTAAAGAATTAGCAGTGGCAATGAACAGCACCTTAGATAAATCATAGTCAACCTCCAGGTAATTGTCTTTGAAGGACGAGTTTTGTTCGGGGTCCAGAACTTCCAGCAGAGCCGATGAAGGGTCACCTCTGAAATCGCGGGAAACCTTATCTATTTCGTCTAAAACAAATACCGGGTTTGACGATCTGGCTTTTTGCAGATTCTGAATCACCTTGCCCGGCATGGCACCGATATAAGTTTTTCTGTGGCCGCGTATTTCTGCCTCATCATGTAGTCCACCTAACGCCATCCGTATGTAATTACGACCCAGCGATTTGGCAATTGAGCGCCCCAATGATGTTTTACCAACACCCGGAGGCCCATAGAGGCACAGAATAGGTGCTTTCATATCGCTTCGTAATTTTAATACGGCCAGATACTCAATAATACGCTCTTTTACTTTCTCAAGACCCGAGTGGTCGGCATCCAGTATTTTTTTAGCCCTTTTCAGGTCAAAATTATCTTTTGTGTATTCTGCCCAGGGCAGCTCAATCATGGTTTCGGCATAGGTTAATGAAACCCCATATTCCGGCGCCATTGAGTTCATGCGCAGAATTTTGTTCAGTTCTTTATGAAAATGCTCGTTGGCCTCTTTAGACCACTTCTTTTTGGCGCCTTTGGCACGCAGCTTTTCTACCTCCTGATCAGGCGTTTCCATGCCCAGTTCTTCCTGCAACACCTTTATCTGCTGGCGCAGGTAATATTCTCTTTGTTGCTGGTCAATATCAAGGCTGGCTTTGCTCTGTATATCTCTTTTGATTTCGAGCACCTGAATCTCTTTCATCATGTGTTCCAGCAGTTTGTGTGCCTGCTCGCTACCGTCGTAAGTCTCCAGAAGCAATTGTTTCTCGCTAATCTCAATATTCAGGTTAGAAGACAAAAAGTGGGTCAGGAAACTAGGGCTGTCAATATTACTGATAGCCATCTGCGCATCTTTCGGTATCTCCGGATTCAGGCTCAGAATTTTATAAGCCGCCTCTTTCAGGCTCTGTATCAGGGCTTTCACCTCTTTTTTCCGTACACTCGGAAAATTATCAGCTATATACTTAACCGTAGCGCTAAGGTGCGGTTCGGTCTGAGTATAGTTAACAACCTCAAAACGGCGGCGCCCCTGAATAATAACCGTCACATTTCCATCAGGCAGCACAATCATTTTAAGAATGGTTGCAATCGTACCAATTTTATATAAATCTTCGGGTGTAGGTTCGTTGGGCGTATGGCGTATCTGTGCAACCACACCAATGGTTTTATCAGTGCGATAAGCCTTTTTTACCATTTTAATAAATTTGGCCCTTGTAACAGTAACAGGTATAACAATACCCGGAAACAGAACGGTATTTCGAAGCGGAAGAAGCGCTAGTTCGGTTGGAAGATTATTCTCATTCTCCATCACTTCATCCGGTGAAGCGATTTCAATCATTTCCACATTTTCTACGTCTTGGCGTCCCATCATAAGGCTGGAGATTAGTTCACGATTCATGTACCACAAATTTAGGTTCTTCTATCAGGCTTTTTCTTAAAAAACCCGTTTTATTTAACAGCAAACATTAGTTAATTATCTGGTAAAAACCTGCTGAACACCCTTCTAAAAAACCATTAATGACTCGTATTTATCTGCCAGAATGTCAGAGTGAATGTACAAAACGTTTTGTATAATTAAAATATTTCTGTGCTTTTTTTATTGTTCAAACCAAGTGCCAATTTTACATACATGGCATAGTGGCAGTAAAATCATTAAATATGCTCAGGTTTTTGAAACCATACCGATTTATTGTCTATTTTTGATTTCTGTTCCGACAAAATCTTAAACTCATGAAAAAAGTATTCCTGCTCTGTTTTCTGTTTTTCAGTCTGCTATCTTCCTTTGCTCAAAAAAGCCCCGATTTCCTCAATAACTATAACCAACGCTGGGTAGATTCTGTTTTCGCGACCCTGTCGTTAGACGAGAAAATCGGTCAGTTATTGATGCCACGGGGAAATACTTCAGGCCAGGGATATAACGTTGAAAAACTCAAAAAATGGGTACAGGATTACAAAGTGGGCGGTATGGTATTCTTTGCAGGCCAGCCAACCACACAGGCTCGCATTGTAAATGAGCTGCAGGGGATGTCTAAAGTACCCATGCTGATAGGAATGGATTTAGAATGGGGATTAGCCATGAGGCTGGATAGTACCGTTCGGTTCCCTTATCAGATGACCCTCGGCGCCATCAGAGGTAAAGAAGCAGATATACGTGAGATGGGTGCTGAAATAGCCCGTCAATGTCGCAGAATGGGCGTGCACATCAATTATGCCCCTGTAGTAGATGTCAATAATAACCCCAATAACCCGGTTATCAATTTCCGCTCGTTTGGTGAAAACAAATACGATGTGGCCTCTAAGGCCATTGCTTATATGCAGGGCATGAACAGCGAGCGTATTCTGACGTCGGCCAAGCACTTTCCGGGGCATGGTGATACAGGCGTAGACTCTCACTATGATTTACCCCTGATAAGCCACGACAAAAAACGGCTGGACTATATTGAGCTTTACCCTTACCGTATGCTCATGAACAGCGGCCTCAGCGGTGTCATGACAGCCCACCTGAGTATTCCGGCTTTAGACAGCACCAAAAATCTGGCCTCTACGCTCTCAAAAAATATAGTTACTGATTTGCTCCGTAATGATTTGAAATTTAAAGGTCTTGTATTTACTGATGCCATGGATATGCAGGGAGCAGTAAAATACTTCCCTAACGGGCAAGCCAATGTAAAAGCTATTCTGGCAGGCAATGATATCCTTGAAACCTTTGAAGATGTGCCGGCAGCCATAGCAGCCATTAAAGCAGCCGTTGCCAATAAGGAAATAACCCAGGAAGAAATTGATTTCAGGGTTAAGAAAATCCTGATGGCTAAATCATGGGTAGGTTTAGATAAATATAAGCCAATAGAAATTAATAATCTGATACAAGACCTGAACACCACGAAGTCAGACGTGCTGAACCGTCAGTTTGCAGAAGCAGCCCTTACGCTCATAAAAAATGAAGAAAGTGTTTTACCCGTTAAAGACCTGACAGCCAAAATTGCCGTGGTTTCTGTTGATGCTGTTCAGCCAACGGCTTTTCAGAAAATGGCGGCTAACTATACTGCTGTTGATAATTTCAATTTACCGGCCAATGCCACCAATGCCGACATCAGCAAAATGCTGGAGCAAGTCTCAGGATATGACCTTATACTGGTGGGTGTACACCTGAATAATATCCGTCCGGCTGCTAAATATGGTGTTACCGATGCCAATAAAAAGGCTGTAAAAGCCCTGGTAAATACCGGCAAAGCCGTAGTAACGCTCTTTGGCAACCCTTATTCGTTGGATAAATTTGAAGACCTTGACAAAGCTAAAGCCGTTGTAATGGCCTATCAGCTAACCCCCTACATGGAAGAGGCCTCGGCACAAGCCATTTTCGGGGCTATTCCGTTTATTGGCAAGCTACCTGTTACAGTTAATGAAAATTATCGCCTGGAATCTGGCAAACAAACCCAGTCAATCGGTCGGTTAGCTTATGGTGTACCCGAAATGGTTGGGCTTGACAGTAAGGTTTTCAACGCCAGGATGGACTCGGTAGTAAATCTGGGTCTGAAAGAAAAAGCATACCCCGGTGCGGTACTTGAGGTAGCCAAAGACGGAAGGGTTATTTACCAAAAAGCATTTGGATACCATACTTACGAAGCCGCCAAAGCAGGCCTGAATACAGCCAATGAAATGGTATTAAGCGCCGGTAATAAAAATGATGTGATGGACGAAAAAGTAAAAAGCGCGGCTTCTATACAGGCAGGGCCGGCACAAACCAATGCGGTATCAAACGGCAAGGTAAAATTAACCGACCTCTATGACCTGGCCTCAGTTACCAAAGTAAGTACATCATTACTGGCTGTAATGCAGTTAATGAGCGAAAACAAATTTGACCTCGACAAAACCTTTAAGGACTACTATACAGAATTTGATAATTCAAATAAGGCAAATCTGCGGTTCAGAGATATGCTTACCCATAAATCAGGTCTGAAAGCCTGGATTCCGTTCTGGATGGACTGCATAGACTCGGTAAAGACCGTGATGAACAGCCCCGTATTTAAAGCTAAATACGCACAGAAATACAAAAGGAAATTTTTAATGAGCAAAAAGAAATACTTTGCCCTGCTCATGAAAGCCATTAAAGAAGATAAAAATCTGTGGAAAGAAACGCTGTCGCCTGTTACATTGGTTTGGAAAAAGAATACGATTGCCAATGAACCGTCGGACGATTACACTGTTCAACTCACAGACAGCCTGTGGCTGCACAAAGATTACAGAGAGAAAATTTTCAATGCCATTAAAGATTCGCCTGTTAAACCCGATCAGGGCTATGTGTATAGCGATTTACATTACTACGCCTACCCGACTTTTATGCCGCGCATAACCGGCATGCCCTGGGAAGACTACCTAAAAAAAACTTACAAACAACTCGGGGCAAACAGCCTTACCTATAATCCGCTGCGCTTTTATGCTAAATCTCAGATTGTACCCAGCGAGCGCGATACATTATTCAGGCATACACTCATACACGGGCGTGTGCATGATGAAGGCGCCGGTATGCTTAACGGCGTTTCGGGGCACGCAGGTTTGTTTGGCAATGCCAACGACTTAATGAAACTGATGCAGCTTTATCTGCAAAAAGGAACTTACGGCGGCAAGCAGTTTATTAAGCCCGAGGTGGTTGATGAGTGCACCCGTTACCAGTTTCCTGAACTAAAAAACAGAAGAGCCATTGCATTTGACAAAATAGACTTTAACCCTAAGGTGGCCAACGGGCCAACACTGGCAACACCTGAAAGCTATGGTCATTCAGGCTTTACAGGTACTTTCGTTTGGGTAGACCCTAAATATAATTTTGCCTACGTTTTCTTATCAAACCGTGTTTACCCAACCCGTGATAACACGAAGATAAGTACGCTGAACATCAGAACAGCTATTGGCGATGAGATTTACAAAACCGTAAAATAATACAGGTGGAGTAAATTAATGTTTTACTTCTTAGAAAAATGCAATATCTGAAACATAGAAAGTTTGCCGATGTTGAGCTTTTCCGTTTTGGTTATGCTCCTATCGGCAAACCCTGGTTTAATGTGTACTGTTTTGTTTTTGACCACGTATTAATTGATACCGCTCAGGCGCACTGCCGAGAAAAAGTAAAAGCCACATTGAAGGACAAAAGAATTGAAAAAATTCTGCTGACGCATTTTCATGAAGACCACTCAGGTAATGTAGCTGCTCTGGCCATTGAGCATCAGGCTGAAGTATTTGCCCACGCAGCAACCCAAGAAAAAATAAAAAAAGGCTTCGGTCTGCATCCTTATGAGAAGGTGCTTTTCGGGCATATTACACCTTATGAAAGCCATATACACAACTTCCCGGCCATTATTGAAACGCCAAACCACCAATTAGTACCTATTTATACACCGGGGCATTCAGACGACCACACGGTTTTTCTCGAGCCCAACAAAGGCTGGCTGTTTTCAGGCGACTTGTTTGTGGGTATCCGGATCAGGGTTTTCAGAAAAGGTGAGAAATTCTGGCAGCAGGTAGCGTCTATGAAAAATATACTCCAATATAATTTTGATGTACTTTTTTGCGGGCACCACCCCCGGTTAAAAGATGGTAAACAGCAATTACGGGCCAAATTACAATATTTTGAAGACTTTGGCGGGCATGCACGCAGCCTGCACCAAAAGGGTTTGCCGGTTAAAGACATCATGCGAACCATGAAACTGCGTGAAAATCATCTGATGCGGCTTTTGCTATCCAACGACGTATCCGTCAGATACATGGTAGAAGCTGCTTTGGAAGACGAATAAGCAGATAAAGCATAACAACCTGTTTAGTAACACATTAGCATACAGAACCTTTAATCTTTAGACCCATGAACCGCAGAAATTTTGTACAAACCACAGGCCTTACTCTTGGGGCATTTGCTATTTCCGGCAAAGAATTACTGGCCAGTATTATGGCGCAGAATCCGTATAAACTGAAAGATTTACGCGGTGGCGTAGGTGTTTTTACTGAACGCGGTGGCACTATAGCTTATCTGGTTACAACTAAAGGCCTGGCCGTGGTAGACTCTCAGTTCCCTGAGCAGTCGAATCACCTGATTGGTGAACTGAAAAAAATATCAGAGAAACCAATACATCTGCTTATCAATACCCATCATCATGGCGACCATTCGGGTGGCAACATTGCTTTCAAAGGCATTGCTGAACATGTAGTTGCCCATAGTAATTCACTGAAAAACCAGAAAGTAGCCGCAGAAAAGGCCAAAACTGAAGACAAACAGTTATATCCTGACATAACCTTTACCGACACCTGGAAACAAAAAGTTGGTAAAGAGACCATTAAAGCCCATTATTTTGGACCCGGACATACCAATGGCGACAGCATTATACATTTTGAGCAAGCCAATGTGGCTCACATGGGCGATTTGCTTTTTAACCGCCGATACCCTTTTGTAGACCGTGCTGCCGGTGCATCTGTCAAAAGCTGGATTACCGTGCTTGACAAAACGCTATCTACTTTTGATAACCAAACGCTTTTTGTTTTCGGCCATGCCTTCGACCCTGAAAAAATAACCGGTAATAAAGAAGACATCAAGGTGTTTCAGGACTACCTGGCAAAGCTATGGAGTTTTGTAGAAGGCGAAGTAAAAGCCGGTAAAACGAAAGACGAAGTTTTAAA
Source organism: Emticicia sp. TH156 (assembly GCF_002855535.1). NCBI lineage: Bacteria > Pseudomonadati > Bacteroidota > Cytophagia > Cytophagales > Leadbetterellaceae > Emticicia > Emticicia sp. TH156. The sequence continues at coordinate 90,705 of NZ_PKRS01000001.1, forward strand.
GTCCACGGCTATACCGGGCGTAACCCAAATGCAGGGCGATGGCATCCAGAGAAGCATTCAGGCCACCTACGAAGAGGTCGCAGGGGCATAAAAAATCTTTGAATTAGCCTAAAGGCAACTTAGAAAAGTGCAAAAAAATGGAAATTCTGAAATTTTATTTTAAAAAATTTGGAATTAAAAAATCCTTTCACCTACATTTGTATAGAATATGATTCGCACTTAGCGAATTTTCGCAAATAGAGAAGTTTATTCATGAGTCAATATAGAGTCATTATCGTTCTAATTATTCACCTGCTCGCCTAGCGAGTGTGAAGGAGGACGCATGACCATAGCCTGACGACCTTCTTCACTGTGTGAAGAAGGTTTTTTTATGAACAAAATATTATTTAAGACTTAAATCACCCCATTCAATTTCAATGACCACGCTTAATAAATACAGTCGAACACTTACACAGGAAGTAACAAACCCTGCCGCACAAGCCATGCTTTATGCCATTGGCCTTACAGAGGAAGACATGGAAAAACCCCAGATTGGTATAGCCAGTACCGGTTATGAGGGCAACCCCTGTAACATTCATTTGAATGGGCTTTCGGTGCATGTAAAAAAAGGCGTGCAGGAAAACGGAATGGTTGGGCTGATTTTTAATACGATTGGTGTTTCAGACGGAATGACCAACGGAAACGACGGCATGAGTTACTCATTACCCAGCCGCGATATCATTGCTGATTCAATTGAAGACGTGGTTTCGGCCCAATGGTATGATGGTGTAATTGCCGTTGTAGGTTGCGATAAAAACATGCCTGGCGCCATGATGGCCATGGCACGCCTAAACCGCCCTGCCATTTTGGTTTATGGCGGCACTGTGAAATCAGGTTATTACCATGGCCAGAAGCTGGACATCGTTTCGGCTTTTGAGGCATTGGGTAAAAAGTTTGCCAATAATATATCTGACGAAGATTATAAAGGCGTTATCCAGAACTCAATTCCGGGCCAGGGTGCCTGTGGTGGTATGTACACAGCCAATACGATGGCGTCATCTATTGAGGCAATGGGCATGAGCTTACCGAACAGCTCATCATACCCGGCCACACACGAAGGCAAAAAGGCAGAATGCCTTGCCATTGGTGCCGCCATGAAAGTGCTTCTTGAAAAGCAGATACTACCGCGCGACATTATGACACGCAAGGCATTTGAAAATGCGCTTACGGTAGTAATGGCATTAGGTGGTTCTACCAACGCGGTGTTACACTACCTTGCCATTGCCTCTTCGGCAGGTGTAGAGTTTACATTAGATGACATTCAGGCCATTTCAGACCGCACACCTTTATTGGGCGACCTGAAACCTTCAGGTAAATATTATATGGAAGACATGCACCCCATTGGTGGTGTACCGGCAGTAATGAAATATCTTTTACAAAACGGTTTGTTGCATGGCGACTGCATCACCATTACAGGTAAAACCGTTGCCGAAAACCTGCAGGATGTACCAGACCTTGATTTCAGCACACAAAGCATAATTCGCCCGGTTACCAGTCCGCTCAAAGCCACTGGCCACTTACAGATTTTATACGGAAACCTGGCCGAAAAAGGGGCGGTAGCAAAAATAACAGGAAAAGAAGGCGAAAAATTTGAAGGTATTGCAAAAGTATGTGAGCGTGAAGAAGAAGTAATTGAGTTTTTGAGCAAAGGCGAAATAAAAGCAGGGCATGTAGTGGTAATCCGCAATGAAGGCCCCAAAGGCGGGCCGGGTATGCCAGAAATGCTCAAGCCTACCTCAGCAGTAATGGGTGCCGGTCTCGGCGATTCAGTAGCCATGATTACCGATGGCCGTTTCTCGGGTGGTACACACGGTTTTGTAGTAGGCCACGTAACACCTGAAGCCTATGATGGCGGCACAATTGCCCTGGTAAAAGATGGCGACAAAATTACTATTGATGCCATTGACAATAAGCTGATTCTGCACGTGTCAGACGAAGAACTGGCCGAACGCAGGGCAGCCTGGCAACCGAAAGAATCAACATTTAAAAGAGGAGTACTTAGAAAATACATCAAAAATGTAAGTTCGGCTAGTGAAGGTTGCGTAACAGACCTGTAACTGACAAAGCCGGAAAACCGTAACAGTGGCTTCGGCAGTATTTACAAAAGATAACCGGCGAAAAGACTTACAACAATATAAGTATACATTAAAAACCACTCTGACATGGGAAATTTATTAGAAGTAGAAGCCAAGCAGGAGGTATTAACTTTACCCCTTGAAGAGCCCCAAAAGAGAGAATATCTTACAGGTGCACAAGCCATGATGGAGTGCCTGCTGGCCGAAGGCGTAGAAACCATTTTCGGATACCCCGGTGGCGCTATTATGCCTACTTATGATGCCCTCTATGACTATATAGACCGTCTTAACCATATACTTGTCCGTCATGAGCAGGGTGCCGGCCATGCCGCGCAGGGTTATGCGCGTGTCAGCGGCCGCCCTGGTGTTTGTCTGGTAACATCTGGTCCGGGTGGCACAAACCTGATAACACCCATAGCAGACGCCATTATTGACTGCACCCCGTTGGTTTGTATTGTAGGCCAGGTTAAATCTACTTTATTGGGTACCGATGCATTTCAGGAAACTGACATGATTGGTGTAACAACGCCAGTTTGCAAGTGGAATTACCAGATTACCAGCCCCGATGAAGTACCAGAGGTAATGGCCAAAGCATTTTACATTGCCCAGGCTGGCAAGCCCGGCCCGGTTGTGATAGATTTCACCCGAGACGCACAGGCCGGTAAAATGACAGACAAGTTCAGTTACCAAAAGGTAAATAAACTGGTAACGTATCGCCCTCGCATTGTGCCTAAGCAAGAGCAGATTGAAAAAGCCGCCGAGCTGATTAACAAGGCTAAACGCCCCTATATATTGTTTGGCCACGGCGTATTAATTGCTGATGCCGTACAAGAGCTGCTTGAGTTTATTGAAAAAACAGATATGCCTTGCGCCAGCACCTTATTAGGTTTGTCTGCCGTACCGATTGACCACCCCAATTATATGGGCTGGCTGGGTATGCATGGCATGTATGCACCTAATGTAATGACAGACCAGTGCGATGTGTTGATTGCCATTGGGATGCGCTTTGATGACCGCGTAACGGGCGATGCAACAAGGTTTGCCAAACAGGCGCGAATCATTCATATAGAAATTGACCCTTCTGAAATAGAGAAAATAAAGAAAACCGAAGCGCCTGTAGTTGGCGATGCCAAAGAAGCATTGAAAATGCTGATGCCGCTGGTTAAGAGAGGAGAATTTACTGCCTGGAAAAACGAATTCAGGAAACTGGATGCCAGAGAACACCAGAAAGTAACGCTACGCGATTTGAAAGGTGAAGGCAAGATAAAAATGGCAGAAGTAGTTGCCATGCTGTCTGACAAAACCAAAGGTGAAGCCTGTATTGTGGTAGACGTTGGCCAGCACCAGATGGTAACGGCACGGTATTACCAGTTCCGTAAGCCTAATTCTTACATTGCATCCGGCGGATTAGGTACTATGGGATTTGCTATTCCGGCTTCATTCGGCGCCAAAATGGGAGCACCTGAACGCGAAGTGGTAGGCATTATTGGCGATGGTTGTTTTCAGATGACCATCCAGGAGCTGGGAACCATTGCGCAAAGCGGGCTGGCAGTTAAAATGATTATCCTGAACAACAATTACCTGGGTATGGTACGCCAATGGCAGCAATTGTTCTTCGATAACCGCTACTCATTCGTAGAACTAAAGAATCCTGATTTCATTACCATAGCCAAAGGATTTGGCATTGAAGGCCACACCTGTGCTGAAAGAGAAAACCTCAGCGAGTCGCTTGACAGGCTACTACAGTCAGACAAAGCCTATCTGCTGGAGGTATTGGTAGAAAAAGAGGAAAACGTATTCCCGATGGTTCCGGCAGGTACAAGCGTAGCCGACATACGACTGGAGTAATAGTGAATGGCTAATGACGAATGAGCGAATCAAGCAGTTTGTCATTCAAATTATTCGCTAATCCGCTAATTCACTAATTCCTGATTATTAATGACAACATACACTATTTGCGTATTTACCGAAAATAGCATCGGATTACTCAACAAAATCACAATAATTTTTACCAGAAGAAGAATCAACATTGAATCTTTGACTGTTTCTGAAACCGAACGAAAGGGTATCTCACGCTTTACGATTGTCATCAAACATGACAAACGTGAAGAGGTAGAAAAGCTGGTACGCCAGATTCGTAAGGTTGTAGAAGTTTTAGCTGTTTTCGGTTATCTGAATGAAGACATCGTTTACAACGAAATTGCCCTCTTTAAGATTTCAACACCCATTGATGGCAAAGTAATAGATGTTGAAAACATCAATAAGGTATATAAGGCCTGGGTAGTTTACTGGGGGCTTGATTACGTTGTGATTGAAAAAACCGGTACAGAAAGAGAAATATTTGATTTCTTCCGGTATATCAAACCACATGGTATTATAGAGTTCGTTCGCTCAGGAAGAGTAGCCGTAGGCAAAACCCCGCAGGGGCTGATTGAATACCTGCCCGAAGAAATTACTGAATGGGAGTATTATTTATAGTAGTATCATATTTTTATCGCATAAACACAAAACAAAAACAATAAAATGGCAAAGTTAAATTTTGGCGGTGTTGAAGAAGAAGTAGTAACCCGCGAAGAGTACCCTCTTGAAAAAGCAAGAGAGTTTTTGAAAAACCAAACCATCGCAGTAATTGGCTACGGAGTGCAGGGGCCTGGTCAGGCAATGAATATGCGTGACAACGGCTTCAACGTAATTGTTGGACAACGCCCCGGCAAAACATACGACAAAGCAGTTGCAGATGGTTGGGTACCGGGCAAAACACTTTTCAACATTGAAGATGCATTGAAAAAAGGTACTGTTATCTGTTTCCTTTTGTCTGATGCAGCTCAAATTCAATTATGGCCAACCGTTAAACAACACCTTAAAAAAGGTAAAACTTTGTACTTCTCTCACGGTTTCGGCATCACTTACAGCAAAAAAACCGGCATCAAACCTCCGAAGAGTGTTGACGTCGTATTGGTTGCCCCTAAAGGCTCTGGTACTTCACTTCGTCGCCTGTTTGTAGAAGGTAAAGGTTTGAACTCAAGCTTTGCCGTGTATCAGGATGCCTCAGGCCATGCCCGCGAAACAGCCATTGCCATGGGTATCGGTGTAGGTTCAGGATACCTGTTTGAAACTGACTTCTACCGTGAAGTAACTTCTGACCTTACAGGTGAAAGAGGTACTTTGATGGGCGCTATTCAGGGTATCTTTGCAGCTCAGTACGAAGTACTACGTGAAAACGGGCACTCTCCTTCTGAAGCTTTCAACGAAACTGTAGAAGAGCTAACACAATCATTGATGCCATTGGTAGCAGAAAACGGTATGGACTGGATGTACGCCAACTGTTCAACAACTGCTCAACGCGGTGCGCTTGACTGGTGGAAGCCTTTCCGCGATGCCAGCAAACCGGTGTTCAAAAAACTATATAACAGTGTAAAAACACAAAAAGAAGCCGCTCAGTCTATTGAACGTAACTCTCAGCCTGACTACCGTGAAAAACTGGAAGTTGAATTGGCCGAACTACGTGATTCAGAAATGTGGCAGGCAGGCGCTACTGTACGTAGCCTGAGACCTGAAAGAAACTAATTCTTGCATTAAATAGAATTAAATCATTCAATGAGTAGGTATTTTGCCTACTCATTTTATTTTTTATTACATTTGGCAAAAAATTCTTTCGGGTATTTATCTACCGCCCGAAGGGGTTCTTATAATTATTTCAGGTTAAAAACAGATTTAACCAATGACCAGCATCAACAAAACAGTGCCAGAAAAACAACTGACTCTTCCGGATATTGACAATATGTATGTAGCAGCCGAAAGGCTGGAAGACGTAGCTACGCACACACCTTTAATGCATAATCTGAATCTGTCAGAACGTTACGGAGCCAATGTGTATCTGAAACGTGAAGATTTACAGGTAGTGCGTTCTTATAAAATCAGGGGCGCTTACAACAAAATGGCCAGCCTGCCCAAAGAGCAACTAGATAAGGGGGTGGTATGCGCCAGCGCGGGTAATCATGCCCAGGGCCTGGCATACGCCTGCCGTAAAATGGGTGTAAAAGGCACTATTTTTATGCCTACCACTACCCCTGCCCAAAAAATAAAGCAGGTAGGTATGTTTGGCAAAGAGTTTGTAAAAATAGAGTTGGTGGGTGATACCTACGACGACGCCTACTTTGCTGCCAAAAACTTTTGTGAAGAGCAGAAAGCCACGTTCATCCATCCGTTTGATGACCTTCAGGTAATTGAAGGACAAGGAACCGTAGGCCTTGAAATATTTAAAGATGCCAATTTCAAGATAGACTACCTCATTTTTGCCATCGGTGGTGGCGGACTGGCCTCAGGGGTTTCTACGGTTTTTAAACAACTGTCGCCACGAACAAAGCTGATAGCGGTTGAACCGGAGGGTTCTCCTACCATGAAAAAATCGTTGGAAGCAGGCCATGTTGTTACACTGGAAGAAATCAATAAATTTGTTGACGGCGCTGCCGTAAAAAGAGCAGGAGACCTGACCTTTGAGGTGTGCAAACAAAACCTTAATCATGAAATTATCCTGATTCCGGAAGGGAAAGTGTGTTCAACCATTCTGGAATTGTATAATGAAGAAGCCATAGTTGCCGAACCCGCCGGTGCTTTGTCGGTTTCAGCCCTTGATTTTTTAAAAGATGAAATCAAAGGCAAAAACGTCGTGTGTATTATAGGCGGTGGTAATAATGATATTACCCGTACTGAAGAAATCAAAGAACGTTCACTGCTATATGAAGGGCTTAAACATTATTTCATTATCCGTTTTCCTCAGCGCGCCGGTGCGTTTAAAGAATTTCTGAACGATGTACTGGGTCCTACTGACGACATCGTATATTTTGAATACTCAAAGAAAACGTCTCGCGAGCGCGGCCCAGCCCTGGTGGGTATAGAGTTGAAACAGAAATCAGACTACCAGCCATTGATTCAGCGTTTGGAAGAACACAATATACCATTTGAATACATCAATAAAAAGCCTGATTTGTTTGAGTTTTTGATATGACCGTAGGACAAACTGACATAACGTCTTACCTTTGCACCCAACGAAACCACCATTTTTGAATGTATTGGATATTTCTGTTCCTCTTTTTGGGTTTTATATGGCAAATCCATCGAAATTCAGTTTATATCTCTGAAAGCCTGAGTGATTACTCCCTGAAACTGTTTCTTGGGCTGGTTTCCTGCATTATTCCCTCTGGCTTTATCTTATCTGAGTTCAATCTTATTAACCAGCCCTGGGCCTGGGGGGTGTCTGTAAATCTGATTTCCCTGTTGTTTTATGTTGTTTTCAGGCAGGTTAGTAATCAGCAGAACTTTACTCTGGCTCAAGGATTCAGCCAGTTAAACAACAAATCAAAAACTGCCTGGGCAGGTCTTTCGTTTACAAATAAGGTCTCATTTGGGGTACTTATATTCGCGGCAGTAGCTACGGCAGTTGTTAATCTTGTTATTTTCTTTGTTACCTACCCCAATGAATGGGATAGCATGACAGGCCATCTGGTAAAATGCGCACTTTACCTGCAAAACGGCAACATGAACAGGTTGCAAGGCACCACCTGGACCATCGATTTTTATCCTAATTCCCTGCCAACTTTGCAGATGTTTTTCTTCCATCTGATAGGCGAAAAAGGATTTAAAGTAATACACTATCTGTCTTACTGGATATTTGCTTTGTCAGCTTATGCCCTGGCGTTTAAAATCTCTAAAAACTTTGTTGCTTCTGTTTTTACTGGCTTGGTAACACTTTTATTACCAACGGCATTGATACAGGCCACCACTACCGAATCGGACATCGTACTTACAGCTTATCTGGGTATTCTTGCTTATTGCTTATTTGCATTCAGGCAAAAACCAACACCGCTTAACATACTATTAATCAGCCTGATAGCCGGTGTCTGGATAGGCCATAAAGTTACCTTTCTTTTAATAGCACCTGCTGCCTTTGCAGTAGCAGTTTACACGGTATTAATCAAAAAAGAATTCTATAAGAATATCAATCTGTTCCTGATTAGCTTTATGCTCAGTGTTGGTATTTATGCGCTCCCGACAGGATACATCGGCAACATAAAAGAAGTAGGCCGGTTTAGTCTGGGCAGCCTTTCCGCCCCGCCGGTAGTAATGAAATGGCATGGGATAGAAGATTACAGCACAAAAGATAAAGTAAAAAATATGGCTCTGAATGCCGGGCGTTACTCTTCTGATTTCCTGAATTTAGATGGCTTGCGCAGCACCCCTGCAGGCAAACGGGTTAATGATGTATTCAGAGTAATACCAGACAAAATGCTTGGCCGCCTGCATCTTGAAGGAGAAAGATTTACTGTCGTATCTTATTTTTCTTTCGACCACCCCATCCGATTCTATATCGAACGCCCTTACTGGGGAATCATCAGTTTTGGTATGGTGCTTCCTGTATTGGTTATTTTACTGTTTAGATTTACAGGCCGTTACCACGCCATTACCCCGCTTGAGAAGGGCTTAGGAATATTAGCAATTGCTGCCCTGTTGCATTTTTTATCATTATGCTACTCAGCACCCTACGACCCCATCAAGGCGCGTTATTTTCTAAACATGGCTGTATGGTGTATGCCCTTACTTGTTGTGTTCTATTTATTTAGCATAAAACGCAAGCTATGGCAGTACTGGCAAGTGGTGTGTTGTGTTTTAATAGCGGTTTCGGCCATTTGCACCATGTTGTTTACAAGGATTCATCCGGTATTCGGAAAGAAAAACATCTTCAATATGAGTAGGATGGAACAGCTGACGGTTGCCAGACCAGACATTTATGAAGCCTATCAGAGGTTTGATGAAATAGTACCCGAAAATGCCGTGGTTGCCTTAGGGACGCAGCAGGAGCATGAAGATTTTGAGTATCCGCTATGGGGAAAAGACTTTAAACGCAGGTTAATACCGATACACCCTTTCCGCAGCAGACTAAAACCGATTCCGGCTGAGGCTGAATATCTGTTCTACTCAGAAGGAGTATTGCCATTTGAAGAAGGAGACATTGAATTGAGTAAAAAAGATGAACACAATGATACACCTGTTAAAGAAAGTTCGTTTTTTCTTAGAAAACTAAAAACTAAAGCCGCTGACAAGCCATGACAATCGGAATCATGCAACCTTATATTTTTCCATACATTGGTTATTTTCAGTTAATCAATGCGGTTGATAAATTTATTGTGTATGACGACGTGGCCTATATCAATAAGGGTTGGATTAACCGCAACAATATATTAGTGGCGGGCAAGGCATCACTCTTTACACTGCCATTGGTTAATGCCAGCCAGAATCGACTCATCAGAGATATAGCAGTTGATAACCTGCCGGTATGGTCAAAGAAATTTCTAAGAACCATAGAGCAATCATACAAAAAAGCGCCTTTTTATAACGAAACAATTGCGATTCTGGCGGAAGTGTTTCAGTCAGAACCGGCTAATATTGCCGAGTTATGCACCAAAAGTCTGAAAACAACCAGCTGTTATTTAGGCATTACAACCGAATTTGTAGAAAGTTCGGTTGTTTATAATAATCAGCATCTGAAAGCACAGGAGCGGATTCTTGATATCTGCAAGCAGGAAAACGCCGGCCATTACATTAACCCGATTGGAGGAATGGCCATCTACGACAAGCAATTATTTGCTGATAATAAAATCTTACTTAATTTTATCAAGGCAAAGCCAGTTCGGTACAATCAGTTTAAAAATGAATTTGTGCCGTGGCTTTCTATGATTGATATCCTGATGTTTTGCCCGGCAGATGCAATTCAGCAATATTTAAAAGAATTTGAGTTGGTTTAAAATAAAAACACCAAAATGGCAAAAGTAGTAGTTTTCGGTACAGAATTAGTGGCAGAACTGGCCCATTATTATCTTACTCATGACTCAGAACATGAGATAGTAGCCTTCACAAAAAACAGAGATTACATAAAAGAAGGTGAAACTACTTTCTGTGGTATTCAGCTGGTAGCATTTGAAGATGTGCCTGCTTTGTTCCCTCCTGCAGAATACAAGTTCTTTGCCCCCTTGAGCGAACGTAAAATGAATCAGATCCGGGCTAAAATCTACGGAGAAATAAAAGCGCTGGGTTATGAGTGTATCTCTTACATCAGCTCTAAAGCCACCGTTTTAACCGACCAGATTGGAGAAAACTGCTTTATACTGGAAGATAACACCATTCAGCCTTTTGTAAAAATAGGCAATAATGTGGTGCTTTGGAGCGGTAACCACATCGGGCATCATGGCGAAATCAGAGACCATGTCTATTTCACTTCTCACGTGGTGTTATCGGGTAGATGTCTGGTCGGAGAATACTCATTCTTTGGTGTCAACGCTACCATCCGCGACGGCTGTACATTAGGCGAAGGTACACTGATAGCCATGGGAGCCAACCTGACCAAAACCAAAACTGAGCCGTGGAGTATCTGGAAAGGAAATCCGGCCGTAAAAGCGGAGGTTTCCAGTAAGGATATTAATTTGTAATTACTATTTAGTGCCATTTACTTGTTGGCCTTTCTAACAGGTTTTTACAGATAAACCGCCCAATAGAATAAACCGGTTATACATGGTTTTTTCATTAAAAATCTTGAACTTTGACGCTTTAAATCAGAATATACATCGATAATGACTCAATTTTTTGACCAGCTTATTTGCCCGAAAACCAGAACCAAACTTGTTGTATCGGCCGACGGCAAAACCCTTCACAATACCTCTCAGGAAGAACCAATCTCTTATGATATAAACAACATTGTAGACCTGGTTTATCCGAAAGAACTCTTCGAGCAAGACCGCAAAGAACAGGTAGCCTATAATGGTGCCCACTTGCGTTACGACCGTGGGGTTTCATGGGTTTTTCAGTCTTTACATGCCAATGAGGCCGCCACACGTAAACTCATGATTGGCTTGTTGAAATTGAAACCCGGCATGAAAGTTCTGGAAGTGGGCGCTGGTACAGGAAAAGATTCAGCCTTTATTATTGACAAAATCACTCCTGGGGGACACGCCGTTTTATCTGACCTATCTCCTGCCATGCTTGGGCATGCTAAAGAGAAGTTTGCTGATAAAAAGGATGTAAAAATTGATTACTTCATAGGTAATGGCTCCTATCTGCCGTTTGAAGACAATTTCTTTGATGCCGTTTTTCATTTTGGTGGCATCAATACCTTTGCTGAAAGAGCCAAGGCATTTGAAGAGTTTAACCGTGTAGTTAAAATTGGTGGCAGAGTAGTTGTAGGTGACGAAAGCGTAGGTGCCTGGCTGAGAGACCAGAAAACCTATCAGATTCTGATGGATGCTAACCCCATGTTTGCTGACCAGGTGCCTTTGCAGGACTTACCTAAAAACGTAAAAGATGTAAAACTGCAATGGATTTTCGGTAACGGCTATTATGTGCTGGAGTTCAAAAAGACCAAAAAAGCCCCGACTGTAAATGTAAATCTGCAAATACCGGGCAAAGACTTTAAAGACAACTGGAGAATTAGGGCGGAGAGGAATAGGAAAGCGAATAAGTAATGCATACACGAACTATCAATATCATCAGAAACTATTTTCGTAACAAACCGGTACGAAAGGCTTATATTTTTGGCTCTTATGCCCGAAATGAACAATCAAAAGATAGTGATTTAGATATATTGGTAGACATTGATTCAAATGAAAATGTAAGTCTTTTTGAGTTTGGGCGGATGCTTGAAGACCTGAAAGAACTACTTAAAGTTGATATCGATTTAGTTGCTGAAGACGGCTTATCAAAGCACATCAAACCTTTTATTGATAAAGATAAAATCTTGATTTATGAAAGGTAGATTTGGAGACGTACAAAGAGCGCAGCATATTTTAGATGCTATTAAAGAAATAGAAAGTTTTGTAGGGACACTCAATTATGAGGAATTTCAGGCAAGCTCTCTTATTCGCTCTGCTACTGAACGTCAATTAATAACAATCGGTGAAGCATCCTGGCACTTATCTGATGAAGTAAAAAATAAGTACGACGAAATAGACTGGCGAGGTATTAAAGGCTTTAGGAATATTATAACACACGAATATTTTGGTATTTCTGTTAAAATGGTTTGGGTTGTTCTCATTAACGAACTACCAAAATTGAAACAGGTCGCCGAGAAAATAATAAAAGAAATAGGGGAATAAACATGGCTAACGCAAATATCTGGCAAAAAAAAGGAGTAATATACAAACCCGACGGAACATTGGTTCATAGCCGTTCGCATGCGCAGGTGCCGTATGCTTATAAACATAATGACTTTTTAAGAGTTTACTTTTCATCAAGAGATGATCACGGCCAATCACGCCCGACATTCATTGATGTGGACTATGACGACCCGACGAAGATTCTCTATATACACGACACCTTCGTTCTTGATTTAGGCGGGCCGGGCGAATATGACGAAACAGGTGCCATGCCTTCATGGTTTGTGCCGCAAGCCAATGGTGATATCTGGTTATATTATACCGGCTGGAACCGTACCCATAATTCATACCGGCTGTCAATGGGTTTGTCAGTTAGTACTGATGGTGGCATAACGTTCAAGAAAATGTTCCGCGGGCCTATTATGGACCGCTCTATTCATAACCCTATCTGGGCAGCACAGCCATCGGTAATGTATGTAAATGGCCGCTGGATGATGTGGTACATATCAGGCCAGAAATGTGAGTATATTCACGGATACCCTGAGCCCTATTACGATTGCCGCGTGGCGGTTTCAGATGATGGCATTAAATGGGAACCAACCGGCGATGTGGCCTTGCCTTTTGATGATTTTCTGCATGCCGTTGGCCGCCCGAGTGTATTTTTTGAAGATGGTATTTTTAAAATGTACTACTCTTATCGCCACACCCGCGATTATCGCACAGACCGTAACCAAGGCTATCGCTTAGGTTATGCTGAGTCAAAAGACGGATTCAAGTGGGACCGCAAAGATAATCTGGTTGGTATTCACAAGTCTGAGAACCCCGATGATTTCGACTATCAAATGATAGATTATGCCTATTGCTACGAACACAATAACAAAAAATATCTGTTATATAACGGCAACGGTTTCGGAGCCGCAGGTTTTGGCTATGCCGTTCGGGAAAAATAATGATTTTCTGATGAGCATCATTTTTGGAGCTTACCACAGCATCTAATTTTGCCCTGTTGTTTTATTTTTGATGTTTAAAGCGAAGGTTACCATGAAAGAACAATTCAATAAAGACGGTTATATAATAATCAAGAATTTCTTTAATAAAGAAGAAATAGCACTTATATATACCGAAGCCCGTAAACTCTTTGCCATACAAATAGAAAGAGTATTGGGTAAAAAAGTAGATATCAATAACAAAGATGAGTTTGAGCAGGCCATGTTTGATTTTTTTGAGGCCGATTTCACCACTTTTGTTAATACGGGTAAGCAGGTGCAACATCTGATTTCTCTTCACCGGCTGGGTACTGACCCTAAAATTGTTGATTTGTTAAAGTCAATTGGTTACGACTTCCCCATTATCGGTGTTCGCCCGGCCATGCAGTTCAACAGCCGTTATTTGTCAAAAGGTGGCAGCCACTGGAAACTGGGCGCGCATCAGGACTGGCGTACGGGCCAGGGTTCGCTTGACAGCATTGTGATGTGGTTCCCTTTGGTAGACTGTGGAGAAGCCCTTGGTTCATTGCAAATTCTGCCTGCCAGCCATAAAGATGGTTTGCTGAAAGCCGATACCTCCGGCTATCTGGGTAGTATACAGGAAGACCTGCCCGAAGAACAATATGTACAAACTGAATTTGAAGTAGGCGACCTACTGGTTTTCTCTGCTTTTCTGGTTCACCGCTCGGGCGAAAACATTACTAAAAACATCCGCTGGTCGGTTCAGTTGCGTTATAATAACATTGCAGAGGGCACATTCCAGGAGAGAGGCTTCCCGATGCCGTATATCTATAAGCCGGAAGCTGATTTGGTTACGCCGAATTTTCCGGAAAAGCAACACCTGGAAACAGTTTTCGCTTAAAGGCAATCAACCGGCGGTAAGTTTAATACCGTTTAATCATATTCAGTGTTATTTTTGAAGAATAACTGCTAAAAATCGTTCTTGAAAAGGAACGATTTTTTTTATCGGTGTCTCCTTTATTCTGATATTAAATTTCATAAAAACCGTTTGTCTATTTCTGAAAATTATCAGATATTTCATACATTTGTTTTACAATCGTGCTTTTATAATAAAACCATAAATACTACCGGAATGGCAACTAATACTTTTCGCCACCGTCCTGCTCCGTCTGTGCCCAAGGCTGCGCCTAAGGCCGGGCTGTTCGATAATATCAATTCATGGCTAAAAAATCGGCTGCATTTAGGAGACGCGCTCCCTACCGAAACGCTCAAACGTATTGTATGGCTGGGTGCATTGGGTATTTTTTATATCTATATTCAGCATAGCTATGAAGGTTTTATTAAAAAAATTGAGAAGACCCGCCTGGATATGGAAGAAAGACGCGCCGAGTATATATCGCAGAAATCGCGTTACATGTATGCCAGCAAGCAGTCGGAAATTGCCAGGAAACTATCAGACAAAGGCTTGGAAGACAACATAACGCCGCCAAACAAAATAGTAGTAAAAGAATAACAGGCCGATTACAACCATCAATAAAGTCATGTCAGCTAAGCCCTCTATCCGTGAAGAAATTCAATGGCGAGCCAAACTTACGTTTGGTTTGGTATTTGTAATTGGCACATTGATAGCCGCTCAGATATTTGTGGTACAGAATTTCCAGAAAAAAAAATGGATGGATAAAGTTGCCAAAGTGCAACGCAAACCCATGAAAATAAAAGCTACCCGCGGCAATATTTATGCTGCAGATGGCAGTAGCCTTCTGGCCACCTCTGTTCCCCGATACAGGGTAGGTATTGATGTAACCCGCGCCAAGCCCAAATACCTGAATGCCCAGCTTGATTCTCTTACCCATTTAATGGCCGGTTTTTTTCAGGACCGCACCGCAAGGCAGTATCGTGAACTGATAATGAATGCCCGCAAAGGCGGCAAAGTACACTTTGTTGTTTTGGGTGACCGACTGGTAGATTTTACGGAAATGGAAAAAATAAAAAAATTTCCGTTTTTCCGTGAAGGGCCTATGAAAGGCGGTGGCAAGTTTGAGCAACTCAACCGGCGGGTAATGCCTTTTGATGACATGGCCCTGAGGTCTATTGGTAAACTAGACCGCGATACCCAAACCAAAGGAGATTTCGGTATTGAGTTCAGCTTTAATAATTATCTGGCCGGTCGAGACGGCGTAGGCCTTTTTCAGCGTTTGGCAGGGGGTGTATGGAAACCGGTTGAAGACTCTCCGGATGTACGTCCGGAATCAGGCCAAGACGTAGTAACTACCATAGACATTAATTTTCAGGACATTGTAGAGAGTTCATTACGCAATCAGGTAATGAGTACCAATGCCAAGTATGGTTCAGCCATTGTAATGGAAGTAGCCACAGGGCAAATCAAGGCCATTACCAACCTATCGCGCAGAAATAAAAACGACCAGACCTATTACACAGAAGACTTTAATTATGCCGTAAAAGGAGGTACCGACCCGGGTTCTACATTTAAACTGGCAACTATGGTGGCCATTCTTGAAAAAAGTCATTTAAACCCCAATGATTTTGGTGCAACCTGCGATGGGTCTGTCAGACATAACAATATTGAACTAACCTGCGACGCCAAACATGGCAGCCAGACGGTGCAACAGATTTTTGAAAATTCTTGTAATGTAGGCATTTATAATCTTGTAAAGCAGCATTTTGGGTTTTCAAGAGCTAATAATTTTGTTGCCTACCTGAGCAGGCTGAAGCTGGATAAACCGGTAGGGTTTCAGTTAAGAGGCGAAACCGACCCGATTATTAAAGACAGTAAAAGCTCTACTTTCAGCTCTACAACAATACCCTGGATGGCCATAGGCTATGAAAGCCGCCTTACCCCCTTGCAAATGCTTACATTTTACAATGCCATTGCTAACGGAGGCAAATGGGTACAACCCTATATTGTAAAAGAAATAAGAGAAGCAGACAGGGTTCTTGAACGGTTTGAGGGAAAAAAAGACGGACAGATTTGCTCTGACCGCACGATTAAAATAGTGCACCAGATGATGAAAGGCGTGGTTGAAAACGGAACAGCCCAAAACATTAACACGGGTTTTTGTAAAGTGGCAGGTAAAACCGGCACTTCGCAAAAAAGAGAAAACGGATACGTTAAAGGGCAGTATTATACCGCTTTCATAGGCTTTTTTCCGGCAGACAACCCCAGATACAGCTGTGCCGTAATTATTGACGAGCCACAGGGTATTAACGTGCATGCCCGGGATGTGGCCGCTCCGGTGTTCCGTACTATTGCCGACAAAATTTTTGCCTATGACGTGGCCATGCACCCTCCTAAAAACAAAAATGCGAACGTACAGAACATAACATCGCACGAGCAAAGTGGATATTCGGAGGATTTCAGAGCAGTAAGCGAGACCCTCGGGCTTGAAAATGTGCCTGCCAGCGCCGGATGGACAAAGGCCGTAAAAAACGGCAGCAACATCACCTGGCGCAAAATCAATGAAAATGAGGACATCCCCAATGTATCTGGTATGACCCTGCGAGACGCCATTTATCTTTTAGAAAACAAAGGCTTTAAAGTACAATATACTGGGTTGGGCAAAGTAGCCGACTATGCCATTATCCAACCAAAGGTGGTGTCATTAATACTTCAGTAATCTATATTAAAAACCCCGGCTTACAAGGCAGGGGTTTTTAATATCTTCTGAACAATTTTCTCAGCATGTATTCTTGAGTTTTCAATGAAAAGGCTGTGGGTGTCCATTCCTCCGCATATTACCCCGGCCAGATACACATTTTTCATATTGGTTTCCATTGTGTCATCATTATACTCAGGTTTCATAATTTCATCTGCCGAAAGGTTAATACCTATTTTTTTCAGAAACGGCAGGTTAGGCTGGTAACCAGTCATAGAAATCACCCAGTCGTTTTCAATGGTCACAATTCCCTCAGGAGTTCTGATATCTACCTCATAATCACGTATTTCTTCAACCTCAGCATTAAAAAACGCTTTTACTGACCCCTCCTTAATTCTGTTTTCAATATCCGGCTTTGCCCAATACTTTACTCTTTTGCCTATTTCATCCTTCCTGATAACCATTGTTACCTCGGCTCCCTTCCTCCATGTTTCCAAAGCGGCATCAACGGCCGAATTATTTGCACCAATCACAAGCACTTTCTGAAATGCATAAAAATGCGGGTCTTTATAATAATGCGTTACCTTTGGCAACTCTTCGCCTTTTACCCCCAACTTCTGCGGAATATCATAAAACCCCGACGCAATAATAATATGTTCGGTTTCATAAGTATTCTTTTTACTGATTACCATGTAAGTACTTCTGCCTGCACCGGGTACTACCTCCTGCACCTCTTCAAAAAGTTTTATATTCAGCTTTTTATGCGCAGCCACCCGTCTGTAATATTCCAGCGCTTCGCTACGGGTAGGTTTGGCATTGTTTGATACAAATGGCACCTCTCCTATCTCAAGCCGCTCAGAGGTGCTGAAAAAAGTCATGTTTGCCGGATAATTATATAAAGAATTAACCAGACAGCCTTTTTCCAGAATCAGGTACTTCAAACCTGCCTTTTGCGCCTCTAATCCGCAAGCCAGCCCAATAGGGCCACCACCAATAATTATTAAATCGTACTGTAACGGGTTCATGTATGGTAAGCTAAATTTGTATGTACTGTGTATTCTTAACAAAGTTTTAATTAAAAAACGTTCTTTTCAATAATAAGTATGCTATTTTTGAACTTACTTTCGCTAGTACAGGCAAAGCTAATCTGGTCTTTTGATGTAGCTGGCGATTATGGAACCTATCAACCCGAAATTTACGTTTGCAAAAAAGGATATTTTAAGACCGAATAACCTATATTATCTATAAAAATTATTAAATTTTCTAATGGCAGTTTTAACAATGATCGGGCAACTTTTGCTTGCCTTAACTATTCTGGTCGGATTACATGAATTTGGACACTTCATCTTCGCTCGTATTTTTGGTATTAGAGTAAATAAGTTCTATATATTTTTCGACTTCCTTTTCCCGCTTCCGAATGTGCTCAATTTTGCTTTATGGAAAAAGAAAAAAGGTGACACCGAATATGGGCTGGGCTGGTTTCCGCTGGGTGGCTATGTAGATATAGCAGGTATGATTGACGAAACCAAAGATGCATCGCAACTATCGGCAGTACCAGAGCCTTACGAGTTTCGCTCAAAACCGGCATGGCAACGTTTATTTGTTATGTTGGGGGGTATTATTGTTAATATTATTCTGGGTATTCTTATTTTCTGGGGGGTAAAATACGTTTGGGGAGATGAATACTATTCAAAAGCTGAAGTTAACAAACTGGGTATTTATGCCCACCCGCTTGCACAGGAGATAGGCCTTAAAACCGGCGACAGAATTATTAAAATAAACAATCAGGATTTTACCGATTTCAGCGAGGCACGTGCCGCTTTAATGCAGGAGAACACCTACTTTACAGTTGACAGGGGCGGGGTAATTAAAGAGATTCCAGTTCCGAATGAGCTGATAGATAAAGTTGCCAGTAAGGTACCTTTTATTGAGCCTATTATGCCGTTTACGGTTGGGCAAATTATGAAAGACTCGCCCGCTGAAAAAGCAGGATTGAAAGAAGGAGACAGAATTGTAAAGCTGGACAGCACCCCTATTACTTTCTTTCAGCAGCTACAGAACGAACTGAAAAAAGTACCCGGCAAAAAAGTGGAGTTAACCGTTGAAAGAAACAAACAACTGGTTAAACTGACCCCAACGGTTTCTAAAGAATCTACGCTTGGGTTTGGAGCCATTTCAGACCTTACTGCCAGCACCCAGAAATACAATTTCGGAGAGGCTTTCGGCGAAGGAGCCAGAGAAGCGTTATCGGTTATACCTAATCAGATAAAAGGCTTTGGCCGTATATTTAAAGGGCATATTTCTGCCGGCAATGCTGTAAGCGGCCCGGTTGGTCTTGCACGTTACTTTGGTGGCTATTGGGACTGGCAGAGATTCTGGGGTCTAACAGGCTTGCTTTCTATGGGGCTGGCATTTATGAACGCCCTACCCATACCTGCTCTTGACGGTGGGCATGTAATTGTATTGTTATACGAAATGATTACCCGACGTAAGCCGTCTGAAAAGTTTATGGAGCGCACGCAACAGGTTGGCACATTCATTCTGCTAACCCTGATGGTGCTTGTACTCTTCAACGATACTTTCAAGGCATTGTTTAAATAAAATCATTCAGCCCGGGCAGGTAACTACCCGGGTTTTCTTTCATTTATACACATGCAGTTTTTAATACACTTCATACTTACACTATCAGTACTGTTGGTTCCGTCAGAAATTCAAAAAAACCGGAAGGCTACTACCCTGCATGCTTTTCATACCTCATTAACTGAAATACAGTACAATGCCAGAGAGAAATCGCTTGAGGTAACTATCCGTATGTTTACCGACGACCTCGAAAGCGCACTAACCAAACTTAACAATGGCCAAAAAGTTATGATTGGGGGTAAAAACGATAATAGCGATGCCCTGCTAAGTAAATATGTGCAACAACATTTTGCCATTATAAGCCCACAGAAACAGAAAAAATCCATGCAGTATCTGGGCAAAGAGCCTGAAGGCGATGCCACCTGGGTTTATATTGAAATACCCGAAGGGCAAACGCTTAAAGACCACACCATTTATAATGACCTGATGCAGGAGTTATTTGACGACCAGACCAACCTGATTAACTTATTCTACGGCAGCCATAAAAAAACCTTTCTCTTCAACTCAAAAATCAAGAGTGCAGCCATTGAGTTTTGATTTTTAGCATACACTTTAATACCTTTAAGGAATCAACCTTATCTGTAATAATATCTATGAAAAATCCACTCCTACTCTTGATTTTTGCCACCATTTGTCTGGCTGCTACTGCGCAAAAAAATAACCCCAAAAAAGAAGAATGGGAGCAAATGTTTAATGGCAAAGACCTGAACGGTTGGGACATTAAAATTGCAGGCCAACCGCTAAACGATAATTACAAGAATACTTTTAGAGTAAAAGAGGGTATTCTTCAGATAGCGTATGACGAATACGAAGCCTTTAACGGAAAATACGGCCATTTATACTACAATAAGCCATATTCTTATTACAAACTTCGTTTTCAGTACCGTTTTGTAGGTAACCAGACCAAAGGCGGTGCCTCATGGAATGTCCGGAACAGCGGTGTGATGTTGCACTCACAATCAGCAGCCAGTTTGTCTTTCGGACAAGACTTCCCCGTTTCTCTTGAACTACAAATGCTGGGAGGCTTAGGCAAAGGCGAGCGTCATACGGCTAATCTTTGTACGCCAGGCACGCAGGTTTATATAAAAGGCAAACTGAATACCCAACATTGCATTGACTCGTGGTCTAAAACTTATGACGGCGACCAATGGGTAACCATAGAAGCGCTGGTGCTGGGTGACTCGCTGATACAACACCGGATAGATAATAAAGTTGTTTTTGAATATGAAAGGCCTCAGATTGGCGGTGGCTTTGTAAGCAACGATTATAGCTGGAAAGACGCCCACGTGGATGAGGCCGCGGCTCAGGAATGGATTAAGAAAGATGGAACACCTTTAACCGAAGGTTATATAGCTTTGCAGGCAGAAAGCCACCCTATTGAGTTTAAAAAAGTTGAAATACTAAACCTGAAAGGCTGCATGGACCCAAAGGCGGTCAATTACAAATCTTATTATATCAAAGCTGATAACACTTTGTGTGAGTATAAGAGATAAGTACTTAGCACATAGTTTTTCATTGTTTTCATTTTTCCTGATAGTTATTCAAAGACAAACAACTAACGCTTAAACATACCCTGGCGGATTATATACATAGCCGATTTTTCACCTTACTGGTATCTTGCTTATGAGGTACAAAATAACAATCTGCTATGAATAGCGGTATTTGCCATTATACCAAACATATACTTATGCCACTTGCGGCGGGTTTATTACGTATAATCAAAAATACCTAAGTATATAATAATCAGGCGTTTAGTTGTTGAAATGTAAAATTTTACGTTTATTCGCTCTATAATATTTCAGGTTGGAACCTGAAATATTTAAAAATTGCTCAATATCATTGAATACTGGGACGCCAGGGTTATGAAAACTAAACTATTACTAACACTTCAGTTTGTTATTATTGCCGGGATTAGCCTTGCCCAGAGGAATTTTGTTAGGGGCAGGCTGATAACCGCCAAGAACGATACCCTGAGCGGATATATTGATTATAAAGAATGGATTAAGAGCCCCCTTGAGATATTTTTCAAGCGAGAACTGAACCAACCCAGTTTTGTTTACAGCAGCGCAGAACTGGACGGATTTATCATAGATTTTAATCAGGAAACTTACGCTTCATTAAGTTTTTATATCGAAAAATTCCCCCGTAACGGTAGCAAAGAGGTGTTTCCAAGCCTGGCAGCCTATGCCAACCGCAATAAAAAACTAACCCGGAGAAATGCTTTTGTAAGAGTGCTGGCATCTGGGAGAGCTATGCTTTATTACTTTGTAGATAAAGACTCGGAAGAACATTTTCTGGTAAAAGTTCATAACAGACTTGAGCCTTTGGTGTACCACATCATAGAAACCGGAAACCAGACCGCCAAATTAAAGCAGTATCAGATTCAACTGGAAGAAATGCTGGCAGATGCCTGCAAAAAGTTGCCCATTATGAATACTGATTACTATGCAAAAGACCTCAAGAACCTGATAGATAGTTATAATGATTGCTTCAGGATTGTTACACAGCCAGAAATGGGTCTCAACAACCATGGAAAATGGGAATATGGCCCCGTAGTGGGTGCCGGATATTCTCAGATTATGCATATTGTTTCAACCTCTGTGCCGCCTAATTATGTTTACGTAAAGGGTAATGGCAATTTAACGCCAGCCGGAGGAGTTTTTCTAAACTACGTATTCGGGCGTGGCCGTGGCAAATTTGCAATTGTTAATGAGTTACATACATACGCCCTGAAAAGCACAGCCACCGATGCCGAAAGTCGTTTCCGATACGATATCCGGTATCTGGGGCTTCAGAATCTGTTCAGATATACATTTTATATTGGCAAGCCTTCGGTTTATGCACTTGCAGGAATCTCAAATGCAGTGATTATTGCCGACAGAAGTGTGATTGAAGACAAAGACAGAGGTCGCACAGACCTCAACAACGCCTTTGACCGCAAAACCGAACAGGGCATAATTGCCGGTATAGGTGTAAGCAACAAGAGGTTGATACTTGAAGCACGTGGCTGCTGGGGTAACGGCTTCTCGGCGCAGGTGCTTAGTTCGGCGCCAACCAATAGATATGAGTTACTGGCCAAATGGAACTTTGGTCATGTACGCCGCTAGCCGTCCATTTCTTAAACCAGCAAACCGTCGGTCAGGCTCTTCCATTGTAATTTACTGGCGCCTAAAATGCCACCAAAAGCAACAAAGGTATTTCTGATTTTATCTATTAGCCCCACACCTTCAATATTGGGTTTCTCGTTACGGCCATGCACTTCTGCTTTTAGCTTCATTTCTTTACGTTTCACAATAAAAGTATTGGTGGCGGTGTCATCAAAAAAATGGGCGGTTTCTTCTTTCCTGGTTTTTTTCTGCGGATTAGCCGAAGGCCTTATGGTTATGGAAATAAATTCCTCATGCACGCGCTCATCTTCCACGATATCTTCAATTATTACCCAATCGTACCCCTCGCCTGAGGTGTTCGTAGGGCCAGGTATTTCTATTTTTATATAATCACCTACCATGGGTAAACGGTCTGCCGGTTCAGCACGGGCGTCTAAGAGTTTAAACTTCAGATTATCGCTTCCTATTACTTCATGCCAATGGTTCACAGCCAATAGTCTTTGTTTTGAAATCTGAAATTGTGCCTTTGCCTGCTTTTCAGTTGAAAAACTCTCTTCTGATACGGTATCGTAAGATGTTCCTTCTCTTTGTGTGGGGATGACGGATTTCATAGTATGTCTATTTTAATTCTCTGTTTCAGGCATTTGATAAAACTTACCATACTTACGATAAAAACCTGTGCCAGTGCAGCCTGCGCATTGTTCAGTATCGCCATTTCACTTAAATAATGTTAAATAGCTGCTGATGCCACTGTGTTGACTTTGAGATGGAACCAATATATCCGACTTTAGCAAATGAAACCTGATTTATAAACCGACACCATGCGCAAAGTACAATTACATGCCATCTGGATTTACTATAAGGGAACAAGCCCCTTTACTTTAATGGTTAGCCTGGGGCTTTTATACACCTATCATCAGTTTAAGGATGGCGCTTCACTGTTTGTCTTTTCAAAAACCATTACGCTTGTTTTAACGGCAATTCTATTGAAATTTTATTATAAAACTGATGCGTTTCTGTTTTATGAGAACCTGGGTATCAGACAGAACCAACTTATACTTTTTACCTTGATTTTGGATTGGCTTTTATTTTTGACCGGCCTGTATTTAACTGCATTGATATGACGAAAAATCTACTTGAAGCTGACAGTATCTATCTTGAATTTGGAGCACGCAGCATTCTCTCAGATGTATATGTAAGAGCCGAAACCGGCAAGGTGACGGGTTTTCTGGGCCGTAACGGCTGCGGCAAAAGCAGCCTGATGAGAATTATATTCGGCTCGGTTCGGGGTAATTTTCAATCGGTTCGTATAAACGGCCAGTATAAACGCACGCTGTTAACTTCGCCGGGGGCTATCCGGTATCTGCCGCAAAAAGCATTTATACCCAAACATTTAAAAATTGAGCAGGTATGTAATTTGTATGAAGTGAATCTGAAAGATATTATAGAAGATTTTCCAATATTTGATAAATATAGCAAGCAGAAACTGGGGGCTCTTTCCGGTGGAGAAATAAGGCTCTTTGAGACAATGGTTATTCTGAAGTCAGCAGTAGCATTTGTTATGCTTGATGAACCCTTCTCTCATCTAATGCCTCTTCATGTTGAAAAACTGAAAGAAATAATTGCAAAAGAAAAACTTAAAAAAGGGATTATCCTTACTGACCATCTGTACCGGCATATTATGGATATGAGCGATGATCTGTATTTAATAAGAGAAGGAAAAACCTTTCAAATAAATTCACAAGATGACCTGCTACGCCACGGGTATATGCTTGAAAAGGATAACTAAAGTATCAGAAATATCGTAGGTTTTTTATGCAAATCTGGCTTTTGCTTTTTCCATTCTTTTACTGGTAGTGTTCTAATCAGTTCGTCTTCAGCTGTAATGTTGGCAGCAATGCACAGCAATGTTTCCGCACCCAGATTTTGCAGCACGTCGTCCAGCATCTGGTTGTTACGGTATGGGGTCTCCATAAATATCTGTGTCTGGCTCTTACTCTTTGCTGTTTGTTCCAGACTTTTAATGGCTTTCACTTTGGCAGCTTTTTCAATAGGCAGGTATCCATGAAAAGTAAAGCTTTGCCCGTTAAAGCCGGAAGCCATCAATGCCAGTAAAATGGAACTGGGCCCCACCAAAGGCCTGACTTTATAACCCAGTTGATGGGCAAAGCCAACAGCAACAGCACCGGGGTCGGCAATACCGGGGCAACCGGCCTCGCTTATAATGCCTGCGTCAGCTTTTAGTTTTTTCAGTTGAGCCAGTGTCTGGTCTTGTGGTGTGTCTTTGTTTAGTTCATGAAACGTAAGCTCGTCTATCACCCTCCCAACCTTCAGGCTACTGATAAACCTCCTGGCAGTACGTATATCCTCAGCAAAGAAAATATCAACCTTTGTAATTACCTCAACTATCTGGGGCGACAACACACTGGTCTGTGTGTCGGGGGCCAATATGGTCGGAATCAGAAAAATATTCATCTTATGTAACAGGTAATAAAAACGAAAGGCATATCATATCTGTATAGACAGGGCAGCCTTTATGGCTTAATTATTTCAGTTTCATCCGGTTTATCAAGAGTCAGAGCCTGATGATATTGATTGAGCCTCCACATAGATAAGCCTATTAAAACCACATAAATAACCGAAACGGCATAAGCCAAATAAATAAAGAACTCGTGATAATTGATGCTTTTCTGAAAGAAGTTCTTGTAAAACAGTACCAGAATGCTGCCCAGATATGCGTAATAATCGGCAAAGGTAATCATAAAACCCACAGTACCCGAACGTTTGAAGGCCGCAATCATCCGCTCAAAATAAAGACTATTACACATGGCATAGGCCATATACAAGCCAAGACCCAACGTGGTGAGCCAGACAACTGGCGATATTACCCCTTGCTGATATAGCAATGTACTTAGCCCAATCAGGGCTCCACCCAGAAGCATGAGACACTGAATAAGAACAAAAGCCATGTAGTTGTTCTGCACCCAGCGCATGGCGGCCATCAATAGTAACACAGCAATAGCAATGGGTATTTCTGTCTGGGTAAAAATGGCTGAGTTATTTCCATAGCCGAGGGTTTTCCATATTTCGGGGGCAAAGTTATCGCGAAACTCTCGGAAGGTTGTAAGCAAAATATAAGAGACCACAAAAATAGTAAGGGTCAGTGTAAACTCATTAATAAATGCTTGCCTGTCTGGCTTCCGCATGGGTTTTCGTTCCGACCTACTGGCTTTATCTTTCTCGCTGGGCGGCGGTATCTGTCCCATTAGCCTTACGCAACAACCAAAGGGTAGTATCATAATGGCGCAAGCTACAAATGGCATCCAGGATTCGCTTACTTCCAGCGTGGCCATAACCCATTTACCAATGCTTTTGGCAAAGCCAGAACCCATAATAAAAGACGCCGTAAGCACGGCCACAAGCAGGTCAGTTACACGCCGGCCTTCCAGAAAACCAAGCATAATACCATACACCATACCTAAAGGCAGGCTGGCCAGAAAAATAAAAAACAGATTGTAAGGCGCCGGAACCCAAGCAAAAAACAGGTAACAAACCCATGACACCAAAATAATGAACATCAGATTACGGGCTCTGGCGGCCGGTGCCAATTCAGACACATATTTGATACCCAGACCTTTAGATACTGCAAAGCCCAATACCTGAGCCGTAATAATTAGTATTTTATAATGAATGCCAAAGAAATAAAGGTCATCATAAGTAGCGGCAGTGTAGGCGCGCCTGAACGGATAAAAGCACAGATAGGTAAAAAAGGCAGCTATGGAGGTAAATACAGCAAATGCTGTTGAATTAACTGCCAAATATGCTTTAAGTTTGTTCATTTGGTATGAAGTGTAAGGTAAATCTGGAAGCACTGCTGCCGGGGGCAGAAAAGATTAATTAAATTTTCATAGATGTATGTTCATGCAAATTTGAGAATTCCGAATGAATTACCTAATTTTACATCAAAAAAATAAGCTTTTATTCTAAGCCACAATGAGAGAGATACAATTTAGAGAAGCCCTGCGCGAAGCCCTTTCAGAAGAAATGAGACGTGACGAGAACGTTTTTCTGATGGGTGAAGAAGTAGCCGAATACAACGGTGCATATAAAGTAAGCCAAGGAATGCTGGACGAATTTGGCCCTAAACGTGTGATTGACACTCCTATTGCCGAGCTTGGTTTTGCCGGTATTGGTGTAGGAGCAGCAGCCAACGGGTTACGTCCGGTTATTGAGTTCATGACGTTTAACTTTTCTTTGGTAGCGATTGACCAGATTATTAACTCAGCAGCTAAAATGATGGCCATGTCAGCCGGGCAATATACCTGTCCGATTGTATTTCGTGGGCCAACCGGTAATGCCGGGCAGCTGGGTGCACAACACTCACAAAACTTTGAAAACTGGTTTGCCAATACGCCCGGTTTAAAAGTGGTGGTACCGCATAGCCCTTACGATGCCAAAGGTTTGTTGAAATCATCTATCAGAGACAACGACCCGGTTATTTTCATGGAGTCGGAGGTGATGTACGGCGATAAAGGTGAAGTACCACAGGAAGAATACCTGATTCCGCTTGGCAAAGCTAACGTGCTACGCGAAGGCTCTGATGTTACCATCGTTTCTTTCGGAAAAATGATTCCGCGTGTAGTTTTACCTGCCATTGCAGAATTGGAAAAAGAAGGCATTAAAGTTGAGTTGATTGACTTGCGTACAGTAAGACCTATCGATTACGCTACTGTAATTAACTCTGTGAAGAAAACCAACCGTTGCGTGGTAGTAGAAGAAGCATGGCCATTGGCGGCTATTTCGTCAGAAATCACTTATCACTTACAACGTTACGCTTTCGATTACCTGGATGCGCCCGTTATTCGTGTTAATAATATGGATATTCCTTTGCACTATGCGCCAACTTTAATTGAAGCTACATTGCCAAACGTAAAACGTACAATTGATGCTGTGAAAAGCGTATTGTACAAAAAATAAGCGTTTGTAAAATATATTATAAAGCAAAAATCTCCGGAGGGCTCTCCGGAGATTTTTCATTACCGGCCTATTCTGATGCCGAAGGTTGTCAGATTCTGAGACCAGTTCATATCAACAGTTTCATAAGGCGGAAACTTACTACGCGTGTTGCGGCTCTGGAAGAAGTTATTGACATCTCCCTCCAGAAAAAAAGTAAACGCCTTGTAGCCCAGGTTCAGAATTAATCCGTAACGATAGGGGTTATCTTTGCTTTTTATAGGAATTTTTACATCCTGCTGGTTAATTGATTTTATCTCAGGGTAAATCTGGCTACCGCCTATTAATCTTCCTATATAAGCTCCGAAACCAAAATGAAAGGTTTTCTGGTTTGAATTACCATAGAAATTAACAGTGGGTATTATCTTGAAATTGATATAAAACAAAGATTGATTGTAAGCCGATTCTGCTTTGGGGCCAGCAGTACCCACCAGGTTATCTATGGTATAATAGTTTCCAGCAGGCGACGGCCTGTAAACGGCAACGGTGTCAAACCCGGCAACATTGGTATTGCTTGCGCGCAGCAGGTATGAAACCCTGTTATTGATGTCGCGGTTCAGGTAATACCAGCTGATATCAAATCCATAATGCAGTAATAGTTCTTTTCTGCCTGTTTGTATAAAACTCTCCTGGCGCATGAGCCCAATACTGATATTTGGCGATGCGAACGTCTTTTGTCTGAATAAATCTGATGTGTTTTTGTAGGGATTATACACTGAATTTCCTCTTTGCAGATACCTGGCCGAACTAAAACCCAATGACAGATTCAGATAGGTGTTTCTGGTAAGCCTTTGCCACGGAGTAAGCCCCTCTAACTCTTGCTGGCGGGTGGTTTCTTTGGTAAAGGTATTGCCTTCGTAGTCTTGCCTGATACTGCGTCTGACATTCGAGGGCATCTCTGCCAGATCCTGATTCATTTGTCTTACAATGCGGTTCAGGTCATATTTTTCCAGCGCCTTCAGGTCTTCCTGTGTTGCGCCCCACAATACAATCTTTTTTCGCTTGCCTATATTTACCACTATTGAGTCTATTGCTGCACTGTTTATCATTGCAAAGCCATAGGTATCAGTACCTACAACCAACAACAGCAGCAAAAAGAACTTCTTCATGGCAGGTAATACATTAAAGATACGAAGTAACAGGCCATTATTTAACGGTAGAATCGGCAGGTATGGATTCATTTTTGAAACTCTGCTTCACAAATGCCCATATCTTATTAGGTTTGTTAGGATCTGCGGCCTCAGGGGTTTTATCAACCTGCCTGGCAAGGCGTTCCTGGCGGCTTTTTTTCTTCTCTTTTGGAGCAATTACATAATCGTCTTCATCTTCAGGAATCTCCAGTATAGCTACCCTTTCTCGTTTGGCAGGGGCAACTGCCGCAGCAACTTTATCAACAGGCTTACTGGGTCTGAAGATAATGGGGGCGTCAAAAATAACAGGGCGTACATAAGCCGGCTCATTTCTTGATGTTACATTGTTGTAGCTAAACTCCTGCTCGCCGTCTTCAGTAGTTACCAGATTATCAAACGTTTCATTGGAGTTTTCGTTTGGCTCCGGCACAAATGGTTTCACTTCGTTTAAAGACCGGCCATTCTTTTTATGCGCTTTCCGACCCGTATTCTGCTCTTGTGGCTTGTCTTTCAGCGCTACCAAATCAGATTCATTAAACCGGGCTTCTACTGAAAGCGGTTGTGGAGATTTAGCAGATGGTGAATGACGAGGCTCCATTTTATTGGCCATTATGCTAGTTTTGTCTGCAAGCACTCCATAAACTCCGGCAAGGCCAAGCATCACTATTCCTGCTGCAGCGGCTTTCCACCATACGAAACGCTTCTTAACATCTTGTTTTTGTTCAATGCGCTGCCACACCCGGCTTTTATCCCAATCGGGGCTAAAGTCAGAATTCTCAAGATTTTCTCTGATTTTACTATAAAAGTTCTCTGTTTGCATGACTTTTATTAGCTATTTGTAATTTCTTTTGCAATAATTTGCGTGCGTGGTTCAACTGCGACTTTGAGGTTCCCTCGCTTATCTGCAGTTGTTCTGCAATTTCTTTATGTGTGTAACCTTCAATGGCATACAGGTTAAAAACCGTACGGTACCCATCGGGTAATTCGGCAATCAGCCTGTAAATCTCCTCTGTCGAAATCCTGTCGAGTATATGATCATCAACTGGTACATCCACCGCTTCACTTTCAGGCATCAGATGAAAACTTGCCTGCCGGCGCAGTAGCATTAATGCCTCATTCACCACAATTTTTTTCATCCAGGCCTCAAACGATCGCAGGTTATCGAATCTGAAATGGATAATGCCATCAAAAATCTTCAGAAACGAATCAACCATTAAATCTTCGGCCAGCATTCGCTCACGTACGTAACGGTACGCAATCCGATACAAAAAACTGCCATAATGCTCAAAAATTTCTTTCTGAGCAGCAGCGTCTTTTTGTCGCAGACGTTCGATTGTAGAGGTTAGAATCAAAGTTTAAACTTGGCTTTTAGTGTTAATGCGTAAAAGGGTCAAAAAGTTGTATCAGCCAATAAAAAAACCTGAAATTAAACAAAAAATAAACCTTATGCAGGAGAAGAGCCGGGTATAAAACCCATCATTGGGTGATTCTGAAAAAAGCAGCAACGGCTTTCGCCGCATAGAGGAAGAGAATGTTGAAGGTATTTACCCTTACCCCTCTCTGATACCGGAGAGAGGGGCATTAAGGGTTATTTTTTATTTACTACGTTGAATCGCTTTCAGCAAAGACGTGTCATCGGTAGTATCAAGTGCTATTTCCCATATCATTACACCTCCGCAGCCGCGTTTTTTGGCCAGTCTGGTTTTGTTTTCAATGGTGATTGTTCCGTTATAAAAGGCGCCTTTCCAGTAATCATCGTACGCACTGGCGCCGTCTTTGATTAAATCGCTATAACCCGGACCATAGTTACCCATACCTTTTTTTGAATAGAAGGGTAGGCCCAACACGGCTTTGTGCGCTGGCAGGCCGCGTTCTTTAATCCAGTAGTCAAGACTTTTTACAGCTAATGAGTAGGGTGAGTGTGCAATAACATAACTCGGGCCGTAATCAGCGTCATAAGCCATCAGATTCAGCCAGTCCATCTTGTCAAATGCTGCTTTTTTGATTCCACCACCCGTTTTGCCATAAGAAATAACGGCTGCGGTAAGTTGCTTGCCTTTTTTATGCAGGGAATCTGCCAGCTCTGAAACCAGACTTACATAATGGTCGGCTGACGGGCTGTCTTCATCCGGATACTCCCAGTCTAAATCTACTCCATCAACGCCATACGTTCTTACAAACTGCAAAACGTTTCTTACAAACGTATGGCGCCCTTCGGCGCGCTCAGCCATTTTATGAAAACGGGTGTCGTCTCCGCCGCCATCGCCAATACCCCAGCCCCCAATAGAAATAAACACCGATTTTTTATGCTGATGTGCCACTTTTACCAGGCTTTTCAGCGACTCAGGATTGCCCAGTGGCAACAGGGTGTCTCCGGTTTTTGCCGGAATGGCAAACGAATAATTGATATGCGTAAGCAGGTGCATAGGCAATTTTTCAGCCGGGATGGAAGGCGTGTAATAACCTACCACCTTAAATTCTTTGTTTTGTGCAGATACAGCATGTGCCACTACTGACAGCATCAGTAACGATAATAACCAGGATTTAACTTTCATTTTTCTTTGGATTTGGTTTTGCATTTATTCAATTACCAGCCAGGTGTAACCCTCAGCAGGTAGCTGAACTGTTATTTCAATAGAATAATCACGGTTTAATGGATAAGCAGTTGCTTTGCCGCTTTGTTCTCTTACTTTAGCTACTTTGGTTAAGCCAGAATAATAGAGCGGCAGCTTAATTCTACGGTTGATGTTTTCTTTTAGAGGATTATACAGCATAACCAGGCCTTTGGTAGCCAAAGCAGGATTCACGTGCATGATACCGTCCCAATCGCGGCCGTCCGGGCGCCGCAGATGTACGATGTCAGAATTAAGGATATCTCTGTATTTTTTATACCATTTAATGGTTTCAGTTACTACTTTTTTTGTTTCCGGGGTATCATATAACCTAGGGCCGCGATAGCACGCCTGTATGCCTGCTCCGTAATACTGCATCATGAGTTGTTTGTAGTCTTTCAGGTGTTCGCTCAGAGGCTCTAATACTGCTTCGGCTCCGCCACCCTGGTATTTGGTAAGTGGCACAAAACCCCAGCCCATTGATGGAGTTTTATCCCAGGTGCCATCAAAAATATTCTGGCGGTTCAGTATTTTCTGTTGCTCTCTTGAAAGCGAAAAGTTAACCTCTCTGTAACCCAGCGCAATTTTGTGTGAGCCATCCATAAAATACCAGTCGGGCGCGTTAATATAAACACCACGGGCATTGAGCCATTGATAAAACTCTTTTTGCATTTGCATCTGTACCCATTGCGAATCATCTAAACCTTTGTGGCCGGGGTGTCTGGTAGAAGCGCACACATCGCCCGGATACGGGCCGTCATGTTCCAGCAGGTCAAATCCGGTTTCACTGATAAACTTTTTCAGGCTTTTGATATAATTAATTCCCCATTCACTGGCCAGACAAGGCGCATGGCCAAAGAAAGCGCCTTTATCAGGCAAACCCGTTACTGGGTCTATAACATCGTTCGCATCATCAATCCGCCTGCTGCTGAATAATGAATAACCCCCGAGTTTAATTCCTTTACTATGGGCATAGTCAGCCAGTTCTTTAAACTTCCGGATGTTCGCATCTGACGCATCTTCCATATTCAGGCCACTGCCAAAACTTAAAATCACCATTTCGTAGCCGGTTTCGGCACATTGGTCAATTACACCCTTCACGGTGGAGGGGTCTGTGCTGATGAGGTGCATAAAGACGGGGTTCTGGGTTGTCCAGGGTGCAATGGCACTATACATTTTACGGCGGGCCAAACCGTTTCTTTCCCTGTCGTAGCTGTCCAGAAGCAGTTCATACGTGCGGATGGATTTGTAGTTTGCTCCGGATGCCAGGTCTATACCTACGCCTAAAGTCGGATACACTTCTACCACACAAGGGGTTTCGAAATTGTAATTCACCTGCGATGTATAAGTACTGTCTATCTTCCAATGTGTGGCCTGGTCTGAAAGCTCATAGCGCATGGCATTGTTGTAAGCATAATTGTTTTCTATGTATATCTTTTGCGGTTTTTTCATCTTCTCAGGCTTACCTACTACCGCCGATTCTTCTTCTGGTGTGGCCAGAATCTCATTTACAACCTGTGTCAGCCTGAATGCCCCCTTCGATTGATTACTGATAGTAACCCATTTACTAAGCAACGGGATACCATCAAAAACTTCATAATGCACTGCTACCTCGATACCTTTCAACTCCGGCAAACCAGACTGAAAGAACAGCATAAGGCTTTTACCTTTGGGTTGTTTAGGGTTGGCTGTCCATGTGGTGGGTTTCCAGTCAAAATGAGGTTTTACTTCTCCTGTTTCATAACGCACAAATTTGAAGTCGTCTGGCCCGGCAGATAACCCGGATATCCACTCTTCTAACAGATACGCGTGTTCTTTTTGCCCGTATAGCCCACCCACATTAAAGGTCTTGCCATTGATAACCACCCGTGCCTCGGGTCTCACCGAACGCACAAATTGTTCGTTGGTTGAAAGGTTTTTGAAACTGACGGTGGCTGCGTTCGGACTGATTTTTATCCGGCGGCTAACCAATCCGTTCGTAATTTCAAGCATAAGTCCGTTCTGCAGAACATTCACTTTACTTTTTTGCATAAAAGGACGCACCAGCCAGTCTTGACTGGGGGTCTGGGCGAATGTCTGGCTGACAGCCAAAAGACCAATAAAAAGCAGATTGTTGAAGGTCTTACGGTGGCGCATATTATTTATGGGCATTAGATAGTTCATAAGTCCAGGCATACTGGCACGGAATAGTATTAGGGTTTACCTGCGGGGCAACTATGGTAAGTACTTTGTTTTTGTATGTAAACTTAATATCGCCGTTAAAACCCAGCAATTTTACTTTGGTGGGTTTTTCTATATTTTCAATTATGATGTTATCCTGCCATTTGCTGCAAATGGCATAGATATTAGCGCCTTTTTGGGTAAAATGCAGCTTTGAATCTTTTGCATAGGCGGGGGCTTTGTCCCATTTGCGAGAGCCATAAATGGCTTCTCTGTTTACCTTCATCCAGTCGCCTATTTCTTTTAATCGTTGCTGCATAATAACCGGAATCCTGCCGTCGGCAGTTGGCCCTATGTTAAGCAGAAAATTTCCTCCGCGCGCAACAATATCTACGAGTTGGTGCACCAGTTGCTCGCCTGTCTGGTAAACTTCCAGATTTTCATTGCGGTTATAGCCGAAAGATTCACCAATACCTCGGCATTCTTCCCAGGGTCTGGCAAATCCATTGGTCGGCAAATTGTCAGTGCCGCCATGACCGTACTCAGACGTATAAAAACTGCCATGTTTACTCTTGGTATCGTTACCCCAGCGGTCGTTAACAACCACACTGCTTTTTACGGGCGAATCATTATACAGCCAGGCCAGGAACTCTTCGCTTTGCCAGGTTTTGGCAGGGTGGTCCCATTCGCCGTCTGTCCAAAGAATATCGGGCTGATATCTGGTTACGAGGTCTTTCATTTGTGGAATCATCCGTTCGTTCACATACTTGTTTACATCGTTTTTATAAACCGGACTAAACCATTCGTATAAAGAATAATAATAGCCCATGTGCAGATTTCTGGCCTTTACTGCCTTAGATAAATCTCCGGCCAGGTCCCGGTGCGGGCCCACATCAACGGCATTCCAGTTCCAAGACTGGGCACTGGGCCAGAGTGTAAAACCCTCGTGGTGCTTTGACGTAAGGACTACATATCTGGCACCGGCCTGCTCAAATATCCTGGCCCAATCTTCTGGTTTAAACATTTCTGCTTTAAACTGCTGCACGAAGTCCTGATACGAAGCCTTGCCGTAGTTTTTTTCATGAAACGCTACAAACTCTTTATGAATTTTTAGATTAGGCGCAAAGAGCCGCTGCCAGTACCATTCGGCGTAGCCACTGCCAAAGCCGTCGGCATTAGAATTGGTTGCCCAGGCAGGCACAGAGTAGATTCCCCAGTGAATAAAGATTCCGAACTTGGCATCCTGAAACCAGTCTGGCGTGGGGCGCTGGTCGAGGCTATTCCAGTTGGGCTGATACTGGGCGTATGTTTGCAGACTTACCAGTGTTGTTAGTATTAGAAGGTATTTTTTCATGTTTACAGGTTGAATAAAGGCGTGCCGCGGTTTGATACCGCAACACGCCTGAGTACCTGAATCAACAGGTTATTATTTTATCAATTACTTAGGGAAATGGCTCTTTGCCATAAATACCTTGCCGCCGTCGTCGGCCAGCGTAACGGAATAACTGAAACCATGCTGAATAGAATAGGCACCGTATTCGCCCTGTTTATTGATGGCAATAAAACCTACCTGAAAGCCTTTGGCTTTTTCAGGGTTAATTCTTACAATACGCTCTACGGCTATTTTGCAGGCCTCTTCAGGCGTTTTGCCCAGGCGCATCATTTCGACCACCAGGTGGGTACCGGCAACTCTGATAACCTCTTCTCCCTGACCAGAGGAAGTGGCAGCACCGACTTCGTTATCCACAAACAGACCGGCACCAATAATGGGGGAGTCTCCTACCCTTCCGTGCAGTTTAAATGCCATACCACTGGTAGTACAGGCACCTGAAAGGTTACCTGAGGCATCCATGGCAATGGTACCCATGGTATCGTGGTTGGCGGTACCGTCTTCAAAATAACTCGGGGCAAACGGGCCGCTACCATTTTTACGAGCTTTAATCTGCTGTTGTTCTATATTAATTACAGGTTTGTATTCAGACTTCTTCAACCATTCTTTATAGGTTTTTTCAGCATCCGGCGATAACTTATCAGGCTCTCTTTTGAAACCATTTTCTAAGGCAAACTGCAAGGCGCCGTCGCCTACCAACATTACATGCGGGGTGGTTTCCATCAGTTTGCGGGCTACCGAAATAGGGTGTTTGATGTGCTGCAAAAATGCTACTGAGCCACAGTTGGCTTTTTCGTCCATAATACAGGCATCAAGTGTTACTTTTCCGTCACGGTCAGGATTCCCCCCCAACCCTACACAACAATTAATGGTATCTTCGATTGAATTGGCTGCTACCTCTACGGCATCGAGCGCGCGGCCGTTCTTTTTCAACACTTTCCAGGCCTCGGCGTTCACGGCCAGGCCGCTGTCCCACGTGGAAACCACAATGGGTTTGCCGGCTATGGTTTTTGTGTTAGAAAATGCCCTGCTTGCCGACAGGAATGGTAAGCTAAAAGCCGACCAGCGTATAAATTTTCTTCTCGATTGCATTATTTTGTTTGTATTAGGTTATTGAGCTTCTTTTAATATTTCACAAATGCACGGTCAACGGTGCCGTTATCATAAAAATCAAGTATGGCATAGGCAGGCTCGAAGTCTCTGAAAGGGCCTTTCCACCAATTACCTGAAACCGCCCCATTATTATAATGCGTTACTCCCTGATAGGTAAGCGCCTCTTGCATGTGCAAATGCCCACTTAAACAAACCTTTACGTTTGGATAATTTCTGAACAGGTTCACTAACGCATGCGCATCGGTATGAATTAAATAGTGCGGTTGCAGCAGGTCGCCGTTTTCGGGCATTTTATCAAAAAACAAACTGGCTGCCGCTGATAAAATGGGTATATGAGAGGAAACACAAATATGCTGCTGTGCCGGGGTATTGTCTAGCTCTGCCTTTAGCCATTCCAACTGCTCGGGGTCAATCTGACCCATAAAGCCGCCCTGAGGATAAAGCTGGGTAGAGTCAAGCATAATGAATTTCCAGCCTTTTTTTGTAAAAGTGTAATACCGTTTGGGCATCCGGAACTCTTCTACAACCCACTGTTTGCCATAGAGGTTGTCGCCTTTTAAATCTGCTGTTTTATTAAACCATCCCCATATATCATGATTACCGATAAGATGTTTAACTTCCAACCTGTTGTTTTCTTTCAATAACTTGCTGAAAAGGTTGAACTGTTGGCTGGTACCTTGTTTGGTGTTTTCAAGTGCGTCTAATATGGCATCACCGCCGTTGATTATAAAATCCGGCCTGGGAGACAGCATATTGGCGCTTTGATAAGCTCTGGCCATGCCGGCTTCTGCCTCGCGAATGGGTGAAACATGCACATCTGACAAGTAGGCTACCCTAAATGCCTTTTTACGGGCAGATGCTGCTTTTGATTCAACTCCTATCATGGTTCCTGCAATTGCACTATTTTTCAGAAATCGCCGGCGGTTCATATCCTGTTATCTGTTAATTTTCAACACCCATGCATAGCTGTTACCTGCAGATTTTCTGGCTTTTTCCGGAATTTCAACTACTATTTTACCATCCTTTGCCATCCATTTTATTTTCTCCTTGCTGCCCAATAAACTTACGGTTGCCGTTTTGGCCAATGTAAGTTTACTGATTTCAATACTGGCAGGAAGCGTTTCGCCTTCATCAGCCCTATAAATGGCATAAGTAGTATTGCCATTATGCGTAAACACCAGTTTGTTTTGTTTACCCAGTTCGTTGTCACCTCTTGTATTATAAATGGCCTCCCCATTTACCTGCATCCACTTACCAATTTCTTCCAGACGCTGATACGCTTCTGGATGGAAATCTCCCTCAGGACCCGGCGCAATATTCAAAAGCAAGTTACCATTTTTTGATACTACGTCGGTCAGAATATGAATTAATTTTCTGGCCGGTTTAAAGTTCTCTTTTGGTATATAACTCCAAGAATCGCCCATGGTCATACAGGTTTCCCAGGGTATTGGCATGTAATGGTCCGGAATCTGTTGCTCAGGCGTTACATAGTTTTCAAATTCGCCACTTACGGTTCTGTCTACTACCAGCAAACCCGGCTGATGGCTTCTTGCCATTCCGGCAATGCGTGGCATATCGATGTCCTGGTCGAAAGGAATGGTTCTCTGCCATGAAACTGTGGAATCGATAGTGCTGAACGGACGTACCCAACCCCCATCAAGCCAGAGGATATCCATCTTGCCGTAGTCGCTCATCAATTCTTCAATCTGGTTGTAGGTAAATTGCTTGAAAGCCTTCCATTTTTCTGGATATCTGGCCGGATGGTACGACGGATTACGGTCTTTTGGTGGAAAATATGACCACCAGTAATCGTTAGAATGCCAGTCTGGCTTAGAGAAATAGGCGCCAATCATGAAGTCGTCTTTACGGAAAGCTGCAAAAACCTCTTTGGCAATGTTGCTTTTCGGGTTAGAGGCAAAAGGTGTATTAGTAATTTTATAATCGCTTTGTTTGGTGTCAAACATCGCAAAACCATCGTGATGTTTGGTGGTAAAAACCAAGTATTTCATACCTGCATTTTTAGCTGCCGCAGCCCATTTGTCAGGATTAAACTGAATGGGATTGAAAGACTTCGGCAGGTCTTCGTATGCTTTTTTGTATTCGTACCAGTTGTCTTTGAAAGGGCCTTTGCGTTCGCACCAGCCTTCGTCTTCAGGGCAAAGGCTCCAGCTTTCTACAATACCCCATTTGCTGTAAGTACCCCAGTGCATCATTAAACCAAACTTTACATTCTGCCACTGGTTTAGTTTTTCTTTTACTTTGGGGTCGGTGGGTACAACATATTTATCATGATTCTGCTCTGAGTGTTGCTGAGCAGAAAGTGTGTGCGCCCAAACGGCAATGATAAGTGTGACTAGCGTTTTTTTCATTTTACTTATAATGAGAAAAGAAAGTTTAGCGCAGCAAAGGAATTGGTACCTTCTGTGTCTTGTTTTCTTATTCTCTTGTTTATCAATAATAATTACTGGTTATGGTTTAGACAGCC
Source organism: Emticicia sp. TH156 (assembly GCF_002855535.1). NCBI lineage: Bacteria > Pseudomonadati > Bacteroidota > Cytophagia > Cytophagales > Leadbetterellaceae > Emticicia > Emticicia sp. TH156. The sequence continues at coordinate 129,172 of NZ_PKRS01000001.1, forward strand.
CCAACGAACGAAACACCGTTTCGTTATACGTTTAATAAATGCGGCCGTTCGCGTTCAATTTTCAGAATCAGCTCTCCAAAAAGCGTGTTGGCCCATGCAAACCATTTGCGTGTAAACTGAGAGGCATTGTCTTTATCGAAAGACTCATGCATAAAACCTGTGCCTGCATGTGTGGTTTTCAGGTAATACAACTGGGCCTTTATCTCCTGCTCACTAGTGGATGTCATGGCACGCATAATGATGCTCATGGGCCAAATCTGATTAACCAATGTATGCGGGCTTCCGATTCCCTCGGCAGCTTTGCCTTTGAAGAAATACGGGTTGCTGTCGCTCAGCACGAAACGTCTGGTGTTCTGATACACCGGGTCTGTAGCTTTTACCGCCCCCAGATACGGCAGGCTCAACAGGTTGGGTACGTTGGCATCGTCTTGTAACAGGCAGTTACCAAAACCATCTACCTCCATGGCATATACTGGCCCGTAGATAGGATGTTTGATGACAGCATATTTTTTAATAGCTGTTTCAACCTGGTTGGCAAGGGCTTTACATTCTGTTGCAAAGGCGGTATTATTCAGCACTTTCTCTGATATTTCGGCCAGCTGACGGAAAGAAACAACCGCGAACAGATTGGCAGGAATCAGGAACGGGTACTGGGTGGCATCGTCGGAAGGACGGAAAATACTGTGAATCAGCCCGTTTGGTTTGGTATTATTACCATAGCCATTACCGGGTACAGTATCTGTAGACCAGGAGGTGGTACGACCAAAACGGTAAGGCCCCCTGTCGGTAAAGCGCTGTTGCACTTTGCAGGTGGCAATAATCAGTCTGGCTGCCTGAAACCATCTGGCATCAAAAATACTGGTATCGCCCGAGGTTTTCCAGTAATGATAGGCCAGCCGAACGGTGTAGCACAGTGAGTCCAGCTCCCATTTACGTTCATGCAACTCAGGTTTCATGTCTGTGTGGTCGGAGTACCACTCCGACTTACCCGGCCCGTCGTTAAACGCATTGGCATAAGGGTCAATGAGTATGCACTCGGTCTGGCGGTTAACTACCCCCGCTATCAGGTCTTTCAGGCGGTCATCCTGCTTGATTAAAGGCAGGTAAGGCCATACCTGGGCCGAGCTGTCACGCAGCCACATGGCATGAATGTCACCCGTAATTACAAACGTATCTGGTCGGCCGTTTTTGGTTTTGAAAATAACCGTTGTATCAAGCGTATTGGGGAAACAGTTTTCAAACAACCAGGCCAGTTCAGGGTCTTTTACAGACTTTTTTATGCGCGCAATAGTGGCCTCAATGGCCGGGCTGGTAAAGTTTCTTTTGTCTGGCGCGACCCTCACAGTCGGGAAACCAGCGGCAAAGGCATTGGTACCTGCCAGCAGGCCTATACCAGCCAAAGAGGTAGTTTTAATAAAATCTCTTCTATTCTGATGCTGCATTTAACAAATAGGTTAATAATTAAATTCGGGCTGCCCTTAAGCGGTTTTCAGCAGGTTTTCAACCACATAGGTATGCACCCCATATATTTTGGCGTTTTCGCCCAGTTGAGAAATTTCAATTCTTAAATCTTCCTTGAAGTCGGTTAAGCAATACTTATTAATGGCGTGTTCTATCGGGTTTACGATGAGTTTCTGCGCTTTAGACAGCACGCCGTCAATAATAATAATCTGAGGATTAAATAAATGCACAGCTATAGACAAACCCTTGCCCAGTTCTAAGCCTATGTTGTGTATTATGTCAATAGCAAAGGCATCGCCCTGTTGGGCAGCCTCAATTACCATTTCAAGGTTAATGTCTTCAATTTTGTCTTTATATTCACCCAACTTAGACACTTTACCATGTCTTAGGCCGTCTTTGATGTTTTTAAGCAAGGACGAGGCCGAGGTTATGGTATCAAGACAACCTACTTTTCCACAGGTGCAAAGCACGCCATCAGGATTCACCTGAATATGCCCCAACTCTCCGGCAAAACCAGAGGCGCCGTCAAATATTTCACCGTTTACTACTACTCCCAGACCAATGCCCCAGTCAACATTAATAGACAACACATGATGCTTGCCTCTGGCCAGCCCGAATCGATACTCGCCAAATGCATTGGCTTTAGAATCGTTCAATACATAGGCTGGAAGCCTGAAATGCTCTTCAATTGATTTGGCCAGCGATTTATTCTCGCTGTTAAGGCTTTTATAGGTGTAGTTGATACCCGTATTTTTATTGACCAGACCCGGGATAGAAACCCCGATAGCAATCAGTTTTTTACCCTTCGTTATTTTCTGCTCTATTACGTTGTCTACCAACGAAAAAAGTGTTTCAAGAAAGATAGGATTGTTTTTTAGCTGTAAATCAAAAACCTGTGTAAAAATGACCTGATTACGGAGGTTAAGCAGAAAAACCTTGGTGTCGTGTGTGTTGATGTCTAGCACCATTACAAACTTTTCTTTGGGATTTATGCCGTATATAGCCGGCCGGCGGCCCTGCTTAGACACCCCAAATCCTGTTTCAATAATCCATTTTTCTTCAACCAGTTCTTCAATAAGTGCGGTAATTGACGGAATACTGATGTGTAATGAGTGAGAAAGCTCTGCTATGGTATTGGTTTCGTTGAGATACAACTCAGAGACGATGCCCTTTTTCTGTCTGTTTTTTTTGATATCGATGACCGATTCTCTACTGGTCACTTCAAGATCGTTATCGAGAGATACTTCTGACATTGTTTATAATAATTTAATGAGGTTAGGCTCATAACAAACAGGCAGGCGCTTTTAAGTGGGCTCCGGTTATGATTTTATATTTTCGTATAGGGTGAATTTTAAAAAACAGTAAGCAATTTATTAAAAAAACAGCAAGACTTTTTCTTGAATCAGGCTTTTTTGCAAATCAGGCCTAAATATCATATAAAATTTAATAAGACTTCATATGTTTTTAAAAAAATTTAATAATTAGTTTTTATTAATCAATTTTTATTTATGTTTGTAACCACATTTAAGATTTTTTTAAAAATCTGTTCGCATCAAAAAGTATCACTATATCAATTTTATATTGATTTTTTTGAACCGCATTCTTAATCCACCATATAAGTTTTGCTTTTTATCTCCTGTTTTCGCTACCCGTAAAACGGAGTATTTTAAGACCATTACTATAAGAATGTTTAACCTTAAATCGTCAGAGTATAGCTAAAAATTAACTAAATCTAGCCTATCTATGGAAGCAAAGTATATAGTAGGACACCCTCATAAAAACGTTTACTTGTCTTGCCGCCCGGCAAGATAACAGCACGTTGCCTGAGTGGTCATTTTCCTGTTATGCTTCAATGCCGATTCTGAAAATGCACCATTCAGCTGATTTTACCGATTTTCAAAGCAATCATTTTTAACCCAAGTCAAATTTATATGAGAAATTTTTTACCAAAGTTGGTGGTAATACTTTTGATGGGCTTCAGCCTGCCGGTATTAGCCCAGACCATTACAGGTAAGGTAACAACGAACGGAGAGCCGCTGCCCGGCGTTTCTGTAGCCGTTAAGGGCGCCCCTAACGGAACCATTACTGACACAGAAGGTAAATACACACTTACTGTACCTAATCTGAAAAGCACAATTGTTGCTTCTTTTATTGGTTTTACAACGCAGAACATTGACATTAACGGACGCTCAATTATTGACATTGAGATGGTTGAAGATGCCAAACAACTTAACGAGGTAGTTGTAACGGCATTGGGAATTAAGAGAGAATCAAAATCTATTGGTTACTCGGCCCAGAAGGTGGCATCGAAAGACCTGGTACAGGCTGCCCCGCCAGATATCGCATCTGGTTTGATGGGTAAAGCTGCCGGTCTGAACATCTCTCAACCAAACGGTGTGCAGGGCAGCTCTCAGAGAATCGTTATCCGTGGTAATAACAGTATCCTGGGCAGCAACCAGCCTTTGATAGTTATTGACGGTATACAGGTACAAAACGACCCCGTTGGCGGTACACAAGGTAAAAGTGGCGACGTAACCAGCCCTAAAGACTGGGGTTCGTTCCTGAACTTTGTAAACTCTGACGAGGTAGAGGATATCACCATCCTGAAAGGCGCCAACGCAGCTGCGCTTTACGGTGCACGTGGCGCTAACGGGGTTATTATGATAACCAGCAAAAAAGGTGGTAAAAGAGAAGGTTTTGGTTTAGACTATAACTTCTCGTCGCTATCAACAACGGCTTACCGTTTTCAGGATGTACAAAACGAGTACGGTTATGGTGGGGCATCTGCCCTTTGGTCGGCAACGCAACCTTTCCCAACAACTTCAAAAGGCGAATTGCGCTACCCTGGTAACTACCCATGGGATGCACAGGACGTAAACAATAACTACCGCAGTGGTGGCCCTATTCCGGGTGGTTATTCATCTTGGGATATTTTCAGCTGGTATGGCCCGGCTTCATCATGGGGACATAAACTGGATGGCACTGAACTTATCTGGTGGGACGGCGTTAAACGCAAATGGGCTCCACAACCAGACAACAGAAAAGCTTACTTTAACACCGGTAACACTACTACGCATAACTTGTCGTTCAGCGGTGGCGGAGACTACGGAACTTTGAGAGTGGGTTTGACCAGATTAGACAACAAAGCTATTGTGCCGAACAGCAACTATGACCAGACCAATGTAAACCTGGGTTCGTCATTAAACATTTCGAAAAAAGTTAAAGCTGAAATCACTACCAGCTATACGAACTATAACCGTCTGAACACGCCTGAGTCTGCCAACGATAACGGTTGGGCAAACTTTATGATTCACGGTATGTCACGCGATTACATCCCGTTAGAGTTTGACACTTACAAACTATCAAACGGAAGCAAAAACATTTTTGACCAGACTTCTCCATTCAAATATTATCCTTACAACAACAATGCTTTTAAGGATATGTTCTGGAAATTCTACGAAAACAACCAGAGACTATCACGCAATCAGTTGTTAGGTTCAATCCGTTTATCGGCAGACATCACGCCGTGGTTGAACATCGCCGGTCGTACGTCGTTAAACAATTCAACTACCAGCATCGAAAGCAAAAATACGCCTGTGGATGTTGCGGGTATTCAGGGAGCTTATGGTATGGAAAACATCAACAATACCGACCTGAACTTTGAGGCATTCACAACCTTACATAAAGACGGTTTGTTTGGCTCTAAATTTAACGGTAGCTTGTTAATTGGTAACTCGGCTCTTCGCAGCAGAAGCCATGGTGTAAATACCTGGAACGCCGGTAACTTTGACGTACCGTTCAAGTATTACCTGAACAACAACCTGGATAAAACCAAAATCACAACCGGTGAAACCCGCTATGATTTAAACCTGAACTCGTTGTTTGGCATTGCCGACCTTTCTTACAACAACTACCTGTTCTTGCAATTAACAGGCCGTAACGACTGGTCGTCTACCCTTCCAATTGCTACTTCGTCATACTTCTTCCCATCAGGAAGCTTGAGCTTTGTGTTTACTGAGGCAATTGACGCCTTCAAAAATCAGAACGTGCTAAGCTACGGTAAACTGAAAGTATCTTTGGCCGAGAGTGCTAACGGTACTAATCCTTACCTGACCCAGTACACTTATAATACCTCTACCATTACCAACACTATTAATGGTACAGCCGCAACTTCTTTTGGTGGTCTGCCGGTTCGTAGTTTACAAACTACGTTGCCTCCGGCTGGCTTATTGCAACCACAAAGAAACAAATCATTTGAAATTGGTACTGAGTTAGGCTTCCTGGGCGGTAAATTAAGCATGGAACTAACTTACTACCAGACAAGAGCAACCAGCCAGATTCTGAGCTCATCGCTGGCTACTTCTTCAGGTGCTACTGCAGTAACATTTAATACAGGAGAATTGGCAAATAAAGGTTTCGAGTTTATTGTAAGAGCTACACCTGTTAACTCTGGTTCATTCAGATGGGATCTTGCTTTGAACGGTGCACATAACCAAAACAAGGTTATTTCATTGGCTGACGGTATTGAGCGTTATCCGATTGCTGACCTTTGGGGAACAAACGGCGCCTTGATGTATGTAAAAGCAGGTGAAAACTATGGCACAATTTACGGATACGACTATACTTACTTAAACGGCCAGAAAGTGGTTAAACCAGTGGTTGATAAAACAACCGGTAAAGTAGTTGGTACACAATATGTAACCACTGCAGACCCGGTTGCTATTGGCAACACAACACCGAAACTGACAGGTGGTTTAACTAATAATTTCCGTTACAAAAACTTCAGCTTGTATATCCTGACCGACTTCAAACTGGGTGGTGATATTTACTCGGCAGACTACGGTGCTTCAGTTGGTCATGGTTTGTCGCCAAGCACATTAACAGAAAGAAACGGTGGTGGTTTACCATATACTTATCCTGATGGTAGCACAGCTAACCACGGTGTGATTCTTGAAGGCGTATTTGCCGACGGAACCAAAAATACAGACGTGGTACATTATATGTATAAATATGCAGGACAATACATGGGTTGGTCTAACGTAAAAATGCCAAGAAGCAACCTGGTTTTCGAAAACTCGTGGGCCAAACTTCGTGAGGTAAACCTTACTTACTCTATCCCGTCAGCTATTGTAAAACGTACTAAATTCCTTCAGGGGCTTGACGTATCGTTTGTTGGCCGTAACCTGTTCTATTTATTCACAACCTTGCCTGACAGAATGAATCCTGAGGCTATTAACGGTATTGGCAACGCCCAAGGTTTCCAATGGTCGCAATTCCCGGGCACTCGTGATTTAGGTATCTCATTAAAAGCAAGGTTATAATCCATTAAACACAGAATCATGAAATATCTATCAAAAATATTTATAGTAACCTTACTGATTACGGCAGTATCATGTAAGAATGATTTTGAGGAAATAAACGCTCCGTGGGACAAACCCAACAGCGCCTCAACGCCAGAGATGTTCAATGCGGTAATCAGTTCACTGCCATTGACAGCCGGAGAACAATCGGTTATGAATGCCTGGTTGTACCCCATTACACAGCAGGCCGCCATTACTTCTGGTTCTTACCCATACGACAACGCCAAAAATGATGTTTGGCAGAACTACTACTATACCCTTGGTAACGTAAGAGTAATTGAAGACAGAATTGCTAAAAGTGCAGACCCTGCCTCAATGAACAACGTGTCGGCTATGCTTAAAACTATTATGGCTTACAAGTCGTTTAAACTGACAAACTACTACGGTGCAGTACCTTACAAAGAGGCCGGATATGCTGCTTTGGCAGCAGATAAAGGCGTGGGTGTGTATAAATCAAAATACAATACCCAACAGGAAATATACACAGATATTCTGACAAACCTGAAATGGGCAGTTGATAACCTGAAAACCGATGCCTCTCAGTATTCGTTGGGTAACTATGAAACACTTTTCAAAGGAGACATCAGTAAATGGATCCGGTTTGCCAATAGCCTGCGCTTGTATATAGCTGCCACTATTTACAACAAAGATCAGGCTTTAGCAACTGCTCATATTACAGACGCGCTAACCAAACCTTTGCTTGGCGACACTGAAAACGTAGGAATCTGGCCAGCGGACCTGAACCTTTCTCTACAATGGCGTGAGTGGTCTTTTTCTGCTAACTGCTACTTAAGAATGGGTTCAACTATGTGGAGCCTGATGTCTGCTAATGACAATAAAGACGGTAGTGGTATATTTGACCCGCGTGCCCGTATATTTTATGAACCAAACAACGCAGGCGAGTGGGTTGCATATCCGCAAAACCCGGTTTCAGGCGTAACACCTACAGAAGGTGGTACACCTTATGACAAAAAACGTTACACAGCCTGGAGCGATAAAGGCGCCAGCAACCTGTATTCGCCGGTTAATTTGTATTTCGAGCAGGATCTAACCACTATCCCTGAACTTATCCTTACAGCAGCGCAGGTGCGTTTTATCAAAGCCGAAATTTACAACAGAGGTATGGGTGTTGCAGCCAACGCTGCCACAGCCAAAGCAGAATATGAGTCGGGTATAAAAGCATCGGTAAATATGTGGAAAGGCATTGCGTTTAAATCGCCGGTTTGGACAGTAGCAAAACCTTCATCTGCTACAGCAACCGATGCAGAAATCAGCACTTTGCTGTCGAGCCCGGTAGTGGCTTACGCTGCCGACCCTGCTACTGCCTTGAAACAGATATATGCCCAGCTATGGATTGACCAGTTCAGACAACCATTTGATGCCTGGACATTGAAAAGAAGAACAGGTGATAAAACGCCGGTTTCAACTTCAAATTCACAGTATTACACTGGTAACTTCGGTACTTACCAACGTTTTGTGTATCCGGACGACGAAATCACCTACAATGCAGACAACTTTAAAGCAGCTGCAGGCGGAACAAACCTGAACAGCACAAAATTGTGGATAACACAATAATTTGCACAAATATTTTATTATATTTGAACGAATAATTCAAAAATATTAAGTAGAATTGTTTCATCATAGTTTTTCCAGAAAAGGCCCTCAATCGAGGGCTTTTTTCTTTTCAGGAGGTTTTTATCTTGAAGATTGAGAATCAACAAAGCTTCTTGAAAACTTCACATAGAATCATAACACTTAGCTATGGCGGGTTGATTTTTTATTCTATTTTCGCGCATTGTTTTTTGTGACTAAACCAACCAATCACTACTATATGAAATCCTTCCTTTTTAAGACTATTGTCTTTTTGAAAAAGCCAAGTATCATTTATCGTTTTCTGGCTATTCCTGTTGCATTTTATGCCATTTTTTCAATCGCCATTCCGGACATCCAATTCAATATGGCAAGCGGCAAGACCGTAGAAATGTCATTTGACCAGCTAATCAAAACGCCAAAAGCAGAATTGCCCCGCTATTTAAAAATTAAAGATGCCGTTGTACCATCAGGGACTTACGTTTATGAAAGAAGCAAAAAGAGAGGCACTCTCAGAGGCATTTATTATCCGGTTTATCCAGAACAGAAACAGAGTATTAAAATCAGTGGCGCAAAAGTGGATAGCCTTCTCAAGGCAGCAAATGTTAAATCTTCTTCACTTCAAAATGAGGCCGACAGCAGTGTTTCTATTCCAATAATGCAGGATTACAGCAGCACAGAGGCCAAACTTGTGATTCATGATACCCATGTACAGGAAAGTGATATAAATGATAGCACAGGCCATTATTTTGATTCTCCGACTTTTTCTATCGAAGGTCGCAATAGCGGCGATGCCATACCTGATGATATAAAAAGTTTATTTACCGAAGATGGTATCAAGATTAGTAATGATGCCATATTGTTAAAAAAAGGTGAAACAGTTATGAAAACGTCATCGGCAATAATTCTAAGCGTTGTTGCCTTGATTATTGGAGTACTGGGAATCCTTACGTTTTTCCCTACAAATGTGCTTGCCAATTGGGCTGGGGTAAGTATTGTTTCAGAACCTGCCAAAAATGAAGGTGAGGCATCATCTCCTGAAAACAAAGCTTAATTATATAAGGCATTTTACAAAAAAAGCACCGGCGTGGGTGCTTTTTTTGTAAAACAGACTTCACTTAGCTTCTCCCCTATCTTCCACTATATCCTTATGCTCCTCCGCCACTTGCCTGATAAGATTACCTCCGGCCGGAATCCAGTCTGAAACTTTTGAAATAACCGATGGTGCCACTTTAGTGATGACCGGATAAGTGACCGATTCCTGCGTAAGATGTGAAGGCAGTTTTATGTCAATAGCATTGAGTAACCACAAGAAAACACTGATACCAAATACCCAGGTAAATATGCCGACTATTGCCCCTGCGAAGCCATCAATGGTACCCAGAATAGTAAACCGGAGCGCCCGGCTGAGCATCCAACCCAATTTGTTGATTAAGAATATGGTAGGAAAGAAAATAATAGCAAAACTCAGATAAGGCAAAAATCGGTTAGCCGTGTTTTCGCCAATGGCGGGGGCCAGCCAGTTCATGCCTATCCCCAGAAACTTAAAGCCCAACACAAGGGCTGCAATAAAAGCCAGAACACCAATAATTTCTATAAACAGGCCCTTTACATAGCCCTTATAAGCACCAAACAGAATTGGCACAATGAAAATTAAGTCAAGCACGTTCATGTTCTACAACAGGGTTATCAGGAATAATACGTAAAACTCCTGAAAAAATTTCTTTCCAGTTCCGGAGTTATACAAAGGTAAAATTTTTAAGCACAAAAAAGCGCTTATCAGACATAGAAAACCGCCTCAAAAAAGTCGATTGACAAATTCAGAAAACTACTCTAATTATCATAAAAAGACAGGTATAACACAAAAAAGCAAGAATAATTCCCTTAAATACACCAAATTTCGGCCTCTAAAATTTATCCTGATATTTTTCTCTTGATTATCAATATCTTAAAAACTATTTAGATAAATTCTAAAAACAATTATTGCAAACTGTGGTATTAATCTGTAAGTTTGACTACACTTTCATGAAAACAATTGGAGTAACCTTAAATTATACTAAGATGACTGACGAGCAATTATTAGAAGTAGAACCCCTGCTCATTGAGGATAAAACAAGATTTGTCCTTTTCCCGATTAAGCATAACGATATATGGGAGTTTTATAAAAAACATGAGGCATCTTTCTGGACAGCAGAAGAAATAGACCTTTCGCCGGACCTGAAAGACTGGGAGAATCTTAATGATGGGGAGCGTCATTTTATATCACACGTACTGGCTTTCTTTGCCGCATCAGACGGAATAGTTAATGAAAACCTGGCGGTTAACTTTATATCTCGCGTTCAGTTTGCCGAGGCCAAATGTTTTTACGGTTTCCAGATTATGATGGAAAACATCCACTCTGAAACCTATTCGCTTCTGATTGACACCTACATAAAAGACCCCGTAGAGCGTGATAAAATGCTCAATGCCATAGACCACATACCTTGTGTAAAGAAAAAAGCCGACTGGGCTTTGCGCTGGATAGACAATGGCAATTTTATTGAACGCCTGCTGGCCTTTGCCGTGGTTGAAGGAATTTTCTTCTCTGGCTCGTTCTGCTCTATTTTCTGGTTGAAAAAACGCGGTTTAATGCCCGGCCTTACTTTCTCTAACGAGTTAATATCGCGCGATGAAGGTCTGCACCGTGACTTCGCCTGTCTGCTTTATACCCGTTATATTAAAAACCAGCTGCCTTCTGAAACCATTTATTCACTAATTAAAGACGCGGTGGCAATTGAGAAAGAATTTGTAACCGATGCCCTGCCGGTTTCGTTAATTGGTATGAATGCCGAGTTAATGTGCCAGTATATTGAATTTGTGGCCGACCACTTGCTGGAGTCATTAGGACTGGAAAAAATATACAACACAGGCAATCCTTTCGACTTCATGGATATGATTTCGTTGCAAGGTAAAACCAATTTCTTCGAAAAACGTGTGGGCGAATATCAGAAAGCCGGCGTTATGTCGCAAAAAGAGCAGATGTCGTTCTCGCTTGACGAAGAGTTTTAATCAAGAAAAACATTTTGTTACATAGTTTGGTAATCTATAGGGGCAAAAGATGTTTTGCTCCTATTTTTTTTAAAATTAAAGACTTTGGTAAAGCTCAGTGAGCCGGGCGGCAATAGGCTTGCCTGCAAATTGCTTAATGTGCTCCTCTCCTGCTTCAATCAGTTTGTGCTGCAAGGTTTTATTGCTTAGCACCTCCTGCATTTTTTGCGCTATGTCGGCTGCATCAAGCGGGTTAGCATAAAGTGCCCCCTCCCCCCCTGCTTCTTCAAGGCAAGAGCCTGTTGCTGCCACCACCGGCACCCCGCTGCTAAGGGCTTCAATAACAGGTATGCCGAAACCCTCAAACACAGACGGATACACAAACAAACTACCACCTTGATACAAGGCAGGTAAATCGTCCATAGGCACCCCACTTAGAAACCTGACAGACTGAATACGATTTTGCTGTACGTATTTCTTTAGCTCGTCCAGATATGCGGATACTCCCCCTACCAGCACCAGTTCATACGCTTCGGTATTTAAGGATTCAAATGCCTGTATTAACCTTAGCTGGTTTTTCCGTTCGGTAAAAGATGCCACACATAGTATGTAATCTTTCGTAATACCATACTTTTTTTTAACCTGCGCCAGCGTAGCCTTGTCTGTTATTGGCTGACTAAACTGTGGTTGAAACCCCTGGTATATAACGGTTATCTTGTCGGCCGGTGTGCCATAAAACTCTATGATATCACGTTTGGTTTGCTCACTTACAGCCACAATGGCATCGGCGTTCTGGCAGGCATATCTGAATTTCCGCTGATAAAAAAACCTGTCTATGGCAGGGTATTGCTCAGGATACCGCAGGAATATCAGATCATGTATAGTCACTACTGATTTTATACCGGCTTTACCCAGACCATACGGAATCTCATTACTCAGGCCATGAAAAACCTCAATTTTATCAGTCTGTAAATCTTTAGTAATAAATCTGCTACGCCACAAGGCATTGGGCAGGTAGGCGTACGCCGCAGGAAGCTTAATATTTAATTGATTTTTGAAAGGCATCTGCGCATCAGGCCAGGTTGCTTTCTGCCTGGGTGTGTAAGCATAGTAGGCGTGTTGGGGGGCGTGTTCCAGCAAAGACTCTATAATAAACCTGCTGTAATTGCCTAAACCCGTGTAGTTATTAAAAGCCCGCTTGGCATCAAAACCTATTCTCATTGAACTATCTTTGCATTAAATTTGTAAATAAATATTAGGTCATACTTTTAAGAGACCTCCTTTTTACACCATTCAATATTTTTTTCCCTTAGGGGTTTATGGAATATCAAATCTATACTTTACCCAATGGTATTCGTATTGCACATCGTCAGGTACCACACACACAGATTGTGCATTGCGGCCTGATGCTCGACATGGGTAGCCGTGATGAAAAACCCAATCAGGTGGGTCTGGCCCACTTCTGGGAACACATGGCGTTCAAAGGTACAAAAAAGCGCAAATCTTATCATATAATTAATCGTCTGGAATCGGTAGGAGGCGAACTGAATGCCTACACCACCAAAGAGAAAATCTGTTTCTATGCGTCGGTGCTGGATAATCACTTCGAAAAATCAGTTGAATTACTGGCCGATATAACTTTTCATTCTACATTCCCTGAAAACCAGATTGAAAAAGAACGCGGGGTGATACTAGAAGAGATGTCGATGTATCAGGATTCCCCCGAAGATGCCATCCAGGACGATTTCGATGGGATTGTATTTGCCAATCACCAGTTGGGCGCTAATATTCTGGGCACGCAAGACAGTGTAAAATCGTTTACACGCAAAAGTCTGCAGCAGTTTATAACAGAGAATATGGATACCGACCGGATAGTTTTTTCGGTTGTTGGCAATATATCGTTCAAAAAGGTGGTTCAGATTACCGAAAAGTATCTGAAAGAAATACCTGCACGCAAGAGTGAAATCAGACGCGAGCCTCCGCAGTCTTATCTGCCGCAACAGGTAACCCTTACCAAAAGCATAACGCAGGCACACTGCGCCATTGGCCGCCCCGCCTATGCGCTGAAAGACGAACGCCGGCTACCATTTTTTATGCTGGTGAATCTCTTCGGTGGCCCGGGCATGAACTCACGCCTGAATATGACATTGCGCGAGAAATACGGACTGGTATATGGCATTGAGGCCAATTATTCGCCCTTTATAGATACCGGTTTTCTGGGAATATATTTTGCTACCGACAAGGCTAATCTGGAAAAGGCGAAGTCGCTCATCAGAAAAGAAATGCAATTGCTGAAAGAAAAACCTTTAGGTAAGTTGCAACTGCATACAGCCAAAGAACAACTGATGGGACAACTGGCTATGGCTGAAGAAAGCAACCAGAGTTATATGTTGATGATGGCCAAGAGTATTCTGGACCTCGGCAGGGTAGAGTCTTTAGAAAGCATATTCAATGCCATAAAGAAAATTGAAGCCCATGACCTGCAAAGTGTTACGCAGGAAATGTTTGATGAAAACCAGCTGAGTTACCTTACGTTTCTGCCTGAATAAAAACATAGCAAGAAAGAATTATACTTTTCGAAGCATTTTGAGAAGGCCGGACGAGCCTTTAACCGACTTTTTTTACTTTTGATAAATGAAAATTCTGGTGCGATGAAAAATATATATTTTACTGCCGGCCCGGCCGAATTATATCCCCGATTTGAGGAGTTTCTAAAACAAGCGGTTGAAGAGCAAATCGGCTCTATTTCGCACAGAAGTGGCCAATTCAGGAAAATATATCAGCATTGCGTCGAGAATCTTCGGGTTTTAATGAATATTCCCGAAACATCGGGTATCTTCTTTACAGGTTCGGCCTCAGAGGTATGGGAACGTATATTGCTCAACATGGTAGAGCATGAGAGTTTCCATTTGGTAAATGGTTCTTTCTCTGAGAAATTCTACAAATATGCCGGAAGCCTGAACAAATTTGCTCACAAGCAGGAAAAACCCATTGGTGAGGGCTTTAGCTATGCCGAAGTAGAAGTACCTGAATATGCCGAACTGATTTGCACTACCCAGAACGAAACCAGCACAGGCGTACAAATGCGCGAGGCTGATATTCATAAGCTGAAACGCAGCCATCAGAAGAAGTTCATAGCGGTTGATATGGTTTCATCTGCCCCGATTCCTGAACTGGATTTGTCTTTGATAGATACCGCTTTCTTTTCTGTACAAAAAGCCTTTGGTCTGCCTGCGGGTCTGGGCGTGTGGATTGCCAACGAGAAATGCCTTGAAAAGTCTAAAAAACTGGCAAAACTGGAAGGCCTGCATACCGGAGCACACCATACTTTACCAGCACTCTGGAAAAACTACGAGACTTTTGAAACCCCAGCCACACCCAATGTACTGGGTATTTATCTGCTTGGCAAGGTGGCCGAAGACATGAACCGTATCGGCATTGATACCATCAGAAAAGAAACCGACGAGAAAGCACGCAAAATATATAAGTATCTTGAAACCAGCAGCCTTTGCAGCATAGCGGTTCAGAACCCTGAACACCGCTCAAGAACCGTGATAGTCGCCAATACCACCAAGCCCTCTAAGCTAATTATTGATACGCTGAAAGAGAAAAATATGATTATCGGCAGTGGATACGGCCCCAATAAAGACACACAGATAAGAATCTCGAACTTCCCATCAAACACGCCTGAACAGGTAGATAATCTGTTGAAAGAGTTGAAGAATCTGGAGTAGTATATCTATTTAGTGATTTAGTGAATGAGTGATTTAGTGATTGTTTCGCTTAAATCTGATTAAATTCACTCAATCACTCCGTTTCTATCCCCCTTTCAAAACATATTCGTCAGAAATGCCAGCAATCAGGATGATGATGGTTACTGCCCCTGCCCATTTCACAATACAAACTACCTACTTTTAATAGCCCAGGCTTGCGCTAAGCCCCGTGCGGCATTTCCTCTCTGATTGAGATAGAAATTCCCGAAGTCATTCACCCCGCCATTAAATATAGACGGAATACTGTGCATCAGCAGTATAATAGCCACCGCTACGCGGAGTAAGAAGGTGTGTTGAGTTTTATAGAAATTTTATTACTTAAAAATTTCTATAAAATATTGATTATCATTAATTTATACAGTACTCTTTTTTTCTCATTACAAAATTTTCTCTATTTTTGGCTTATATCATAAACCTATTTAATCCCCCATGATAAATCAAGAAGCCAAAAACATCGACGAATTCATCGGCTGGTTCCCGCCTGAAGTACAGAAAATATTGCAGAATATACGCCACTTGATTCAGGAACTAGCGCCTGAGGCTACCGAGGCCATTAAATATGCCATGCCTACTTTTATACTTAATGGTAATCTGGTGCACTTTGCGGCTTTCAAAAATCATATTGGCTTCTACCCTGCCCCTACCGGCACAGCCGCTTTTAAAGAAGACCTTGCACCCTATAAAACCGGCAAGGGTTCAATCCAATTTCAGTTAAATGAACCCATACCTTATGATTTAATACGGAAAATCGTATTGTTCAGGGTAGAAGAAAACCGGAAGAAGGCCAAACCGGCCAAAAAGAAAAAAAGCGTACCTGCTAGTTAAGAAACGGATTAGAACGGCGCTCCTGACCTATGGTGGTAGAAGCGTTATGCCCGGGATATACCGTGTAATCGTCGTCCAGTGTCATAAATTTATTTCTGATGCTATTCATGAGGTCGGTGTAGCTGGACATCGGGAAATCATATCGCCCGATACTGCCTTTGAAAAGCACATCACCACCAATTATAAACTTTTGGGCATGGTTTACAAAAGACAGATGCCCCGGTGCATGGCCCGGTACAAACAATATTTCCAGTGTTGAGTTACCGAATTTTATCACATCTCCCTCATCAATAAAACCATCTTCCTGCACGGGTTCATAGCCGGGTATGCCCCATACTTTACACCGGTTTTCTACATCGCGCAGCACCGGCACTTCATTTTTGTGCATGAGCATTTTTACGCCAAATTTACGTTTCACAAAAGCACTGCCAAAAACGTGGTCCAGGTGTGTATGGGTCTGCAACAAATGCTTTACGGTTAGTTGATTATCAGCAATGAAATCGGCCAGTTCTTCTTTCTCATATTGCGCCAGACAACCCGGGTCAATAATAACGGCCTCTTTGGTTTCATCCCACAGCACATAGGTATTCTCTGCCAGAGGCGAAAAAGTAAAATAATGGATATGAATCATCGGTTCTTGTAAATTTAGGGCTAAAGTTAGGAAGAAAATGAATGAATTAATAAGGCATTTACCTACCAGGCTTTAACTATCTGAATTTCTTGAAACTTTTCTTTTTGTCTTTGGCAGGTGGCTGGGCGTTATTGCTTTGTACCTTTTTCTTCGGGTTTGAAAGTAGGCGCTCGGCTAAATCAGGGCGATTGAGTTTGAAGAGACGGCTACGGATCCAGTTCTTAAACTCCGGCTTATACCAGAAAAAGAAGCGGTTCTGTGCCAGTTTCTCTTCTTTGGTTTTGGCGGTTTTAATGGGTTGCAGGGTATACGGATGCACGCCTGAGTAATAGATAACCTCGGCCACTGTCATTGGCGTAGGCGTAAAGTCTTGTACCTGCTCCAGTTGAAAGCCTAAGTCTTTTGTTTCGGCAGCCAGATTGGCCATATCGGCTTCTTCACAACCAGGGTGAGACGAAATAAAGTAAGGAATCAGCGGTTGTTTCAAACCATGCTTATCCTGTATGTTATCGTATTTCTGCTTGAATTTCCTGAAATATTTAAAAGAAGGCTTCCGCATTACACGCAGCGTATCATCAGAAGTATGCTCAGGTGCTACTTTCAGTCGACCGGATACGTGGCGGGTTACCAGTTGCTCCATGTAAGCATCATGGTTGCCATCCTGATTGTTCTTGTTAAAATCATCTACCAGTAAATCATAGCGGATACCCGAACCCACAAAGGCCTTCTTTACGTCCGAGTGCGCATCAACTTTCTGATAAATCTGGGTAAGGGGTTTGTGCGAAGTATCCAGATTAGAGCAGATAACCGGATGAATACAGCTTGGCGCCTGGCAACGGGCACAGATAGATTCATCTTTGCCCTTCATGCGGTACATATTGGCCGATGGCCCGCCCAAGTCGGAAATGTATCCTTTAAACTCAGGGTGCTGAACAATCTGGTCTACCTCTTTCATGATTGACTCCTCGCTTCTGGAAGCGATAAACTTACCCTGATGCGCCGAAATGGTGCAGAAACTACAACCCCCGAAACAGCCTCGGTGCATGTTTATCGAGAACTTAATCATCTCATAAGCCGGAATCGGCCCGCGCTTTTTGTATTTAGGGTGAGGCAAACGCGTATAAGGCAAATCAAACGACTGGTCAATTTCCTTTTCATCCATTATTTTGAATGGCGGGTTAATAACCAATGTTTGCGCACCAACTTTTTGAATAATGCGGTTGGCCTGCCATTTGTTCGACTCCACCTCAACAATCTTGAAATTGGCAGCGTATTTCAGCTTATCGGCCAGGCATACCTCGTGGCTTGCCAGTTCAACGGTGTTCCAGCCTCTGTCATCAGGTAGAGCCTCAGCAGTATCCTGCATATAAGCTACCTGATTAATATTTTTGATGGTGTTCAGAGGAACACCCTTTTTAACCAGTTTCAGTATTTCGCGTAGGGGTTGTTCTCCCATGCCATACACCAGTAAATCTGCCCCTGAATCGGCCAGAATAGTAGGCATCAGTTTGTCTTGCCAGTAATCGTAATGGGTAACCCGCCGCAGTGAAGCCTCAATCCCCCCAATCAGCACAGGTACATCCGGATACAGCTCTTTCAGTATTTTAGTATAAACCGTAGTGGCATAATCAGGGCGATACCCTGCCTCACCCCCCGGTGTGTAAGAATCGTTTGATCGCAAACGTTTATTGGCTGTATAGTGATTCACCATCGAGTCCATACAACCGGCCGTTACACCAAAGAAATATTTGGGTTTGCCATATTTTTTAAAATCACGTAAATCGTCTTTCCAGTTCGGTTGCGCAATAATAGCCGTTCTGAAACCCTCACTCTCAATAATACGCCCGATAACAGCCGTACCAAAGGCAGGGTGGTCAACATAGGCATCGCCCGACACGAGTATTACATCTACTTCGTCCCAGCCTCTTTTCTCCACTTCTTTCAGGGTAAGCGGCAGCCAATCTGTTATGGGTCTTTCTGGTCTTATTATCATACTACAAAATTAGGGCTTTTTACGAGAAACAAGGCATTTTATTGTTATATCGGCCACAAATGCATAAAAAACCAACAAAAAGCGAATTCTTAACAACAATACCAGGCTTTAGGTTTCAAAGAAGAAAAATTATACTTTTTCAATAAAGAGCCTGTTGGTATTTCCGATTGGCATTTACGGGTATTTTTTCACGGAATGGAGACAGACAAAAACAGGCTGGTTTTTTTGCGCATTTAAACGCGTACCGGAAACGTTCCCGAAAACGAAACCGGTATATTTTATTAAAATTGTTTCAGAATGTCTTTGTTAAATACAAAATTTACATTAATATTCTACTGATTATTATCTGGCTGAAGTATTTTTGATGAAGCAACCCCAACACCTAAAAGCCGCTTCTTTTGTACTTTTTATAGATTTACCTAAACCCTAAATACACCAGCTCCGGTACTTATTCCACAAATAAACTTACAACACTATCGTGAAACAATTAACTATGGAAGGGGAATTTTAAAGTGTGCGGCTGTGAGCCTGGCAATGCCCTTTCGGGGCAATAGCAGGCAAAGCAGCCGCATCAATCCCTGTTTCTTTTGATACCTCTATTCAATATAAAAATACAGCGTGAAATGAACAACGATTTAAAAAATGATATTTCAAGAAGAAAATTCCTAGAGCTCGGCAGTAAGGGCCTAATGGCAACAGGTGCGATGGCTTTTGGCGTACCAACCATTGTACCGGCCTCAGTTTTTGGTAAAAACGCACCCAGCAACCGCATTAATGTGGGTGCCATAGGTGTGGGCCGGATATCGCGCGGGCACGATATGCCGGGTGTTTGGAAGCACGAAAACGCACAGATTATGGCCGTTTGCGACCTTGACAGCAACCGGGTTGATGCGGCACAGAAACTGGTAAATGGTTATTATACCAAAAAGACCGGAAAAGACTTTAACGGGGTGAAAGGCTATGGCGATTATAGAGAATTATTGGGTAATAAAGATATTGATGCCGTTATTGTAAGTACGCCCGACCACTGGCATGCGCCCATTGTAATACATGCGGTAGAAGCAGGCAAAGATGTGTACTGCCAGAAACCGGCGTCACTTACCATATCGGAAGGAAGAATGATGGCCGATGCCGTAAAAAGAACCGGCCGCATTGTGCAGATTGGCAGCCAGCAGCGGTCTACTTCTCAATTCAGATATGCGGTAGAGTTGGTAAGAAACGGAAGAATAGGTACATTGCAGAGAGTATATGTAGGACTACCAGGCGACCCCTCAGGCAATGAAGAGCCTGAGATGCCTATACCTAAAAACCTAAATTACGATATGTGGCTGGGTACCACGCCGGAAGTTTACTATACAGAAAAGCGAGTACACCCACAGGTAGGTTTCGACCGCCCGGGCTGGTTGCGTTGCGAGCAGTTTGGCGCCGGAATGATAACCGGTTGGGGCGCGCACCATATTGATATAGCTCACTGGGGTATGAATACCGAGCTATCAGGCCCGATTGAAATATGGGGCAAGGCCGATTTCCCAACCAGCGGTTTATGGAATGTACATGGCATTTTTACGACCCATGCCATGTATGAAAACGGAGTGGAGATGATTATCAGCAATGAGATTCCGAACGGTATTCGCTTTGAAGGAACAGAAGGCTGGATTTTCGTATCACGCGGAGACGGGGCGGTAACCTCAAGCGACCCGATAGCCAAACAAAATGCTGCCAAGAAACTGGATGCCAGCGACCCTAAGCTGCTAACCTCTGAAATTGGTCCGAATGAGATACACATGACCATAAGCCCTGACCACCACGGCAACTGGCTGGAAAGCATTGCCAGCAGGAAAGACCCGATTGCTCCGGCCGAAATAGGGCATCGTTCATGCACAGCATGCTTGTTGCACCACGCAGCCATGAAACTGAAAAGGAAACTATATTGGGACCCAAAAACAGAACGTTTTAAAAACGATAAAGAGGCAAACGCATTACTTGCTCGCCCGCAAAGAAGTGCGTATGCCATTAAAGTCCGTAAATAACCCACAAGAATATCTGATGAGAAAAAAACACTTGATAACAGGATTTGCTTTAGCGCTTGGTATGTTATTCAATAAAGACGCATCTGCCCAGTCTTCAAAAGAAATAAAACTGATAACCCTGGACCCCGGTCATTTTCACGCTGCATTGGTTCAGAAAAATATGTATCAGGAAGTAAGCCCGGAAGTAAGGGTTTACGCCCCTGCCGGAACAGACCTTGATTTCCACCTGCAACGCATACAGGGCTACAATACGCGTAAGGACAACCCGACTCAATGGCAGGAGAAAGTATATACCGGCAATGATTACCTTGAGAAAATGCTGGCCGATAAGGCCGGAAACGTAGTAGTAATAGCAGGCAATAACCGTATCAAGGCCGATTACCTTCAAAAGTCAGTCAATGCAGGTTTCAATGTACTGGCCGATAAGCCGATGATTATCAACGGTGGTGATTTCGAGCAATTGAAACAAACATTTGCCGCGGCAGCCCAAAAGAACGTTTTGTTGTATGATATCATGACCGAGCGTTACGAGATTTCAACCATGCTTCAGCGTGAGTTCTCTATGTTACCCGGCGCATTTGGTAAGCTGGAAAAAGGAACCCCCGATAACCCTGCCGTAACCAAAGAGAGTGTGCATCATTTTTATAAGTATGTTTCGGGTAGTGTGCTTACGCGTCCGGCCTGGTTTATGGATATTGCCCAGCAGGGAGAAGGCATTGTAGATGTAAACACGCATCTGGTAGACCTTATTCAATGGGAATGCTTCCCGCATCAGGTTATTGATTATAAAAAAGACATCAGAATTAACGATGCCCGCCATTGGACAACAGATATGACTCTGAGCCAGTTTAAGGCCATTACCAAGTTAGCAGGCTTCCCCGATTATCTAAAAAAAGACGTAGTAAAAGACACCTTGCTGAAAGTATTCTGTAACGGTGAAATCAATTATCAACTCAAAGGCATACATGCCAAGGCATCGGTTATATGGGCGTATCAGGCGCCGGAAGGTGGCGGAGACACCCATTATTCTATCATGCGTGGCACGAAGGCCAATCTGATAATCAGACAGGGAGCAGAGCAAAACTATAAACCAACACTGTACATTGAGCCGGTAACAAAGGCCGCAAGCTATGAAGCTGATTTATTAAAGGCATTGG
The DNA here is from genome assembly GCF_002855535.1 of Emticicia sp. TH156. NCBI lineage: Bacteria > Pseudomonadati > Bacteroidota > Cytophagia > Cytophagales > Leadbetterellaceae > Emticicia > Emticicia sp. TH156. The sequence continues at coordinate 151,019 of NZ_PKRS01000001.1, forward strand.
CTGTGGTTCAGAAACAGTACCCGGGTGTTAGTCTGAAGAAAAACGCCAAAGGCTGGGAGGTTGAAATACCCGAGAAATACAAAGAAGGACACGAAGCACATTTTGGCCGTGTAACAGAAAAATACCTGGAGTTTCTGAAACAAGGCAAGCTGCCTGCCTGGGAAGTACCCAACATGCTTGCCAAATATTACACCACTACGCAAGCCCTGAAAGTGGCAACCAAAACCCGATAAAACTAACCTGATTAAACTATGGAGAACAACCCCAATAACCGACGTAAATTTTTAAAGGATAGTCTGGCTAGTACAGCAGGTCTTGTACTTTCGTCTAGCCTTGTGAACGAAATTGCCGCAAAGTCTGCCACAGTTGAAGCGCCTTATTTACACCGGAATCTTGAACCCGGCATTCGTTTTTCGGTAATCGGCCTTAACCATGGCCATATTTATGGCATGACAGAGGCCATTATTCGTGGAGGCGGGCAGCTCGTTTCTGTTTACGCAAAAGAACCTGATTTACTGGCGGCTTATGTGAAAAGATACCCGGACGTAAAACAAGCTGGCAGCGAGAAGGAAATATTGGAAGATAAATCAACCCAGTTGATATTGAGCGCTGCCATAGCCAGCGAACGCGCACCGATAGGCATCAAAGCCATGCAGCATGGCAAAGATTTTATGGCTGACAAACCCGGAATAACCAGCCTTGAGCAATTGGCCCTGGTAAGAAAAGTGCAAAAAGAAACCAGGCGTATTTACTCAATTATGTTTAGTGAGCGTTTCGAAAACCGTGCTACCGTTAAAGCTGGCGAACTGATAAAAACCGGTGCTATTGGCAAGGTTGTACAAACCATTGGGCTTGGGCCACATAGAATGAATACTAAAACCCGCCCTGAGTGGTTTTTTGACAAGAATAAATTCGGGGGCATTATCACCGATATTGCTTCGCATCAGTTCGACCAATTTCTGTTTTTTACGGGGTCAACCAAAGGTGAGATTGTGAGTTCCCAGATAGGTAATCTGAACCACCCTGAATTTCCGTTGTTTGAAGATTTCGGCGATGCGATGGTGAAAGGTAACGGTGGTACCGGATACATAAGAGTAGACTGGTTTACGCCAGACGGACTAAAAACCTGGGGCGATGGTCGATTGACGATTCTTGGGACGGAAGGGTATATTGAAATACGTAAGAATATTGATATTGCCATTAAAGACAAAGGCAATAACCTGTATCTGGTAAACAACCAAAAAACCGAGTACATCGATTGCAGCAATGAACCCCTGCCATTTGGCAGCCAGCTGGTAAGCGATATTGTAAACAGAACCGAAACCGCCATGACCCAGGACCATTGTTTTTTAGCGACAGAACTGTCTTTGAAAGCACAGAAATTTGCTAAAAGGTTGGAGCCTATAGTGAAGTAAATTACTAAGTACATATAGCTGAAAGCAGTTACATATAAAATTGTAACTGCTTTTTTGTTATCCGGTTTATCAACCAAGTTGTTTCACTTGGGTACTATTATGAGCTTTTTCATACGCTGCTCTGCTGCATGTCAGGTGAATACCTGCAACCACTTGTTACTTTTGTAAAATTACATGAACCAAAGCACAGCTTTTCGGTTATGTATACATATACGTTAAACAATAGCAAACATGAAAAATCTAAACGCAATAGGTCTTGACACAGAAAAGTCAAACGCACTGGCAGAAAAACTGAACGAATTGTTGGCTAATTACTCCATCTTTTATCAGAATGTAAGAGGGTATCACTGGAATATAAGAGGAGAAAAATTCTTTGAGCTACACCTTAAATTTGAGGAGCTATATAATGACCTGTTATTGAAAATTGATGAGATAGCCGAAAGAATACTGACACTGGGGCACTCGCCGAATCATAGTTATTCAGGCTACAAGAAAATATCAGAGATTAAGGAAAGTAGTCAGGTTTCTGATGGTCTGGAGGCTGTTAATGATATTTTGAATTCTTTCAAAATAATTATATCTTTCCAACGAGAGCTATTGAGTTTGTCTGCCGATACCAATGACGAAGGCACTAATGCATTAATGAGTGACTACATCAGAGCTCAGGAGAAATTAGTGTGGATGTACTCTGCTTATTTGCAGAGGTAGAGTATGAGCAATTATAAAAATAGATATACAACCAAAAGAGACATGCTTGTTAGAGCAGTCTCTTTTGGCTTTCCGAGAAATAAACCAACCGAATACCCTTGCTAATCTCATCAAATATGCTTAAGATTGTTTCACGAACAACCCTGCTGAGATGAGATTCCGATTAACCTTAAAACCTATTACCCCCCGTCAGAAGCTAACGCTGAATTATAACCATCCTTTTTCAAGCTGGATATACACCCGTATCAAAGAATCAGATGCCTCCTATGCCGCCTTTCTGCATCAGAAAGGCTATCGCACTCAGGATTCTACCAAAACCTTTAAACATTTTACGTTCTCAAAGTTTGTTGTACCTCAAAAAGCCAAAGCGATTGAAAAGGGCGACGACTACATGCTGTTATCTGACCAACCCATTTATATTACCGTTTCTTTCTTCATTGATAAAGCCGCCGAAGACTTCATTATTGGCCTCTTTAACAATCAGCAAATCAGCATTTATAACAAAAAATACCAGGCCGATTTCATCATATCTTCAGTTGAATCGTTACCTGCGCCCGCTTTTGCCAATGTGCCCCTGCGCTTTAAAGCCACCTCGCCAATGGTGATAGCCGAAAAACGCGCCGACGGTACTGATGAATACCTACCCCCCACTGACCCCCGGTTTGCCAGATACTTTGTACAGAACCTGTTTGATAAATATGAGTCGGTACACGGCAAAAGTATAGACATAGACACCGCCACGCTTGATAAGCTAATCAGAATTAAGCTCATAGATACCGAAAAGATGCGTTCTAAGCTCATCTGGATTAAGCAAGACCGCAACGACGAAACTAAAATTAAAGGCTACGAAAATTTTAGTTTTGATTTAACCGCCCCGGCCGGAATAATAGAAGCAGGATTTTACGGTGGCATAGGCAAATACACCTCGGCGGCAGGCATGGGGTTCCTGGAATTTATATAAAACAACAAGCTGATGAATGTCTTCCACGACAATAGCCCTAAAAACCGGCTATTAGGAATCCTTAAAAATCTTTTGGAGCAACCGTGCCATTATACCATTAAAATGCTGGCTGCCCGGTATAATGTGAGCCAATCTATCATCAAAAAAGATTTTGATGAGCTAAAAAACGCATGGTTTACATTAAAATACGACAAACAATACCGATACTACCTGGTCTCGGACAAATCGCTGGAACACCTTGAAGACGTGCTGTTTTTTACCGGGCCAGAGAAAGAGTTCTTACTTGAAGCACTCACCAAAGCCAACGCTACCGACAAACGGCTTGAGAAAATAAGGTCTAAGCTGGAGCGCATTTATGACGTATCAAAACTGGGCAGCAGTTTGTTTTCAAGAACTTTTCTTGATAAGGCCAATCTGCTTGAACAAGCCCGAAAACAAAAACGCGTAACGACACTGCTTAACTACCGCTCGACCATGAGCAGCCAGGTAAGCAACCGTGTGGTTGAGCCATTTCATATAAGTACCAAAGAAGACATACTGCATGCCTATGACCTGGAAAGGAAAGAGATACGCCATTTCAGGATTTCGAGAATTGAGCGAGTAGAACTGCAAACTGAAAACTGGCAACACGAGACCTTGCACCATGTAGCGGCAACAGACCCCTTTAGAATAGTCAGCGACCAGCAGGTATATATACACTTAAAGCTAAAGACCGGCGCAGTGAACGAACTGATTGATAAATTTCCGGTTTCGCAGGCGTATATACAGCCAAGCAGCACAGAGAAAGACATCTACCATTTTGAGTGCAAAGTAAATGCCGAGTTTAAGGGCATCAGCAACTTCATTTTGGGTCACTCAGAATACATAGTTGAGATTGTTGAGCCTGAATCACTCATTGAACATATTAATAAGAAGGTGGAGGGGATAAAGTTTTAGGGGTAGGGTGGATAATGAGTTAGGTGAACTAATATGTTTGTAACGGGAATTGAAATTTTGAATTCGAAGCTATTTTTTAGATTTCTTTTGAAACAAAGGATTAGTTTTCTTTAGATTTTCTAACTCTAACAACAATTTAGGCATGATTAAGTTTTCGATTTCTTGGCTTCGCTTTGCTGATATTGTTTTGCCTTTGATATTGTCAAAACAGCTATCATCAAATACAATTTCAGAGCTAGAGCTTCCTTTTTTGATAGTCAATTTCATATACATTGAAAAATATAACCCAAAGATAATGAAAGAATTCAATATCCTTTTCATAAATAGAAATTTGATTTTTTACAATTTCATTTTCAATGAGTTGAAGCGCAAGACCTTGGAATGCATTAAGTTGATCTTCTATGGCTTTGTCTTTAAAATCTATTTTCCAACCCGAGAGAGGTCTTCTAATATAGTAAAGGTACTTAGAAGTGACTAAATACATCTCTTTTACATTAAACTGAATAACTATTTGGATATCTTGAATGGAAAATGAAGAGCCACTTGGATGATTATGAACAAGGGTAGAATCTGCCAATTCAAATGCATATTTATTAGAAAGAGAAACGCTATTAATATCGCCCTTGAATCGTCTCTTCTGTTTACCATTTTTGAAAACATAAAGATTCTCTAGTGAGTCAGACCTAATTTTTCGAATGGCTTGTTCAATTGTTTTAGCTTCATCAATAGGAAGCGGGTAATGTGCATCGTCCATAATATACATTTAAAATGACTTCCCGGGTACGATTAAGGGTCTTTCAAATACAAGAACTCACTATAATTTCAATTCCCTGGGAAGTCCCACAAAAATAATTTGTTTTTTTTTACTTTATAGTACTATTTGCAGAAATAAATTGATAAAGATTCAAATACAATAAAACTCTATATGGCTATATGAGATTACACATTCACTTATCCCAAAATAAAGAGACAGTGCCTTTTACGTATCAAGAGAGGCAAGTCAGCAAACTGCATTATTGGCTAGGACACAATGAGGTGCATGACAAATTATCTCTTTATTCATTCTCATGGCTAAAGAAAGGCAAACAGGAAGGTAAAAAGGGCCTAAACTTTATTAATGGCAGCCAATACTTTATTAGTTGTTTTGATAGCCAGAATATTAAAAAAATCATTCAAAGTATCCAGACAGATAATGATTTTGGCTGGGGGATGAAAATCATATCCCTAAGCCTTGAAAAAGAACCTGTTTTCAACAATGAACACTCGTTTTCGTTAGGCAGCCCGGTATTTATAAAAAGGCCTCGTTCGGGAGAGAAGGATGCGAAATTCTACTTTTATAACGATTCAGAAGCCAACATTTTTCTCACCCAAACCCTAATCAATAAGCTTAAGCAAGCAGGACTATCAAGTGAAAGCGTTGAAGTAAAATTTGATGAATCGTATGCCAGCCCTCATATAAAAGGCTGCACTTATAAAGGAATTAAGAATAAAGGGTCTATGTGCTCAGTGATTATTAAAGGTACACCTGAGCAACTTGCTTTTGCTTGGAATGTAGGTGTAGGTAATTCTACAGGTATTGGCTTTGGCTCACTAATCTAAAATTAAAGAATTATGGAAAAATACTATGTAGTTAAATACAGCGGTCAATTTGGTTTTATTAAACCATGGACAGCGGTAAGAGACAGTGAAACTTTCTCTCAGCAATTTTTAACGCCATCTATTGTAGAAGGCATTGAAAAAAAGTTGTTTCCGGAGTTGTTATCAGAAAATGGAATAAAAAAGATAGTTGGGCATAGACTTTCATATACTCAAATCAGTTCTCAGCAAGAAGTCATTCAAACCCGAGGTTGGAATTCTACCCGACAAGGAAAGCAAATTCTTTTCGATAGACCTAAAGCTATTTTGTTGAGAGGCATCTTATTAGAGCCTGTGCTTCATCTTGCCTTTTTAACTAAAGCAGATGCTGAATCAGCATTAAGCCAGCATATCTGTCTTGTCAGAAATGAAGACTTAATGCTCCCAGTATCACTCGAAGAAGTATCGAAATACGACTTCAACAATGATACTGAGCGATTTGCAGGCTATGAATTAATCTTTGAAAAAAACGAAAAATCATTCATTGCCGGCTATCACAGACTAACGAATGACGTAATGCATGGATGGCTTAAAATAGTTGGCACACCTGTAAAACAATTCTAATGGAAAAGTTATACGCTAAATCAGGCCCGGAATGGACTTCTTTGGAGGATCATCTTTTGCATGTAGCATTTGCTGCTAAAGCATTTGCCAAACACCTTAAAAAAAATGAAGAATTAGCATACAAAGGAGCTATTTTACATGATATTGGCAAGGCACATCCTGCGTTTCAAGAGCGTCTTTTTAGCAATGCGAGGAAAAGTAAAACATTCAGACACGAAATCAGCTCGTTATTCTTTTTATCAATATTTCCTGCTGACGAATACGAAGCTTTAATAGAAATGATTATTGGGCATCATAAATCTGTAAATAATGATGCAGGCGAAAAGGGTCTACTTGATTTAGAAAAAGGATACGATTATTTGGATTATCATTTAGGAAAATGGGAAGAGTGGAGCGTTAAAGCCATTGAATTATTAAATAATTTAGGAATACATGCCTCAACTATTACAAAGGCGCAAGCACTTCAAAACATAGATTTTGTAATAACATATTGTAAGAAAAAAACGAAAGAAAGGGGTTACTCAGAATGGCGTGGACTTCTAATGGGAGCAGACCACTTTGCTTCTGCCGTTATTAATGATACAGAAAAACATATTAAAAAAGCTTTTAAAAACCCAAATCTCTGTTTTTTCAATAGAACAAGTGCTTTATATCCTTTATCATTAATTGATAATTTCCGCTCAGAAAAAAAACACACCATAGTTGTAGCATGCACAGGTGCAGGCAAGACTGACTACCTTTTTAAAAGATGTAAAGGGAGAGTGTTTTATACTTTACCTTTTCAGGCATCAATTAATGCAATGTTTAAAAGAGTTGCACATTCACTTAAAGATACTAATCCGGAACTCGACATTAGGGTCTTACATGCTGCTTCATGTGTTGTGAAAAGAAAAAACGATGAAGAAGAAGAAAGCGTTTTACAATCATTATTTGGGTCCTCAATTAAAATTCTTACTCCTCATCAATTGGCAGCAATTGCTTTTGGAATGAAAGGATATGAAGCATTACTGCTTGACTTAAAAAGTTGTGATATTATTCTAGATGAAATTCATACTTATTCAGGTATCTCTCAATCAATAGTTTTAAAACTAATTGAAATCTTAAAGGCAAATGATTGTAGAATCCATATTGGAACTGCTACAATGCCAACAATTCTATATAAAAAAATAATCGAGCTATTAGGAAATGATGTACTTGAAACCAGCCTTTCAGACGAAGAACTAGACAAGTTTAATCGACACAGGGTATTTAAAATTAACTCATTTGAAGATGCTAATCAGATTATATCAAATTCAACAACTCATAACGAGAAAGTTCTAATCGTTTTAAATACTGTTGACAAAGCTCAGCAAGTTTATGATTTGATTAAAGAGTCCTATCCAGAAATTGATAAACTTTTATTGCATAGCAGGTTTAGAAGATGTGACAGAAATGAAAAAGAACTAGATTTAATTGGCTTGGATAATGAAGGAAATCCGATACAGACATTTAATACTTCAAATAAAGCATGTATAGTTGTTTCCACGCAAATTGTTGAAGTAAGTCTGGATATAAGCTTTGATGTTATGATAACTGAAACAGCTCCTTTAGATGCTCTTATTCAAAGGTTTGGCCGAATAAATAGAAAAAGAACTACAGAAAATGCAGAAACAATAAAAGATGTTTTTGTGATTGCTCCGCCTGAAAGCGCTAAGGATGCTAAACCTTATGACATTGAAATTTTGAAACGGACTTTCAATGTATTAAGCAATGGCGAAATTCTTAAAGAACGTGAACTTCAACAAAAAATCGATACAGTTTTTACAGAAATCAACTTTTTAAAGATTGAAGAGCATGCAGTTTTTAAGTCTGATGGAAGAATTAGCATTGATAAACTCACCCATAGTAGAGAACCCATATTAATGCAACTACTTGAAATTGATTCCGTATCATGTATTCGTGAATCAGACCAGGATGAATACGAAAATTCTAACTTTGAAAGGAGGCTTGAATTGGAAATACCCGTCAGATACTTTTCAGTGTGCAAAATGAATCAATCAGAAAAAGGGAATAAACCTTTTATTATTCCTGATAAAGCCTATGACCTAGAAAAAGGACTATTTGTTAAAGAAATAAAAGAAGAAAATTTTAACTCTAAGTTTCAAATTTTATGATAACAACCGTTGTTGGAAAAACATTTTTAGAAGCATATAATGCAAAATATGAAGTAAATAAATCTCCGAAAGAGTTTTTTGAGGAAGTTTATTTTGAGTTATTCTATAATCACGCTAAATATATGCAATGGGTGACCAACTCTCCGTTTGTTCAAATGAAAACAGGCCAAAAACCTGAACTTTTGACTCATACTGAAAGAATTGAGAAGCTCGAAAACTTATTCGAAAAGGTTGAAAATTCAGAACCTGACGCAAGTTTTGCACTCGGTTTCCCTGCATCTGAATTAAAAGAATACGCAAGCACGTCTGGCCTGGTTAGTGATTTAGTTATACCAACAACACCCGATGACATTTACTTATCATGGATTGGCAGCGGTCTAGGGATTGGAGTAGCCGGTGGGTTTTCCATACTTTATAATGATGCTAAAATTACCTTACAGACTTTCGAAGGATGGAAAATTTATAGAAAATACTTAGAAGATGATGGGTTAGATAAACTTAGGGGGAATCAAATAAATACTTGGAATGGACAGTGGTTGAAATATTCATTAGATAAAGATGAATACAGGGAAGACTTTGATTTTACTGAATTAACTAATCAAAAAATCTTTGCTGTAAGTGAGACATTGGCAGAGGTTAATACTGTAAACTGGTCAGAACTTTTCTTTAGTCTCTCTCAATTGTATCCACAAGGCGAATTAACTGGTTACGTATACGGATTCGGTCAAACTAACAAAACTATAGGGTTTATACCTTTTTATCTAAAATCTGGCAGTAGAATAATTGATATTTATCGTCAATTATTCGGAGAATTAAATACTGACAAAAAACGCTTTGAAGCTCTTTTTGGGATGCACATTAAACGCGCTTGTGAGCTTGGCAGTATAGGATTGCAAGCACTTAGGCCTGAAGGGCTTGTTAAGTATATGAAAGAAGATAAAACTATTTCATTAAAGAAAGAAGAAGATACATTTAATTATTACGCATATAAAACCTGGCTTATAGCAATGATATCAAAAAACAAAGATGAAATAACAGATTATACACTTGAATTGGCGGAGACCTTTTTAGAGTATAGAAACCGCGGGAGTAAGAATGATAGAAAAACTCTATTAGAAAAATTATTCTCAACGAAAACAAAAAAAGCTTTTTTAACAAATCTGACAGAAATGATAGAAGGCTTTGAAAAAGAAGAAGATAGATTAAAACTTAGGAATTTTAGAAATGAAACTCATTTGATGACAAATGAAGAATTTGAATACTTTCACATATTACTAAAATTTGACTACACATTTGTTGAAAAAAATAATAAAAACTAAATAAAAATATGAATACTATTTATATCAGAACTTTAAAACGAGCAGAACACACAGTGTTTTGTGTTGCAGATGGCCAAAAATATTATTATGATAATCAATTTGGAAGAAGAATTCCTTTCTCAAGTGGACAACAAGTAAAACGCTCATTAATTGAAACATTATGTGATGCAATTAATCAAAAGCCTTCTCCAACTACATTCATATCTGAAATTGTAAATGTAAAAGGTAAGAAAGAAATCAATGAAGGAGAGGTCTTTGGCACTTGTGATCCGACTTTCGCAGACCAATTATTTGGAGGATGGATGAAAGCTTCCAAAGCTCTTGAAGGGGTTAAAAAAGAAAGGACTCTAAAGAGAAGAAGCCCTCTTTCTATCTCTGCAATGCGAGCTTTACACCCACTATTGGCAGGAATGCAAAAAGAAGCTGGATCTTTTGATAGAAGCGAAAGACCTAATAATCTAATCGTTGTGAGAGATGAAAAAGGCAATCAATTGTCAGATGAGGATATAAATGACTTATTAGACGGAAAAGACCGAAGCCTAACAAGAAAATGGCTAAATGCATCTGATAGAGCCTCAGGCTTGTTTGTTTCAGATATAGCAATTGATTTAAGACGCTTATTTTCTGTCTCATTAAATAGTTTTGAACCTGAAATGTCAGATAAGACTATTGATAAACTAAAAGAAGAAGGATGGAAAGAATCGGAAAACGTATTTGGCAAATGTCTTGTAGCACCAAAAGAATTAAGAAAAGAATGGATTAAAGGATTAGCTAAAGCAATCATTGACTGGAGAATCACCTCAAATCAGGCAAGAACATTTAGCTTAATGGATACTTTAGCAATATCAATTAGTGATAATGCAAATCTGATAGCAGGTAGCATTAGAGCAAAATTATCGGAAGAAGATTCAGACAAAGCCAATCCAATTGTTGAAGAAAACCTGAAAGGTGTAAACACATTTATTACACTTCAAGCCGGAGGATACATACAAACAAAAGGAGAAACTTCAGACGCCCTCGAAAAAGCAGAAGAAAAGCTGATAGAGCTTTTAACAAGTTTTGACTACGAGAATCAATTATAAACCATGCCCATCACAGCTACCCTCGTCAATTATCTGATGGTTTGTTACCGGAAACTCTGGCTACACGCCAACGGCATCCGGATGGAACATACCTCTGAGATAGTTGCTGAGGGTAGGCTCATAGGGCAGGAAAGCTACCCCCAACGCGCCGAACGATACACCGAAATTGAGGTGTCGGCGCAATTCCCCCACCCTGCTTACCAGTTTATATCGCTGGCAGCAAAAATAGATTTCTTTGACCCCTCAACGGGTGTGGTGCATGAAATAAAAAAATCAAACGCAAAAGAGCACGCCCACGTAGCGCAGGTGCAGTTTTATTTATATGTGCTGCGGCTTAACGGTATCCGGGCCGACTATGGGCTGCTTGAGTACCCAAAACTTCGTATTACTGAAAAAGTAAGCCTTTCGGCTTCTGACCAACAACAACTGGAAGCGCTCATTATAAAAACTCATGAAATTGCTACCCTGAGCCATTGCCCCGACAGGCTGCCAGTCAGTAAATGTAAGTCTTGCAGTTTCTTTGAATTTTGCTGGGTTGGAGAAGAATAAACCTGTATCATGAAAAAAACATACTACTTGTTTAATCCGGGCAGGATGTCGCGCCGCGACAATACGCTTAGTTTTACCCCCATCGACGAAAATAACGTGGAAGAGCAAACGCGTTACATTCCCATTGAAACCGTAGATAACATCTATTGTTTTGGTAGCCTCGATGCCAATTCTGCTTTGTATAATTTCCTGGGTAAGAACCATGTATCTGTTCATTTTTTCGATTATTACGAGCATTACACAGGCTCCTTTATGTCTAAAGATTATCTGCTGGCAGGCAAAATGCAGATAGACCAGACAAAGCATTACAGTTCTGACAAAAAACGACTTATAATTGCCCGTAAAATTATTGACGGTGCGGCGTTTAATATGCTCAAAAATCTGAGTTATTATGCCAACCGGGGCCGGAATCTGGCAGAGGCTATTAACCGTATCAACAGCTACATCGTACTTATACCCAATGCCACAAAAATTGATGAACTGATGGGCATTGAAGGGAATATCAGGCAGGCATATTACGCAGGATTTGATGAGATAATCAACGATTTTGAAATGGGGAACCGCACAAAACAGCCACCAACCAACGAAATTAACACCCTGATATCGTTCGGCAATATGCTATGTTATACGGCTTGCCTGAGCCAGATCTATCATACCCAATTAAACCCTACCATCAGCTTTTTGCATGAACCCGGCTATCGGAGGTATTCTCTGGCCTTAGACCTGGCCGAGATTTTTAAACCTATATTGATTGACAGGCTCATATTTACGGTTCTGAACAAGCATCAGATAAAAGCTGGCGATTTCAGAAAAGAGCTAAACGCCTGTGTTATGAAAGACTCGGCGCGGAAAACATTTGTGCAAGCCTTTGAAGAAAAACTAAAAGAGACTTTCAGGCACCGGAAACTGAGCCGCAATGTGTCTTACAAGCAGTTAATAAAGCTAGAGTGCTACAAGCTACAAAAACATATTTTGGGTATAGAAGAATATAAACCATTCAGGATGCTGTGGTGACCCATTGACAGAAAAATAATAAACTGCTATGTATGTGATTCTTGTTTATGACATAGGCGAAAAGCGGGTCGGCAAAATGCTTAAGTTTTGCCGGAAGTACCTGAACTGGATTCAGAATTCGGTGTTTGAAGGAGAAATAACCGAAGTAAAGCTGAAGGAAATGCTGATAGGCGCAAAGAAGATAATGAATGAAGAAACCGACAGTATTATTATTTTTAAGAGCCGGGAAGAAAGGTGGCTCGACAAAGAAATTATAGGTATTGAAAGGATGACAACCGATAATTTTCTGTAGGGGGGGGTGTCGTCGGTGCCTATAAAAACAGTTCATTGACATACTAAAAAATTAACACTGAGCAGGCAACTTACTGATTATCAATAGTCGTCGATGTACAGGCAAAATCCTTTCATTATACATCGACGACTTTTCGATTGATTTTTCCATCCAAAAACCTTATTTTTACATCATCTGAGCCGTTTTTTCAACGGCCATCAATCGCACCATATAGGAATTGAAATATATGGAAACCCAGAGAATGTGGCTACAATACCTCCAACCATCAATCGCACCATATAGGAATTGAAATAACAAACCGGACTTAGAAGCAATGGATTCTATTTACACCATCAATCGCACCATATAGGAATTGAAATACAAAAAGGCACGACAATGACAGAAGAGCAGCACAACCATCAATCGCACCATATAGGAATTGAAATTACATTCGACTCTTTTAATAAGTCCGCCTTACTAGATACCATCAATCGCACCATATAGGAATTGAAATGTTGTCACTTTTCAACGCCTCGGTAATGTCTTTCAACCCATCAATCGCACCATATAGGAATTGAAATTCAGAACACCTACGATAGCTTTAAACTTCTTTTCAACCATCAATCGCACCATATAGGAATTGAAATAATTTAAAAAAAGGGGGTAAAGTTATTACAAAGGGAGCCATCAATCGCACCATATAGGAATTGAAATATCGATTTGAAGAGGGTTCCAACTGATGCGCCTAGTTCCATCAATCGCACCATATAGGAATTGAAATTCTTTCAACCGTGCTTATGTCGGATGAAAGACTATAACCATCAATCGCACCATATAGGAATTGAAATCTACTTGCCGGCCCCGTTTGTATATACCCCTTAAAGTCCATCAATCGCACCATATAGGAATTGAAATAGAAACAATGTTTCTGGAGAAAATAGCGTATTCGGTCCATCAATCGCACCATATAGGAATTGAAATCCCGTTGCACGTGCGTTGTCATCCAGTCCGGCCCGTATCCATCAATCGCACCATATAGGAATTGAAATTCATAATAATACCCGTTTGTTTCGTCATAATAAGGCCATCAATCGCACCATATAGGAATTGAAATTCTATAATTTCCACCGGATGACAAAAAATTAAAATCCCATCAATCGCACCATATAGGAATTGAAATCTCGAAATGCCTGATATTTCCTGCTCTCTTGTTCTGCCCCATCAATCGCACCATATAGGAATTGAAATTCAGTACTGGGGTGCCGGTACATCATAAACATATCCCCATCAATCGCACCATATAGGAATTGAAATTTTACATTGGGGTTAAGTATCGTAATTGAAGTCGTATCCATCAATCGCACCATATAGGAATTGAAATTTCGGCCTCTTATTCTGGCAGCAAAGCAGCCCAGGAACCATCAATCGCACCATATAGGAATTGAAATTGCTTATCCTTATTAAGCGCTGCATAAAAGCAATTCCATCAATCGCACCATATAGGAATTGAAATGGCTAAATTCAGAACCTGGGTATTAAAACAATATGGCCATCAATCGCACCATATAGGAATTGAAATTGCGTTTGTAATTCCGGCCGTAACAATGTTGGTTCCATCAATCGCACCATATAGGAATTGAAATCTTTTAGTTTATTAATCAGCTTTGTCATCTTCAACCATCAATCGCACCATATAGGAATTGAAATAGCCGTAGAATTATAAAAACAAACTTTATTTAAGGTCCATCAATCGCACCATATAGGAATTGAAATTTGCCTGTATTAAAGTTGCATTTGTAGTATTGTTATGCCATCAATCGCACCATATAGGAATTGAAATGAAAAACCGTGAAAATGTTAGTGTTTCCGGGTTCCCCCATCAATCGCACCATATAGGAATTGAAATTCGCCAAAAATTGCAAAATATGTTCCTAAACTCAACAACCATCAATCGCACCATATAGGAATTGAAATAAAACTGCTGATATTGGAAACGGTATAATCGTAAAAACCATCAATCGCACCATATAGGAATTGAAATTCACCCCATTCATGTAATGCCGGAAGTCTGTATTTATCCATCAATCGCACCATATAGGAATTGAAATAAAGAAAATACTTTCTTTTACTGATGCAGATGCTAGCCATCAATCGCACCATATAGGAATTGAAATTATCATACGTCCACACATACTCGCAACGGTTATCCACCATCAATCGCACCATATAGGAATTGAAATTTTTTTTCAGTCAGTTCAAATTTTGAATTTTCCGGTACCATCAATCGCACCATATAGGAATTGAAATTAGCTGCAAAGCTTCTTGGCTTTGCTCCTTTATACGCCATCAATCGCACCATATAGGAATTGAAATTTTCAACTATCCAAGCCCCGTGTAGTTGCTCGTAGGCCCATCAATCGCACCATATAGGAATTGAAATATAACTGCAACTTGCGTTTATAGTACTCCACATCTCCATCAATCGCACCATATAGGAATTGAAATGCAAAAATAGAGCAGGCCGGACGAGTTCGCAAGAGGTCCATCAATCGCACCATATAGGAATTGAAATTTTCAGGGTTTTGCATAGCTACGAGAAGGTTAAAAGTCCATCAATCGCACCATATAGGAATTGAAATAAGCAAACCCGGCACCCGCCTGCGCATCCATCACCAACCATCAATCGCACCATATAGGAATTGAAATTTAATTGAAAGGTTAAAGAATCCAATTAAAGGCAAAGCCATCAATCGCACCATATAGGAATTGAAATAACATACCTTTATTGTTGTAATCGTTGGCCCCTGCACCATCAATCGCACCATATAGGAATTGAAATCTAAACGCTCACGGTCTGAAATTGACTTTTCAAGTACCATCAATCGCACCATATAGGAATTGAAATTGAAATAATTTGCTTTGGTTTTCTGCGTCTGTCACCATCAATCGCACCATATAGGAATTGAAATAAAACGATTTGAGTAAGAAAGATTAACTTGGTCATTCCATCAATCGCACCATATAGGAATTGAAATTGCTCCAACCATTGTCTACAATGGCCTTCTGGTTACCATCAATCGCACCATATAGGAATTGAAATTGAATTATTCAATAAATCTGGCAGGTTTGACCAGAACCATCAATCGCACCATATAGGAATTGAAATCCCCAATCCAGTTTAGCCCATGCTGCGATTTCATCGCCATCAATCGCACCATATAGGAATTGAAATTGAACTTGTTTTTGTTATATGCTTTTTGATACTAACCCATCAATCGCACCATATAGGAATTGAAATGAAGCCCCAATCAATTACAGGGTGAAAGGCATTATATCCATCAATCGCACCATATAGGAATTGAAATTTTCCTTCGGGAACACACACAGACAGCCAGAGGGCTCCATCAATCGCACCATATAGGAATTGAAATTAATAATAATTTGTTTTAATCTTCAATAGCTGCTACCATCAATCGCACCATATAGGAATTGAAATTGCAGATAATCCCTTGTCCATAGTTATTTTTATCTTCCATCAATCGCACCATATAGGAATTGAAATCCAAGACCAGATGGTATAATTTTAAATTTTGATGAATCCATCAATCGCACCATATAGGAATTGAAATTATTTATCAAATATCGAAAATGGTAAAGCTAACCCGACCATCAATCGCACCATATAGGAATTGAAATTAAGGGCGCGCACGGCGCACAGGCAGACGTAAGCGCCATCAATCGCACCATATAGGAATTGAAATGTAGCTGGTACCCATTTTTGTGCATAACGCGTATTGCCATCAATCGCACCATATAGGAATTGAAATTAGATATAGACAAAACAACTGTTTTACAGTTCTACACCATCAATCGCACCATATAGGAATTGAAATAGCAGTGGTTAAAAGCATCTATAGGAACGTTGAGGGCCATCAATCGCACCATATAGGAATTGAAATAAATGACGGGTGCGCAAAATCTATATCTAAAGTAATCCATCAATCGCACCATATAGGAATTGAAATTGAATAAATTTTCAGTAAGAACAGCCGGACAAAGTGCCATCAATCGCACCATATAGGAATTGAAATAACTTCTTTGAATGTAGGTAATTATGAGGCTGCTACACCATCAATCGCACCATATAGGAATTGAAATTTCTGCATAACCGGCCCATATCCATGCCGGATGGCTCTCCATCAATCGCACCATATAGGAATTGAAATATCGTCCTGCCATTCAGGTAATTCCAGTTTTTGTATCCATCAATCGCACCATATAGGAATTGAAATTTTCTACGTTCAAATCATATTTAAACGTATTATTTGCCATCAATCGCACCATATAGGAATTGAAATTAGGCTTTGGGGTTATGGTGGCTCAGCTTACGGTCAACCATCAATCGCACCATATAGGAATTGAAATATTAGATTAAGCCCTTTTGCATTAAAAGGCAGTTTAACCATCAATCGCACCATATAGGAATTGAAATTTACGAGCCAGTTTTCGCCGAAAAACCCTTCGCCCCCCATCAATCGCACCATATAGGAATTGAAATTGATATGGGCTACAGTTGAGGGCAATGCGATTGGACCATCAATCGCACCATATAGGAATTGAAATGCAGCTGTGGTATGTTTCTATGTACCTCTTTTAGTTCCATCAATCGCACCATATAGGAATTGAAATTTCGCGGTGGCCGTACTAATATCCTACCTGATGGCCCATCAATCGCACCATATAGGAATTGAAATTAGGCTTTGGGGTTATGGTGGCTCAGCTTACGGTCACCATCAATCGCACCATATAGGAATTGAAATGTCTAAATATACAAATTTCTTAGTACGGGCAGATAACCATCAATCGCACCATATAGGAATTGAAATATAATCAATTCGTTCCTGTTGTGTCATTATATGTTCCCATCAATCGCACCATATAGGAATTGAAATTCAATATTGGGCTAATGTGCCACACAGCGCAAACAATCCATCAATCGCACCATATAGGAATTGAAATTCAATCAAGGCCGTTTCTGTAGCAAGTGAAACACGTTCCATCAATCGCACCATATAGGAATTGAAATTTGGTCGTAAAGTTTTACAAAAGTTTTTCCGGCAAACCATCAATCGCACCATATAGGAATTGAAATATAATCAATTCGTTCCTGTTGTGTCATTATATGTTCCATCAATCGCACCATATAGGAATTGAAATTACAGCGCAAACAATTTCAAGGATTGACTTTTGAGCCATCAATCGCACCATATAGGAATTGAAATGATATTACGCCAGGCCTCAATCAAACCAGGGTTTACCATCAATCGCACCATATAGGAATTGAAATCACCAGGCACTTCAAAGCTCAATTGCGGCCTGTAACCATCAATCGCACCATATAGGAATTGAAATTCAATATTGGGCTAATGTGCCATACAGCGCAAACTACCATCAATCGCACCATATAGGAATTGAAATAACCTTTTCAAGAACTAAACGTGTCTGCCTGGCTCCCCATCAATCGCACCATATAGGAATTGAAATTACCTCATTATACGATTTTTCTGAATACTCAATAACCCATCAATCGCACCATATAGGAATTGAAATTGCGCGTTTCTCGTTGTCAGAAAGGAAAGGCATTTTCCATCAATCGCACCATATAGGAATTGAAATAACAGCGAAACGGCTAAGCTGCAAAACGACACCCTGAACCATCAATCGCACCATATAGGAATTGAAATACCTCAAAATTGTTTGGAAACAACAAAATGTCACACACCATCAATCGCACCATATAGGAATTGAAATGCATTCGCGTGTACACTGATTAAAACAGCATCTTTATCCATCAATCGCACCATATAGGAATTGAAATGTACTGACGGGTGTAAAATTTTACCCGATTTCGCAAACCATCAATCGCACCATATAGGAATTGAAATGATTTTGGGAACAGGGCTTAAAATCCAACGCTTTGAACCATCAATCGCACCATATAGGAATTGAAATAAAAATAAAAGAAGCACGCGAAAAGCAAGGGTTAACACCATCAATCGCACCATATAGGAATTGAAATTTTCTATTTCTAAAAAGCTTAAGCGTTTGCTTAAGCCATCAATCGCACCATATAGGAATTGAAATTTAACAATTACGGCGGCATGACAGCAGAACAAATACCATCAATCGCACCATATAGGAATTGAAATTTTAACAAGCATTGCCTAGTTCTACATGGTGTGCACCATCAATCGCACCATATAGGAATTGAAATTATTACAGCTCAACGGTTACGCCTAAAGCAGACATTCCATCAATCGCACCATATAGGAATTGAAATTAGCTGCAAATAATACCTATATAGCTAATCTGAAAACCATCAATCGCACCATATAGGAATTGAAATAGTTTTATGACACGAACGCGCTTATCTATGCCTTAATCCATCAATCGCACCATATAGGAATTGAAATTTCGTCAAGATAAACGTATGGAGGCGCACCGTCTTCACCATCAATCGCACCATATAGGAATTGAAATGTCTTTATTTTCAATCAGTGTTACCTTAGCATGGCAGCCATCAATCGCACCATATAGGAATTGAAATTGATATGGGCTACAGTTGAGGGCAATGCGATTGGATTCCATCAATCGCACCATATAGGAATTGAAATAACAGCGAAACCGCCCGGCTGCAAAACGACACCCTGACCATCAATCGCACCATATAGGAATTGAAATATGGCCGATAAAACATAAAAGTAGTTAGCCATATGAACCATCAATCGCACCATATAGGAATTGAAATTGTATTCTGGAAAAAAATGCGCTTACTGTGGTTTCCCATCAATCGCACCATATAGGAATTGAAATAACCCTGAATTTTAAAAGGTTCCCCGGGATAATTATCCATCAATCGCACCATATAGGAATTGAAATATATTGATAATGCGCTAGACAGGCTAAAAAGCGGCTCCCATCAATCGCACCATATAGGAATTGAAATGTATAGGACACAAAAAAAAGGTTGCACCAGGCGGCGCCATCAATCGCACCATATAGGAATTGAAATTTTGTCTGACTTAGATTCTTTTCTTTCAACCATTTCCCATCAATCGCACCATATAGGAATTGAAATTTTATACGTATCTTACCGTTCACAAAACCAGATAGTACCATCAATCGCACCATATAGGAATTGAAATTATATCTTACGCAGAGGGTAAGAGACCGGAGGGAGAGCCATCAATCGCACCATATAGGAATTGAAATAAAGTCTTTCCGGCACTTGTCCCCCCTTGTACCCCCCCATCAATCGCACCATATAGGAATTGAAATGTGATTGCCAGCGGCTTTTCGCTGTTTGACAAGTTCCATCAATCGCACCATATAGGAATTGAAATACCGGGGTGTTGGGGGACAAACCAGTACACAGATACCATCAATCGCACCATATAGGCATTGAAATATGCCGGTATAAACACGATGGATTTTTCTACGTTGCCACCAATCGCACCATATAGGAATTGAAATCGATACCCGACGATTACGGAGCAAATACGGGCAATAGACCACCAATCGCACCATATAGGAATTGAAACGATAGTACGGATTCCGATATTAGCGATTCTACTATTTCCACCAATCGCACCATATAGGAATTGAAACTCCTGAAACATCCGGGTTTTGCCCAGATGCACCACACCCACCAATCGCACCATATAGGAATTGAACCGCGTTTTTATGCTCTGTAAATAGAAATTCGGTCAACCACCAATCGCACCATATAGGAATTGAAACTAAAGCGGTACGCTGGAGAAAGGATAGCTAAATCCACCACCAATCGCACCATATAGGAATTGAAACACTTCATCAAGTAGGGCATTTTCAGAAAATATCCTACCACCAATCGCACCATATAGGAATTGAAACTTCAAAGAGGTTTAATAAAATCTAATTTATGCAACAACCACCAATCGCACCATATAGGAATTGAAACAACGCGATTTATGTCAACTGAGGTGTACCCCCCACGCCACCAATCGCACCATATAGGAATTGAAACGTTTGGGTACTACTACCAGTGAGCTTTTGAGTATGACACCACCAATCGCACCATATAGGAATTGAAACTGTGTGTATTAAAGCCTGAAACTCCAAAGGGTTTTGTAACCACCAATCGCACCATATAGGAATTGAAAGTTTCAGTCTATTTTGAACGTGGTCTCATATTCATTAACCACCAATCGCACCATATAGGAATTGAAAGACAATCCCCGCGATTGTAACCGACAAAGAACCTGGTCCCACCAATCGCACCATATAGGAATTGAAACATGTATTTTGCATCTTTAAAGTTGTATTTATAATTAGCCACCAATCGCACCATATAGGAATTGAAACAAAATTACAACGGTAATAACTGCATTAACTAAAAACACCACCAATCGCACCATATAGGAATTGAAATACAGCATTCAAAAACAAAATTTTCGGAATGGCTTTACTTTTGCTATGGTTATGGCCATAAAATCAATCCTTATTAGTAAACTATTACATATATCCTTAGCCACTATTTTTCCTGCTTTCTCTCTAAACATTCGCTAAATTGCTTTCCATATTCTTCAGTTTTATAGCTTACGCTGTTATCAATCAAAAAAAAAATTAAATATTCTGTAATGTTTCGTTAGGTGGGTCGTCTATGTTATTGAAATGGATTTAAAAGTATTTACACAATCGGTTCTTCAACACCAGGCTCGCTTATACAGGGTGGCCAAATTATACCTCAGGAATTCTGAGGAGGCAGAAGATGCCGTGCAGGAAGTATTTTTGAAACTGTGGGACAAACGACAACAGCTTGAGGCATACCAGAGTGTGGAAGCGCTGGCAGTACAGATGACCAAGAACCTTTGCCTTGACAAACTGAAGTCGTATGCCTACAACCACACGCATACCGGATTAGAGACCTTTGATATAGGCGAATTTGCCTACACACCTTATGAACTGGTGGAGTTAACCGATAGTAATGAATTATTAAAGAAGATTATTGACGCCTTGCCTGAAATTCAGAAAACGGTTTTGCACCTGCGCGATGTGGAAGAGTATTCATTTGAAGACATTGAGCAGGTTACAGGCCTGACCGTCAACAATATCAGAGTTATTTTATCAAGAGCCCGGAAGAGTGTCAGAGACAGTTATTTAAAAGTGAACAATTATGCATCAGGAAATTGAAAAATTATTGGAGAAGTACTACGAGGGAGAAACGTCGCTACAGGAAGAAAAGTATATCAAAGATTTTTTCAGTAAAAGCGATGTGCCACCCCATTTGCACCACCATGTGGCCGAATTTGGGTATTACCAAAAGGCAGCGGAAGAGCAACCCTCTGCGCAAATAAAAACTCAGGTATTAAACACCATACAAAAGCGCGGAAGGGTGGTGCAGTTTGGCATCGTTAGCAGAAGAATAGCCGCCGGCATTGCCTTGTTAATAGGTGGATTTACTGCCGGATACTATTACAATAACAGTAGGCCGGATATACTGATTGTTGAAAGCACGCCGGAATCAAACCTAAAAAAAACCTTACAGTTTGAACAGGTGAAAATGACGTCGGCCAGTGACCGGATTGATGCCGTACATCAAAGCCTTGAGCTGAAAGAGCTTGACCAGGAGCTGATACAGTTGTTAATCAATACCCTGAATTTCGACGACAACGTAAACGTTCGCTTGGCTGCCTGCCAGGCGCTGGCTCGCTTTGAAGATGAACCCATGGTTCGAGAAGGGCTCATTCAGTCGCTCAAAATACAAACCGACCCAAATATTCAGATTACACTTATTGAGCTGCTGGTAATAATGAAAGAGAAACGCGCATCAACTACCCTTGAGCAAATCTCTAAAGACAAAGCAGCATTGGATATTGTACGTCTGAAAGCACAGGAAGGCGCAGCCAGATTAATAACCTTGTAAACAATTAACAACAAACGGATTTTCGAAGAAATGTAAGGCCTTGTTCAGCGAATATCCCATTTTTAATCGATTCAGAATTATCTAAAAGCAAATTACAATGAAAAAACACATGCTTATACTCGCCTGTCTTTTTCTGACAGCCATTTATACCCAGGCGCAGGAATACAAACACAAACTTGCCAACAACGCCAGCAGCAAAATAGCCATAGAGCTGGATGCCGACAACCTAAAGATTGAAGGCCATAGCGGTGATGAGGTGATCATCAGAGGGGGAAGTACTGAAATACTACCCGAACAAGCCAAGGGTTTAAAAGCCTTGTATAATACAAACGTTGATAATACCGGTATAGGGCTTTCTGTTACGTCAGAAGATGGAATATTAAAGATTGAAAAAGCATCAAGAAAGTCGGCTAAATACACGATTCTTATCCCGAATAAAGCAAGTCTGATGTACAAACAGATTAACTGGCAAGGCTCCTGGATAGCCATCAATAATGTAGAAGGAGACCTGGAAATGAAAACCAACAATGCCGACATGAAACTAAATAACGTTACCGGGCCTATTGTAGCCAGCAGTATCAGTGGCAATTTTACGGCTGTTTTCAAAAACGTGAACCAATCAAAACCATGTGCTATTTCTCTGGTGAGCGGCGAGATTGACCTTACACTGCCCTCAACCACAAAAGCTTCGGTATTGGTAAAATCGGTAACAGGTGAGGTTTATAGCGACCTTGACATGAACCTGAAACCGGGTAAAGATGGTTTGCCAAAAGTGAGTGGCGGCCACAATATAGCAGGCACTCTGAATGGCGGCGGCGTAAACCTGAATCTGAATTCGGTAAGCGGCAATATTTACCTACGCAAGCAAAAATAACAACCTTTGTCCTATATAAAAATTATGAAAAAGCTATTAATATTACTTATGCTGGCATTTAGCCAGTACATCGGCTACGCGCAAAAAACAAAACTAATAGAAAAGCATCTGCCTTTTTCTACGGCTCAATCGGTTAATCTTAATCTCAGATTTGCTGATGACATTCAGGTAAAATACTGGGATAAAGCCGAGGTTTACGTAAAAATTGCCGTAGAAATAAACTCTGGTAAGCTGAATGATGCGTTAACGGTAAGCAGCAATAGTACAACAAGCCAGATAAGTCTGAAAACCGACTTTAACAATGCGCTGCTTGAAGACGGGAATGTAGAAGACTGCCCTGATAGCAAAGCCCACCAATCATCATGGAACCGCAACGGCAAAAGCTATTATGTGTGCAGCAAAATAAACTATGAGGTTTATCTGCCTAAGCAAGCCGAACTAGAGCTGGAAACGATAAGCGGAAACATCTGGATTAACTCAGTTTACAGCGCAATAAAAGCCAAGAGCATCAGCGGGTTTGTTGATGTAAGCTGGCCTAAAGGCAAAGGTGGAACCCTAGGTATGAAAACCGTTACCGGCGAAGTTTACTCTGACCTGAAAATTGATTTCACAAGCAAAAGACAAAAGAACCCTATAGTTGGGTATCCGCTTGAAGGCACTGTAAATGGTGGCGGCCCCAAAGTAACATTAGAGTCTATCAGTAATAATTTATATGTAAGAAGTAAATAATAAGTTGGTAGTCCGGTGGTTTAGCCTGTTCATCACAGGATTTGAATCACCGGATTTTTTATCCAATAACCTGCCACATCAATACTACGGCTTATATTAACTAAACCATGCCCGACAATCCTGTAAAGGGATTATCAGGCATGGTTTTAACTGCTATTCTTCAATTCTTCAGAACCGCCACTCGAGACACCCTGCTTTCAATGTTAAAATCGTAGATTAATTTCTCATTGCCCGACAATCCTGTAAAGGGCCTATCAGGCATGGTTTTAACTGCTATTCTTCAATTCTTCAGAACCGCCACTCGAGACACCCTGCTTTCAATGTTAAAATCGTAGATTAATTTTTCATTTCCGGCAGATACCGCCAGGGTATAAGCGCCGTCGTCAAGATGCTCTACATTCAGCACCAATGGTTTATTAGTCTGGCTAAGCTCCTGATAAAACACTTCACCCTTAGCGTTATAAATTTCAATGCTTGCGGTATTTTTTGTTACATCATCAAAAAGTACTTTCAGACGAAGGTTGCTCATATCTAAAACACTGATTTTTGATTCGATTTTTGTGCCTTTGGCAACCGGAGTTTCTGCTTTTGCATAGCTAAAGCTGCTGATAACTAAACCCAGGGCAAGAATAAAAAATGACTTCTTCATGATACATAAAATTTAAAATGTTGAACTGTTTTTTTCTTTGATGAGTCAAATATACAGGTCATTTTTATAGCAGAAATGCAGAATAGATAAACCCGGAACCTAAGATGATGAAAGCTGAGAAGGACTTGATTTAGGCACATATCGACAAAAAACAGGCAATTTTGGGCTTACAAGAACATACATCGTCATAATTCAGGTTTTTATCTACCTGTATCACGATTTGTTCCACATCATAAAAGAGGCCTTAAACCTTTAAGAATAACGGGGGGGAGTTCAGCACAATCAGAAATGGCGGGCCATGCTGTTCAAATCAGGCAGGTTAGGTAAGCAGTGGTGTAAAACTTAAAAACAAGCCCCATAAAAAATATTATTCTATGGGGCACTTTACCGTTATTTGAAATTGAATGCTTTTTTCAACTTATCAAAAATATCGTTATTCTTATAAAACCCTGCAAACATTTCAGCGCCTTTGCCGTAAGCAAAAACCGGAATCATCACAGCTGTATGCCCACCTGTAGTAAACTTGCCTTCCACTTTACCGTCTTTAGAAAGGCCGTTCAAAGAAAAGCCACCAGTTTCGTGGTCTGCCGTAATTATTACCAGGGTATTACCGTCTTTATCCGCAAAATCAAAGGCCTCGCCAATGGCTTTGTCAAAATCAAGCATTTCGTTCACAATATACTGGGTGTCATTTGCGTGGCCACCCCAATCTATCTGAGACCCTTCTACCATCAGGAAAAAACCCTTTTTGTTTTGTTTCAGAATATTCAGCGCCGTTTGGGTAGACACCAGCAACTGGTCTCCCCTGCCCTCCGATATCTTCACAGGGTCGCCCTCTGCAATCAGCCCGGCCAGTTTACCACTTTTTACTTTGGCCACCTCATCAATTGACTGCGCAACCTGATAATTTTTGCTTTTCAGTTCATCTAGCAGGTTTCTTCCGTCTTTTCTCTGGTTAAAATACTTACGGCCACCCCCAATAAACAGGTCAATATCTGTTTTAAGGAAATCAGCTGCTATTTCTTCCGACATCTTTCTTGAAGGCTGATGCGCAATAAATGATGACGGCGTCGCATCTACAATGGCACATGTAGCCACCAGGCCGGTAGCCAGCCCTTTCTGCTCGGCAATTTCAAGAATCGTAGGCAACGGATTCTTATCTGCATCAACCCCAATTGCGCCGTTATAGGTCTTTTGCCCGGTAGAAAACGCAGTGGCGCCAGCGGCTGAATCGGTAATAAAATTATCGGCCGAATGGTTCTTATGAAAACCAATTACTTTACTGCGCTCAATGTTAAGCGGGCCTTTAGCCGAAACAATGCCCGAGTAAATCTGGGCGGTGCCCATGCCGTCACCAATCAGAAAAATAATGTTTTTTGGATACTGATTTTTCTGTGCTTCAACTGTAAACGACCCTATTGTTGCCAAAACAGCAAGCGCACTTAACCACAATGTTTTTTTCATTAAAATGCTTTTTTTTATTAATACCCCGGCCCGCCCTTAAAAGACCATTGTGTACCTGCTGATACACCTAAAGACAGGGCATCAAAATGTGAATAATTATAAAACGAGGGGACAAAAAACGGAAAGAACCACCAAATAGCAGACCATCTTTTGTTATGATTTTATTAAGAATAACACAAGCCACACAAGAACAAGCCAATTTTTGGCGTTTATAGAGGCAAAAACGTATATATATCCACCAAAACTTTTATCTACTAAATATGCCATTTGCGTGGCATATTAGCCGTTCACCTCTCCATTTTTGATTAAACCTCCTAAATAATTATGTTTTTTGTTTACATTTTAAGAAATTTGAACAGCTGCATACTATGAGACACAAAGTATTTACTTACCGAATTTTATTATTTCCTGAGGCTTATCTGAAGAGTTAAATTTACTCTGATGTCTCTTAAATGCGAACACATGAAAACTAAGAATTATAAGATTTTCTACACTGATGACGACATTGACGATAAAGAAATATTTAAAGAAATAATCAACGAAATACATCCTGATTTTTTGATTGAGTTTCAGAGTGACGGGATAGAATTGCTATCGATGCTGAAAGAAACCCAGGCCAAGCCGGACATACTTTTTCTTGACCTGAATATGCCTTATGCCGATGGCTTTGAGGTATTGAGTGAAATACGACAAGACTCATCGCATAAAAATCTTCCTGTGGTGATACTCTCTACATCAAACGATACCAGTTCTATTGCCAAAGCAAAAGAATCGGGGGCTACTCTGTATGTTTGTAAGCCTGATTCTTATACCAAACTCAAGAATATTCTTGCCGAGTTATTGAGTTTAAACTGGAACAGCTATTTAGAATCGCAGCCTGTGAAAGAATTTGTTTATTGCTGAACAAATATCTTTTCTCTGACAATTGCCTGAGGAATACATGACCCACCAAGATAGCATTTTAAGCAAACTCAGGTCTGAGACCGGAGTTCTGCATACTGAATTAGAAAAAACTGCTCTTTCAAAAGCCCTGCTTGAAGAAAACGTTTCAATGGAAAACTACCTGCTCTATCTTCAAAAAATGAAGAGTGTGGTTGATTTTTACGAAAATTGCGTTTTTCCGGTTTTGATTGATACACTTGCTGATTTGCCACGCAGACGAAGACTTGCGATGATTGACCATGATTTGAACCGGTTATCGGCAAAGCCAATAGAACAGGATGTTTTTAATATTCAGAATGCAGGTGGGCATCCGCCCGTTCCGTACGCCTTAGGTTGTATGTATGTAATGGAAGGCTCAACACTGGGTGGCAGAATCATTCTTAAGCATATTGAAAAACACTTAGGGCTTTTGTCATCTGACGGCGCTTCTTTTTTTGAAGGCTATGGCGCCGAAACGGGGCAATTGTGGAAGTCGTTTTTAACAACATTACAGACTTATTCATTACAAAATGATGCTGATGCCGCTATCGTTGCCGGAGCAACTGATACCTTCAGGTCAATAAAAAATCATTTGGAGTCTTAACAGATGGCATTGAAAGATATAGTTAACCGCGAGCTTGTTAACCTTACCAATTGCGAACAAGAGCCTATTCATATACCGGGCAGTATTCAGCCTCATGGTTTTTTAGTAGCCACAGACACTAACGGGGTAATCAGATATTGCAGTGCCAATATCCCTGAATTTACCCAGTTCAAAGTCGAAAACCTGCTTCAGCAACCTATTGAAGTGCTTATCGGGGCCGACCAGCTTTCGCAGTTCAGGCACTACCTTACTGAGCTTCAGCGCACATCGGCGGCGCCTCATATTCTTGGTATAGGAAACACTCAGTTTCAATGTATGGTACATCAGGCAGAAGATACCTTTTTGTGTGAATTTGAGCCGGTTTCGGAGCATATTCCAAGGGTATCGGCAGTTTATGACCAGGCCATTAACTTTGCACGGTACATGAGCCAGGCCATGACCCTGCAACAGCTTTGCCATAGCGTAGCTACAGAAATACGGGCATTAACCGGATATGACCGCGTAATGGTGTATCGTTTCGATAAACAATATAACGGCGAAATATTTGCAGAAAGCAAAGTTGATGAACACGAGCCTTTTCTGGGTTTGCATTATCCGCACACGGATATTCCTGTTCAGGCACGGCAGCTATACATCAGGAACCTGATGCGCCTGATAGTAGATGTTAATTACACCCCTGTACCGATACTTACTAAAGAAAACAGCAGCAACAAAGACCTGGACCTCAGCTGCTCAACATTGCGCAGCGTATCGCCTATTCATGTGCAGTACCTGAAAAACATTGGTGTAAGCGCCACACTAACTATTTCTCTTTTGCACGAGGGCAAGCTGTGGGGGCTTATTGCCTGCCATCATTACTCGGCCAAATATCTTGACCATTACACCCGCATTACAGCGCAGTTGCAGGGGCATTTTCTAACATCACAGATTCAGGTTCGGGAAATGGCCGAAGGTTACGCCGTGGCAGCCAGAATAAACACCTCTTTAGAGACTTTACTGAACAAAACATTTGTACCCGAAAGAGCCTCTTTACAAGCATTGGTAAATCAGCCTCAGATACTTGAAATATGCCATGCCGCAGGCGTAGCGGTGATACTGAACAATGTTGTATACAAAGCAGGAAAAACACCTGACGACCCTGTAATTCTGCAAATTGCAGAGCTGGCCAGACAAAAAGCAGCAAACGGCATTTTTAACACCTCGGCACTTTCTGAAGATTTTCCTGAAGCCATAGCATGGTGTTCGGTGGCCTCTGGTATATTGTATTACCAGCTGGGGGTAGTGCATAATGAAGCCATAGTCTGGTTCAGACCAGAAAGCCTTCAGACTATTAACTGGAGCGGAGACCCTGAAAAAGCCATAATGAAAGATGTAAACGGGCTTTCGCCAAGAAAATCATTTGAAAAATACCAGCAGATTGTAAAATGCCGCTCTTACGACTGGACCCAGACAGAGCTGACCGCCGCCGCTACTTTTTCATATTCTATTCAGAAACTTATTACACTTATTCTGCTTACTGAAGAAGAAGCCCGCCAAAGAGAATTGACCAGACAACTGGAGGCATCGAACCTTGAATTGGAAAATATCAGTTGGATAAGCACTCATGATTTAAAAGAACCGCTGCGTAAAATACAATTGTTTTCGTCGCGCTTATTGAACATTGACAAGAATCTATCGGCTGATATGAGCGCCACACTCCAAAAAATGAATGCTTCTGCCAACAAAATGCAGAAACTTATTTCAGATATCACTAATTATTCCAGAATCAGGCATTCTGAAACAACACTCGAAAAAATTGACTTAGCTGCCCTGATCAATAAAGTAAAACAAGAGCTTGCAGAAGATATTGAAGAAAAAAACGCCAGCGTTGTTGCAGTTAATTTAGCTTTCATAGAAGGCATACCCGTTATTGTGCATCAGTTGTTCAGCAACCTGATAGGTAATTCTATGAAGTTTATCAAAGATGGCGTATGGCCGAAAATAGTAATTAAGCAAGAGCAGGAGCCAGTAAAATCACCAGAACCTGACGACACAAAACTATACTACAAAATTACTGTTGCTGACAATGGCATAGGCTTTGAAAACGAATTCAGCGATAAGATATTTAAGATATTTACACGCCTACATTCGGCAGATAAATATCAGGGCACAGGTATAGGGCTTGCCTTGTGTAAGAAAATCATGCAGTTGCACAATGGATATATCTATGCAGAAAGCGGAGAAAATCAGGGAGCTGTGTTTACACTTTATTTTCCTGTTTGACTACCGTGCCACGCTCTATTCAAGACTTGGATAAGCGTGGCACGGTTGAATTAATTCTCTATCTATTAAAATTCTCCCTCAGCAGGCTCTTTTGTTTTCTTCTTAGCCTGATGCAGACGATAGTTAAACGTCAGGTTCACTTGTCTCAATCGCCCTTGTCCGCGGCTTTCAGTAATAAAGTTAGGTCCTTCAGTAACAGAACGATAAATTCTTGAATTGAAAACGTCGCTCACATTCAAAGTCAATGTGGCATTGTTTTTCATGATGTCTTTACTTACCGCCAAATCCATCACGGCAATGGCTTTTCTTCTTCCCTGTGGGGTTTGTTGTGGTGCTTCGTAATTACCACGTATCTGGAAATCGGTATTATTCCAGAAAGTAAAGCGTGAGGTCATACGCGTAAACCAGCTGTAAGTATCACTTTTAAGGCTGGCATCAAAGTTAGCACCATTGGTAATGGCTCTGAAAAAGTTAAAGCTGCCATCCATTTTCCACCATTTATAGGGCGTTAAAGAGGCAGTAAACTCATAGCCGAACGAGTTTTCGGTAGCCAGGTTCTCAGGCCTTGTAAATGAATTGCCGGCATCGTCTACTTTCCTGATACGTACTATCTTGCCATCGGTATATCTGTAATACAAAGATGAGCTGATAGACCCGTTCTCGAAATACTTGATATGACCCAACTCATACACATCCGTAAATTCCGGATTCAAATCAGGATTACCGCTCCAGAAGTTACGGCTGTCGCTGAAAGTTGAGAAAGGGCTCAGGTCATTATAAGTCGGGCGACGGATACGACGGCTATAGCTAATCTGCATAGAGTTTTGTTTCGGAAACTCATAAGTAATATGCACACTCGGAAACAGGTTATTGTACTTACGCGGGTTTACTTCATTGGTTTTTCTTAGCGTAGTGGTCACATTTGTCCACTCTGCCCGAACCCCAGCCTGATACGAAAACTTGTTTACTTTATTGCCAATAATACCATAAGCCGCATTGATGTTCTCTTCGTAAAGGAAATCGTTGGTAAAACCGGCAATCGGGAACCACACGTCATTATCTCCCCTTTGTGTCAGCGAGAAATCGTTGGTCATATCGCGCGAGCTGCTTCTGGCACCCAATTCAAATTTACCCTCTTTAGCAAACGGATGCGTATAATCTGCCTGAAACAACAACTGTTTCTCGGTTTCATAATTCAGCGAGCGCTGCAATATAGCCGGAATATCAGAGGCGCTGCCATCAGGTCTGTAAGTCTGCTGGTTATAATACTGGTCAGAATCCTCCCAGTTATCCAGATACCTCACGTCGGCCGTCAGCTCATGGCCTTTTCTGGCAAACTTGCGTTTGTAAGTAAGGGCATATTCAGCATTGGGTTCGGTTTCAGTTTCGTCCTGTGTGCGGTTAGTAATACCGGTAGGGTTATTTAAATTGTTCAGGTAATCACGGTATCTGATATCCGAAAAACGTTTTCCTTTGCTTATTCTCCACAGGTACGAGCCTGTAAGAATATTGTTATCATTAAAGAAATAATCAATACCTGCACGGGCACTGTTATTCTCACCTTTCAGTTTGTTGGTTGAGTTCTGCTGGGTTATGAGCGTTGAATCGCCCTGATAAAACTCCTGATACAGCGAGTTTCTGCCCGGAGTATTTCGGTACGAAGCCGTATAATTAACGAAAAAGTTAAGGTTTTTACGCCGATAATTTACATTAGCCGCCAGACCCAGGTTAGTCGGGTAACCAGTAATCACATCAAAAGAACCGTTGAAGCCTTCTTTACGCTCTTTTTTAAGAATAATGTTAATGATACCCCCCATCCCTTCGGCCTCATAGCGTGCCGATGGATTAGTTATGATTTCAATTCGTTCAATGCTGCTTCCCTGAAGTTGTTGCAAGCCACTACCCCCTTTAATACTCACCAGCCCTGACGGCTTACCATCTACCAGAATCCTGACGTTATTACTGCCTCTCAGGCTTACGTTACCATCAATATCAACCGATAATGAAGGAATATTGGTCAGGATATCAATGGCCGTGCCACCAGCGTTGGCCAAATCTTTACCCACATTGAAAATACGTTTATCTAGCGACATCTCCATTGAGCTTTTCTCGGCGCGCACCTCTACTTCATTCAATACATTACTGGAGGTGGCTACTTTCAGGATTCCTAAATCATGCGAAGGTTTATCGGGTGATAATGAAAAAGGCACCGTTTTGGTGGCTTTATATCCAATAAACTCCAGCAGCGCATAATAAGTACCAGATGGTGCATCAATAGAAAAAGCACCGGCATCGTCTGTAATATTACCGGTAACAAAAGAGCTGTCGGGCAATTTATATAGCCGTACACTGGCAAAGGCAAGCGGTGCGTTAGACTGCGCATCTACTATTTTACCTTTCAGTTTAAATTTCACTGCATTCTGGGCTAAAGATTTTTCGGCTCCTAAAAAGCTAATCAATAAAACAACAATAAACGATAACAGTTTTGCGATTGAAAGTAAAGATTTGTATTTGATGATAATGTTCATTTCCGGATTGATAGATAGGATATAAGGCTGAAATCTGTTGTGGGTTAATTTACTTTATAAGCTACTACCTTGTTTTTAAGAAAAGTAGGCACAACCAGTAGTTTTTTGCTGGCAATGTATTCAAAATCGGCAGTATTCATTGGTTTTTCAATGGTATCTAGTAAAAGGTTTGTTTTGCCCTGGGGTGTTACATGCCAGATACGGCCTCTCCACTCACTAACAAAATAGCCTTTCTTACCATCAGACTCTATGCCGTCAATGCCGCTTTTCTCGGTACCCATTCCTTCAGCAAATTTGCTTAGCTCTTTAGTCTTGGTATCATAGGCATACAAAATACCTTCGCCATTGCCTATCAAGAGCTGGCCATTATCATAAAACAATCCGTTCGGATTTTTAAGCAGGCCGCCATCCAGTATTTTTTCAAGTTTACCATTCTGTAGTTTCCAAACCCTGTTGGCGCGCATATCGGTCACATACAAAGTTTTGTTCTTTTCATCAATCGTAATATCATTCAGCATTTTGGCTTCCGGCACATCATATTTATTAATTACCTTTCCGCTTGCCAGGTCAATTTCAACCACTGCATAAAAACCGGCCGCATATAGTTTGTTATCAATAATGCCCATGCCTTTAATGGCATTGAGCCCCCCGGTAACAACTTTTTGTTGTATTTTGCCATCCAGACCTATTTTAGCAATAAAGCTTTCCTGATTTTCGGGAACCGATTTTCCATTAATGCAAGAGACATACAAGACATTCTTTCTGGCGTCGTATAGCACCGACTCCGGCGTTGTGAGTGTGGTATCAGTTTCCCATACCTGTGTTAAGGTCGGGGTTTGAGCAAAGGCTGTCAGGCTAAGCGCACAGCAAAGCCAAAATGAAGCAAGTAAGATTTTCATTAGTAAAAAAGGTTAAATAGATTTTATTCAGGCTGAATGAATGTGAATATTACAAATTATTAAGGGCATTGACAAACAACCTATTCATAAAATAGACTTCCTATTCTATTAAATCGACAAAGTCATTCCAAAATCAGGCAGAATGCCCGGTGCTGCCTCTATTTATATGCCTCAATTGCTTGCCCAGGTTAGTTGGGGGCTTATCAGCAACAGGTTATGGCCTTCCCTCTGTCTATCCTGCAATAAAAGCAACTTGCTTATCAATATAGCCCAGGGGTGCTTCCACATGTTGAGTATCATCTTTCACAACATTCAATACAATCGTAAATGGCATATAATTTTTGCTATTGGCCTTACAAAAAACACAATTTTATGATAGACCAGGAAAACAGCTTTTACAGTCAGAATGACGAACAAGCAATAGAACCGAATAATGCGCAACCAGAAAAAACCTGGGATGTGCCACCCATGGAACCCGAACGTTCGGCGCAGCAGCAACAAGACACTATTGATGAGCGGCTGGCCGATGTGGCAGATACCAACGAAAGCACAGATAGCCCGCCGTTAAGAAGCGAGATGGATCCTCCGAGGGCTCCTGATATTATCCCTGATCAATCGCCGGATGAAATAAATTACCCCGGTAAGCAGGATATCCCTAGAGTTGAGCAACCAAAATTCTATGGTTCTTCTATCAGTTCTTCGTCGTCTATCGGCAATGAAGATGACAGACCCGAAAAAGGCGATGAGGCTCAGGAATTACAGTTAAAAGAAGAAGAAGAACGAAAAGAGAAAATTAAAGACCGGGAATCAGATTTGCGCGAGGCAGTGGAAGGACGTGAAGAAAGCATCAGGAAGTCGGAAGATGGAAACATAAGCGATAACCGTGGATACAACGAGATTCGTGAAAACTCTCCGGTAGGTAATGACCGCGATAAGGAGTTTTTGAATTAAGTTTGCAATAGTACCGAAAAGGCCTTGAATTGTTAATTCAGGGCTTTTTCAGTATATTTAGCGCGCTTATTCTAAAAAACGTGCTAATTTCAAACATGAAAAGACATTTGCTTCTGCTTTCTGTTTTTATAGTTTCAGGCTGTGGTGTAATTAGTACAACCCCAAAAAAGGTTTTGATAGATGGCATTTACAAACAAAAAAGAGAGAGCCTGACCAGAAAAGTTTATGTTAATATAGAGGACGAGACGCTCCGCATTCATCCTTTAAGCGTGGCCGCGAATAAAACTACCTTTGATACCCTCAACCCTGAGGAGGTATTCCCTGTAGAAATAAACAAGGCCGGCATCAGAAAAAGCGCCTTTACAGGCAATAGCTTTGATATTGATTTTCTGACCATTCCCATAAAATATCGCTTTGCCCGCCATAGTGTACCTGCGCAACTAAATGCTAATATTAATGGTGCAGTTTATCTGGGTTATCGAATAGACAAATATGTTGTGAGCTATAAGCCAGATTTGCTCGGGCATTCATTCAGGTATATCACTCATTATGGATTTTCGTGGGGCATTTTTAATGGCCTGGGTAACACCGCCATGACCCCCACAAATACTTTTCCGGCAATTGACCAGGAGTATGATGGCATTGTATGGAATAAAGGCATTGCCGGGATTTTTGCAATCAATAATTTTACATTAGGGGTATCAGCAGGTTTAGACAATTTGTTAGACAAAAATAAAAAGGCCTGGATTTATCAATCCAGACCATGGTTTGGCATTGCTATAGGCCTTAATCTGAACTAGAGCTTACTCTCCGAATATCTCCCCTGCCAGTTTTTCATCCAGGCCGTATAAATCATTGCGGAAATTAATTTTCCCGGCTGTATCAACCCAGGCTGTAAAATAAACTATGTATACAGGCATAGGCGGTTTTAGCTTTATTCCGGTTTCCTTATCGGTTTTCAGTACTTCGTCAACCTTGGTTTCGTTCCATTCTGCATTACTTCTCAGCAGGTAAAGCGCCAGCTTTTTAGGGTCAGATAACCTGATGCAACCATGGCTAAACGCCCGGTTTGACGCACCAAAAAGCCCCTTCGATGGCGTATCATGCAAATAAATATTGAAGCTGTTCGGAAACAAAAACTTCATCTTACCTAAAGAGTTGCTTCTTCCCGGTTTTTGTCTGAATGCATAAGGTACACTTTTTGTAAACGAATTCCAGTTAACACTCGACGGGTCAATGACCTTATTACCCGATAATACTTCCATATTATTTCTGGTCAGATACGATGTTCCTCTTTTCAGCTGTGGTAAAATTTCATTGCGTACAATACTTTGCGGTATATTCCAATAAGGATTCAGGACTATCTGCGACATGTTTCCTTTGAAAATACTAGTTTGAGACGCCGTTTTACCTACAACCACGTTCATGGTCCAGACCTGCTTACCATTCTCAAACACATGCAGCATGTATTCGGGTATATTTACCAGCAAGTGATTTTTTTCCAGTTCAACCGGTACCCATCTCAGGCGTTCCATATTAAGCATTATCTGCCTTATCCTATACTCAATCGGCCTGTTGAGTTCTTTTAATGTAGGTGCATCAATTTTACCCGTTGCTTTTAAGCCCATCCGTTGCTGGAAACTCGCCACGGCATTAACCAGAGAATCGGTAAAAATCCGGCTGGTATCTTTTATACTGAAGTCGCCCGTTAAATAAAGACTTTGCTTTACTGCCAACAGGCTTGAATCGATGTTTCCCTTAACCAACAAATTTTTATTGGTTACTATCCTGGGCAAGCCGCCCTGGCGCTCAATATTTCTATAAATGCGAAGTTTATCTTTAAGCCTGATGTAGTATTCATTAACAGGCTCTTTTACATGCTCTCCTTTATTAACAGATACAAGGGAGTCGAGCAGTAACTGATAATCTTTCTTTTTACGTGGTATGAACCACTCCAGATCAAGCGGATTTTTAGCTATACCTCCATAAACTTTTTCGGCATACTCAAAAAAAGTAGTGGTCATTAATAACTCAAGCCTTTGTACATCTTTAGTTCGGCTCAAAAAACCCTTTTCGTCGTTTTCGGCATCATCAATGAGCATATCCAGTTCATGATTCTGAAAACTGGTATCGGCAAAATCATAAGCATAATTCTTAAGCTGATTATGGAAGTTAAGGGCGGCATGATTCATACCCTTTTTGCTAAACCAGGCCGACTGGTAGTTACGGCGGGCATAAAACTCGTTTACCTCTTCTCTGATGGTATCTTTTACGGCAAAACCACTGAAGAATGCATTAACAACCGAGCTGTCGAGCAGTATATCTGTGAAGTTCTTTGTTGAATAAACGGTGGAGTCCTGCAAAGCGCCTCTCCGGAATTTTTTCCCTTTTTTGCAGCCACCAAGACTAACTATAACCAATAAAACAAGACCCAAAAAAACAACAGCGTTTCTAATTTTGAGCATACGGTGCGGATGTGTTTTCACGATGAATGTATAGCAAACTGCCATCGGCTATCACCGGAGCTACCTGGGGTACCAGCTCATTGGGCAGTGCGGGGCATCCAAAACTCCTACCTAATCTACCAAACCGCTTCACAAAGTTTGTACTTACGTAATCAGCGCCATGTATGATTATCTCACGACGACGGGCGTTATCATTAATACCTTTCTGTAAACCTGCCAGCAATAAAGCCATACCATGCTTGGGGCTACGGATAATCTGCCCAACCATGTAGAATCCGAGACTGCTTTTGTGCGACTCCATAGTATTAGAAAAAAACTGTGCCATGTTATCGCCTGATTTCTGCCCGTGTGCTACCAACGAAGAAAAAAGTAACTTTTTTTGCATCAGGTCTATCACAAAGAAGCGCTCCCTTGTAGAGGGTAAATTAAAGTCAATTATAGTAATGACAGATTTTGAGGGGTGGTATTTCTCATACCCGGCAATTGATTTCTGAAATGCCTCGAAGCTCACAATACCAGCCAGATTACATTGATTGTATAATGTCATTACTACATTATTTGTGGTAGCCACACTACCATCTGTTGTTTTTTTACTGGCTGTTTCATGGGCTACAGGCATTGTAAAATTGAGTGTTACCAACAAATAAATGAGGTGCAAGAAATTAAACATAGGCTTATTATAAGTTATTGCAATTACTTTAACGCCATTTATGCCAAAATCATTTCATGCAAACCCATAAAATTGAGAATTGAAATTCCCCAAATTGGGGAATTCTGTCCAACTACGTTTATTTATAAAGCGTGGAAAAAGTATATACGAAGCCCAATGTCAGAATTAAGCAAAAATACCCATTTTAGCTATGAATCAGCATTTTTTTTGTTATATTAGCTTTCATTCGGCTTTAAAATTTCAGGTTTTTATTTCACATCATAACTCAGTTTTAATTTTTTAATTTTCTGGCAAAAAAAAATCAAAAAAACCGAATAGCCTTACAAAAATGAGGCCAGCAAACCAGAGTTATGATTGTAAATCATCATTTTACAACCTTACGAACAAACTGCCTTCCATAGGCTGAAATTCTTAAATAATAGATACCACTCGGATATTCGGTTAAATCAAGAGGCATGTAACCTCTTACATAACTTTTTCTTTTTAACTCTCTACCCCTTGAATCAGTAATTACAACTAAAGCAAAAAAGCAGTAGCAATTATACAATTACCACTGCTTAATAATGTACTTTTTACTATTATTAATCCTATATAGCTTTTTTAGAACTAGTCACCAGTTACAAACTATTATAGTAATCAAATATGCGTATTAAATCGGCGTCTTCTTTTGTACCCAATTTTTCCTTTTTTATGTATATCTCAACCTCTCCGGCCTTGTCGCCAAATAAGGCAATAATAGATTTTTTATCGGTTTTTATCTTTGAAAGTTTTGAAAGCTCTCCGATATAATAGCTGGTGTTATTCAAGATATTTCTTTGCACAGTAGCTGAGCCGTACGGCTTCTCGTCAATTATAGACTTTTGGTTTTTCTTCCATAAAGTAATTTTTCCGGTCAATAGTTTTTCATAAAAAACACCGTCAGGGCTTCTTTCAAAATTATAAACGTCGGCTCCCTTTTTTACAGTAAATGCTGCCACAGGCTGGCTAAAAGCTTTACTTTGCCCGTCTGCGCCTCTAAAAATAACCATATTGGCTACCTGATCAAACATCATGCTTAAATTCTCAAACTTTTTACCCGAAGCCATGGTAACAGTGCCTATTTCCCATGTATCTAATAAAAAAGGAGACCCTTTTATATTGGTATACGGTTGACCGGAAATTGGTGTACCCCCCATTACATCTGCCGATATAGCCATCTGAGCCTTCGTACTAACTGTCATACCAGCAAAACAAAAACATACAATCAATAGCTTTCCAAGTTGTTTCATTGTTATAAAAAATTAAATTAATATAAAAAAATGGGTTGTCTTAGTAGAACCAGACAACCCATTACAAATATAAAAAAAACCTTCAATAAATTAATTACCTATACCAGGGTTTGTCTGGATTTCAGTCAAAGGAATACCAAAGATGTATCTTGGGTCAGATGGCTGAATTAAAGCACCCGCACCAAAAGAGTTAATTGGTTGACCTCTTCTTAAAATATCTACGGTTCTGAAACCTTCAGCAAACAACTCAATACGTCTTTCAGTCAGAATCGCATTAATCAAATCTGCTTTTGATGGTGAACCAAAATCATAAGTAGGATCTGAGCGACGGTGCACGGCTGTCAATAATGCCAACGCACGTGATTGACTTCCGGCTTCTGCCTCAGCTTCGGCAAGATTTAACAATACCTCAGCATAGCGAATGTTTGGCACGAAGTCTATGAACGGTGAAACACCGCTGAACTTAGTGCTGGAAGGAAATGCCGCAACACTAGTTGTAGGTACCGTTAGCTTGGCCTTACGGTCATCTGATGCTCTGAATTGAGGATTGGCATAAATACCGGTTGAACCCGTATTAATGAAGTATTCTACATTACCCGCATTGAAATAAAAGCCCAATTGATTTTGGGTACCTGGGGCATTAGTCTCTGCCATCGGGAAAGAGAAAATAGATTCAACCGAAGTATATGGAGCTCTGAAAACCGAAACTACATCTGCCTGCAATTGATGCGCCACTCTGTTAGGAGAGGTAAATGGTGCAGAAGCCGATACAATTTTGTTGGCTTCTGCAATTACACCAGCGTAATCTTTCTTCGCTAACAATACGCGCGTTTTTAACGCAATTGCCGTATTTTTATGCGCTCTGGTTGTACGCAACAATGGAGTGCTGTAGTTATCAGGCAATTCGTTTTCTGCCTCGTTCAGGTCTTTCAACACTTGGTCATAAATCTGAGCAACAGTACTCCTTGGCAAATTATTATTGGCAGAGGTAACTTCTCCTTTTAATCTTAGAGGAAGGCCAGGTGACGCACCGTTGTCTAATGCATACGGTTTAGCAAAAATTTGTACCAAAGAAAAATAGGTCAACGCTCTGATGAATTTCGCTTCGCCTCTGTAATTGGCAGCCAAAGCTGTACTTACGGCATTCGGATTTGCTGTTAACCCTTCCAAGAACAAGTTGGCACGGTTGATAGTCAGATAACCCTGTATCCAGAAGTTGGCTATATAGGTATCTGAAGGGTCCTGATTACCCTGGTAGGTTGAGTAACCGGTTACTGAGTTGGTAGTTCGGTTTACAAATTCTTCTGCACGGATATCGTTATAAATCAGATAACGACCACCGAAAAGCGCGCCGCTCTTGGCAGAACCATACAGACCTATTATCTGTGACTCAACACGGGCAGGAGTACTGAAAACAGTAGCATCAGACAAACTCAGCTCCGGAACAGCGTTCAGAAAATCTTCTTTACAAGAAGAAAGACTAAGCGTTAATGCCAATGATAGGAATCCTATTTTTTTATTTAATATTTTCATAAAATCAATGTCATTTAGAAATTAGAAACTTAAGTTTAGACCAAGTGTAAACTGTCTGCCTTGAGGAATCGAGTTACGCTCAATACCTGAGGCAAGGTTTGAATCTCCATTAGTTGAGATTTCAGGGTCAACACCCGTATACTTGGTTAGTAAGAAGGCGTTATTTACCTGAGCATAAACTCTCAAAGATGTAATACCAGTTTTACCAAATGTGCTAGGCACCCGGTAACCTAAAGTAGCCGTTTGCAAACGTAAGAAGTCTCCTTTCTCAATATTTTCAGATATCAGGAATGACGAACCATTTGAAATGTTATCTCCATAGATAGCTTTAGGAATATCTGTAATATCACCAGGTTGTTTCCACGAGTTCAAGACCTCAACTGAGTTGTTCCAAACGCGCTGATCTCTCAACCCAGCCTTACTACCGTTGTAAATGTAGTTACCACCTGAGAAAGTAAAGTTCAATGCTAAATCAAATCCTTTATATTTCAATGTATTGTTAAAACCACCATACCAGGTTGGCAAGGTTCCACCTAACACTACTTGCTGTGAAGATGGAGAAACTGTAGCTGAACCATCTGAAACAAATGTCCAGGCTGTTGCACCACCTAGGTGATTGTATTGCACTTCTTTGCCATCACGCGTAACAAAAATACGACGACCATTATCAGGGTTAACACCACGAGTTACCACACCATAAATTTGTGCTGCAGAATAACCAACTTTGGTGATATTTGTTGCTTCCAAACCAGAGGTATTGGTTAGAATTGGCGTATTATCATCAACCATGCTCGTAACCATATTTTTATTGGTAGAGAAGTTAATGTTAGTAGACCATGTAAAGCCTCCTTTGTTGATTGGAACTGCGTTAATTGAAAACTCCCATCCTTTGTTATACATTGAACCAACGTTGGCAAGAATTGAGTTACCAGGAATACCTTTAGAAGGTGCCTGAGGTACATCAAGAATCAAATTGTTGATATCTTTATTATACCAGTTGGCTTCAAGAGTAAATCTGTCATTCAGGAAGCTCACGTCAATACCAATATTTGTTTGTGCAGCAGTTTCCCATTTCAAATCTTTGTTACCTGCCTGGTTAAATGCCAAAGAAGCAGAAGAACCATATAAACCAGAACCGAAAGTAGAAAATGAACCATATGCATTATTCAAGTTACCATTACCAACTTTACCCCAGCTGGCTTTCAGACGTAAAGATGAAAGTTTATTTCCCAAGCCTAAAGACTTGAAGAACTCTTCTTCTGAAACTGTCCAGCCGGCAGAAACCCCGCCGAAATCACCCCAACGGTTTTGAGCTGCCAAAGCAGAGTTACCATCGCGACGATAGTTACCACTAATAAAATATTTACCTGCATAACTATAACTTACACTACCCAAATAGGCCTCGAAACCCACTTGTGAAATACCATTGCCTGCTGCGAGGTTGGTACTGTAGTTACCCTGGAAATCCTGAAAGAAGAAGTCAGCCAATGTCTGACGCTGTGCACCCCAACTTGTATTTCTTCTTTTCTGAACATCAGAACCAGCCACAATAGTTATATTGTGTTTTTCGGCAATGGTCTTCATATATTGAAGGGTGTTAATCCAGTTCCAGTTCTCACCACGAACAGTCTGATTGTATGCATCACCTTGCGCAGACCAGCCATCACCATTATACGGGTTCCAGAAACGGATGTTTTCAGTATTTCGGAAGTCCCAAGAGTAAGTAGTTTTATAAGTAAGACCATCATAGAGCTTAATTTCAGCACCCAAATTAGCAATTACGCGGCTGGTCTCTGATATATTTTTATCCAAATCTCTGAGAACAGCTGCATTAGGGAACTGTGCAGGTAACAAGTTGTTCTTACGCCCTACTGTATTGTTTTCAAGGTTATAAGAACCATCTGCATTATAAGCAGGCAGGTTTGGAACCTGAGCAACCGCAATACGGCCCAAACCTGATGTGGCAAACGCACCACCAGCATACGAACCACTATTAGGGGCTTTGTTCATACTATTGGTATAGTTTATGTTTGCCGATAACTTCAACCAGTTAGTTGCCTGATGATCCATATTTAAACGACCTGAACGACGCTGAAAGTTATTGGCCCTTAGGAAACCATCCTGATCTGAGAAACCCGCAGAGAAGTAATAAGTAGTTTTTTCTGAGCCACCCTGAACTGTAAGGTTATGGTTTTGAGAAAATCCGGTTCTATAAACTTCTTTATACCAGTCTGTATCTATTAAATTACCATTGGCATCATAATTAGGAAGGAACGAACGATTCTGGGCATCGCGTTGCGAAGCAGCAATCGCATTGGGGTTATTGGCTAATGCATTGGCAATTGCCATGTTTTTATGGTCCATGTATTGCTGTGCATTGAGTACATCCGGCAAACGTACTGCATTGCTTATACCAGCCCAGCTATCAATACTTACTTTGGTTCTGCCTGCTTTACCACGTTTGGTCGTGATAATCAATACCCCCGCAG
The DNA here is from genome assembly GCF_002855535.1 of Emticicia sp. TH156. Lineage (NCBI taxonomy): Bacteria > Pseudomonadati > Bacteroidota > Cytophagia > Cytophagales > Leadbetterellaceae > Emticicia > Emticicia sp. TH156. The sequence goes on from NZ_PKRS01000001.1 coordinate 193,896, forward strand.
CCGCACGAGAACCGTAAATAGCGGCAGACGCTGCATCTTTCAATACGTCGATAGATTCAATATCAGCAGGGTTAATATCTCCCAGAGGGTTATTGGTACTGGCATTACCTGAAACATCGCCGGTTGAAATAGGTATACCATCAATTACAACCAAAGGAAACGAACTCAATGAAAGTGAGCTAAGACCGCGCACACGGATAACCGGTGGGTTATTCAACAAACCATTGGGTTGAACAATATTTACCCCTGAAGCCTGGCCAGTTAAGCCCTGTGCGAAACTTTGAACAGGACGTTCAGCAATCTGAGTAGCTTTTACAGTAGATGCCGCACCGGTAAACTCTGTTTTCTTCTGAGTACCATAACCAACAACCACAACCTCACTCAGTTGTTTGTTGTCTGCAACTAACTGAACATCAACGATTGAGCGTGTTCCAACTGCAATCTCTTGTGTTAATGTACCAATAAAACTAAAAATTAATGTTGCATTACCTGACACAGTTACTTTGTACACTCCTGATGCATCAGTCTGAGTTCCTTGTTTTGAACCCTTTACCGAAACACTCACACCAGGCAATGGTGACCCATCTTCTGAGGCCGTTACTTTTCCAGAAACAGTTCTCTCTTGCGCAGACACCTGCCAACCGGTTAAGATAATCCCCAGCATTAAGAGAAGTAGAAATTGTTTTCTCATGTGATTGAAGGTTTGTTTAGTTTGTTTATAAATTCTAAAGACACACTTAAAAAGTGGATGGTAAAATTATTAAAAAGTGATTAAAAAAAAAACGACATTAAATTTTGATTAAAAAAATCAGCAGCAAATAAACGACTTTGTTGTACTATTTTTAGTTATTTAACAGAAAAAGCAGTAATAAGTGGCAAAATTGGCAAACTTAATATTTTATTAAAATTTAAAATTTCAGAAATTCAGATGGTCAAACATCTGCTACTCTAAATGGCTTTATCTCAATTGAATGCCAGACATTTTGCTGAATGTATGGCTCATTGAGGTACCAGTTCTGAAGAGCTGCTTCATCTTCAAACTGAACAATCATTACTGAGCCTGTCATTTTCCCTGATTCATCAAGTATAGCCCCACCCAAAATGAAGTGATTATTGGCTTTTAGGTCCCGGGTTCCGGCGATGTGTGAGGGGCGGGCCGCCATACGGCGTTCTAAGGCCTGAGAATCCGTTCCATCAATAGCGATGATAACATATTGATTCATTAAACTACAATTTAGTTTAGAAAATTCTATTTGGCTTTGCCAGAAGAACTTGTTAGTAATACTTTTTTCATTTGTCTGGCACTTTATAAAACTTGCTGGTTTTAGTCATTAAAAGTAGACTAACAAATTATTACAATTACCTGATACATTAATACGAACGTTTTATTGTATTAATTCGCTGTGTTCATTCGACAAAGAATGTCTATAAATTTTAAAATTTAATTTCAGCCAATGAGCATTCATGCATAAAACTGGCTGCCAATACAGCCTGCCAGTTAATCTTTACTTCATTAAACGCATAGGTCTATACAGGTAGATGGGCTGCGCCTATACTTATGGCAGGGTTAAACCGCCTGATAAAAAAAAGCCCAATTTATGATACGTAAAAACAGACCAGGCCTGATTATTTACGTAATTTGTTGAACGTAATAAGTAAAAAAATACCTTTCTGATGAACAAATTTGAAATTTACTCTTCAACTTTCTTAGAATATGACTTCCACATTAATTTATTTACTTGTTAAGGGTCATCAGATAATCTTTTATCTGGTATTTGAAGAATTAGTCCTTTTTAAGAAATGCCTGCTAAGTAACTCTCTTAAATTTACCACAACAGACCCACAAATAAATATCGCTTCCCATAAGCTCAGCTTTGCCGAAGTAAACTCGGTTATTGGACTGAATGCTGACAAAAGCTATTTTCTAATTGATATTCACGATTACGGCATTGGCTTTGAGCAACAATATGCCAAGCAGATATTTACTATTTTTCAGAGGCTCATCGACAAACAATCTTATGCAGGCACAGGTATTGGTATGGCGCTTTGCAAAAAAAAAATAGTTGAAAACCAAAAAGGGCACCTGTCAGCAACCAGTGAGCCGGGCAAGGGAGCAAATTTCATATTTACCTGCCGGCATCAGCAGCTTAAGTTTTTTGAACAAAAGAATACGAACATAAAAAACAGTGAAGATGACAACGCTACTATTCGTATTTGCCTGAACATACCAAAGGTGATGAAACACAAGCCGATTAACAGCGTAAAAATCTGCTTATCGGAAACGCTTTTGTGTTTCATCACCCTCAGGCAACTTATTTAAAGAATATGGCTAACTATTACAAACGATTGGGGTCTCTGTCCATACCTCCGTTACGGTTATCCATATCCTTTTCTATTTCACGGTTTTCAGAGTAATCGGCGTTTCTGTTTACACCCTCGCGGTCTTGTTCACGGTCTCTGCCTTGTTCGTTCTGGTCTGTCGTCAACTGGTCTGACTGCCCCTGCTGACCACCGGAAGTATTACTTTGCTGGCCCTGCTGGCTGGTATTTCGGTTTCCTGATTGTTGGTTGGAATCACGATTGCCAGATTGCTGACCCTGATTCTGGTTTGCTTGTTGGCCTTGTTGAGCGGTATCTCTGTAACCAGGTTGTTGTGTAGACGGGTTTCTTTCGTCTTCTCTCGGATTATTCTGTGAACTTGTCATAATTGTAATAAGTTAAAGGATAAAATAAATAATTTAACATTATTTCTTAAAAAAATTCTATACCATGCCATTGAAACTCAAAAATGCAGGCAAATTCTGTTTTTCCGAGGTTTAAATTTCTCAGCATCAACACAGTTGGGAAAATTAATAGGCAACGATTGCGATTTCCCGGCCGTTTGTGAGGCAATTTCTCCGTTTAATAAAATCGTCAGCCGAAATACCTCTAAATAATGGACGTCTGGCTTAAATTTTTACGAATTTTATACAGCATCAAGAAGTTTTTTCCAGAAAAGACATTTACATGAATCATTTTATTGGTTGTTCAGGCTTTTCCAATAAAGACTGGAAAGGTCAATTCTACCCGGATAGTCTGCTGTCGAAAGACTATCTGGCTGTCTATGCTGAAAATTTCAACTCGGTGGAAATTAATGCTTCATTCTACAGAAAACCCACCACCAAAACTTTAAACAACTGGTACGACCAGACCCCGGACGGCTTTGTTTTTTTTGTTAAAGCACCCCAGGCAATCACGCATATTAACCAGATGAAAGGTGTCAGTACCGAGATTGCCGATTTCTGTAAGCACATCAGTAATAGCCTGAGAGAAAAACTCGGTGGATTTCTGTTTCAGTTTCCGCCTTCTTTTTTATGCACCAAAGAGAATATCAATCATATTATAGAAGGGCTTAATCACCGGTACCTGAATGTGGTGGAGTTCAGACACAAAAGCTGGTGGAATAACCAGGTTTATGACTTACTGGCTGAGCAAGGCGTTGTTTTCTGTGGTGTAAGTATCCCCAAAGATATACCCGAAGAGGTAATTAGTAACCACCCTACTGCCTTGTATTACCGGCTGCATGGCAAACCGGAATTGTTTAAATCGGAGTATAGCGAAGAAACATTGCAGAAATTGGCCGAAAACATAAAAAACAGCCAGAAAGACACTTATGTGTACTTCAACAATACATGGGGTTTGGCCGCTATTAATAATGCCCGATACCTGCAAAAGTTGTTGGCACCTGACCATAGCTGATTACTTTGGCGTATATCTGCAGAAATAGAAAACCTGAAAACAAGAATAACTGGAAACTTTTAAGCACTACACGGGTGAGTCTCGACCGTAATTGTAGGTTAATAAAGGCATAAAGCATAAATTGCAGCAGAATAACAATCTTTATTTGCTACGGTAATGAAAACAACAAAAGCTGCTGCCCTGCGAACCTTACTCACGCTGTTTCCGCTCATTATTGCATTTCATGTATCCGTGATGGCAGATGTAATTCCGTACACTATTGTATGGGCGGGGCGAATCCATTCTACTCAGGAAATGTATGTTTTTGAGGCGGTGTCTATCGTTATCAATCTGCTGTTTATAACGGTGCTGCTGCTGAAAGCACAATATGTAAAAAACAACGTACCCGACCGGCTGCTTAATAACATTCTCTGGCTGTTTCTGATACTTTTTTCGGTCAATACCATTGGTAACCTGATGGCCAAAACTTCATTTGAGAAGTACGTCTTTACGCCCATTACCCTGCTTTCGGCCATACTTATCTGGCTGGTTGTAAGAAAAGAAAAAGCCTGACGCTTAAACAACTACACTTCGCCTACCAGATGCAGTTTACATGCCCTGCAGTTTTTTATTGGCGTGATAAACTCTTGCATGGCTGATATTACCCGTTTTTGCCTTGGCCTTTGCTAAAGCCCCGTTGTTTAAAGCGTGTATCTGCTCGCTGTATTCAGCCGGAAGAAGAATATTCTTCACCAGCCCATCGGCTTTGAGTTTGCGGCTCAATAAATACAGATTCAGCAATATTTTTCCCTTTGCCGAACTGCCGAAGTACAACAGCTCAGACACACGTGCCGGAACCACCAGTTTCTGGCACTCCAGCAAAATGCGGTAACGCGTAGTACCCAGATGCTTTTTATATTGTTGGAAGAGGTCTGCCGTGTAATGCCCATTCAGTAAGTCTGCCCGTAGATGCGCCTCGCGAGATTGTTGCCAAGCGGTATAATCTTCCGGCAGGTCTTTCAGGCCCATCCGTAAACCCACCTCCGAAAAGACATTGAAAACCTCTTTTTTTTCTTCCAGGCTCAGTTTTCTTTCTAACAACTCGTAGGCTACCACAGCATAATCAATCAGCATGTACAGTACATCTCTGTACGCCCAGTCGGGGATGCGTGCACCGCGACTCTGTTCAACGCCCTGATGGATACTGCTTATCTGGTCAATGGTTTTGATGGCGCTTTCCCGGTCGGCAAAGACAATCATTTGTGCATATCGGACTGTCGAGAACAATCGCCCTAAGGGGTCAGACGGAATCTTGCCTGTAAAATACAGCCAATCAACCGCTTTGTTCAGGGCAAATTCTGCCGCCGAGCCGGCAAAGATGAACAGAATCACATCTGAGTTGCCCCATATTTTTCTAACTATCGATTGCTTGTCAACAAAATCATTCATACTTGTTCAATTTTAAAGGCTTTGTTTTTGCGGATGTTTACCCGCGTTTGTTCTCCGATACTCTACCCAAAGAATGGTCAGAACACCCAGCGTGTAGGCCAGTAAATCATACCACGAAAAGCTGCTGCCCAGGGCAACGGCCACAATTCTGTGCTTCTCCCAGCCCATGCGATGCACGAAATGGAAATACTGCGATGCCTCAACCAGATAAGAGAACAGCAGCACCGCCGCCGACGCTGTCACAAAATGGGTATTCCAGAAAGTAAAAACGAAACAATAAACCAGAAACACCACCAGATAGTCTCCCACAAACGGCCTCACGAACGAATCATGCACATAGACGGCTATCATTACCTCAATAACGAAGAACACAACCGCCAACAATCCATATTTAGGTCTGAAAGTAAACATCGGTAATAATTAAAAGTACTTTGTTTTGCAAAGTTAATGATTATTTTTGGATTTGCTAGGGAGGTGGGGGATTTTTTGGAAGGGGAATTAGTATTTTTGAAAGTAGGAAAAAACAAGGAACGAAAATCTCTACATTCTAATTTGAATACCACTTTAAATCTATCAACTCTTTCTTTTATTAATAGTAAGACAGAAATATCAATTTTAAAATAGATGAATAATTTGTATTAAAGCAAAATCAAGTTTCGCTGCAAATGGTTTAAAAACATATTCAGCTTCTGAGAAATAGTAATTATTAACCGCAAAACTTGAAGTCAATCCTCGCACTTTTCAATACTATACTTTAATATTTCTATTAAAACTATTGATAACCAATATGCGGTCTGTTTGTTAACTAATTTAAAGAAATAGTCTGCATCCAAAATATCATCACTTTGCAAATTAGGTTGTCCTGAATTAAATAAATGAAAAAATCTATTTCTTAAATTTATTATAAAGGAGGAATATTCAGCAAACTTGATGGAAATACTCCTTGGTTCTACGGTATCAGTTGGAGAAAATATATTTTTATCTATGCAAATTTTATCAAACGCTCTAAATAGAAGACCCTGTATTTCTTCATTATCAGCTATAATGTTTATTGTTATTGACGATTCATACAAAGGGTCTTCTGAAAAAATTGTTTTTATAAAACTCTTAAAAAAACCTAACTCTCCTTTATCTTTATTGCCTGACAAGCAATCTTTAAGGAAACTGTAGGTGCCTTTAAAATCATTTGATTTTGAAGCGTAAATTAAAGGGAATGCATATGATATTGTTTCAAGGATTCTATACAGGAATGCAAACGCGGTGGTATGTGATTCTTTATTTTCATAATAAAAAAAATTACTAAATTCATTATTAAGTTTATAAAAAAATTGTTGATTCTGTTTTAAGAATCTTCTGTTCTTGAAAATATCCCCTAATTCTTCTATTGACAATTCTCCACCAAGATATTCAGTTAAGCGCTCCAATGGAGGTATATGAGTTTTAGTTTTTAAGAGGTCAAAATAATCCAATGATTGTTCAAATTCTGATTCATATAAATTATGTTTTATTTTAATTGATCCAATAAGTCCTCGAATTAATATTAACTTAGGAGACTGTCTTTCATTAACCTTTAGGCTTAATGTTTGCTCAGTGAATATTGCATCATCAATCGTTTCAATATGCTCAAATGAATTCATTATTCAGTCACAGTTTGTTCGAAAAAGCGTTCAGTTAAAAATTCAGCGTCTTCTTTAAAAAGTTGTTCTGCATTTTCAATAAAATATTTCGATAATTCTCTTCTATATTTCCCAATATTTATTTTTGAGGTTTTCATTGCCTTAAAAGCAATCTCAAAATTTTCAAACATTTGTGCTAAAAAATCGGCTTCAAGATTTAAAATATATCTGTGCGACTTTCTAAATCCGACACAAAACCCTATAAAATTATTAGCAAGTTGAAACCACACCCTATTTTTCTCATTAATTGACACCCTATCTACATAATGAACTATATCATCAAATTGAATCTCATAGCTATTAATATTGGTATCTAAAATTCTACCAATCAATATCTGATCCATTTTCTCATCAATTATTTTTGAATTTTCATTATGAACATTTGATGTCAGAAAGGCTATATACCCTTTTGAAATATCTGCAAGACTAAAGGCTTCTTTTATAGGATTTGTAGATTTTTCCTTTTCCGTTTGAATTTTATGTTGTAATGATGAGAAATCAAATAGTTCCTGCGTTAGAATTTCAATTTGATGTCTTGGTGTCATCCCTTTTGAACCATTATTTAGAGTAATCATTCGATAGAGAAGTTTATCCTTGTTATCCGCAATGATTATATTAAAGAAAATTTCTTTTCCTTTTTCAAACTCTTCTTTTTTTGAAGCTCTAAGTAATGTATTTAATCTTTGAATCCCATCCAAAACAAAGCCTTTAGAAATATTATCATTTATATATATCGTAAATTCCTCTGCGTTATTTAAATTGATAATTTCATCGACAAAAGCAATTGTAATCGGAGGCATCAAACATCCTTTTAAAATATCTCTTTCCAGTCTATCATAAAACCGATTATCAAGTAACTTCCTTTGCTCCTCGAACTTATTTATTAATGGACATATTTTTTCTAATGTATAATCATAGTTAGCTTGTCCAATTCCTACAAAGCTATTAATAACATTGTCTTTAGCTAAATTATAAATCGTTAAACCCATATCTTGTTTTATTTATGCTAATAGAATAATACTAAAAATCAATTATAAAATATTTAACTTCAAAATCAAAATAAATCTGATTTTATTTTGCGGGTTACAGATAAAACTTAACTTTAATTAGCTATATTTTTTTACTCTAGATTAAATTCAATGGAATTACATTAACAAGATTGAATTTAATTGCCAATTTTTCCACCCCTCCCCCACCCAAATCCCCGAATTTTTTAATATTTTTACCAAAAAACACTTCTTAAAAAACATCTTCTTCATGAAACCTACTATTACTTTTAAGTCGGCACTGATGGGCGTCTGCATCGGTTGCTGCGTGGTGGCGGGTGTCTTTGCTTCTAAAGGCCGTGTGTACTCGCGGTTTTTGCATGCGCTGAACGACACCACCAAACCAACAAAAGACACTACCAAGTATATACGTTACAAAGATTTACCGCTTAAAGCCACACGTAAACTGAAAACCACTACTACCGAAGGCACCTGGCTGTCGGTCGATGTAAGCCCCGACGGCAAAACCATTGCTTTCGATGTCATGGGCGATTTATTCACCATTCCGTTTGGCGGTGGCAAGGCCACCAATGTTACCAAAGGTCTGGCGTTTGATACCCACCCGCGCTTTAGTCCGGATGGTAAAAAGCTGTTGTTTATCTCTGACCGCACAGGCTCGGACAACGTATGGTACATCGACTACGAGAAGAAAGACACCATACAGGTTACCAAAGACCGAGACCAGAACTACACTTCTGCCGACTGGACACCCGACGGCAAGTATATTGTGTTCTCGAAAGGCCGTATGAACGTGCAACTCTGGATGGTGCATCACGAAAGTGGCGGTGGGGTACAATTGATTGACCAACCCACGAACCTGAAAACCATTGACGCCGCTGTTGGACACGACGGTCGATACATTTACTTCTCACAGCGCAGCGGTGCCTGGAATTATAACGCCATGATGCCGCAGTATCAGATAGGCGTGTATGACCGTGATAACGCCAAGCGCACTACCATTACCTCAAGATACGGCTCAGCCTTTACGCCAACCCTTTCAGGCGACGGTAAATGGCTGGTTTACGGTACTCGTTTTGAAGACAAAACCGGATTGGTGTTGAGAAACCTTGAAAATGGTGACGAAAAATGGCTGGCCTACCCTATCCAACGTGATGAGCAGGAGTCTATCGCTACTATGGGCGTATTGCCGGGTATGTCGTTCACACCAGACAGCAAGGCAGTGATTGCCTCTTATGGTGGTAAAATCTATAAAATCGGTGTTGATGGTTCTGCGCCAACGGCTATTCCGTTCAGTGTGGATCTGGAAATAGAAATGGCTCCGCAGTTAGAGTTCAAATATCCGGTTTCTGATACCACCCATGCGCTTATCTCACAGATTCGTGATGCCGTGCCCTCTCCTGACGGCAAAAAATTGGCTTTCACTGCCTTGAATCGCCTGTATATAGCCGATTATCCGAACGGTACGCCGCGCCTGATAACTACCAACGATTTCACCGAAGCTCAACCGGCATGGTCAAACGACGGTAAGAACCTTGTATTTACGACCTGGGCACCTGAAGGCGGTCACTTATATAAAGTAAACACTGAGGGCACGCCGAATCTGCAAAGGCTGACACAAAACCCTGCGTTATATGCACAGCCTGTGTGGAGCCCTAAAAACGACCGTATTGTGTTTATCCGTACGCGCTTGCAAGCCTTTAAAGCGTCTATCGGGCCGGGAGCCAATGGTGCAGAAGACGAAATCTGCTGGATAGATGCCAACGGTGGCCCTGTTACGGTTATCGACAAAGCTCGCGACAAGGTTACACCGCACTTTGTAAGCAAAATTACCGACCGCATCTATTTCAGCGCTAGCGACGGTGCGTTGCAGTCTATGAAATGGGATGGCACCGACGAAAAAACGCACGTGAAAGTAACGGGCATTACCACTTATGGTATGAGCATTGAGGGTGAAGACTTTGCCCACAACTGTATGCTGGCTGAAACGGCAGCGCAGGCTATGGAGGTAAACCGTCCGTCTCCGGCGTCTCAAATCATTATGGCGCCTAATGGCGAGCAGGCATTAGCACAGATTAACAATGAGATTTATACGCTGAATGTACCACAGACCGGTAAAACCGTAAACATATCGGTGGCAGATGCAGGCTCGGCGCAATTCCCGGCTAAAAAGCTGACCGAATTGGGTGGAGAGTTCCCGTCGTGGTCGAGCGATTCTAAACGCGTGCATTGGTCGCTGGGACGTTATCATGTGGTATATGATTTAGAAAGAGCCAGAACCTTTGACGACAGCGTGAAAGTGGCCAAAAAAGCAGAAGAAAAGCGCAAGGCTGATTCGCTGAAAATTGTGAAGACCGACACGGTGAAGATTAAAACCGACAGCGTGAAAGTAAAAGATGCCAAAAAGGCCACAGCAAAAAAAGAAGAGCCGAAATACAAACCTCAGGAAACGGAGATAAAATTGTATTTCAGTCGTGATATTCCAACCGGAACTGTGTTGCTAAAAGGTGCCCGCATCATTACCATGAAAGGTGCCGAGGTGATAGAAAACGGCGATATATTGATTGAAAACAACCGGATTAAGGAAATTGGAAAGAGCGGAAGCATTAAGGGCGCAGGAAAAGCCAAGGTGATAGATGTGAAGGGTAAAACTATTACGCCGGGCTTTGTGGATACGCACGCGCACATGTGGCCTCAGTGGGGTATTCAGAAGAATCAGGTTTGGATTTATGCCGCTAACCTGGCTTATGGTGTAACCACCACCCGCGACCCTCAAACTGCTACCACCGACGTATTTACTTATGGCGACATGGTGGAATCAGGCAAAATTCCAGGGCCGAGAATCTATTCTACGGGTCCCGGGGTTGGTTTCTGGGCGTATAACATTAAAGATTCTACGGGAGCCATCAATGCCCTGAAACAATACAGCAAGTATTATGACACGAAGTACATCAAGATGTACCTGACCGGTAACCGTCAGGCTCGCCAGTGGATTATCAAGGCTGCCAAAGATCAGAAATTAATGCCTACAACCGAGGGCGGTCTGAACTATAAACTGAACATGACCAACCTGTTAGATGGGTATCCGGGTCATGAGCATGCTATTCCGGTGTATCCGTTGTATAATGATGTAATCAAAAGTATTTCATTCTCGCAAATGGCGGTTACTCCTACACTTCTTGTAGCCTATGGCGGTCCGTTTGCCGAGATTTACTATTTTGAAACCGAGAACCCTTACCACGACAAGAAGATGCAGCACTTTATGCCTTATGAAGAGCTGGCAGAAAAAACCCGTCGTGTAGGTGGCTGGTTCCTGCCTGAGGAGCACGTGTTCCAGAAACATGCGAAATCAATGAAATCGATGGTCGAAGCTGGTTCATTGGCAGGTATCGGTAGTCATGGTGAATTTCAGGGATTAGGTTATCACTGGGAATTATGGTCGATGCAAAGCGGTGGCATGAAAAATCATGATGCGCTGCGTGTAGCTACTATTCTGGGTGCAAAAGCCTTAGGTCTTGATCAGGATTTGGGTAGTATTGAAAAAGGTAAACTGGCCGACTTGTTGATTATGGATAAAAACCCGCTGGAGAATATCCGTAATTCAAACACATTGAAAATGGTTATCAAAAACGGCCGTGTGTATGATGCCAGTACTTTAGATGAGATTTACCCAACCCAGAAGAAATTGCCTCGCACCGAGTGGAATTATGAGAAACCTGCCAATACTACGGGGTTGAATGAGTAGCCCCCAGCCCCTAAAGGGGAGTTTAACAAAAAATGACTGCCGTAAAGGCAGTCATTTTTTGTTTTAGATATTCGTATTCAATTTACCATATTTTAAATAGTACATTCTCAACAGTTTTGTAGCTTCCTTGGCGTTTTCAGCGCAGGCGGTGCAGAAGGTGCCTCTGCCTTCGGTCGGGCCTTCATATAACCAATGGAAGGTTTTGACATATTTGCCATCCAGACTGGCTACTCTTAATGTGTTGTTTTTTCAGTTCTAACACAACTTACCTGCCTCATTAAAATTGGCTTTGTTCAAGCTAAATATCATATTAGCGGAATCAGATAAGTTAAAACCTATAACTTCCCGAACTTTTATTTTTGCAACAATGTTGCATATTAAAGTTTAATTATTATTCGCTAAACAACACACAAAACTATGAAAAGCCATAACTACTATGATGCCGTTATCATTGGCGGCAGCTATGCCGGTCTGTCAGCAGCCATGAGTTTAGGCCGTGCCTTAAGAAATGTACTGGTTATAGATTCAGGCCTGCCCTGCAACAGACAAACGCCGCATTCGCATAATTTTCTGTCACAGGACGGCCGAAAACCACAAGAGATTGCCGATTTGGCCTTGGCGCAAATCCAACAATACAAAACCGTCCGGTTCTATAAAGGACTGGCTATCAATGCCACACAATCGGAGAATATTTTTGATGTGGAAACAGAAAACGGAGAAACTTTTTCGGCTCGAAAACTCATCTTTGCCACAGGCATAAAAGACACCATGCCTGCTATTAAAGGTTTTGCCGAATGCTGGGGTATCTCGGCTATACATTGTCCGTATTGTCATGGGTATGAGGTTCGGCAACAAAAAACCGGCATCCTGGCCAATGGTGAAGGTGCGCTTCATTATGCCCGGCTGATTAACCAATGGACGAGCGACCTCACTCTTTTTACCAATGGGCCATCCACACTTACAGAAGAGCAAACAGCCAAATTTATCAAACACAATATTGCGATAATAGAAACGCCCGTCTCCGAAATTATCCATACCAACGGGCAGCTTATAGCACTGGCTTTTGAAGATGGTACATTTACCGGCCTAAGCGCCATTTATTACAGACCTGCATTTGTACAACATTGCCCCTTACCCGAAAAACTGGGTTGTGAATTAAACGAACACGGCCTCATAAAAATCAGCGGGTTCCAGAAAACCAATGTGCCGGGTGTTTTTGCCTGTGGCGATAATTCAAACTTTGGCCGTTCGGTAGCAATGGCAGTATCTTCCGGCTCTATGACCGGAGCATTTGTCAATCATGAATTAATAGAAGAAGACTTCTAAGCCCACTGGCAGGTTTATTGGTGCGAAATGGTGTATCAACCGTAGATTCACTTTTTCAGCACAAATCTGCTTTTCATGCCATGAATATTGAGCTTGTGCCGGTCATGTGCACCAGCTCAAACCCCCTTTGGCTTACTATGGCGTATCTGGCTCTGATGTTGCCCCTGTGGGCAGGCGCATCTCCAGCAAATGGCCTTTAAACCCTGCTTTTTCGTAAGCCCTTTTGGCAATGAGGTTATCATCATATACTTCAAGACGAATCTCCGATACATTTTGACGGGCTGCCCATTGCCTCAGATAGTGCAGAACAGCCTTGTTGATACCCATACCTCTGAATTCAGGCTTGACATACATAAAACCCAGATAGGCATATTTTTCATGGTCAAGATAGTCTTTTGCCTCTTTCAAGAGCGCATAGCCAGACCCGGCCACTTCATTATCTACCTCTGCCACCACCACTTCTGCAGTAGGCAATTCGATGAGCTGCTTTAAGTCATAATAATGTATTTCACCCTTTTTCAGGGTCGGGTCAAATGGGCGTTCCGTATTTACAATTCCCTGCTCAAATTCCAGAAGCAAATTAATCTCTTCTAATCTGGCAGGTCTTACTGTTATGTTACTCATTTTCTTTAATCTTCTTAAATGCGTTTATTGTTTCTTTGGAATCATGATTTTATACCCCTGCCCGGGTTTAACTTCCAGCATCACATTCATCCATTTATTCTGCTCATAATATTTATCAGTCTTTGCGGCTCCGGGGTTATATACCAGCCAGGGGTTATAATACTTAAGCGTTTTATAGTTAATCTTATATTTTTGGGCAAGTTCTATCAGATTTACATCTTCTTTTATTTCAACTGCTTCCAATATTTCAGGAGCGCGATTCTTACTCAATTCATAACCATAAGCAGCCGGATTCTCACATATTATCTTCAAAGCCAGTATTCTGAACACGTAATCGTTGGTTTCCAGGGTCAGGTGTAAATCATAATAAGACTGCACCCCTTGTGCTTTCTGGGTATTCATGATGCTGGTTCGCCCTGAATTATAGGCGGCGGCAGTGAGGGTCCAGTTATTAAAAGTTTTGTTCAGGTTATTCAGAAAATTACAAGCCGCCTGTGTCGAAAGTTCCAGGTCACGTCGTTGGTCAACAAATCTTGACACCTCCAATTTATATTCCTTGGCAGTAGTATCTCTGAACTGCCAGAACCCGGCGGCCTTGCCCGAATTGGCGTAAGGCCACAGCTCACTTTCAATTACTGCCAGATAGAAGAAATCGTCCGGCACTTTATTCTTTCTCAGAATACCCATAATACGTTCTTTATAAAGCCCCACTCTTTGCAATATAGCCAGAGTAGAAGAATGCTTGTACACATTTTTGGTTAGCTCCTGCTGTAGTTGCTCATAAACAATAGGGTTATCCAGTGGCACGTTCTCAGCGGCAAAGTCTATTGTAGCCGGAACAGGTGGGAACGAGATTTTCTGCGCTACTGCCTGCGCCTGCACAGCTCTGAAACCAAACTGGCAAATCAGCAGACAAATACATACTATTTTTACCTTGTTCATGATAATTGGGTAAGGCTATTGTTCATTTTCTATTATACCAATTGTTGATAGTGGCGCAATAATCTATTTTCTAAAACTGCACTAAATGCTTTTTAACTGACCTTTAATTCTAATTTAAAACCAGTTTTAGGCCGACTGCTTTACTTTGTTGCATCAAAACAAAGAAACGAAAACGCAAAAAAGTAAACCAGTTAATATAAGATTTTATGACAGCAACTGTATCTGCTCTATTTTAATTAAATCATTATATTATTCTAAAACTCAAATAAGACAATGAAAAAGAACATCATTCTGGCTGGAATCATGGCTCTTCCATTTTTCACCCATGCGCAATCGCTTTCTTCTAACGCAATGTTAGTTAATAATTCGGTAACTACTGAATTGGCTATTCCAAAAAATGGAATATTTATCAATGCAGAAGAGTTTCAGAACGGAATACCAGAATTAGGTTTCGACAAAAAATCAAAACAAAATCATATTCATGAATTTGACAACAAGGTTTTCCTGACCGAAAATACCGAAAAAGCCAGCTTCCCTAAATCGGCTATCTGGGGTTTCCGTAAAAACAATCAGGACTACCGCACTTTCCAAAACACCGACTACGCCGTTGCGTATGCACCAAAAGGCTTGCCAATTTTGTTTTATACGCTCGGAGAAGTAACCGGTGAAGGAAATATTAAAGACGACATCATCACCACCTATTACTTTAGCCGTAACAGTCAATCGGCCATTTATCCGCTCACACTGGCCAATGTAAAAGAAGTGTTTTCAGACCAGCTTGGTTTTGTAAAAGCCCTGGACGGCTCCGGCTTGTCAGACGACAAACCAATTCATGAAATCAGTAAAGTGCTGGCAGCATACGTGCGTAATAATGTAAATTAGACAAAACAGAAGGGTAAAACCTTATAAATATATAATTGCTTTAAGGTAAGAATCGCTAAAGGTCAGGAAAAAGAATGATGGGTAGCCTTGCAAAAAAGGCAGGGCAAATAACAAAGGGCCGGGCTATTGATAGGGTTGCTCATCATTAAAAAACTAAAGATTGACCGATAAATCAAAAACTTTCACAAAAATGGTGGTATCTGACCACCATTTTTTGTTTTAAATTGTTTCAGTATAATCACAACCGGTTAAGTTGCCTTGTTAGAATTATACCCGGCACCTGCCTTAAGCATGAGACAACGAACAGTTTTTTTTATTCTATTCTATTTAACACCATTTGTTTTGCTGGCACAGATACCCTATTCTCAGCAAAAAGATGCCAGCGACGTGTTGCGCGAGCTATTCCATATAAAAAAGCCAAGAAAGAGCGACTCTAGTTCACTAAAAGAAGGTGGCAGGGTAATTGCCATACTTCCTACCCCCGGTTATGCACCGCAAAGTGGTCTTTTTGCTCAGGTAGTTTCTAATGTGACCATAAGAAATACCAATGCTAACGTATCTATTCTTAATCTGGTAGCAACCTTTACAGAGTTCAGGCAGTCAATATTTCAGTACACAACCAGTTATTTTACCAAAGACAACCGATTTTATTTCTCTAACGATTGGCGATGGATGGACTACCCGCAGGCCACCTACGGGCTTGGAATGAACACAACAAGGCAGAACAAAACAGAGATGAATTTCAGGTACCTGAGGTTATACCAGACCCTGATGCGCAGCATTGGCAAAAACCGGTATATAGGTATAGGTTATCAGTACGATTACCACTGGCACATTGAGAGCTACGCACAAGGCACACGTGTAGAAGAAATTAGTGGCTACAAGATGGGGGTTAACGGTAAATCGGTTTCTTCAGGCCCTACCATAGCGTTTCTGTACGATAGCCGTACAAATGCGATGAGTGCCACCCAGGGTTTGTATACCAACGTGGTGTTCAGGCAAAACCTGAAAAGCCTGGGCAGTAATACCAATTACCAGTCTTTACTGGTAGATGCCCGTAAGTACTTTGATTTGGCAGGCAATACGAATCATATACTGGCGCTGTGGTCTTATAATATGTTTACACATGGCAATGTACCCTATCTTGATATGCCAAGCACAGGCTGGGACACAAACGTAAATATGGGCCGTGGGTTTATTCAGGGGCGTTTCAGGGGTAAAAATCTGATGTATTTAGAAGCTGAGTACCGATTTACTCTAACGCGAAGCCATTTCATAGGTGGCGTTTTGTTTTCTAATATACAGACAGTAAGCGAGATTACCGACAACCGCTTCCGGAAGGCGATTCCGGCCATTGGCACAGGGCTGCGGATACGGATAAATAAGTTCTCAAAGGCCAACCTCGCTATTGATTTTGCTGTGGGAAGAGATGGTTCACGCAATATTTACTTCAATTTTGGCGAAGTTTTCTGATATCATTAAAATATTTATAAAAATAGTAAAAATATTTATAAAATAATTATGACTATTCAAAGTAATAATTATATTTGCCCAAGAATTACTGAACTTTAACCCATGTGACTATGTATTTAGATGTTATCGCCATTACGGGCGTATTTGGCATTCTACCATTGATTGCCGTTGTCGTAATTTTGGGCAGAGCCTACTGGTCATATCAACTATTGATCAAAAAAGGCTTAAAAACAGAAGGTGAGATTATTGACTATGAAGAGTACTCAGACGGTAAAGGGAAAAAGTCCTTTTTTCCTATTATCAGGTTCAAAACTTATCATGGGCAGGAAATCCACCAGCGAACCTCATATGGCCTTAACGCCAGAAACTTTATCGACAAAGGCTCGATTGTCGAAGTAGTGTATTCAGCGAGCAACCCGAACCGCTTTATGTTAAATAAATACAGCCCTCTAAAAACCGAGGAACCTGCATTTTTAGGTTTTATTGTAGGCTTTGGAATGAATTAACAGATTTAAAACCGAAAGACATAAATCTTTCAGTGTCTATAAAACATTACCCAAACGGCAATAACCACTGCAATCAGCATAACAATTTTAGCCCAGGCAGGAATCCAAACCCTGCCCGGGCTTTTTTCGTTATCGCCGGGCTCATCATCTTCCTCAGCTATTACGGGCCGGTGCTTCTCCTGCATATTATCGAGATACACCAGATAAGACCTGAATCGTTCATACCAGGCTATGGTTTCAGGTGTGAGGCTGACAGGCTGACTGTAAGCATCTGAAAGAGTATTGCCATGTATATTTACTATTTTTTTACTGACAAGTATATACAACAGATTCCTGAACTGCTGTTCATTCATGCCGGGTGAATCAGCAAATAGCTCCCGGCAAAGTTCATTATAAGCCGGCAACAAGGTAAAGTCTGTTTGCTTTCTTACCTGCCTTTCAAATGATACATTGATGATTCTGTCAATCTGCTGATTGGTTGTCATGAACAATGCTGTTTTGAGTTGTTGTCAAATATACATTTTGTGCTACTTTCTGTCAATTGTAACCACCTGTTTTTATTGTATGCTTTTGTAAAAGCCACAAAAATAACGGCAAAATTATGTATATTGGCCAGGGCTTTCAATACAATACTCAAGGATAAACCCATATTAAAGAAAATCATTCATTCATGAATTGCTTAATTAACCGTTATAAAGTCCAATTTCTGGCATTTTTGATGCTTGTGTTAGGAATCTCTGCCTGCCAGACCATCGGTAAAAAGGTAAAATACTACGCTACCGAAATAACCCTTAAAAACGGCGCAGTGCTGAAAGGGAGTACTTCGCCCATTGCCGGAGACAACTTCAGCTTTAAGGATGCCCAAACCAGCAGTAACTCTATCATCCAAAGTAAAGATGTTCAGTCAATCATCAAACAGACACCCGAGGGTCCCAAAGAATATGCGCAGTTTACCATAATAAATAACAAAAAACGAGGTAAGGTAGAAACCGTTTTGGCGGCGTATGAAGTAAAGGGAGAAGTGAGCCTGATTGCCCATGAGACCAAAGAGCATATACGAAAAACAAAAGACGTAAACAACCGGATGACCTTTGTAGAAGAAACCGAATTAATAAAACGCCTGTATCTGAAAAAACAAACCGAACCCGGTGCAGAGGTGCCTGCCGGTAACAAAAAAACACAGGTGGAAGAATTTAATGAGCTTGCTGTTAATCATTTTGCCGATGCACCCGCCCTTATGGCAAAAATTGGCGGCCCGGGCTATGAAGCAAAAGACATAAAAAAAATAGTAGCTGAATATAACCAGATTAAAGCGAAGAAAAATTGAGGGGTAGCCCGATTCTGATTTAAACTACTTCATCCTAACATATTTTTCAATGTTTAGCCTTTCAATATTTGCGCTTTCTACTTTTTCAATGCCTTTCTGAACCAGGGTATCGTTCTTGATTTCAATGGTAAAACTGAAATGGTGCCCCTCCCACTCGCGGGCATTACAATATTCAAGGTTTTCGGTGTAGGTATTCTCTTTCAGGGTATATGTACCACCACCCGCCGTGAAAACAGCCGTTGTTGAGTCTTTACCGCCTTTCAAATCGTGCTGAATAAAAGCAAAATG
Organism: Emticicia sp. TH156; assembly: GCF_002855535.1. Lineage (NCBI taxonomy): Bacteria > Pseudomonadati > Bacteroidota > Cytophagia > Cytophagales > Leadbetterellaceae > Emticicia > Emticicia sp. TH156. The sequence continues at coordinate 212,855 of NZ_PKRS01000001.1, forward strand.
GGTATCGTTTATAATCTTGATAAAAGAAACCCCTTGGGTGTAATCAGTTACGGTTGTGTCTCCTTTTTCTACCAGTGTACCGCTTAGCAGTTTCCAGGTACCAACAATGGCTGGCGCCTCATTTGTATCGGTTTGTTTGGTGCAGGCAAGCAAAAGCGCAGCTACAAAAATAGAAATCATTACTTTTTTGAAATAGAGGGTTGTCATACGTTGTAAGGTTATTAAGGTTGAATACGAAAACTAAGGGTTTTCAGGCACTCATCCAAATGTATCGGCACAATTGCCTTCTCTATAACAGACACTACCAGAATTTTACATGAGTTTGGGATACATATTTGCGTAATCGAACCTTATATCCTAATTTTAGCCTATTACCTTAAACCAAGATTATGAAAACAACCGGCGACCGCATTGAAATTCATCTGAACAAACAACGTCTTATTTTCCTATTAATCAGTGCGCTGGCCTTTTTTGCCATCGGCATCTGGTTTGTTGCTAACCCCGGATTCTTCAAAAGAGGCATGATTGGTAACCCTGCTGTAATATCTGGCATAGGCATGCTAACCCTAGTTGTTTTTGGCCTCAGCAGCTTTGTGCTTGGCAAAAAAATGATTGACCAACAACCGGGCGTAATTATTGACAAGAGCGGCATTACCGATAATTCGAGCGGCATTGCTGCCGGGCATATTCCATGGAAAGATATCAAAGAGATTAAACCTGCAAGGCTTTTTAACAAGAAATTTGTAAACATTGTACTTAAAAAGCCCATCAGTAAAAACAATGGCGCAAAGAAAAAAGGCAAGAAAGACGACGACATAGTCGTGAGCATTTCTAACAATACACTGCAATGCAGTTTTGAAGAGCTTGAAAACGCGCTGAAAAGTGCCTTTGATAAATACAAAGTCAGTTAATTTAAAACAGACAATTCATTGCCCGAATGATAACATCTACGCCTAGGCAAGTGGGTTGAGCAAAGTGTGAGCGGTACGCTCAGGAAACAAAACCTGGCCAACACACCAAAATTGAGTTAAACTGAATAAAAATGTTTCACTAGCAGTTCTAAAAATGCCATTGATGCCGGAACCAAGAATAGAAACGCTAGCAAAAAAGAAGCTGGTTGGCAAACACCTGTCTATGTCTTTTGCCGACAACAAAACGGCAGAGCTATGGCGCAGTTTTATGCCCTACCGAAACAAGATTCAGCATAGCGCAAGTACTGACTTGTTCTCTTTACAGGTATATCCACCAGTATTCTTTGATGCTTTTAATCCGGAAGCGTTGTTTGAAAAATGGGCTGCTGTTGAGGTAAGCGACGCGTCTTTTGTTCCGGCCGGTATGGAAGTAATGATTCTTGAAGGCGGTTTATATGCCGTATTTACTCATAGAGGGTCCAGCCATGATACCAGCACCTTTCAGTATATTTTCAATACCTGGTTACCTCATTCGGCTTATGTTCTGGATAACCGACCGCATTTTGAATTGCTGGGTGCCAGATACAAAAACGCCGACCCTGAATCGGAGGAAGAATTCTGGATACCTGTTCAATTAAAAAGTTAATTCAGTTATCAGAATCTCCTTTCTGGCAAAATTCCTCTGCAACTATAAATTACAGGTAGTTTAAAAAATCAAGCCATTGTATAAGCCGCGTTGAGGCAAGGGTAATTCGGAAGGCCTTTGGTATGAAATTATACAATTCACTGAGACCACCTCTTTCCGAAAGAGTGGAAATAATTTCTCAGTTGATTATGGAATAAGGTTTTTCAGAAATAAATCTGAAAACTATCTTAAACCGTATCAGCATGGAGCTTTACGAACAAATCATCCGGCTTTTTGTATTAGCCATTCCTATTGCCTGTGTGGCTTGGACAGTTACGCATGAAGAGATTTTTAGAGAACCCCGCGAATACTGCAAAAATCAGAGCCAGGCAGGGAAAACCATTCTGCAAAGAAAATTCTTTTATGTGTTCACCTGCGAATACTGCTTCAGTTTTTATGTAACCATTCTTTTCGTTATCGTTACCAATTACCAATTGCTCTTTACCGACTGGCGAGGTTATATAATAGCCGTTTTTTCATTGGTCTGGATTGCCAACATTTATATGAGCTTGTTTTTTAATATCCGAATCGGCATCAAAAAAGAAGGGCTAGAAGCCAAAGTAAAAGAAAAAGAACTGGATGAAATCAGTAAAAGTTAAAAGTCTGAGATTGCATGAGGGATGGTTTTTTCCGTGCTTAATGCCATGGTATTGATAATTTATATACCTGCTAAAAACAACCGGAAAATAAAAAACCTGGCAGTTCTTTGATTAGTACTAAAAAGTTAATACAATTGCGGTATACTCTAAACCCTTGCTGCTATGTTATTGAAAAAGAAAAGTTTCATTATTCTGCATTCTGCTTTGTTCATAGTTTTACCTATTTTGTTTTTCTTTGAATTAATATATAATATCGTTAAAGGATCACCTGATTCGACAATAACAACGGATTTAAAATATCATTTTTTACCTTTTTTCGACCTCTCAAGTAATGCAGTAAAGCTACCGGAAGAAGTTAATTCTTTTTTTCGTGAGTCAAATTTAGGCTCTAATTTCTATTACATTATTTCGCCTTTTTTATCTATAATTGGCATATCAAGATTTCGAAAAACGGGCTCCTTAACTTTGTTAAATTGCTTATTAATAATCATATTATTTGACGAAATCTATCATGCAATAGTAGCATTTCTAACGTATATTGAATATCCTGATTATGCACCTTCCTTTTTGTTTATGGGTCAGTTAATTTTGAGAATACCGGCCAGTATAGTTCTTCTTTCTTACATCCGCTCAAAATTAGCCATAGAAATCCCGGCAGGTAATACCAAGTCTATCATGCAAGACCAGTCGAACAGGCTCCTGAATATGATTTTAGACCAGATTACCATTATTTACCTGACCTTTATAAGCACTGAATTGTTTTCTTTCCTCCCCTATAATTTGAGAGAGTCTGTTCCTCTTCTTTCTTTAGTTTTCTTCCAGTTAAGTTATTCCTTCAATTATTTTATGTATTATTTCATAATTGAGGGCTGCTTTAAAACCACGGTAGGTAAGGTGATTACGAAGTCTACAATTGTAAACGCTGACGGGGAGTTTATATCGATGGGCAATGCCTTTATAAGAACCCTATGCCGATACATCCCTTTTGAACCTTTCTCTTTTTTGATAGGTAGCCGCGGATGGCATGATTCTGTAAGTAACACAAGTGTTGTTAAATCATTCTATAAAAATGATGCAGACTAAAAGCTGTATCTTAACTGTAATTGAACATCTGATTTGTGATTACCGGGTATTGCATCGTTTCCACTACCGATGCCTGTCTGATTATGCAGTTGTGTACGGGCATATCTGAGCCAAACGTCTAGGTGCTTGTTCAGGTTGTACCGGGCTGTGAGATACGTTCGGATGCCCTTGCCATAATAGGCCGGAAAAGAAACGGCATAAAGAACCGTGCTCTCAAAGGCATAAATGCGCGAATCGTAATCGTCTGTGGTAAAGTAGGCTATCCGGCCGCTCAGGTTTAATTTTTTTATAGAACCCTCAAAATCCTGCATGAGCGCATAACCTGTTGACTTCGCACGTCCTTCATACTGAAAGCTGTTCACCTGCGCTCGTGTTCGCAATCTGAATGACCGATTTACAGAATAATCCAGATTACCCAAAATATTCTCTCTGAGAGTATTTACCACAATATCAGTCGGGGTGGTATTATCCGGCAGGTTTTTGCCTTTGTGTTCAGTATGATACTGCGCATAAACCAATACCTTTTTGTTGATTTGCCAGGCAGCTCTCAACAGGTAATCGTACCCATTTGATGGCGCATCAACCAGATACTTTAACCAGGGAAATTTGAAGCGGTCATAAAACCCACTGAAAGTAAGCGATTGGGTGGGCGCATACTTCAAACCCATGTAAATACCCTGCTCGTTGATATTCCGGCTTCCTTCTGCCAGTGCATTGGCATAAAAGCTATGGAAATCTTTATCATAATGCCTCAAATGTATGGCCCATTCAACCTGCCTGCTTAATGCGGCTATCCAACCACCGGTAAGGCCTTTGCCCCCGCTGCTGCTTTGGGCGGCTTCACCAAAAAAATTGAAGTTTTGCCAGGTATAAGTAAAGTTGGCACCAGCTACGGTGTTTTCTTTACCTGTAAACTCAAACTTATTATATAGTCTTGGCCTGCGCAACAGCACAGCATCAAACCGGGTGTGCAGTACCGTGGCGCCTATGTATCCGTTAGTAAATCTGAAGGTACCATTGAAACCAATATTCTGCTCTGTTAGTTGGTTTTTCCGTGCCAGTTCAGTTTCGGTACGATGATACCCCGAGGTAAGTACCGAGCTAAAGTATTCTTCCGGTTCTTCATCTGCCACATCAACGCTTGCATCACGCCTGTTGTAAGCGTAAAAAGCAGTAAGGTCTGTTTTTCGGAGCTGATAAGTGGCTGCAGCGCCTCTCAGGTTGCCCCCTTCCAATAAAGAGCTATACGGCCTTATACCCATATTGCTACGCCGTATGGTTGTCACGGCTTCGCTTCCTTTACCAAGAAAAAAACCGGCACCTGCTACCAGCCCCTGCCCGAACTGCACCTGATAATCGCCCACAACCAGGTTTTTCAGTTTGCCTTTATTTTTTAACTGCAGATGAAAACTGTAAAAATCCAGGTAATTGCTCTCTCCGGCATCTTTCTCGGCAACAAAGCCTAACTGAAAATCTTTAGGGCTACTGAGGCGATATCGCACATACAACTGCTGCGGTGTGCCCGCGTATTTGTTCGCGGTAAATCCCTTGCTTTTTTCCAGGGTTTGTGCGCTTCTTAAAACCAGATAGTGATCATTTGCCCGGTTTATGCTAGGTAATTGCCTGCCTGATTTCGGTCGTACGTCCACAAAAGGCAACAATTGCTGAATAGTAGGTAAATCAAAACCTTTAACGGCCTGTAGTTCATATAAACTCAGAAACGGGCCAAATGCCGCACGATGCGCCAGTAGGTTTTTAATTTGGGTAACTGATAAAATGTACAAAGAAGCCAGGTCTTCATAGGTAGCCGTATTAAGGTCTATCGGATTTTGGTATAACTGATAAAGCTGTTCGTATAGGTCTTCATAGGGTATGTTCTCCTGTTGCATCGGGAACAGCCTCTGTGTGAACTCATCCAGATTAATTTCAGGCCGTGGGGGTGTCTGTGCCCGGGTGCAGTATACACCAGACAGTATGAAAAAGATGAATGCCGGAAGCTTTTTCGAAAACCAGGCGATGGGAATCGAAATTTTTCTGCAGCAAATATCAAGAAGTGTCACAAGCAATGCCAGAGCTTAGGTTTGTTTTATAATAGCCGTTTATGCAGCAATCAAATATAAACATTTATTTTTTATTGCTCTGCGCCGCAAGAGTTATTGTGGATGATTTTACTCAAAAACCTGAAAAATATGATGGCATAAGTTTTTGATATATATAAGGAATATTAACTCTACTTAAAAATATGCACAACATAGAAAAACAAACCGAAATTTACATCAATGAGATGGGTTCTACCCCCCATCAACATGGCGTTTTCTTCAGGGTTTGGGCTCCGCATGCCGACTATGTGTCGGTCGTTGGAAACTTTAACGACTGGAACGAAGGAGCAAACCCGCTCATAGCCGGTGAGAACGGCTGTTGGGGTGTAAACGTAGAAAATGCGAAAGAAGGAGACCAATACAAATTTTTTATTAAGAATGGTGAGCTGAATCTTTACAAAAATGACCCCTACGCCAGGCAGGTAACCAGTTCGGTAGGGAATTCGATTGTTTATAATCCGAAAAAATACAATTGGGAGAATGTTAATTACCAGATTCCCTCATGGAATAATCTGGTAATATATGAATTGCACATCGGCACATTTAACCGTAGTAAGACCGATACCGTTGGCACTTTTCATGATGCTATCAGAAAACTTCCCTATTTACAAAAACTGGGCATAAACGCAGTAGAAATAATGCCTCCGTTCGAATTCGCAGGGGGGCTGTCGTGGGGGTATAACCCGGCACATCCTTTCGCTATTGAAACCGAATACGGCGGCCCGGTAGCGTTTAAAGATTTTATCAAAGAAGCGCATAAATTGGGCATTGCAGTTATTCTTGATGTAGTATATAACCATTTTGGCCCTTCAGATCTTGACTTGTGGCAGTTTGACGGCTGGCAGGAAAACGGTAAAGGGGGCATCTATTTTTATAACGACTGGCGGTCGTCAACCCCCTGGGGTGACACCCGCCCTGACTACGGCCGCCCCGAGGTTGGCCACTATATAAAAGACAATGCCCTGATGTGGCTGGATGATTATAAAGTAGATGGCCTGAGAATGGACATGGTACCGTATATAAGAAACGTACATGCAGACGGCAACCCCGCACATGATTTGCAGGAGGGGCTGAACATGATTAAATGGATTAATAACGACATTCTTGAGAGATACCCGAATGCCCTGGTAATAGCCGAAGATATGCATGGGCATGATTTCATAACAGATAATGTGCAGTCTGGCGGGCTGGGATATGGCGCGCAATGGGATGCCGATTTTGTGCACCCCTTAAGGAATGTGCTGACACAGGCTTCTGACGAGTACATTGACATGAATCTGCTTTGTTCGGCACTTTTAAACAGGTATAGTAACGATGCCATGCGAAGAGTGATTTTTACGGAGTCGCATGACGAAGTTGCTAACGGTAAATCAAGGGTAGCAGAAGAGGTTGAACCCGGTAATGCAACCGGTTGGTATGCACGTAAAAAAGCTACTTTGGGGGCGGTTATGGTGCTTACCTCGCCTGGTATCCCGATGATATTTCAAGGCCAGACAATACAGGAAGACAGTTGGTTTCAGGATACTGACCCACTGGATTGGAACCGCCTTAATGAGGTTTCGGGGATATCAAATATGTATAAAGATTTAATACACCTGCGCCGTAATCTGTCTGGTGTAACCGCCGGACTAATGGGGCAGCATACCGAACTTCTGGCTTGTGACCATGACGCCAAGCTGTTGGCGTTTCAGAGATGGCAAAACGGTGGAAGTAAAGATTCAACTGTTGTAATACTCAATTTCTCGCATCAGGCCAGAACAGATTACCCGGTTCGGTTCCCTGCTGAGGGGAAATGGACCGTACGCTTTAATGGTGATGCCGGGGTTTACGGTGATGATTTTGCTCATACAGAATGCACAGAAGCAGAAGCCATTATTAAAGACAACACCATTATGGCAGAGATATCGGTAGGCCCATACAGTGCACTGATACTTTCGCAAGACTAAATTGACATCATAAAAAGGGTTGTATTCTTAACGATACAGCCCTTCTGTTTTTAATCAACCACTGCTATGACAATCAAATATCGATGGCAAAAAATTGCAATTGGAATCGTAATCGGCATTGTAGTTCTACTGATTTTATTGACCATCGGTGGTTATTTCTTTTTGAAACCTCTGGTTGCCGACCGCGTTCAGAAGGGTGTATTGAAAGCCACTAACAGGCTGTATTATATTTCGTTTGCTGACATAAAGTATAATCCGAGCCTGGGTGAAATTGTGATTACCGACGCACATTTTAAGCCCGACACCCTCATTTATAAAAGACTGCATGCCATAAAAAAAGCGCCGGACGACCTTTTGCTTATTGATGTGCCAACGGTGAAGTTAACAGGGGTGAATCCGCTTGAGGTAGTCTTTGAAAAAATTCTGGATATGAACACCGTCAGTGTTCAGCAACCAACTATTACAGTTCTTCATAAAAGCCAGATATACAATAAAACGCTCGACTCTCTTGAAAGGAAAACACCTTATCAGTTAATATCGAAGTTTGTTAAATCATTGCAGATTAACCTGGTGGTTTTAACCAACGTAAACTTTACTTACGAAAACCGTGAGGCTGCCCGCCGTAAGAAAAGTGAAGTTAAAAATCTTGATATTGAGATTAAGAATGTATTGATTGATTCATTATCTGAAAAACCTTCTCAGAAGGTATTATATGCCGATGATTACACTTTCACCATTAAGGCGGTAGAATTACCCACTAAAAATCAGTTAAACGACCACTCTTTCAAAAACATAGTCTTCTCGCTTAAAGGCAGGCATTTATCAATAGATGAATATCATTTGAAACCCAAAGCAAGCGAAATGGCCTATGCTAAATTATCAGGCGGGCGCAACCGGGCAGAGGTTATATTGCGCAATATTGTTATTAAAGATATACACCCTGAAATGCTCTATCCGGACAATAAGCTATATGCAGGCTCTTTGCGCATTAACAGCGGTCTTGTGAAGATATTCAAGAATAAAGCCTACCCTGTTTTACAGCGGGATAAAACAGGCGAATATCCGCATCAGCTGCTTAGAAAACTGGATTTACCGCTGAATATTGATACCGTTTTTATCAATGATACAAAAGTTACTTATTCAGAGTATGACCCAGAGGCAAAACTGACAGGTTTCATTAGCTTTAACCGGATTAATGGTAAGATTACCAATGTTACAAACGACAGCCTGCCACTGGCTAAAGACGCCATTATGCGGGCACAGTTTCATAGCTACTTCATGAATCGCGGCAGCCTTAATGTGGCATTTACTTTTAATATTCCTTCAAAAAAGGGAGATTTCACCTGTCAGGGTCAGCTGGGCAATTTTGAGGGTACTTCTATTAACAATATAACTGTGGCGCTAACCAAGGTAAGTGTGCAGTCGTTAAAGATAAACAAATATGTTTTCAGGCTGAAAGCTGATGATTACCGCGTTACCGGCACAGGTATATTATATTATGAAAACCTGAAAGCCACTATTCTGAAGGTAGATAAAGAGACGGTTGAAAAAAAACCGAGATTCCGGCTCTTTAAAAAGCGTGCGGTGCCGACTTTTATAGTTAATAATCTGGTTTTAAAAGACGCTAACCCCCGTAAGAATAATCAACTAAAAACAGGCACTATCAATTACAAGCGCCCGCGGACCAAATCTTTCTTTGGCGCTATCTGGGGTGGTTTAGCGCAATCGCTTTTCCAATGTGTAACGGGTACTGTGAAGGATTGAGAATTCTCATAAATAACCGATATGATTAGGTTTAAGTTTTTGTCACTCATTTTTTGTATATTTATTTCTAAATATCATAATAGGAATAACTCAAAATTTGGTGACTAAAATGGATGAAAGTGTTTTAACCGCTATAGATTCTTTTAAAAAATTCAATTTCTTCTCCATAAATGATAAAGAATTCTCTGACTTAGTTTATTGTATTTTTCGTAATGAATCTGCATCAAAGCTTGGAGATTACTATGGAAAATACAATAGAGTAACTCCTTCGCCAGAAACAAGAGAAAAAGGAAAAGATTCAATGCTCTACTTTAATGATAAGCTAGTTGGAGTAATTCAATGTAAGCTAATCAAGAAGAATACGAATTTAAATGACTTTCTTAATGAGTTTATTAAATTCATTCTATATGGTATAGATGACAATTTGTTTATTGAAGCTAGAGAATTCTATTATTATTTTGTAGCACCTTACGGGTTTAATAATGAAGTCCTTGATTTTACAAGGTCAGATAACCGTCAAATTCCTAATTTGAACAAAGTAATTAATAAGGTTCTATCTAACTATTCAACGCTCAAAACTGCATTTGGTAATACTTCAATTCTCGAGCTCGAAAAGCAAATAACTGATATAATTCAAAAAGTTGTTATTGAACCTCTAAATTCTATCCAACTTAATAGTTGGCTTAACAAAGATTATAATAAACATTTAATTACTAATAATCCCAAGTATTCAGAATATACTGATGAACCTATTGAACAGATTCTGAATGACTTTTCAATTGCATCAGGATATGTTGCCAATTGTAGCAACTCTATTGATGGTATTCCTGATTCTCACATATTGAGAGATGAAGTAAATCAACTTTACGACAAGATAAATGCTCCAAATCAAAATGACAGAAAGAATCATAATGTTTATATCTTAGTTGGAGAGGCCGGGTGTGGTAAAAGTGGCATTATGAAAGATTTATATGATAGACTTTATCAATCTGAAGTCCCCGTTTTAGGTATTAAATCTGATAAGTACGAAAACTTAAGTTCATTGAATTCCTTGCAAGACCAGTTAAACTTACAAGATTCTATTTTTAAACAAATAAATACGCTAAGCTTTAGATATGAAAAAGTAGTTCTTCTTATTGATCAAATTGATGCTATCACTCTTTTCCAAAGTACAAAAAATAATAATTGGAATACATATAGAACCTTAATTTCTGCTTTAGAAAAGAAAGAAAATGTTAGAATCGTTATTTCAATAAGAAAAGTAGATTTAGAAACAGATATAGAACTAAAAGAACTTAATCAATACAACAAAATAACAGTAGGTCCACTAACTGAGGCTGATGTCACCCCCCTTCTAAAGCAAAAAGGAATTAAATATGACGAACTCCCAAAGAGTCTAAGACTCTTACTTGCGATTCCAAACAACCTTAATATCTTCAGTAAAATAAACAACGCTAAAATTGATGTTAATAAACTGACAACATTGAACTCTCTTTATAAAGAATTGTGGAGACAAAAAATCACCAATTGCCCGAAGTTGTTTAAAATATCAAACAATCGATGTAGTGAGTTAACTTTTGGTATCTGTGCAGAATTAAGTTCTCAAGGTAGTTTATTGACTTCTGATGAGATTTTTATAGACGACTATTATGAAGAATTAAAATATTTGAAGAGTTGTGGTATCCTTCGAGAACACACAGATGAAATAGAGTTTTTTCACTCAAAATTCTTTGAGTACGCTTTGGCAAAAAGCTTTATTGCAAAAAAGAAAACTTTGTTAGAATACATTATTGAAAATCGTCAATTTTTAGAAATTAGACCTATAATAAGAACTGTTTTAGACTTACAGAAAGACACAAATAAACTTGAATATTACCAATCATGCACCTCTATTCTTACTAGCGATGAAGTGAAGTTTCATTTCAAATTATTGGTAATTAATTCACTTGCTTTTCAAACTTCCATAACCCAAAATGAAAAACTAATTGTTGAAAAGAATGTCTTTTCAAATCCACTTCTTAAAACCTATTTTTTAGAGACCGTTATAGGACTTGAGTGGCTAAAGTTCTTAACTGAGAAAAACATTTATAGCCATCTAATAGAGGCCGGAGAACAGAATCTTTGCTCTTGGTTATTACGAAGGAACCTACCAGATGAAAGAAATTTTATCCTTGATATATTAAAAAATAATATTGTTGAATTTGGTAATAAAAGAGATTTTATAGTTAATATCTTATCGGATTTAAAAATATGGGACAATGATTTAGCATATCAATTATATGATGAAAATGCTAAACACGAAGAGACTCAAATCTATCAATTCTGTTACATGATGGAAGACGTTTCTTCATTTAAACCAGAGTGGGTTATTAAAAAATTTAATGCTACTTTGGAAGGCAGTGTAAATAAAACAAGTCAAGAATCGGATATACTTTCAAATTTTAAACATGAACAACGACAGCTTTTAAAAGTACTATTTGATCGCGCACCACAACAAAGTTTTGAATTTATACTATGCTTGATTGAAAAGTTAATCTCCTTGAGAATGTATGATTGTAACTATACTGCCCTTAAACGAGATTTTGCTTTTGGTATATGGAGAGATAATGATAAAGGCAATAGATCATTAATTGGTATGTTCAGTGATTTTGTTAAGAAACAAGCAGAATGTAACTCATTAATTTTCAGAAACTTTATACGCACACATTCCCAAAACAACTCTATTACAATTTTAGAATTACTGATAAATGGTTTTTTATCTAACCCAAAAATTTATAAAGATGAAGTTTACAATTTTGTATTGTTTTTTAATGAGAAAAAAGGCTTCACTATAGACGAAAAAATACATTATAAAATTAGAAGATTGATTACCATCTTATATCTTGATTTTAATAACTCTCAAAAAGAACGCATAAACGAAATTATTCTTTCTATTCAATTAGCTTATGAAAAAGATATTTTTATTCGTGAAGGTGTAAGAAAACATTATTTACACCTCAGTGGCAAAACTAAATATAAATATATTAATATAATACCTATTGATGAAATCAATAAAAACACACACTTAAAGAAATTGCAACAAGAACTGAATAGAAAGTTTGGAGAGAATAAAGATGAAAAACCTGAAAATCCCATCGCTAAATTTATAACAGCACCCCTTCCGTCAAATGCTTATAATAAAATGTCTATTAAAGATTGGGAAAAGACCTTTTTAATCTACCACGATGACTATCAAAGAGCCCCTTTCTCATTTAAAGGGTCTCTCTTGGAACATTCCAGAGCATTTAAAGAACAAGTTAAAGAAAGAAGTGACTTTTTTTTCCCTCTTATTGAAGATATAATTAACAAATTCCTTATTAGCAGACATTACGTTATTGAAGGCTTTAATGGCTTAATTGAGGCGAATCATAACCCAAATGAAGTAAAAAGAATATTTAAACTAGCCATGTGGAGTTTTAAGGATAGGAATACCATACTATATGCTACTTGGATAATAAGATACTTTATTAAAAATGACATTGTGGATAAAGAGATTATTGACTTCCTTTCCTATCATGCTAAAACACATTTTGATCCAAAACAAAACGAAAATAGTACTGATAAATTAATGAGTGGGATAAACTCAGTAAGAGGGTCTATTGCTGAAAAATTAAACTATTGTTATAAATCAGTCGAACACCAAAATTTAATTTTTACCACTGTAGAGGTCTTAGCAAATGATAAAACTGATGCTGTGCGTGTTGCTGTTGTTCATCAACTACATCAACTTATTTATCTGAACTCTGGTAAAACATTAAGTATATTTCAATCAATAATAAAAAACAATACTAAAAATGAAGCCGTATTAAAAGCATCTATTAGTACAGCAAATAAATTCTCTTTTCAATATTATGATGATATAGAATTCTACTTCAGATTAGCGTTGAACTATGAAGATTTGCAAGGTGATATTTCTCAATGTCTATTCTATTGCTGGCTTGATGATAATGAAAAAGCACTCCCACTTCTTGAGTCTACTTTAGAAAAATATCATAAATGCAAAATAAAAATTATCTATTGCGCATTAGAGTGTTTAGTTGAGAATGATACAGAAAATTTAGATACAAAAGCATTTAATATATTACTTAGGTATATTAATGAAAATGACAAAGAAATTGCAGACGAATATAATAGAGGAATTCTAAGACTAAAGCCTGAATATTTTATGACTGTTTTACCATTTCTAAAAGAATATTCTCGCTCTAATGTGATTAAAATTAAGCATGGGTATTTTTATCACTACTTATTGAGCTGTTGTGATAAGTTCCCCATTGAGTGTTTAGATTTAATTAAGAACTTTGACAAATTTTCTCCAAATGATGACCACTATGACAACGATTTACTTCAAATAATACTGACTTGTTATTACAGATTTGGAGAAGATGAAATCTCTAATAAACTGGAAGCTATAGAATTATTTGATAAAACTCTAATGGATAATAGATATCGATTAAATGCCTTTAAAACAATAGATTTATTTGACTAAACATAATATTTTTAATTCCAAAACCAAATTTGAAGCCCTCGACTGGAACATTAAACACACCTTATGGCATTGCAGACAGATAGGCCTGCTGAAACGCGTAGTAGATAAACGATATGATTTTGGGCTGAGATAAACAATAAAACATGCTAATGGTTATTAAAATAGCAATTCTATGAATCCATGCATGCCTTTAACTACAACTTAGATTTTAAAACTACTGACTTCCGGAAAAATCCTGAACTGTATCGCATTGGTGTAGGAGAACAAGGCGTATTACTGGTAGAACCCTACAAATCGGAATTACTTCCGCTATGGCGGTTCAAAACCGTTGAACTAGCCAGAGAATCGAGCAAAACCATTTATGAGCAGTTTGAAAAATACCTGAAAGAAAAAGACTTTGTAGGGGCAGATATGGCCCGTAAATACCTGCAAATGGGTTTTACCCGTGCACGGCGCTATGCCAACCACGCCAGCGGACAAAAGTATGCACAAGACAACCGGAAAGATGAACCCTTAGAGTATCCCTATTCAAGCGGAAGTAAGTTTAAAGATAATAAGGTATTGCCACAGGAAGCGGATGCGCTTACAAACGAAAAAGCACAGGCAGCACAGGTATTTAAGGAGCTCTGGTTTAAAGCTAAAGACAATCCAGATTATAAGGCATTGAAAAAGTGGTTTCGGGATACCTATTACAAATAACTTTATGCAATGAAAAAAACCACCTCTTGCAAGGTGGTTTTCACTGAATGATTAAGAAAGAAAGAAGTCGGAATCCTTATGAGCCACACATTTCGCACCCTTCAGGGTTATCAAGCGAGCATTGCATAGCAGCGTATTGATAGTCTCCGTCACCACTAAAAGTAGCGGCGGCAGCAGCTTTAGCCGTTTGTTCTTCGGCATATTTAGCATAATCAAGAGGTTTTTCCTCTACGGTTGTAACGGCCGGTACTACTTCAGCAATGGCTTGTCTGTCTACCGTAAATTTAACAGCATCAGCAGCAGCCTTGGTGCGTAGGTAATACATACCGGTTTTCAGACCCGCTTTCCATGCATAGAAGTGCATTGAGGTAAGCTTACCGAAATTGGCGTTTTCCATAAAGATATTCAGCGACTGGCTCTGGCAGATAAATGCGCCGCGGTCGGCCGCCATATCAATAATGGTTTTTTGCTTAATTTCCCACGCTGTTTTGTAGATTTCCTTCAAATTTTGCGGAATTTCGGCTATTGCCTGTACAGAACCGTTCGCTGCAATCAGTTTGTTTTTCATGGTATCGTTCCACAAGCCGATTTTCACCAGGTCTTTCAACAAATGCTTGTTTACTACCACAAACTCACCCGATAATACACGTCGGGTATAAATGTTTGATGTGTAGGGTTCAAAGCATTCGTTGTTACCCAATATCTGGCTGGTTGATGCCGTTGGCATCGGAGCTACCAATAATGAGTTGCGCACACCGTTTTGCTTCACTTGTTCACGAAGCACTTCCCAGTTCCAGCGACCTGACGTTGGTGTAACACCCCACATGTCGAACTGGAAGATACCTTGCGAAATCGGAGATCCCTCCCATGTAGCATAAGGTCCTTCTTTAATGGCCAATTCCATCGATGCCTCCATGGCAGCAAAGTATATCGTCTCAAAAATGTCTTTGTTCAACTGACGGGCCTCGTCAGATTCAAACGGCATTCTTAAGGTGATAAACGCATCAGCAAGACCCTGTACACCCAAACCTATAGGACGGTGACGAAGGTTGCTTTTTTCTGCTTCCGGAACAGGATAGTAGTTAATATCTATAACTTTATTCAGGTTACGGGTAATTACTTTCGTAACCTCATATAATTTCTCGTGGTCAAATTTCAGGAAGCCTGTTACCGTGTCTTTCACTATATATTTCGGCAAGGCTATAGAGGCCAGGTTACATACGGCTACTTCGTCAGGCGATGTATACTCGATAATCTCGGTACACAGGTTTGAAGATTTGATGGTACCCAGGTTTTTCTGGTTCGATTTCTTATTGGCTGCATCTTTGTAGAGCATGTAAGGCGTACCGGTTTCTACCTGCGACTCCATGATGGCAAACCATAGATCCTGTGCTTTGATAGTTTTGCGGGCGCGGCCTTCAAGCTCATATTTCTCGTACAACTTCTCAAACTCTTCGCCGTAGCATTCTGACAGACCCGGTGCCTCATGAGGGCAGAACAACGACCAGGTGTCGTTGGCCTCTACGCGTTTCATGAAGAGGTCAGATATCCATAGTGCATAGAACAAGTCACGTGCACGCAACTCTTCTTTGCCGTGGTTTTTCTTCAGGTCAAGGAAATCAAAGACATCCGCATGCCAGGGTTCCAGGTAAATAGCAAATGAACCTTTTCGCTTGCCACCTCCCTGGTCTACATAACGGGCGGTGTCGTTAAAAACACGCAGCATAGGCACAATACCGTTAGATGTACCGTTGGTGCCTTTGATGTAAGAACCCGTAGCGCGTACGTCATGTATAGCCAGACCAATACCACCGGCCGATTGGGATATCTGCGCGGTTTGGCGCAGGGTATCATAAATACCTGTAATACTGTCTTCTTTCATGGTTAACAGGAAGCATGAAGACAGCTGTGGCTTAGGTGTACCCGCATTGAATAAGGTTGGAGTAGCATGCGTAAACCAGCGCTCAGACAGCAACTCGTAGGTTTCAAGTACCCTATCAATATCATCTCCATGAATACCCACCGATACACGCATCAGCATGTGTTGCGGGCGTTCAACAATCTTACCGTTTAGTTTAAGCAGGTATGATTTCTCAAGGGTTTTATATCCGAAATAATCATATCCGAAATCACGATCATAAATAATGGCAGAATCAAGCGTTGCTGCGTGCTTCTGAATCACTTTCCAGGTGTCTTTGGCAATCAGAGATGCATTTTGCCCGGTCTTTGGGTCTACGTACTGATACAACATTTTCATGGTACCAGAAAAAGACTTCAAGGTATTTTTATGAAGGTTAGAAATAGCAATCCGTGCAGCCAGAATGGCGTAATCGGGGTGCTTTGTGGTCATCGAAGCGGCAGTTTCTGCGGCAAGGTTATCCAGTTCAGAGGTATTAACACCATCATAGATACCGGCTACAACTTTCATGGCTACTTCAACGGGTTGGACAAATGCCGGCTCAAGGCCATAGCACAAACGCTCGATACGAGCAGTGATTTTGTCGAACTTTACCGACTCTCGGCGGCCGTCTCGTTTAATTACATACATAAGGTCGTCTCTGTAAGGGGTTTGGATTCAAAAAAAACAATTCTGACCAAGCACAAACGGCCCAGACACGTTTAAAAATTACAGCATTATAACGTTTTCAGTTATCTTGGCCGCCTGTTTTTGCAGGCTTGCGGCCTTGAAACCTCAAAGCAGCCAGACTATATTTACAGATTGCAAAAGTTGTACCAGCACTCAAACAAAAAGTTTTGAGTATGTAAAATTAACAAAATCTACAGGCTTGCGAAAACCTAATATCTATACCTTATTTAGCAAAAGCAAAAAAGCGCAATATTAAGAAAATGTTAAGACCTAATAATCAATCAGTTAGTTTTCGAAGAAATCGAAAAAGTCAAACTCAAAAAGTTTTCCACAATGTTTTACACAAAAATGGACGTATTTTTTCTTGACTTTTCCCGCGTAATTTATATGCAGTATTTAGGTTCAAAGCTACATTAACAAATGTAAAATTTCTATTTTCAGAAAAAAAGAAAAATTCTGAAAAATTATCCACATCATACAAAAGACGCGTAATCGCGGCATTCCATCAACAATAAATCGCCCGATTGATAAGAAATACGCACCAGGCCGTCTTCTGCGGCCTCATTACTGCTCCCTGCTCTATAGCCCAATACAAGCGCTTCATTATCAAGCTTATACAACAGGTTTTCGGTTCGTACACCTTCTGCTGTTCCGATAGGTATCAAAGATATGGCCGTGCCTTTTGAAAACCATTTCTCAAAAACACCGGGGGCGGGCAGCAGCGGGTAAATTACAGAGTAATCATCAATCATCACTATCTGAAGTTTACTTTTGTAACGCACCAGGTTGGTCATATTAGTGATGGAATGGTCTGCCCTGCGCCCTGTAGCCCACACCACATTAGCGGCGGGGAATCCACGAGTTATCAACATCTCAAAAGCCTTGTCGAGATCGTTTTTTTCCTGGTCAGGCGTATGAATAATTTCAATAGGATACTGAATCCTTTCAATTTCTTCCAGGTCCAGGGCTTTATCAAAATCCCCCATCAGCACATCAACCTTGATACCGAGCTCCAGCACTCTGTGAATGGCCTGGTCCAGTACAACCACAAACGGGCTCCACTCAAGCAATTGGCCAAGCAATTCAAAACTACAAGCTTCGCCGTTGGCAATAATCAGAGCAGGCTCCTGTTTTTCTCTAACAATGTGATGAGACGACATTCAAACAAACAGATTTTAAACTAGGTAAAGGTTTAACCCATTACCGGTGGCAGAAGTTCTCTGTTTTGGGTAAATAATTTTTCCGCTCAGGGTTTATGCCCTTCAGAGAATCGTTCAATACACCAACCTGGCACCTGACTATCGGCAAATGGTTAAAATGATAAATCCGCACTGAATTGCTACAATTCTGAACAACGCTGCTAACTTTGAATTTTATTTCTGAAGATGCTTAGTTTTCCAAATGCCAAAATAAACATAGGGTTAAATATTGTAGAAAAAAGACCCGATGGATTCCACAATATAGAATCCGTTTTTTATCCTGTTAACTGGTGCGACGCGCTGGAGATTATTCCGGCTGAAGAGCTTCGGTTCGAAAGTTCAGGGCTGCCTATTCCCGGCGACCAGTCTAATAACCTATGCCTGAAAGCCTGGCACTTGCTATCCAGCAGCCAACCTGTACTGGCAGGTAAGGCAGCGGCCTTTCATTTGCACAAGGTTATACCGATGGGAGCCGGCCTGGGAGGAGGCTCAGCCGACGGTGCTTTTGCCCTTAAAATTCTGAACGAAATTTTCAGCCTTGGGCTGTCTACTGCAGGTTTGCAGCATTTTGCCCGGCAGTTGGGTTCAGACTGTGCATTCTTTATAGAAAACCGTCCGATATATTGTTTTCATAAAGGAGATGAATTTGAAGAATTTTCGTTAAATTTAAAGGGTAAATACATTGTAATTGTGAACCCGGCCATTCATATTTCAACGGCCGAAGCCTACAGCGGGGTAATACCCCAAAAGCCGGGGGTCTCATTAAAAGAGGCCTTGATGCAACCCATAAGCACCTGGGAGGGTCTTATAAAAAACGATTTTGAAAAGAAACTGTCAGAAAAGTATCCGGCCATTGCCGACACCAAAAAAACGCTGTATCAGCAAGGCGCCTTATATGCCTCTATGACCGGCTCAGGCTCAACGGTTTACGGTATTTTTGAGACAGAAAAAGATCTGAAGACTCAATTCCCGGACTTTGCGGTGTGGCAGGGATTTCTCAACTGATAGTTAGTCCAAACCAAAGAAAAATGCTGAAACAACTCACAAAACGCCGTGAACCCTTTGCATTCATGCTGTATCTGTTCATAGTTAGCAGCGGTTTACTGTTTTTCTTCATTATTCTGGTTTTTATTTCTAAAGAAGCCGCCAGCGGAGTGGTTCCCTTAAAAATACCCGGGGTTTTCTGGGGTAGCACGGCCATCATTCTGATCAGCAGTTCTACACTTCACTGGGCCAATAAGGCTTTCAGAGAAGAGCGTTTCAGGAGCTACCGGCTCAATATAAGCCTCACGCTGGTGTGTAGCGTACTTTTTCTTATTTTGCAGGGCCTGGGCTGGAAACAGATGCTTGAGCGCGGCATTACAATGAGCAACAATACAGGGGGTATGTTTATTTACATACTCTCCGGCCTGCATCTGGTTCATGCCTTGGGTGGTATCGTTGCGCTGGGTTTTGCCAACCGCGACGCCTTCAAACGTCTGGATTACGTGGAGTCTTATGTATACAGCGTAAACCCGCCAAATCAGCTAAAACTTAAATTAATCAGTATCTACTGGCATTTTATTGATATACTCTGGATACTCCTGTTTCTTTTCTTATTGTATCATGCTGCACAAAACCCGGGGAATAGTCATTAATTATATACGTTACCGAGAAACGTCAATAATTGCCAAAATTTACACCGAAAAATTCGGGGTGCAGTCGTATATAGAAAACGGGGTGCGCAGCAGCAAAGGCAAAAACAGAATTGCGCTTTTTCAACCCCTAAGCCTGCTAGACCTTGTGTTGTATCATGACGATAAAAAAGAGATACATCGTATCTCTGAAATCCATTCGGGGTTTCCGTTTAAAACGCTTCCTTATGACGTTTACAAGTCGAGCATTGGTATGTTTTTAAACGAGGTGCTCAACAAAACCCTGAAAGAAACCAGCGAGAACCCGGCATTGTTTGAGTTTCTTTATCATTCGCTCATTTTTCTGGATGAAACCGAGCAGCACTTCGAGAATTTCCACCTCATATTTTTGTTAAAGTTCTCGTTTTTTCTGGGTTTTTCTCCGCAGGATGCAGATGAGATTCTGATGCAGTTAAGAGATGCAAACATGATGATTCCGTTTGATTCAGACTACAAGGCACTGCTGAACGAACTGATAATGGCCGACTATCAGACACCCGTACTTATGAGCCGGGCGGCTCGCAACTATGTGCTGGAAGCCATCATTCTGTTCTACAAGCTGCATGTTGAAGACTTCGGAGAAATAAAATCGTTTCAGGTTCTGCGCGAGGTATTAAGCTAGCTTTTGCAATGGGCTTATGCTTAAGCACATAGGAGAGCGTATAAACAAAAAGAAAATTCAATATTTTTTAAATATACTTTGTTTTCTTTTTAAATATTTCTAATTTTGCAACCCGTTTTAGCGAATTTTAGAAGTTCAATATCAATAAATCAATGAAAAAAGATATTCATCCAAATTATAGACCAGTTGTTTTCTGGGATTTGTCGTCAGATTACAAATTTTTAACACGCTCATGTGTTAATACCAAAGAAAGCATCGTTTGGGAAGATGGTAACGAATACCCTGTTTACAAAGTAGAGGTTAGTTCTAACTCGCACCCATTCTACACTGGTAAAAACGTATTGCTTGATACAGCCGGACGTGTTGATAAATTCAACAAACGTTACGGTAAAAAATAATTTCCTGATTATTTTACAAAAAAGGTCTTTCAGCGTGCTGGAAGACCTTTTTTGTTTTACCGCTTAATGCTGCTTTTTTCTCAGAAACGGATGCAGCACTACTGAAAGCAGAATCAAAACGCCGCCTATATAAAAACCGGTGGTCATACGCTCTTTCTCTCCAAAAATAATATACGCCAGCAGGATGCCATAGATGGGCTCCATGTTAATAGACAGATTAAGCGTAAACGCCGAAATCTTCTTTAGTAATTTCAACATTTCATTGTATGGATACACCGTACACACCAGGCCCAAAATGGCAATCCATATCCAGTCGGTTGGGCTGGGTATCAGTTGAAAGTGCGTATCTGGAACAGCTAACATAACAAGAGGTATCAGCACCCAAGAGGCAACAAAGGCGCCTGTCATCTCATAAAAAATAATGGTTTGTGAGTCGTACTTTCTGGTTAGTTGAGCATTCAAAACAGAAAAGACAGTTGCCAGAAAAGCGCCGATTATACCAATTATAATGCCCGTCAGGTGACGGTATTCAAACGTAAAAACAAAGTACATACCCATAACTACCAACACACCAAGCAGCACCTCTACCCAGCTGATTTTGGTTTTATTGACGAGCGGCTCCATTATGCTGGTAAAAAACGATGTTACTGAAAACGTAACCAGACTTATGGCAATAGTAGACGCCCTGGCCGAGCCAAAGAAGCACATCCAGTGAAGGGCTATAATACCCCCTACTCCCAAAAGCGGCAGGCTGTCTTTCAATGGTATCAGAATATTTCTTTTCTGAAAACGAGCCAGCAGAAACATACCCAGCGAAGCCAGAAAGGTGCGATAAAATACTACCCCTAACGCAGACACATCAGTCAGCCTGCCCAGAATGGCCGTAAAGCCCAGAATAACAACAATCAGGTGAAGTTTAAGGTAATCTTTGGCTTGGGGATGTGTCATTTTTTAGGTTCTGGTATAACAACAAAACTGTTTATGGTGCTGAAAAACTGTCAAAGTTAATGAAATATGCCTTTAAAAATTAAACAATCTGATGGTTTTTGCTGTTGAAAGGATATAAACTAACCAACTGAACCAGTGAAAATTTTAATAACAGGTGGTACCGGACTTATTGGCCGAAGGCTGACATTACTGCTGCAAAAAAAAGGGCATCAGGTTGTTTATCTGAGCCGTAAAAAAGAGAACATCAAAGACGTAATAGTTTATAAATGGGATATATCAGCCGGATACATTGAGCCGGAAGCCCTTGAAAATATTGACTACATTGTTCATCTGGCCGGGGCAGGCATTGCAGACAAACGCTGGACGGAGGAAAGAAAACAGGAAATTATTGATTCGCGCATTCAACCTATTGTGCTGCTCAAAAAATATCTTCAAGAAAAAAACAATAGCATAAAAGGATTTATTTCGGCCTCGGGCATCAGTTGTTATGGCACCGATACCGGTGAAGCCCGGCTGGATGAGCATAGCCTTTTCGGAGATGATTTTCTGGCCTACTGTTGTAAGTTATGGGAAGAAGAAACCCGAAACTTTACCCCGGCCAGGCGCACGGCCAGTATAAGAACAGGTGTGGTATTGAGCCGGGAAGGTGGCGCTTTACCTAAAATGATGTTGCCCGTTAAGTGGGGTGTTGGCTCGTCCTTTGGCGACGGCAGGCAGTGGATGTCATGGATACACATTGATGACATCTGCCAGCTATATCTGCAATGTATTGAAGATGAAAACATCACCGGGCCTTTTAATGCGGTAGCTCCTGCTCCGATACGTAATGCAGCTTTTGTTGCAACCGCAGCAAAAGTCTTAAAACGCCCTTTTTGGGCGCCTGCTGTACCTGCTTTTGTGCTTAAATTACTTCTGGGTGAAATGTCTGCCGTATTACTGGGGGGCAATTATATCATTAACAAAAGAATGGCAGAGGAGTTGTCATTTAATTATCAATATCCGGAGCTTGAGACGGCTTTGCAGGACTTACTGAAATAAACGGTAACATTAACCTAATTTTGTTTTCTTCTGAAAGTCAATCCTTCAAAATTTGTTACCTTGCGTACAAATTTATTCAGACCATTATGCCTTCTATCTTTTCGAAAATAGTTGCGGGAGAAATTCCCTCTCACAAAATAGCTGAAACCGACCAGTATCTGGCATTTCTTGATGCTTTTCCGTGTGCAACTGGCCACACACTGGTGATTCCTAAAAAAGAAATAGATTATCTGTTCGACCTCGACGATGAGTTATACACAGGCCTTATGCAATTTGCCAGACAGATAGAACCTGCCATCAGAAAAGCAGTGCCATGCAAGCGGATTGGCGTAGCGGTTATAGGCCTGGAAGTGCCTCACGCACACGTGCATCTGATACCTATGAACAGCATGAGCGACATGAACTTTAATCATAAATTAAAAATATCACAAGAAGAACTGGCCGCCATTGCTGCTAAAATCAGAAGTTTCTTATAAGTATATGGAAATAGCCTACGCAGTAGTTATCTGCATTATACCCCTTTATCTGAGCATCAGGTGTATCTATCTGGCAAGGAAGAGTCCAAGAGTTTCTGATTTCATGAAGAGCATCATTACAGCTATTCTCATGGGCATTATACTTGTGTCTATCAGTGTTACCGTCCATCATTTCATGACAGAGGGGATATCTGAGGCAACGAACATGAGTATGGGAGTATTAACCACTGTGCAGGGTATTATATCAGGTGTGGTTTTTATGGTTACCCGATTGATGAGCAAGGCCTGAACCTGAAAGGCTCATTTACAGGCGCCTTTCGGGTTTAATCGCCCAGATAATATATTTCCTGTATTCCTTTTAGAAGTTTCACAAAATCAAGCTTCAGATCCTTCAAAAGCCCGGTTCTTATATCAAACACCCAGCCGTGCACGGTAGGGTAACCTTTTTTAAGATATTGCTGCTGCACACTGGCCAGTTTTATTACATTAATACACTGCTCCTGTACATTTAATTCAACCAGCCTGTCATAACGTTCTGGTACATTCTTAATGGCGTTCAGCTCTTCTTTATGCAGCCTGTACACGTCTCTTATATTCCTGAGCCAGGGGTTCAGTAATCCCATATCAACGGGCTGCATGGCTGCTTTTACACCCACACAATTATAGTGGCCGCATACAATAATATGCTTTACTTCCAGCGACCGCACGGCATATTCAATCACCGACATCACGTTTAAATCTGTTGCATTTACCAGATTAGCTATATTTCTGTGCACAAAAACCTCACCCGGCCCGGCGCCCATCAGGTCTTCGGCCGTAACGCGGCTGTCGCTGCAACCAATATACAGGTAATCGGGTCGCTGTTCTTTTGCCAGATTTTCAAAAAAAGACTGATTACGGCCCTTTTTCTCTTTCAACCACGCCAGGTTGTTTTCAAAAACTTGTTCATAAGTTGGCATATTGTGTCATTCAACAGGTGTCAGGTAAAACAAACTTTACAGGCTTATTATTTCAGCCGGGCTTTTAAGTCCTCAAACTCTTTCCGAAGTGGAGCTTGCTGGTATAAAATCTTATAGGTAAAATCAGTAACCGGAATATCCAGCTTGTAATCCTGCAGCATTTCGTATATACTTCTGGCAGCATAATAGCCCTCGGCCACCATGTTCATTTCCAGCTGGGCTGCCTGCACGCTGTATCCGCGGCCAATCATATTACCAAAAGTACGGTTACGGCTGAACTGAGAATAGGCAGTAACCAGTAAATCACCCAGATAGGCCGATGCACTCAGGTCGCGTTCCATAGGGTTTATGGCCTGTACCACGCGGCTTATTTCCTGCATGGCATTGGCCACCATTACAGCCTGAAAATTATCTCCGCCACCCAGGCCGTGCGTTATTCCGCAAGCCAGCGCTACAATATTTTTCATAACGGCCGCATACTCTACCCCATATAAATCGCCCAGGGCAGAGGCACTCACAAAACGGCAACGCAGTAAATCAGCAAAATCGCCGGCCAGGTTTAGGTTAGGAGACGCAATGGTCAGATACGAATGTTTCTCTAATGCTACCTCCTCTGCGTGACAGGGGCCGGCTATTACGCCAATATTCTCTGCCGGCACTTCGTATGTTTCTTCAATCCAGTCGGTTACAAGCTGGTTAGTGGCCGGAATCATTCCTTTAATTGCTGATATAACCTTTTTACCTTTCAGGTGGCTTTGATTAATATTCTTGAGGGCATCTGTCAGGAAAGCCGCCGGAACCGCCAGCACTACCCATTCTGTATCGCGCAATGCCTCTTTCAGGTTGGTATAAGGCTTCACTTTAGACGGGTGAATTTCAATACTGCTGAGGTAATGCGGATTATGATGCAGGCGCTTGATATGCTCTGCATCTTCGCTGTTTCGCATCCACCACTTAATATATACGTTGCTCTCGCTCAGAATCTTTATGATAGCCGTAGCCCAACTTCCGCCACCAATAACTGTTATTTTCATATTTTTTAACTAACCAGATGATGCAGCTGCCATACTATTGACTATTCTTTAACGTGTTTGCTGCAATAAAGTTTAAGATGCTAAATAAACCAAAAGGCCTGAAAAAACAAAGAGACTACCCACGGGCAGCCTCTTTGCAGAATGGTTAATGCTATACTCAAAGGTACTTATTCTTTCTTCTTCCCTTTGTCTTCTACTTTTTTTCCGACCAAATCACCGTCTTTCAGTTTTTTCGATACGGCAATAAATGGCCCAGACACTATAGACTCTCCTTCTTTAAGGCCTTCTTTTATTTCTATGGTTCCGGCTACGGTATCAGTAATACCGGTTTTCACCTCACGGGTTTTCACTTTGTTGTCGGCGCCTAACACAAAAACAACTTCTTTTGGCTGCTCTTTTTTCTTAGCCTTGGCTGGCTCATTGGCATTACCTTCACCGGCAGAGCCTTGCTGGTCTTTCTTCTCTTCATTGTTGGCGTCGCGGGTAGTAACGGCAGCAATCGGCACACTCAGAACTTTTTCTTTTTTCTCGGTTATGATATCAACAGTGGCTGTCATTCCGGGTTTGAATGGGTACACCTTCCTGGCTTTTCTGTCTACCAAATCGCGGTAAGACTCTGGCAGAATTCTGATTCTCACTTCAAATTCAGTTACAGCATCAGTAGCGCTAGACGCAGCCGCCAATGTACCACCAGCCCCATTAGCGGTGTTGGCTATCTCTGTTACAATGCCTTTGAATTTCTTGCCGGTTAGTGCGTAAGAGTCTACGTCAATATTGGCCGTATCGCCCAGGCTTACTCTTACAATATCGTTTTCGTTTACGTTTATTCTTACCTCCATGTTATTCAGATTGGCAATACGTAGCATCTCTGTACCAGCCATCTGTGAGGTACCCACCACGCGTTCGCCCAGCTCTACGCCCAGTTTAGATACAATACCATTCATAGGAGCGTAGATACTTGTTTTACGCAGGTTTTCAGAGGCGTCTTTTAAACCTGCTTCGGCACTTCTGATATTGTAGTTAGAGGCCTCCAGATTGGCCTTAGAAGCAGTTACATCCTGTTTAGCTACTTTCAGGTTGGTTTCTGCAATCTCAAGGTCGGCTGCAGAAATCACTTTTTCTTCATAGAGTTTTTTCTGACGGTTATACTCAGCCTGGGTTCTGATCAGTCTTGCTTCTGCCTGGGCAATGGCCGATTTGGCCTGCTCTGCACTGGCTCTTGACTGGTTCACTACGGCTTCAGCACGCTGAGTAATAGAGATATAGTTTTCGGGCTGAACTTTCAGTAAAAGCTGTCCTTTCTTTACAGAGTCTCCTTCTTTTACATACAAACCGATAATCTCGCCGGGTACGTCAGGTGTAATTTTCACTTCAACCTCGGGCTGGATTTTACCAGATGCCGAAACTGTTTCAATAATATCTGTTTTTCCTACTTTCACCAATTCAACTTCGGTAGGTTTTTCTTTACCTATCCAGCCGGCCGACTTTGCAATCAGTAGAAATATTACAAGCAGGGCTATTACACCGCCCAGAATCAACCAGATTCTATTTGATTTTTTCATTGAGAAAATAAATTTGTAAACAATTAGTAATAAGGTAAGTATGCAAACTTCTAAGTAAATGACTTAAAAATTAAGTGGTTTATTCTGATAATAATCTAAAATCTTGATTCTGAAAATGTAATCATATTTGGCTTGAATCTGGTTGGCTCTGGCGCGATCCAGGTTGGTTTTTGAAATACTGTAATCAAGTGAGTTTAGTGAGCCAACGTTAAATTTGGCTTCTGATGCCCTGAAGGCTTCTTCAAGCGCCCGCACCTGGTTGCCCAAAGCTGAAAATTTCTTGGCCGAATTACTCATGTTTACATAAGCCGTTTCAATATCCTGACGCAGGCGCAGGCGCACGTTCTCTGCCTGTACTTCTGCCTGTTTCTGCTGAATCACCGCACCTGTGGTACGAAATTTGGCATTGTACCCATTAAAGATTGGTACTCTTACGCTTAAACCAATTGATGTGTTAACGTTGCTTCTAATCTGGCGCAGATAACCGATTTTCTCGGTGGTGGTGGTAGTACTAGGTATCTGAGCAAAAACGTCATACCTTGTATTTCCAATATCTACATAGCCTGCGCGTTGCTCAATAATACTTGGTGTTACAATTATTTTCTCGGCAGCTGTGGTAGAGTTGGTGTTGGCGTTGGCAAAAGCCGTAACAACCGGGTATCTGAGTCCCTTGGCAATATCAACAGCTTTTTGGGCGGCTTTCACGCGCATATCTGCCGCCTGTACATCTGCCAGAAAACTCTGCGCTATTTCATATACTTCAGAAGAAGAATTAGGATATGGCTGAATATTGGGGTTGGGCACTTCTATTCGAACCACGTCAATGTTCCTTTCCATAGCCGTATTCAAAAGTTGTTTCAGGGTCAGTTTTGCCGATATAATTGCGTTTTCTGCATTTACAACCTGCACTTCGTCATTGGCTAGCTGAGCCTGGATATCGAACAGGTTTGTTTCAGGAACAGAACCTGCATTTACCAGTTTTTGGGTGCGTTCCAGTTGTATTCTTGATACCTCTACCTGCCTTTGGGCTATAGCCAGCAGGTCTTCCTGCGACAGCACGTTCAGGTAAGCTACTACTACGTTGAGGGTAATCTGGTTTTTCATGGCCTGCAAATCAAGTCTGGCCACTTCCATGTTGGTCTGGTTTAAAGCAATGTTGTTTCGGGTCTGAAAACCGTCAAAAACCGTAACACCACTTGAAAGCCCGAAACCGTTTGACCCCACCGTATTGGTAATGATACCATTGGTGTAAGGGTTAATGTTACGGCCAGTAAAAAGGTTAAGGTTGGCGGTTCCGTTCAGGTTGGGGTATCTGGCCCACTTAGACTGGTCGAGGGTGTTCATGCTGTTTTCAACAGCAAGCCCGCTTTGCCTGATAGAAAGGTTGTTTTTCAGAGCTACGTCAACGGCCTCCTGTAATCCGATTTTCTCAGATTCGGCCCTGCTGCCGCTGTTAGCTAAAGCCTGCGGTTGTTGTGCCTGAACAAAAGTATTAACGAGTAATAGCGTAGGTAATAAAATACTTGAAAATTTCATGAGGAAAATTTTTTTCATTTCGATGAACCTGTTCGATGAAACTTATAGGGCTTTATACGAGTTTTGGTATGACAATCTTACGAAACATTAGTATTAGGTTGCCACAAGAAATGGATAAACGGTTTTATTGAAGTTTAGAGTAAGTTCTTTAGGGTTTGAACTTCTTGAAAAATAGACTTAAGTTTGAACTGTATTTCGTTTTCAGTAAAATCATTGCTTTGCAAATGAGCCACCAAACATCAAAAGATTTCCTTAAACTGTTGAAAAACCCAGACTTTATTGACGGGATTTACAACTATTGTGATAGCTGGTGTGAGCGCTGCGGCTTTACAGAAAAATGCATGAATTTTGCTATGCGAAAATACAAAACCCCGGCCCATGATGACACCGGCGACAGCCTCTCGGATGTTTTCAGGCAAACAACTGATTTAATAAAGCAGGTTATTGAAGACAAAGGCCTGAGCTGGGAAGAGGTAGTAAACCAAGCCGATACACAGCCATTGACCCGCGACCCACACCAGGAAGCCGATAAACACCGCAACGTAATAAACGCCCGCGAATATACCCGCCTGTATGGGTCTTTTCTGAGAGAAGAGCAGGGTTTTATGAAAGGCAAAGGCGTTGAATTTCAGAACGAATTGAACAAAGGGGCGTTGTCGGTTGAAGAAGCCGAAGAGGCGTTGTCGCAAATTGAAGATGCCTTTGAGGTAATCAATTGGTACCAGAGCCTGATTTATATAAAAATCAGAAATGCCTGCCAGTTGTTTTTTGAAGAAAACCTGAGCGACTTTATGACAGACTTCTATAATGGCAAGGCCAAACTAACGCTTATCAGTATTGACCGCAGTATAGCTGCCTGGCTGGTTTTGCAGGTACATTTCCCGGAAAAAGTAAATAAAATTACTGAAATATTGCTTCAGCTGGAAAAACTACGCCAATATATAGAGAAAGATTTCCCTAATGCTCGTAAATTTGTGAGACCAGGCTTCGACAAATAACAGCCTTCATTTTTTAACCACTTTTCATGCAATACGAAATTGTTATAGGACTAGAAGTTCATTGCCAGCTTTCAACCGAAAGCAAAATCTTTGCTTCTGACTCTAACCGCTTTGGCAGCGAGCCAAACACCAATATAAGTGTTATTACATTGGGGCATCCTGGTGTATTACCAAAACTGAACAAAAAAGCTGTTGAGTACGCCATAAGAATGGGTCTTGCCTGCGGCTGTGAAATAACCCGCAATAACTATTTCGACCGTAAGAATTATTTTTACCCCGACCTGCCGAAAGGTTATCAGGTATCGCAGGATAAATTCCCTATCTGCAAAGGTGGTGGGGTAACCGTAAGGCTGAAAGACGGTAAACAATACAAAGAGCGGTTTCTTGAACTGCACCACATACATCTGGAAGAAGACGCCGGGAAGTCGGTACATGAAGGCGATAGCGAATATACCCGACTGGACTACAACCGTGCGGGTACCCCGTTGATAGAGATAGTGTCTGAACCCTGCATGAAAAGCGCCGAAGAAGCAGGTGCGTATCTGACAGAAATTCGTAAGATGGTGCGTTATCTGGATATATGCGACGGCAACATGGAAGAAGGCTCCATGCGTGCCGATCTTAATATTTCTATCCGACCGGTTGGAACAGAAAAACTGGGCACCAAAGTAGAGGTAAAAAACATGAACTCTATACGTAACCTGCAACGAGCCGTAGAATTTGAGTTTAAGAGGCAGGTAAGAATGCTGGAAACCGGAGAAACCATTATTCAGGAAACACGGATGTTTGATGCCGACACCGGTGAAACCTACGGTATGCGGGTAAAAGAAACAATGAACGACTACCGGTATTTCCCTGAGCCAGACCTTGCGCCTATCCATATATCTGATGCCTGGCTTGGCACAATCAAGAACCAGATGCCTGCTCTTCCGCATCAGTTATTCAAACAATTTACACAGGAATATGGCCTGCCTGATGAACACGCCGCAGTACTGACCGACAATAAAGATACGGCTGGGTACTTTCTGGAAACAGCCAGGTTTACAAAAAACCACAGGGCTATTGCCAACTGGCTTACTTCTACTATAAAAGGCTACCTGAACGACAAAGGCATTGAAATTAACCAGCTGGTTTTGAAACCAACTCAGCTGGCAGAACTCATTGCCCTGGTTGATGACAACAAAATCAGCAGTTCAACTGCCGCTCAGAAGCTCTTTCCGTTGTTGCTCGATAACCCTGCAGAAACAGCGTTGGCACTGGCAGAAGCCAATAATTTGATTCAGCAAAGCAATACAGATACCTTACAGGCGTTAATCAACGAGGTTCTGTCTGCTTATCCAGACAAAGTGAAAGAGTTTAAAAGCGGTAAAAAAGGCTTGCTGGGTATGTTTGTGGGTGAGGTAATGAAGAAATCGAAAGGTACGGCAGACCCTAAATTGACCAACCAGTTACTGATGGACGCGCTGAAATAGTCTTCAAAGCCATTATTCTTTAAAAAACTGTACATTAACTTCTATGAAAAAATCTATTTTTGCCATATTTTTTCTGGCCTTTGGTTGGTCATGCCAGTCGCAGCCCCAAAACAAGACAGCCGAAACCCCTGCAAAAGCTACAACAGGTAAACCATTTAGCATAAAAGGTAAAGTTACCAACGCGGTGTCGGGCAAGGCGTACCTTGAAAGAATGAACGACAGAAATATTGCGCTGAAAATAGATTCGGTGAATATTGCAGCCGACCGGACTTTTGCTTTTAAAGGTATGTTGCCAGACCCGGGCATTTACCAGGTAAATATTGCCAACCAGCAGGTAATTGGTTTGATTCTGGATGGCGGCGAGGAAATAAGCCTGGTGGCTGACGGTATGAGTACGCCTGACAAGGCGGCGTCTTACAGCATTGAGGGTTCTACAAACATGAAGAAGTTCAATCAGATTCTGGCAGAAGCACAGAATTTCAGAAAAACGCAGTTGAATCTGAACGAACAGTTTGAAGCCGTTTCAAAGAAACGCGACGAAAAGAAAAAGAAAGATTTACAAACACAATATGTAGCCGCCGAAGAGGCCTATTTTAATACGATTAAACCTATGATTGCCGAATTAGGCACCTCATTGGCTGGTATTATTGCGGTAAATAATTTTCTGAACCCTGAGAAAGACTTTGAGATTTTTGCCAACACTGCTGCTCAGTTGGAAAAAGAAGGCAAAAATTACTTTTTTGCCAAACTGTTTATTCAGGACGTAAAGCGTAGAAGTGCTGGCTCGGTAGGCGCGGATGCGCCTGATTTCAGCCTGCTCGATAAAGACGGCAAAACCGTTAAGTTGTCAGACCTGAAAGGCAAAGTTGTTATTCTTGATTTCTGGGCAACCTGGTGCGGGCCTTGTATTATGTCGTTTCCGGGCATGAAACAGGTGCAGGAGAAATATAAAAACAACACCGACGTGCAGTTTCTGTTTGTGAACACATTTGAACGCATGGAGCCAAGCCAGGTGAAAGGGTCGGTAGTTAACTTCATGAGCCAGAGAGGCTACGGGTCTTTCCCGGTTGTTTTTGATGCCGAGGGCGACGTAGCCGGTAACTATGGCGTAAATGGTATACCAGCCAAATTCTGTATTGATAAACAAGGGAAAATCAAGTTTAAAAGTACAGGTTTTCTTGGCTCCAGCGACCTGGTAGTACAAGAAATGATAAAATGGATAGACGAAGCTGTTAAGTAAAAACAACAGCAAAACTGCTATAAACAGAAAGGGGAAGATTTGCCGAATCTTCCCCTTTCTGTTTATAACCTGGTAACTCCTTTACGTTTAAGTGCCAGGTCATGTGCTGTGTCGTAATAGGATCGAAGATTGGTCCAGTCAAATATCTCAGAGATATTCTCTACTCTGTTACGCTGCATAATGCGGTCGCGGCGATTCATCGTTACGAAATTGAACATGATATCTGCCAGTTGGTCAGCCGCATCGTCATAGGTTTTAGTCCGGCGGTTTACCACATATACTCCAACACTTTCATAATCTCTCATTAACTGAATCATGAAATCACCGAAGCCGGATAAATCGCTCGTTACCGTCGGAATACCCCTCACGACACATTCAAGTGGTGTATAACCCCAGGGCTCATAATAACTCGGGAAAACCCCCAGATGGCAGCCACGTACAAACTGGCTGTATTCCATACCAAAAAGTGGATTGGTAGGAGAAATAAAATCAGGGTGATATACAAATTTCACACGGTCTTGCTGATGATTCTGCAGGTTTGTAAATTTCAGATAATCGGTAACCTCGTCTTCCTGCTTTAATAAATGTGTAACCGTATGTGGCAACTTCTTCGTTCTCCAGGTCTGAATGGTCCGTCGTAATCTCAGGCGCCAGTATTCATCAACAAAATCGTTCAGGTCTGGCAGATTAGGGTTCTCGTTAGCAGCAGAGGCATGAAAAAGGTTCTCGCCCACCTGCTTTTCAATGGCCTCGCAGGTTTCTCTGATTTCTTCCATTACGGCTCTTGACTGCAGCACTTCAGGATTAATAGAATAAACCGGATTTTTAGTAATAATAAACATAACCACGGTTGTATCAACCCCAGACTGAACCAACTTAAAGTTTAGCCTTTTAAGCGCCTCAAGGGTTATGTCATAACCCTTGTTTCTGAACTCATAACGCCCCGAAGTAAAGAAGTACAAAGTATTGTCGAGGTCCCAGCTATAACTCTGAAAAAAGTGCCCCATTACAAACTGATGTATTTTCTCTTTGTATTTCAGATGCAGATTCTGAAACTCATGGGTGGCTGCAAAACGGGTAACATTCAGCCCATTGGGCAGAATGAGGTCGCAGCTTCTGCCAAAAAACACTTCGCATTCTTTGGCTGTAACATCGCTAACTGTTGTTAGCACATGACTTTTCTGTGCAGCAAGCCGCTCAATTTTGGCCTGTGCGTGTATACCGTAATGATGCGCCTCATGTTCCCAGTTATAGTAAGGCAACCGCTCATAGAAGTTCGGCTCGTTTCCGGCAATATAGCGCCCCAGCATAGTGGCATGGGTGGTAAACACGGTAGACATCGGCACATTGTCTGTCCTTATATCTATTAGGGCTGTTGCCACCATCCATTCATGAAAGTGCGCAACAATATCATTTTTATGGCCGTAAGCTTCGCCGAATTCGGTCAGAAATACCCTAATCATTTCGCCTAGCGCAATTACCTGGTCAACCAGGGGCTCGGCATTTATGGTAGAAATCTGGTGCCTGTTCCAGATATTATGCTTTAAATCGTTGGCTTTATATAAGAGGTTCTTGAAATCAAGCAGAACAATTTTGGGTTTTCCGGTTACCAGCCAGCGTCCATAATGCGCCTCAAAACCCAGCTCTCGCATTCTTTTAACTGTCTTACCAAAATATGATTCATCAAGGTCATCAATAGGCTCAAATTCAACAACCGCCGTATTCTGAAAATACGGTCCTATTAAACAATAATTTTCTCCCCATTCTTCCACCATAGATGGCACCTTAGAACGGATTACCGTATAAATCCCACCTACCTGATTACATACCTCCCAGGCTATTTCTATCAATAATGGTTTTTTCTGCTCACGTGGTTGAATACTAACTGTTTCTTCTGACTCTTTTCTTAGTTTTTTGGACGTTACCATGTGGGTTATTTATTTAATCAATTCCGAACAGGTGAATTATGCAATAATTTTTAATAATTACAATAAATTGTTTAACTTTTCAAATATGCTTGAACTAAAAACAGAATCAGTACGTAAAAATGAAAAGCAAAACTATCATTTTTACCATTTGAGATGTCATAAGACAGGTTATTTTTTATGTCAGACCGCACAAAGTATCTGATTGGCGCGTTAATGGTTTTTGGAGCGGCTTTCGGCTTTGCCCTTAAGGGCATTTTTATTAAATCTGCTTATCGCTATGGTATCGATTCCATTACGCTTCTTGCACTCAGGTTTCTGTTTTCTGCCCCGTTTTATCTGGTAACTATCTTTCGTACGCGCGTTACAGAAGTGGCACACCCGGTTATACCTCTTAAAATTTGGTGCCAGGTGGTTCTAATAGGCTTTACCGGCTATTATGTGTCTGCTTACGTTAATTTTCTTGGTCTTGAGTAC
Source organism: Emticicia sp. TH156 (assembly GCF_002855535.1). NCBI lineage: Bacteria > Pseudomonadati > Bacteroidota > Cytophagia > Cytophagales > Leadbetterellaceae > Emticicia > Emticicia sp. TH156. Next base: position 247,310 of record NZ_PKRS01000001.1, read on the forward strand.
ATCTCTGCCAGCCTTGAGCGAATCCTCCTTTTTATTTATCCTACCTTTGTTTTATTGATTAACTCATTTCTGGTTAAAAGAAAAGTAAGCCGCCTGCAATGGCTGGCATTGGTCATTACCTATGCAGGCATTATAGTGGCGTTTAACAGGCATTTTCAGGCGCATCAGCAAAAAAACATCGCATTGGGGGCTTTTCTGGTTATTCTGAGTGGTCTCACCTACTCGTTCTATTTAGTAGGTAGCGACAAGCTGATTGGTAAACTGGGCACCACACGCTTTACCTCCTGGGCCATGCTATCTGCTCTGGTACCCACTCTTATACACAGCTATATTTACAACGGCCTTGATATATTCGGCTTTCCGGCGCCGGTTTATCTGATTTCCATAGCTATGGCTATTTTTTCAACAGTACTCCCCACTTTTTTGTTTTCTGCGGGTATCAAACGGGTTGGTTCCGGCAATGCCTCAATTATAGCCAGCATAGGGCCTATCTTTACCATTATACTGGCCACAGCTTTTCTGAATGAACCCGTCTGGCTTGAACAGATAATTGGTACGGCACTGGTGCTGGCAGGGGTTTTTCTGATAAGCTGGAAAGGAAAAAAGTAAAACCGGAGTGTTTGCAGATAATTATTTTATAGAGATTCGTTAATTTATTTCTTAAGTTTGAATCTCGTTTATGCAAAACTATTGATTATGAAAATTTCGTGCTTTGTGCTGGCAATACTGGTGTTTCTGCAATCATGCAGCAAAGAAAAAACAGACACACAACAACCTTATGACGACATTAATTTCAGAACCTACTGGAATCCGGGCACTGCTGAAATCAACAGCTATGCTTTGCAGGAAGCACAATTCGGTAACCTGAATAATGGCGAGGCGATTATGGTTTTTAGCACCGAAGATTTCAGAAAAGACAAGCACGTAAAGCTGGAAACAAAAGATAGAGAGAAAGCAGTAAAAGTACTGAAACTCAACTTTATTAAGAGATTTGTTACGGGTATTCATGATTTCTCTTTATACACATCGGTATTTACGCCTGTACAAACCCAGGAGTATCCTTCTACACTTAAGGTTTCTAACACTAATCAGGACTGGAGCGGGCAAACTTTTCTACAACTCAATTTTCGCCAGAACGGTTATCAGGTTCTGGGTAAATCTTATTTTGATGAAGAAATAGAAGATGATTATCATATAGACAAAGCGTTGCTGGAAGACGAACTCTGGACGCGCGTACGCATGAACCCCCTGAAACAGTTACCGGTTGGTAAAGTTATTCTGGTGCCGGGTTTATCTTCACTGCGGCTTAGACGCGAAAAACCGGCACCAGCCATTGCCGATGTTACGTTGCAACCTTACCGAGGCGACTCAACCTTCAGGGGTGATTCTTTGTATGCCTATCAGGTAAAGTATGTTGAAAGCAAAAGAAGCATCAGCATTATATTTGAGAAGAATTTCCCGCATAAAATTGCCGGCTGGGAAGAGAGCTATCTGGCTAACAATAAGGTGCTTACCAGCAGAGGTATTCTGAAGGGCTCTATTCAGAACCCATTCTGGCAGAAAAATATGCCTTCTGACACCGTATATAGAAAAAAGTTAAATTTGAAGTATTGATTTCATACTTTTGTTTTGTATTTTTCGTTCAAGGTTCTGAATTATGAAGATATCCTGGAACAAAACCCCATTTTGATGAAAAAGCCTCCGGTTACTTATTACTTGCTTACTTTTCTGTTTTTAGTTCTTTCTCTTTTTTCCTGCGGAGATAAAGAAACCCAAAAAGCTGATAATCAAACCAATAGCCCCACTGTACATACCCTGATTTTTATTGATAAAACGGCAAGTGTAGATGTAAAAAAAGCCTTTGTGGCACAAAAGTATCAACAGACACTTACGTCTATTATAGAGCAGAATTTCAGAAAAGCAGGCGATACCTTTGAGATTTATTATATACACGAAAACACATCGAAAGGCCGCACTTTGTCTCTTACCTGCCGCACTGAAATGGAAGACACAGAAGGTGTAAATGCCACTGATATGGAGGCCATCAAGACAGCCTACGACTTGTCAATCCGAAAAGAAAGGAACTTTGTTATTCAGCAATCTTTAAACAGGCTGAAAACGCAGAACGATAACGCTTCGAATCTGGAAACCAATATTACTGCCAGCATACCGGTTATTGCGCGCCTGGCCGAAAGCCCGGGTATTACTAAAGTGTATTACCTGAGCGATATGGTAGAGAGTGTAAAGAATGGCAGGGATTTTCAGGTGAGCCCGCCTAAAGATGAAGCACAGGCCGAAGAATGGGCCAAAGTTGATGCAGAAAAGCTAAAAAACTATCAGCTGAACGGACCCGACATTTCAATGATTCTGCCGTTTGAGCCTACCAGTTCTTCTAAAGAGAATAACCCCACCGTTACTTACTACTGGCAAAAGCTGTTTGAACAACTGGGCGTAATGAATGTAACTGAAATGTAATAATCGTCCAAGAGCGCCTGTAATGTTAATTACTATAGCATTGGTTAACTGCTGGGCCTACAAGTTTATAACAGCTAACCTGGCACGCAATAAAACAAAAAATGGTGAGCCGTCTGACTCACCATTTTCATTTGTATATCTATTGGTATAGATTATTCTCCTTTCAAAGCTTCGGCACCACCCACAATCTCCAGAATCTCTTTGGTAATTGCGGCCTGACGGCTACGGTTGTACTCAATTTTCAAAGAGCGTAATAACTCATTGGCATTGTCTGTTGCTTTGTCCATGGCTGTCATACGAGCGCCATGCTCTGATGCGTTCGATTCCAGCACAGCCTTAAATAACTGCATTTTAATGGCCTTTGGTATCAGTTCCAAAACAATCTCTTCTTCTGAAGGCTCAAAAATGTAATCAATCTTGCTGGCTGCTGATTCATCAGCTTTTTTATCAACCAACGGAAGCATCTGCTCAACTCTGATGATTTGCGTAGCAACGTTTTTAAACTCGTTATAAACAAGCTCCACAACATCGTACTTCCCTTCTTCAAAGGCTGTCATGATTGATTCTGCAGCTGAGCGTGCATGCGCAAAATTCAGGTTCTGGAAGATGCTCATGAATGATTCGTTCACTTTATAACTGCGACGAGCCAGTGCTTCACCACCTTTTTTACCCAGTGCCAGAATCTCAACATTACCTTTAGCTGCCTGAGAAGCATACTTTTCATTAATAACAGCCAAAGCTGCTTTAATGATATTTGAATTAAATGCACCACATAGACCTCTGTCTGATGTAACCAGAACAACCAGAACTTTCTCTACCGCACGTACACTGGTATAAGGGCTTGTAGCGCCTACTTCAGTATTGGCTGATACGGTAGCAATCAGTTCGTTAAGCTTGGTAGCATACGGACGCATCTGAAGGATAGCATCTTGTGCTCTGCGTAACTTGGCTGCAGACACCATTTTCATGGCTTTTGTAATCTGCGTCGTTGAGTTTACCGAGACAATTCTATTTCTTACTTCTTTTAATGAAGGCATCTTTCTAAAAAATTAAGAATGAAAAGAGGGAGAACCCACTCTTCATTCTATATTATTATGCATATTTTTCAGCTAATTCTTTACCAACTTTCTTGATGGTATCGGCGGCGTCATCCAGCTTTCCGGCTGCAAGTGCTTTCAAAACCTCAGGATTCTGTGCTTTCAACAGGGTAACAAACTCATCTTCGTATTCTTTTACTCTGTTTACCGGAACTTTGTCTAACACACCATTGATTGAAGCATAGATGATAGCCACCTGCTCAGCAACCGGCGATGGAGAGAACTGCCCTTGTTTCAGGATTTCCTGGTTACGACGGCCACGTTCGATAGTCAATTTGGTAGCGGCGTCAAGGTCTGAACCAAATTTGGCGAAGGCTTCCAACTCGCGGAACTGCGCCTGATCTAGTTTCAGGGTACCTGCTACTTTTTTCATTGATTTAATCTGAGCATTACCCCCCACGCGTGATACCGAGATACCTACGTTGATAGCAGGACGGATACCGGCGTTGAAAAGGTTTGACTCAAGGAATATCTGACCGTCAGTAATTGAAATTACGTTAGTAGGGATATAAGCAGACACGTCGCCGGCCTGAGTTTCAATAATTGGTAGCGCCGTTAATGAACCACCACCTTTTACTTTACCTTTCAATGACGGAGGCAGGTCGTTCATATCTTGCGCGATAGAATCATTGGCATTGATTTTAGCGGCACGCTCCAGCAAACGGCTGTGAAGATAGAAAACGTCTCCAGGATAAGCCTCACGTCCCGGAGGGCGACGAAGCAACAATGACACCTCGCGATAAGCAACAGCTTGTTTCGACAAGTCATCATACACAACCAATGCCGGACGACCAGTGTCACGGAAATACTCACCAATAGCTGCACCTGTAAATGGCGCAAAGAACTGCATTGGAGATGGGTCTGAAGCACCTGCTGCTACGATTACCGTGTAATCCATAGCGCCATATTTACGTAGTGTCTGCTCAACCGCTTTGATGGTGGATGCTTTCTGTCCACAGGCTACATAAATACAATATACCGGCTCACCTTTATCATAAAATTCTTTCTGGTTGATAATGGCATCAATACAAACCGCGGTTTTTCCGGTTTGACGGTCACCAATTACCAACTCACGTTGTCCGCGACCAATCGGAATCATCGCGTCAATCGCTTTGATACCTGTTTGAAGCGGCTCAGTTACAGGCTGACGATAGATAACACCCGGCGCTTTGCGCTCCAAAGGCATTTCGAAAGTTTCACCCTGAATCGGGCCATTGCCATCAATTGGTTCAGCCAATGTATTTACAACACGACCAACGATACCGTCACCTACTTTCACCGAAGCGATTTCACCGGTACGTTTTACGGTTGCACCTTCTTTAATTCCTGTTGCGTCTCCTAAAAGTACTGCTCCTACGTTATCTTCTTCAAGGTTAAGTGCTAGTGCTTTTAAACCGTTTTCAAAAGCCAACAATTCACCGGCCTGTACTTTTGATAAACCATATATACGTGCTACACCGTCTCCGATTTGTAGCACTGTACCTACTTCTTCGAGTTCCGCTTCGGTTTTTGAACCTGCTAGTTGTTCACGCAGAATAGCCGAAACTTCATCTGGTCTAACTGATGCCATATTTATTTTGATGAGTTTTTAAATGTAGATCCGAAAATAGGTAGTACACCTTCATTTTTCGGGTGCAAAAGTACTACACAATTTTCACAATTCCGATATTTTGGGCAAAAAAAGACAAAAAAGGTAGGACTATTTTTAGAAAACCACTTGAAAGGCCTCTGCAACCCCCAATTTGCCCGATTTTACTGCCCACAAACATGTATTTTTTCTATGTTTTTCAGTTCAAAAAACAACATAAAACAGTGGTTTTCACGAGCTTAGCCGGGTAGGCATATTGTTTTTGAAAAGCTAAGGGTATATGTTTAAACATACCCTTAACTATAAAACTCCGGCTAGGCCTATTTGGCCGCCTTATAACTAATCTTATAAATGGTTCCGCCTAAGTCGTCAGACACATAAATTGAGCCGTCAGGGCCTTGTGCCAGTCCGCAGGGGCGGTGTTGTACCGGGCCGGTCGGTTTGGCAAGGTCTATACCGGCAAAGTTATCGGCAAAAATCTCCCAGGGGCCAGATGGCTTGCCATTCTTGAAAGGCACAAAAGCCACCATATATCCTTTTTTCAATTCAGGAGACTGGCCATGGAAAGCAACGAATGCTCCGTTTTTGTACTTAGCCGGAAACGCATTGCCCGTGTAAAACAACAATCCGTTGGGGCCCAGGTGGGCAGGAAACGCAGCAGCAGGATTAATGGCTTTTTCGCCACCGGTCTTTTTGCCATCGCCGCCGTATTCAGGGCACAGAATTTTCTTTTTCTGAAACTGGTCATAATACACATAAGGCCAGCCGGCATCTGCACCTTCATGTAACTCATACATGGTTTCGGCAGGTAGCTTGGTACTCATTTCAGGCGTATAATAATTCGGGAAAGCCTCATGAAACTGACCCCTACCGTGCATCATCACAAATAATTTATTGGTTTTGGTGTTCCAGTCAAGCCCTACAACGTTTTTCAGCCCTGTGGCATATCTTACACCATCACTATAAGTCTGATTAAGTTTATTAGTCTTGAAACGCCAGACTCCGCCAACCGAATCAAGCAATGCACAAGGATATATACCCTTGTTGGTGCCTTTTTCTTTACAGGTTTCATCTGGTGACCCCACAGAAACATAAATATTACCGTTGTTATCCAGTGCAATGGCTTTGGCTTCGTCGCGGCCTTTGGCAACCAGCCCGGTTACAATCTGCTCCGGGTTATCAATATTAGTAATTTCGCCGTTGGCATCCAGCTGATAACGATACACTCCGGTGTTAGACGATGAATACAGGTAGTTGTCTTTAATAACAATACCTGTGCCTTTATAATCTAGCAGGTTTTTCCGGGCATCCAGCTTACCGTCAGCATCGGAGTCATATAAATAAACAAGACCTTTGCCATCTTTCAGTTTAGAAAGTTTGGCATAAACGCCACCTTTGCTGTTAACGGCCATGTGTCTGGTGGCGCCGAGGTCGTTACCTAATACAGAAACAGAAAATCCGGCAGGCACTTTAATGGCCGGTGCGGGGGTTTCATCAAAAACAAAGGCAGAAAGTAGAGCCACTCCTGCCACAGCCGTGAGCCATGAGTGAATCCGAGAAATTTTACGCATGATTGAAAGTTTAGATTTTGGTTATGAATTGAATAGGGCCTGTAGCCATCAGACGGCAAATATATAAGTATGCCGATGATTCTTTGTAAATGTTCAATTTATTTTAACTTAATAATCTGATGATGAATAAAGCACCGAGCGTTCTTGGATCAATCTTTCTTGCGCGGTTTGGTTAGAGTTTGCAAAAATTCAATTAAATTCGTTAATCAACCTGTAACTATAACTTCCTATGAAAACCGTATTACTATTTGCCCTTTTAATAATGATGAACAACCTGACAACAGCGCAACAAAAAACATTGGGTAAGGTGAACCGCCTTGACCCAGCCATTGATAATCTGATAGATAAAGATGCAACAATTGAGATTCTGAGCGAAGGATACGACTGGGCGGAAGGCCCGGCCTGGGTTAAAGACGGCAATTATCTGTTGTTTTCTGATGTACCCGCCAACACGGTTTATCAATGGAAAGAAGGAGCAGGTGCCAGGCCTTTTCTGAAACCGTCCGGCTATACCGGGCTTGGGGTTTATAGTGATGAACCCGGCAGCAATGGCTTAATTATTAATAAAGATGGTATGCTGGTTTCCTGCGAACACGGCGACCGACGTATTTCAGTAATGCCGCTCAGCATAGGTGGCAAACGCACACTGGCCGATAGCTACGCAGGTAAGCGTTTCAACAGCCCGAATGATATTGTGCAGAAATCAAACGGCGATTATTATTTTACCGACCCTCCGTATGGTTTGATGAAGAAAGAAAATGACCCGACCCGGGAAACGGAGCTATTCGGCGTTTACAGAAGAGGAACCGACGGGAAAGTTACTTTAATAATAAAAGACCTTACACGCCCTAACGGCCTGGCTTTTTCGCCGGATGAAAAGACTTTGTATGTGGCACAGTCAGACCCTGACAGAGCCTACCTAATGGCATACCCTGTACTGGCCGACGGGAAAGTAGGTAAAGGTAAAATTCTGTTTGATACCACTCCTATGGTAAAAGAAGGGTTGCAGGGTTTACCTGACGGACTGAAAATCGATAAAAAAGGAAATATATTCACCACCGGGCCCGGCGGTATTTTGATACTGACGCCGGAAGGAAAGTTGCTGGGCCGCATTGAAACCGGGGTACCCACAGCCAATTGCGCCTGGGGTAATGATGGGTCAACGCTCTATATTACGGCCGATATGTATCTGCTCAGAATACAAACCAAAACCATAGGTGTAGGCTTTTAATAAAGAGGGAGTGATTTAAAACTCTTTTTTACTAAATAATACTTTGAAAAACCCCATCCCTGCCCTTCCCCAACAATGGGGAAGAGTGAAGAAGTCCCTCTCCCCAACAATGGGGAGAGGGGTTTAGGGTGTGAGGTTCTATTTCCCCCCTACCACTACTTCAAATAAATTTTCGGGTTTAAAATAGGTATTGGCCATTTCAAGTACATCCATTGGCGTAACGGCACGTACTTTCTGAATATAATTATCGTAGAAATCGGCTGGTAAATCGTCAAGTATAATTATTTTCTGCCTGTCGGCTATTTCAAAAGGCGTGTTCAACGACCCGACAAAAGACCCAATCATGTAATTTTTGGCGGTTTCAAGCTCTTCTTCTTCTACCGGCACCGTTTGTAGCAGGTTTATTTCCTTTAATATTTCGTCTAAAGTCTGCTGCGTAAATTCTTTCTTTACATCAGTACCCATTACCAGATATCCGCCTTCTTTCTGAGGTACCAGTCCTGACGAAATGCCATAGGTAAAGCCTTTTTCTTCGCGGATATTTTTCATGAGTCTGCTGCCAAAATAACCGCCGAACACAGTATTGGTAACCATAAACTTGAAATAATCAGGGTGGGTGCGGCCAAATAACTTTTTGCCCAGGCGAATGGATGACTGCAGGTTTTCGGTGCGTTCAACCAATATGCTTTCGGGATGTGTAATGTTGGCACTGGTATCAATCAAATGCTGATGCTGCTGAAATTCAACCGGGGTTCTGCCCAGGTATCTGTTCAGGGCCTGCACTTCTTCATTACCAAACTTGCCAGATATAAATATTTTAAAACCTTTGCCCTTTATATGCTTTTCATAAAAATCTGTTACGTCGTTTCTGGTGATATCGTCTATCAATGCAAGCGTAAGCGATTTGCCATAGGGATGATTAACGCCGTAAATCTGCTCTCTGAACACCTGACCGGCTACATAAGAGCTTTTTTCGAGGTTAATTTTCAGATTCTGTGAGGTAATATTTTTTTGTACCTGCAATTCACTTTCAGGAATTACAGAATCTGTAATCATTTCCAGCAAAAGCGGCAGGAGTTCGGGTAAATGTCTGGTAAGCCCATGTACGGTTATCGTGAGTCTTTCAACAGCCTGGCTGATTTCAAGAAAAGCACCGAAGGAATCAAAATGTTCGCTTATTCCGGTTGCAGTATGCTTAGATGTACCTTCTGAAAGCATTTTTGCAGCAAAAAACGACTCGCCGGTTTTATTCTCAAATCTGCTGCCTGCATCAAAAATTAATTCCAGACGCATTACCGGTTGTTCGCCGGCTTTAATCATGAAAACTGGTATCTGGTTATCGAGCAGTGTTTTTTCAGCTTTCGGGATACTTACCTGTTCTATCGTTTGTGAGGGCGGAGCAATTGTTCGGTCTAATATCATTGATTTATGGGTATAATCTTAACAGTTGTATACAGAAAAAGTAAAACAAATAATGATTCGGGCAGGAATAACATCATTCGTTTTACTTTAACAAACTTTAATATAATTAGATAACAATAATTTATCTGCTTGATTCCATCATGCCCAACAAATAATCAAGGTCATACTCAAGAACTTTACCACTTTGCCGCAGTTTTTTCACATCCTGTAGTTCAATTCCGTTGCGTACATAAGTAGGTGTGCTTAATGCCGGATTCCGGTATCCCTCTCTCATAAAACGCTGAATCATGTTTTTAATTTGCTCACTGTCATCTCTTTTGTGTTGCTCAGCTACAGCTGAAACCGCGTTTTTTGTCCTGGCAGCCTCACCGGTTTTCCGCTCCCCGTTTTTGTCTTCCACTTCCGGTTCCTGTGGCTCATTTTCAATTCCCAAATCAAAGCCGGCAGCCACAATTGTTACCCTTACTTTAGACTTCAGGTTTTCGTCAATAGCAAAACCATGCTTGAAAAGCCTTGCCTTGGTCTGAATCTGGCTTTCAATAAACTTGGTAACCAGTGTCTGGTCTGAAAGTTTGATTTTATGCTCGGTGCTATAGGCAATACTTACCAGTACTCTTTGTGCCCCGCCTATACCGTTGCTCTCAAGCAATGGTGACGAAAGCGCCGATTTAATGGCATCTTCGGCCCGTCGTTCTCCCTCTGCCTCTGCTGTACCCATTACAGCCTGACCCGCATTACCTAAAACTTTTTTTACATCGGCAAAGTCAAGGTTTATAATACCTGGCCGTGTAATAAGCTCTGCAATACTTTTTACGCCATTGGCCAGCACATCATCTGCCTTGGCGTAGGCTTCTTCTATATCCATATCGCCGTACTGTTGTTCTAGACGCTCGTTCTTGATAATCAGTACGGTGTCACTACAATTTTTAAGTTCTTCAATTCCGGCACGTGCCTGCACAATTTTGTCTTCTCCTTCAAAAGTAAAAGGGTCTGTAACAACAGCAACGGTAAGCAGGCCCATCTCTTTGGCAATGCGCGCTATTACAGGGGCTGCACCTGTACCGGTACCGCCGCCCATACCTGCAGTGATGAAAACCATCTCTGTAGGCGCTTTTAATACTTCCCGAATCACTTTTTCGCTTTCTTCAGCAGCTTTTTTACCCATTGCCGCTTCAGTACCGGCACCTAAGCCTTTGGTTAGCTCTATGCCAATCTGCAATCTGTGGATACCCGAAGGAGCCGATTCAAGCGCCTGCAAATCTGTATTACAAATAACCAGACCAATATCAGTTACACCCAGCCTGTGCATGTGTTTAACGGCATTACAGCCGGCACCACCCACACCAATTACCTTAATGATGTTCTTGAATTTGTTTTTACTTGTAACGATTTCGAAGTCTGGTTCTGGCGACATAATAAGAAAGAATTTATGTAGATTAGGAAAGCATTTTTAAAAGAAATATAAATACTAAGGCAATTGCTTTTGGAAAACAGTTGCCTTAATGTAGATCTCTGCCAAAAATGGTATCGGTACGTTTTAGCCATTGGCTACAGAGGGCTTTCAATGCCTGATACCAAAAAATATCTGCTCTTTATAAATAATAAAATTGGATACTAGTTTGTATAATTTTTGTCGTCTCCCATGTCAAGCTTACCAGCTGATGAGACTTTCTTTTTTAACCAGCCAAAGAGACCTCCTCCTGTGGGCTCGTCATCCTGTGGCTCTTCTCTTTTTCCGCTATTACGGCTCACCGAAGGTGTATCAGCACCATTCATGTAACTGCTTTGTGACTGATTCTCGGGCAAATCACCCCATATAACTTCTTGCGGTACACGTTCATCGAGCGGTAAAAAGCCTGATAGCACCAGGCCAACTACAGTGGCATACTTGGGGTCGGTGATTTTACTTATCGCACTTTCTCCTATGTTTCTGATAGTGTTGCCCACGCGGATGTTCATGCCATTGGTTACCTGTGCAAACACATCTTTTATCATGGCAATATTAGAGGTGCCTCCGGTTAGCACTACCCCGCTAATCAGCTGCCCATCATAACCCGAATGCATGATCTCGGCCATTACCATGGTGGCTATTTCTTTCAGACGCTCTTCAATGATGATGCTTACATTTTGCGCCACAATTTCTTTATCTGGCAGCCCCTCAACCCCCGGAATCTTGATTATCTCATTTTTTCCTACTTCATTAGGTGGCACTGCCCCCATAATAAGTTTCAGTTTTTCGGCATGGTCTGGCAGAATCTGAAAGGCCTTTACCAAATCGTTGGTAATGCTTTTACCGGCAAACGGTATTACCGCAATGTGGCGTAAGCCACTCTCCTGAAAAATAGCAATCTCGGTGGTGTCGCCGCCAATATTAACCACAACCACGCCCAATTTGCGGTCAATCTCACTTAACACGGCCATAGCATCGGCCAGGGGTGTAAACAGGGTATGAACTATTTTAAGCGGAATAAATCTGCGGTTGTTCTGTACTTTTACACCCACGCTTTCGATGGTCCGGCGTAAGGCCAGATGCGGGTCATTGGGTGTAGAAACCAAAAAGAAATTGCCACCCAGTATAATGCCAAAACGGCCTACAGGATTATCAGGCACAGTGGTTTTGTCAACTAAAAACTCCTGCGGGAATGTATGAATGATGACATTACCTGCCGTTGGCCGGAACGATTTCCGGATATCAACTGCTAATCTTTCTATTTCTTCTTTGCGTATGGTACTTCGGCTGTCATTACGGGTAATTGAACTCTGATGTGACCGCCCCTCTACGTTTTCGCCGGATATATTGACAATTACGTTGTTAATATTGATATCGGCCTTGTCAGACAAAACATTCAGTATACGGTCTATGTCTTTTGCTGTAAACTCTAGATTTACAACCGTGCCATTAGAGACACGACCCCTTTGGGTAGGTTCTTCCACGATGTCAAGAATCTTCACTTTCTCAACACCATCCATTATTCCTGCAACGGCACAAATTTTTGTGCTGCCAATATCAATACCTACTATTACGCCTTTACTCATTTCATTAGTTTTTAGGACATCATTCACTGCTCTTTGCCTTGTGAACGTATTTTCAATGCCGTTTTCATGCATTATTTACAAACCAGTTGCCCGTTATATTTTACACTTACCCGGGTAAATTTATCCCATCCCTGCACAGGCAATATCTGCTTATAGAATATCTTTAGTCGGTTTAATCTGTTCTGAATGTTCTCTGGCGCGCCAAACTCAATGGTGTGGTTTCCTAAAAGTGGCACAATACTGATATTACCGGCCTGGTCTATATCCAGCTGGGTAAACTGGGCTTTCAAGAAACTGTCTTCATTAATTAAATTAATAAAGCTCATCAACTTTTGCTGACGTTTTTGCTTTAAACTTGGCAAATTTCGGAAATATTCGCCCGAAAGCAATACAATTCTTGCGGAATATCTTTCAGAGAGCGGGAAAAAGCTCCCCTCATTATCTACATATACATCTTCACGGCCGTCAGAACCAAGAATACGGGCAATGGGTATGTGTTGTTCAATATCAATGTTCAGGTTTCCCTCAATACCTCTAAAAACCTGACAACTCTTGATTTGTTTATTCTTTAAGACTCTTTTTTCAATCTCCTGTAAATCTATCTCCTTAAAAAGCTTACCCTTTAGTTGGTCGGCACCGTAATTGGTAGCCAGTTCTTCAACTTCGTGTCTGTCAATAAAAAACTGATCGTCGGCGTTTTTGATTTTAACTTCTATTTTCTTGCAGCGGTCAGTTGAAAAAGTATTGCTTGAAAACACAATAAGCGCAACAACCGCTATGATGGCAACACCTGCCATTAGCCACCGGCCGATTTTCATTATGTTTAATTTCTTTTCCATTTCAGGCTGTACTTAAAAATAAGGTTTGCATTGTAGCAGAATCAGTGCTGAGCTGATTCCGGCACTTTAAAGGTTTTTAAGAAACGTATTTCTATCTGGCAGTAACTTAAACTGGTCGGCTTCTTTGGCCTCCAGGTCAGTTTTGCATAGTTCCTTAAGGCGCTCCACATCTTTGCTCCACTGGTGGCCGTTAAAATAAGACAGGCCCTTGTGGTCTCTTATTTTATACAAAGCCGAAGGCTTGTAGGCAGTACCCAGATATACATATTTTAGGCCGTTATCTTTAGCCCATCTGATAGCCCGCCACATCATCCATTTGCCTAAAGAGTGGGTACGCATGTATTCGGTATCAAAAAATGCAAACCAGTAATGCAGAAAACCGTCACCCATAGCGCCCAGTATAAATCCTAAGAACTTACCCTCTGAAGTAAATCTAAGGATATGCGTTCCTGTCTCTCTTGATAATATATACTGCCAGCGTTCAAGGCTCATGTTGTCGTCACCGATTCGCTGCGAAATATAGGCCTTGCAAAAATCAGTAAAGGCGGGGTCGTCCAGGTTAAAGTCTTCTTTTCTGATAACTTCCAACTCTATTCTAAGAGGCTCAACCAGCCTGTTGACCCTGCGGTTTTCTGAGGTATCATCAAAGTTTTCAAGATCAACTCTCAGGCTTCTGGCCAGATAAAATATATCTCCTTCAATACTCAGATCACCGGTATAGGGTAAAAAACCTTTTTCATAAATTCCGGCCAGCTCTTCCTGTGTTTCTTTCAGGCAATAAATGGCGTAGTCGAAAGTATAATTAGAGTAATCAACTCTGTTTTCAGAAAAGAAAATTTTCATAGGGTGATGGTGTGTCCGGTAATTTTATATCAAAGCCAGAACTTCTTCTGCTATTTCCTGCCCTGCGTTGGGCTTTCCTAAAGTTTTTATGTTTCTGCTTAATTCGTTCATGGTTTTGGGGTCATCGGCCAGAGCTATCACCTGATCAACCAGTTTTTCTCTCGCCTCTGCATCTTTTACACACCAGGCGGCATTTGCATTTACCAGGTTTAGCGCATTATGTGTCTGGTGGTCTTCGGCAGCAGCCGGAAACGGAACCAGTATTGACGGCTTGGCCGTGAGACATAACTCAGAAACCGACAAGGCCCCCGCGCGAGACACCACGAGGTCAGCAGCTGCATAGGCCAGATCCATTTCATAAATAAAGTCTGACACATACACACGGCTGGTCTGTAGGGCATCTACTGCCGCCCTGGCTTTATCTATAAACAACTTACCTGTTTGCCAGATAATCTGTAAATCATTTGAAATCAAATCGTTCAAACCCGCCAGTATTGATTCATTAATGGTTCTGGCACCCTGGCTGCCCCCAATAATGAGTAATACCTTCCTGTCGTCGTTCAACTTGAAATGCGCCAGCGCCTGTTGGCGTTTAGAGGCTGTTTCGAGGATATCTTTTCTGACAGGGTTACCAGTAAGCACAATTTTTTCTTTCGGAAAAAACCGCTCCATGCCCGGATACGCCACACATATCTTTCGGGCTTTTTTAGCCAGGTTTTTATTGGTTACGCCAGCAAATGAATTCTGTTCCTGAATCAACGTTGGCACGTTCAGAAAATTGGCCATTATCAAAGTCGGGCCGCTTGCATACCCCCCCACCCCAATAGCGGCATCGGGCTTAAAGTCTTTTATTATCTGATAGGTTTTCCATAAGCTGCGCAGTAGCTTGAACGGTAAACCCAGATTGGCCAGCATATTTGAACGGTTAAAGCCGGCAATAGGAAGCCCAATAATTTTGTAGCCTGCTTTGGGTACCTTTTCCATTTCCATTTTTCCTTCGGCGCCTACAAACAAGATTTCAATGCCCGGGTCTTTGGCTTTCAACTCATTGGCAATTGCCACCGCAGGATATATGTGCCCCCCAGTGCCACCACCAGAAATAATTATTTTTGCGCCTTTGCTCATCCGGAAAATAGCTGTAAATGATTAGGTTAATACAATAAATCAGGCCACTACTTTGCCCTCGTCGTGTTCGCCCTTGGTAACACTCAACACAATACCAATGGCTACTGATGTAAATAAAATGGAGGTACCTCCCATGCTCATCAGAGGTAATGTCTGCCCGGTTACCGGGCCTAGCCCCACATTAATAAACATGTGTACAAATGCCTGAAAAACAATGCTAAACGTTAAACCAACACATAAAAGCCCGCCAAATGCCCTGTTGGTGTATTCTACATTCTTAAGGCCTCTGTACAATAGCCATAGATACATAAACATAACAAGCACCGCCCCTACAAGACCGTACTCCTCTACTACAATAGCATATATATAGTCAGAAAAAGCATCAGGCAGATAGTTTCTCTGAAAACTCTTACCCGGGCCAATACCCACTGTTCCACCCCGGGCAATGGCTATCATGGCCTGGTCTCTCTGGTAAGTATCGTCTCTGTCGGGGCTACCAATTATTTTGTCGTTATTTAAATCTACTTTGGCAAAAGCTTCAATACGCTCTAAAACCACCTGACCACGGCCAAAATCAATTCCTTTATTATAAAGAAAAATACTGATGCTCAGCACTATTACAATTGCACTGATTACAAAAGTAGCCATCCGGAAAAGATAACGGCCCGGTACACGACCCACCCACATAATAATGAAACAGGTAATGCCCAAAATAACCGCCGTTGAAAAGTTGGTTACTGCCAGCATACCACATAACAGGCCGCACCAGAAAATAAGCCCCAACAGCGTTTTAGGATTATACTCAACATTTTGTCGGCGGGCCAGCATGGCAGCCAGATTGGTGATAAGCACCAAACGAACCAGATCTGACGACTGAAAAGACACCCCAAAGATGTTAATCCAGCGTTTGGTACCTCCAACGGTAGTTCCGAAAAAATACGTATACAACAAAATGATGGGTGTAACCCAGAGCAAAAGTCTTGAGATAACTGCGAAATTGGTGTAGTTAATGCGATGCATGAACCAGATAACCATAATTCCCAGCACCAAATGACCCGTATGCGAGAGCAGGTAACTTTCGGTGTTACCGCCGGCACGTTTATAGGCAAGAGCTGAGCTGGCGCTATATACAACCAGCATACTGAATAACGATAGCACGGCAATAATAAACCATATTTGCCAGTCGCCACGCAGTTTATCTTTTAACCACGTTTCCATGAAATAACAGAGCGGGTATCCGCGAGATTATAAGGTAAAGCACAAATTAAATTACAGTTAGGCTATTATAAACCTAAACTAAAATTCGATAACAAATGTAATTTATTTAGGATTGAAAGAAAAACAAAAATTTTAAATTTTATTAAGGGGCATTTCCGGTGGTTTTTGATACAGATAATACTTTTAAAATGCCTGCCAGGCTCAATAGCTGATTGAAAAAATAAGGATATACAGGCCTTTATAAAAACCAAAAGCTATTCATCATGCCCCGGTTAAAGGCTGGAAAAAAGCTTAAGAATGCAGAAGATTATTTCGGCTCGGTTAACTTCAGTTTGTTGGCTGCTTTTACAATCAGGAATAGCACCCAGGCTATAATAAAGAAATTGATAACCACACTCAAGAAATTACCGTAATTGATAACAATGGCAGGAATCTGCTGACCGGCGGCATCAACAGTGGCTTTTTTAAGCACTATGCCCCCTGTAATACCACCACTGGTGAAAACATTGACGATAGGCATAATGATATCTTCAACCAAAGAGGTAGTAATTTTACCAAAGGCTGCACCAATCACAACTCCAATGGCCAGGTCAAGTACATTGCCTTTGGCAATAAAAGTTCTAAATTCTTGAAACATAATTTTCAGGCGTTTATAAAGTTAAAAATTTACAGTTTAAATAATAACCCGGCAGCAAAGGCCTGGCTTATCTGAAATTTATCTATCTGGTCTTTATCATATATGGCCAGCATCGTGAAATTCAGATTCAGGTATCTGTTTACCTTGGCTGTGGCAATAAGGTTAATGTTATGGTCGATAGTGTTTTTATTGGGCAACAACTTTCTGGTTACATAGGCCTGAAAGGCTTGATAACGGCATTTAAGATTAACGTTTTTTATAATATCTTTATCCAGTGAGGCCACCATCTGAAAACCCATCTCGGTAAGCACTTTTTTACCCGGAGCGATACCGTAGGCATCAGTAGATTTGTTAAACTCAGTAAAATCAGTATAAATTTTATCGTTCAGTACAAATGTTTGGCGTAAGGTTGCCCCCCCTAACTGCACTAAAAAGTAACTTACCGGCTTGTACTCAACCCCGAAGCCCTCTGACAAATAACCGGGCGCCAGAAACCCTGAAATGGTTCTTCTCTGCTCAGTAGGCAGGCCGTCGTCCTGATACACCACGCCTTTGGCAAATTGTGTTAAGAAGTTGACTGTCGCAAACCAGTTTATTTTAGGATTTAACTTATGCGAATACTTGGTTTCCATAAAAAGACGGTCAATACTTTTGGCCGGCCTCTGGCCTTTGTTATTGACAGTTCCCAATTGAAACTGAACCTCGCCTGTAAAAGCTCCCTTATTTTTGTAATATTCAGACCTGTTATTAAACAATGCACCGATGCTCCAGTTATTGGTACCCCCACCCTGCCAGTTGTTAAATGACGCCTGACTAAAATTGATACCAAATTGCGCATTTCGCGGTTTCCAGAAACCAATTTTCAACGAATCTGCCCTGTTTTTTGCTTCTCTCAGTAACTGTTTTTTGTCTTTTATAGTTAGCGTATCATTCGCATTAAAAGCAAGGCTATCATTTTTTATTTTACTTTGCCCGGCCACCTGATAAACCCAAAAAATACAGGCAAATATGGCTATTACTTTTTTCATTTATTCTTTGGTTTTTCAATTAAACGCCATTTGCTTTCAGCGGTATATGTACCGGCAAAAGCAAATAAGCTATCATCTGCAATTATTGGGCAGGGATTTGCCAGAACTAACTACGGGACTCGGGAGGCTTATCTTAATACGGCTTCCTGAAAATAATTAAACACCTGAATACGACCGGAAATCTGGTTTTTGAACAATAAAATTGTTGCCAATTTGATTGTATCAGGTATCAAATATTTCAAGTCTTTTTCAAAAAATCAAATTTTTGACAAAAAAATTAGTATGCTTGCATAATATCAGTCTAATTTTATTAACTTTCGACTTTCTATTTTACCTCAAAAATACAAGACAATGACCGCAAAAGAATATTTACAAAACACCACGGCCAAGTTAAACGAGTCTGGAATTGAAGATGTAAACACAACTTTGCATTTTGATTTTGGCAGCGAAACCTACACCATGCACGTAGCAGCCGGCAAAGCAGAGTTAAAAGATGGCTTTGAAGGAAACGCAGAATGTGTGATTAAGGCCAATGAAGCAGACTTTGTGAAAATTGCAACTGGCGATATGAACCCGATGATGGCAATGATGATGGGGAAACTGAAAATATCTAACCCGGGCGCCATGATGAAATATGCCAAAATGCTTGGCCTGATGTAACGGGCTGTGTGCTTTTTGTTTCAGCATCTTAAAATTTTTCAACGTGCGTATCATGGCAAAGAATTTCTTCAGTAAAAGAAATGTGAATTTTCTACTTTATGAAGTGCATGACGTAGAGTCACTGACAAGGCATAGCTATTTTGCAGACCATAACAGGGAAACGTTCGATATGACCATCGACACGGCCACTCAGATAGCCGAAAACCTGATGTTTCCGTTTCTGAAAGACATTGATAAAAACCAGCCTGAGCTAAAAGATGGCCAGGTACAGGTGCACCCCTCTATCAGGAATTACCTGAAAGCAGTAGGGGAATCTGGTATTATCGGAGCTGACTTCGATTACGAAAACGGTGGCGCCCAAATGCCGGTAACTATCACAAGCACAGTAGGATACATCCTGATGTCGGCCAATAACGGTATGATGTATACAGGCCTTACCGCCGGTGGTGCAAGGCTAATTGCCAGCTTCGGCTCTGATGAACTGAAAAAGCAGTATATAGAAAACATGATTACCGGCAAATGGCAGGGAACCATGTGCCTTACCGAGCCACAGGCGGGCAGTTCGCTCTCTGACATTACCTCTTCTGCCGAGCCTCTGGAAAATGGCGCTTACAAAATAAGAGGGCAAAAAGTTTTTATTTCAGCCGGAGACCATGATGCAACCGAAAACATTATACATCTGTTTCTGGCCCGTATTAAAGGTGCGCCAAAGGGCACGAAAGGAATATCTTTATTTGTAGTACCCAAATACAGGTTGGATGGCACCGATAATGACGTTACCTCTATGGGTATTTATCATAAATTAGGCCAAAAAGGAGTACCCGCCATGCACTTGGGCTTTGGCGACAGAAACGACGATTGTATCGGGTATCTGGTAGGTGAACCCAATAAAGGGTTGTCTTATATGTTTCAGATGATGAATGAAGCACGTATAGGCGTGGGCCTTACCGGGGTTTCTATTACTTCTGCTGCTTATTATGCTGCCCTAGAGTATGCACACGAAAGGCCGCAAAGCCGCAGGTTAAATGCCAAAACCGCATTAGACACACCTCAGGTACCAATAATTCAGCACCCTGACGTGAAACGGATGCTGCTATTCCAGAAATCGGTAGTAGAAGGAGGCTTGTCTTTGTTGCTGGAAACCTCTAAGTATTTCGACCTGTCGGAAGCAAGTGATGACCCAGAAGAAAAAGAAAACGCTCACCTGATGGTTGAGTTGCTGACCCCGATTGCCAAGACTTTTCCATGTGAATACGGTGTTTTGTCTATCAGCAATGCGGTTCAATGCTTTGGCGGATATGGCTTTACTGAGGATTTCCCGGTTGAACAATACTACCGCGATATCCGCATTACGCCTATTTATGAAGGTACAACCGGGATACAGTCGCAGGATTTACTGGGTAGAAAAATAATGCTGGCGGGCGGAAAACCCCTGCAACTGCTTGCTGCGGAAATAGGCAAAACAATTGAAACAGCCAACCAATATGAAGGCTTAATAAAATATGCTCAGCTGCTTACAGAAAGCACCGGGCAATTATCGAAGGTAACAAAACATCTGTTGGGTATTGCAGGCACCGGTGATATTGAAAGATTCTTGTCTGATGCCACACTTTATATGGAGCTTTTCAGCCTGAATGTAATTGCATGGCAATGGCTGAAACAAGGCGTTGTGGCGCAGCAGAAGCTATTGGCAGGTGCCAATGATGCCGACTTCTACGAAAGTAAGATTCATACCATGAAATATTTCTTTCATTATGAACTGCCCAAAACACAAGGGCTGGCAACACGCCTTACAGATACGGAAGTACTGACAATAATGACAGAAAAAGAAATAGTAATGTAACAACCGGGGGGCTGCTCAGGCACCTCCCCGGTGCTTTCAATACCGAATCAATTAGCGGATTTTACTGTTCCTGCACCCGAAGTGTTGGCAACAACAGAGGTAGCGCCGCCTTTGTAACGCACACTGCTTGCTCCACTGGCTTCGGCTACTATTCTACTGGTAACATATACTTTGGCTCCACTTGAACCCGAGGCATCAATTGTAGCCGTAGATACCTTAAAGTCATAAGCATTGAGGCTTGAAGCACCTGATACATCGGCAGTGAGCTTCTGTCCGTCGCCAACAATAGCAACACTTGAAGCGCCTGAACAATCAAGGGCTAAATTTTTTGCATCAATATCAAAGGTAGCGCTCGACGCGCCCGACAAATCAATACCAAAAGACTCGCTGCTGAAACCCGATACTTTTGCTTTACTGGCACCTGAAAAACTGACAGCCACCAATTTGGGCATGGTTATGTTGATGTAAACTTCCTTGCGGTTTTTCCAGCCAGACCAATTAGACGGATAGCCAATCCGGAGTTCACCGTTTGACACTTTCACAACCAGGTCTTTCAAATCCTGCTCACGTCCTGAAGTTTCTATCTTGTAATTGTTAGACTGCGTAACCGTAATAATAAAGGCATTGCCCATATCAAGTTTATCGAAGCCGCTTAAACTGAATGAACGCTTAGATTCCTGTGCGGTAGCAGCAGTTGCAATGAATAGGAGTAAAATGAATAGCTTTTTCATGATTTTGTATTTGTTATAGTATCTATCATTCATAAGATGAAAAAAAACTTTAAACGTTGCACAGCAGGGCTTAAATTTTTGAATTTATTTATTTGGGTTATTTCAAAAACAAAAAAGCTGCCCAGAACAGGCAGCTTTTTCAATATCAGTACCTAACCGATTCTTACTTGTTTAATATCATTTTCTGATACAAAGGCTTTTTTGAGTCTCCACGCACTACTCTGACTGTCAACTCTGTTGCAGGCAGGTGTTCAGGCAATACATACGCTTTACGTAATTCTTTTACGGTTCCTGTTTTTTGCAATACCCTGGAGCCATCCTGGTTGACGACATCAACTGTTATCAGTTCAGTTTCATTCATTCCTGATAATTTCAGGAAAAACTCACCGTCAGTAGGGTTTGGATACACCCCGATAGCCGGTTGGATATTACGACTTTTGGCTCTGGTAAAAAGCGTACCATTGGCGAGGTCAGTGGTTGCAGAGAGACTGGCATCTTCACTTATTGACCAGGTACCTTTATCAAGAAAGGCTATTACGTCTAAATCAGACCCATTGGCTAAAGATATTTTTGCTGAACCTCTGGTCGATTCAGATTTCAGTGTCCAGTATTCATTCTGATTGATAGCGTCAACATTTTCTGAAATCTTCTCAGAAATACTCAAGGGGCTTCTATACAGATACGATGCCGTTAAGGTCTGATTGCTATGATTACCTGCTACCCTGAAAGCACGGTAATTGTTGCCATCTCCCAGCGGAAATTCAAAAGATTCGCTACCTTCTTTACTGATTACACCTTTGATATGAGAAAAATCGGAGGCTCCGTCATATCTGCTGCCAGCACTGAAAATCAGCGGACTCTGCGAAGAAGATTCAATCACCCCTCTACGGAAAGACAACGCACCTTCAACCCGCAAGGGAGTTTCCAGCTTTAAATCGTTATCGAGCAGTAACTGCCCGAAAGACACTTCCTTTGGACTTCTCAGTACCTGCATACTGTTGCCGTCGAAAACAACTGTTCCGTTCGATTTCAACAAACTCAGGTTATCAAAATTCTTCTGAAAATGTATCTTACCGTTGTTAGTGATTTTCCCGTCGTTTACTACATCAGTATTAAAGCTCACAACGGCACCTTCGCTCACAAAGAGTTCAGCACCATTATTATACACTTGCGCCTGTATTTGCGTAGCCATCAGGCATACGCCAAAAGAGTAGATAATTTTCTTCATACAAAACCCTTTTAATATTGCTCGCTAAATGTAAATAATATTCATTAGAAGAAAAAGAATTTAATGCAAATTCTATTAATTGGTTTAAAAAATAAAGGCTGGCAGTATCCTGAAAAACAAATCAGTAAAGCTTTACTTTATTAACCAGCAATACCCACACCAAAGCCAGAGAGGCAATCAGAGCAAAAGCAAAAGGCAGGCTTATGCTTTCAGAAACAAAGCCTATCAGAACCGGCCCGGCCAGAAATCCGGCCATGCTAAAGGTATTCATGGTTGCCAAACCCGCACCTTTGGCCATGCCGGGTACCCTTGCCGAGCTGCCGTAAAGAATAGGCGCCCCGCATGAAACCCCTGCCCCCACTAAGGCAAAACCTAAAATGGCCGTGGCTGTGTAGGGCAACAGAATAGATATAATAATACCGGCGGCAGCAATAATACCACCTATTTTAAGCACCTGATTTCCGCCATAACGCGGAATAAGGGCATCGCCGGCAAAACGACCCAGTGACATACAAAGTGAGTATCCGGCCAGCCCCCAGCCAATAAAGTAATCTTGTGTTTGTACTACATCGCGCATATAAACGGCTGTCCAGTCGGCCATGGTACCTTCGGTAATATTGGTACACAGGCTTATCAGTATCATCAATAGTAAGGCGCCTTTCGGAAAAACAAATTTTGCGCCTTCGCCAGCTTCTATCTTTTCTTCATGAATACTCATAACCGTGGGCCGGATAAAAAATGCAAGACCTATAAAGCAGACGGTTATCAGCCACATATGGTAAGTTGGGGGTATTTTCATACCCTGTGTAAAACTTGCCAGAATAGAGCCCAGCATTAGCCCGGCACTAAACATACCATGGCAGGTAGACATGATGTTGATGCTATATTGATGCTCGAGACTGGTAACACAGGTGTTCATGGCCACATTGGTGGTAGAAATGCTGATACCCACCAGAAACAAACTAAAGGCTACCAGCGGCAGGTAGGTCATAGTTACAGGCATGGCATACACCACCGACATAAAAATCAGACCGGCAATGGTGGTGTTTCTCATACCAAAACGGTTAATGAGAATAGTAGTAAAGGGGTTCATACCTGCGGCACCCAGAGGCATAAAAAGCAGCAGCAAGCCCAGTTGGGCATCATCTAATGCATATTTTTGCTTTACAAACGGAATAAGCGTAGCCCAACTGCCAAACAACATGCCCATGGCTGTAAAAACCATGGCAACAGCCAGACTCTGGCGATGAAAGAAAAATGTTGATAAATGCTTAAACATAAAATAAGAGAGCCAACAGGATGTATTTTAAACAATACTGACCTGATGGCTGATAATACAATTCAATTACAAAATATTTTTATGCCGTAATTTCTATACGGTTCTTTTCAGGGTCCAGAATCACACTTTCATAGTAGCCGTCGCCTGTCCATCGGGGCTCTCCAACAACCTCAAAACCAGCTTTTCTGAATAGCTCCGTCATTTCATCAACTTTTGCTTTGCTCCCTACTGAAAAAGCCAGGTGCGTAAGACCCATAAACTGTTCATGCCCACTATTTGTGGTATCGGTAATACCGGGCATCTGCATCAGCTCCAGCCTTGCGCCTGAATCAAAAGCAATAAAGTATGACTCATAGTTTTTCTTCTCATTTCTATACTTCTCATTGGCTACCCCACCGAAATAAGTAACGTAAAACTCGCGCATCAAATCCAGTTTTCTTACCCAAACAGCCACGTGCTCAATTTTCATAGCTCAAAAAATGATTTAATATGCTGGTAAGTCAGCCCTCTGTAATCTGCAATGTAGTGGGTGCAAACCGGTAATTCTTCCTTTTTATAGGTTGTTAAAACCCCAATAACTTTGGCACCGGCAGCTTTACCGGCCGTAACGCCTGAATGCGAATCTTCAAAAACAAGACAGTTTTCAGGCAGTATACCCAGATTAGCCGCCGATTTTATATAAACCTCAGGGTGGGGCTTATGATGGGTTACATCTGCACTAGATAACAGCGACTGCATTTTATCTGCCAATGGCAATTTGCTTAAAATCATTTCAAGGTTCTCGACAGGCGCAGAGGTGGCAATACCCGTTTTGATGCCATTGGCTTTCAGGTCGTCAATAAAATCCAGAAGGCCCTCAATAGCAACTACTTCTGGTTCATAGAGTTGTCTGAACAGCGCCTCCTTCTCAAACTCCATCAGGTTAAACTCGTCGCCGGTTACCTCTCTTTTAAGAAAGTATTTCAGAATATAGCTGTTGCTTTTGCCATACATGTGGGCTATAAATTCTTCTTCTGTGGCCTCAATATCATATTTTTTCAAGAATGCCTTCCAGGCCAGCGAATGGTGAGGGTTGGTGTGGCAAATAACCCCGTCCATATCAAAAATTACTGCAAATGGTGTTTCCAATAGTAGATATCTGATTTTTAACGCAAAATTACGGCTTTTGCCCGGCGTTTACCAGTTATTTATTTGCTATTTCTGATGCCTGATTGACCAGCCGGCCATCAACAAAAAGAATACCGTCAAAGCAAGCCCGGAAACATATTTAAAAGCCTGATTTCAAGAAATTGACGGGCCAAATTATTAGTATTGCAGAAAAGAACTATCTCTTTAATTATTTGGTTACATGATTTGAGACTTTTCTCTCTTAATGAAAGATTTACCAATTCCAACAATATAAATACCCGAATCTGTACGAAGGACACCGGGCTTTTTCTGCATGGACAATTCTGCGCTTAATTTAATAAAATACCCCGATGTTGATGCCCTTGACCCTAAGCAATTCATCATCATTAAAGGAGCCAAAGTAAATAATTTAAAAAATATTGATGTTGCCATTCCGCGCAACAAACTGGTGGTGGTAACGGGGCTTTCAGGCAGTGGAAAATCGTCTCTGGCGTTTGATACCCTCTTTGCCGAAGGCCAGCGTATGTATGTAGAGAGTCTCAGCTCTTATGCACGCCAGTTTCTGGGCCGTATGGAAAAACCCGAGGTAGAGTACATCAAAGGTGTTTCGCCGGCTATTGCCATAGAACAGAAGGTAGCCACCAAAAACCCGCGCTCTACTGTGGGTACTACCACCGAAATCTACGACTACCTGAAGCTCTTGTTTGCCCGCATTGGCATTACCTATTCGCCGGTTTCAGGCAAAGAGGTAAAAAAAGATACGGTAACTGATGTTGTGAATTTTATTCTGTCAAAAGAAGAAGGAACCAGAGTAATGGTACTGACCCCGCTGAAAATAAAAGACAACCGCAATGTAAAAAAAGAACTTGACCTGCTGCTTCAGAAAGGATACACCCGTGTGCTGGTTGACGGAGAAATAAAACAGATTGAAGAAATAGTTGAAGGAACTGAGATTATAGACGAAAAACAGCACAACATTGAAATTCTGATAGACCGGAACGTGGTAAAATATGATGAAGATACGCAGTTCCGTTTCTCAGATTCTATACAAACTGCTTTTTTTGAAGGAGAAGGCGAATGTATTGTAGATGTAATTGGCCAGGGGAAACAGACTTTCTCTGACAGGTTTGAGTTAGATGGCATAGCCTTTGAAGAACCAAGCGTTAATCTATTTACTTTTAATAATCCGTATGGCGCCTGTAAACGCTGCGAGGGATTCGGGAAAATTCTGGGTTTAGACCCTGACCTGGTGATTCCGGATAAAAATCTTTCGGTATTTGAAGGAGCCATTGCTCCCTGGAGGACCGAACGCATGAGCGAGTGGGTAGCGCCGTTACTCAAAAATGGCATCCGTTTCGACTTCCCCATTCACAGGGCTTATAAAGACCTTACCCAGGAGCAAAAAGACCTGCTCTGGACAGGCAATTCTTATTTTGAAGGCCTGGACGCATTCTTTCGGGATATAGAAAGCCAGGTACACAAGGTTCAGTACCGGGTAATGCTTTCACGCTATCGGGGGCGTACCGATTGCCCTGAATGCCGGGGCTCGCGACTGCGTAAAGATGCAGCTTATGTAAAAGTAGGTGGTGCTTCTATTACCGACCTTGTACTGATGCCGATATCAGATGTATCACAATTCTTTAATAATCTTGAGCTGCCTGATTATCAGCAAGGCATAGCCAAAAGAATACTGATTGAAATTAACAGCCGTCTCGATTTTATGGAAAGGGTTGGTTTAGGATACCTGACACTCAACCGATTAACCTCCAGTCTGTCAGGCGGCGAGTTTCAACGTATTAAACTGGCCACCTCTCTGGGTAGTGCTCTGGTTGGTTCAATGTACATTTTAGATGAGCCAAGCATCGGCCTGCACCCGAGAGATACGCGCCGTTTGGTAAGCGTGCTGGAATCATTAAGAGATTTAGGTAACACCGTAGTTGTAGTAGAGCATGAGGAAGAGGTAATGCTGGCAGCTGATGAGATAATTGACATAGGCCCCGAAGCAGGAACCCTGGGCGGTAACCTGATGTTTCAGGGGAATTGGGAAGATATTATGCGGTTGAAAACAACCCCACCCCTAACCCTCCGCGACGGCTGCCGCCCCAACAGTGGGGAGGGAGCCGTAAGCCACACTATCCGCTTCCTGACAGGTGAAGACCATGTGCCTGTGCCTCAGAAAAGAAGAAAACCTGCCGACTTTATTGAACTAAAAGGTGCCAGAGAGAATAATTTAAAAGAGGTAGATGTAAAATTTCCGCTAGGTACACTTACCGTGGTAACGGGTGTGAGTGGTTCGGGAAAATCTACACTGGTTCGCAAAATCCTTTTCCCGGCCATCGCCAGGCTAAAAGGAGAATACAGCGAAGAAGCCGGAAAATATAGCGAGCTGATTGGCTCTCTCGACAGAATTACGCAGATTGAAATGGTTGACCAGAACCCAATCGGTAAGTCGTCGCGTTCTAACCCTGTTACCTATATTAAGGCCTACGATGCTATCAGGCAGTTGATGTCAGACCAGCCCCTGTCTAAAGCCCGCGACTACAAACCGGCTTTCTTCTCATTCAACGTTGATGGCGGCCGTTGTGAGGCATGCCAGGGAGAAGGAGAACAAACCATAGAGATGCAGTTTATGGCTGATGTACGCCTGAAATGCGAAAGTTGCGGTGGCAAGCGCTTCAAACAGGAGATTCTGGAAGTAAAATATAAAGATAAAGACATTGCCGATATACTGGCCATGACGGTGGATGAGGCGCTAGAGTTTTTCAGGGAAAGTGACCCGAAACTGGCCGAGAAACTACAGCCTTTGCAGGATGTGGGCTTGGGTTACATTGGTTTGGGGCAGTCGTCAAGCACTTTGTCGGGTGGTGAGGCACAAAGGGTTAAACTGGCATTCTTCTTAAGCAAAGGCAATGCCGATAAAGGTAAAACCTTGTTTGTGTTTGATGAACCAACAACCGGGCTACATTTTCATGACATCAAGAAGCTGCTGAAAGCCATTAATGCCTTGGTTGACCAGGGAGACTCGGTTATTATTATTGAACACAACATGGAAATCATTAAGTCGGCCGACTGGATAATTGACTTAGGCCCTGAAGGCGGAGAAAAAGGTGGTTACCTGACTTTTGAAGGCACGCCAGAAGATATGGTAAAGCTGGAAAATAACTATACAGCTGAGTTCCTGAAAGATAAGATAGAGGTCTGAACTTAGTTCAGACCTCTATCTTAATGCATTATTTCAAATATAATATTGTCTTTTACCTTGCTGTTTTCTTCATCAACCAAAGCATTAATATCTTTAATTACCTCAAAAAAAACAGCCAGTTTTTCAGCAGGGATAGTCTCCTGAATCTTCTTGTTGAAGATAATCACTCCTTCGCGGGCAAAATTCCTCTTTTTCTTCCCTTCTTCTGTCAGGTACACCTTTACAAAACGCTTGTCGTCGGCATCTGTTTCTCTGTAGATCCAGCCTTTTTCTTCAAGGGTTTTCAGCATGCGCGTCAGACTTCTGGGCTCCATACCTATCGACGGCCCAATTTTAGTTGCCGGCGTACCTTTCTCTGAATCAATATTAAGCAAGACATACCCAATGGCCATGGTAATATCATATTGCCCTGCATAAGTATTATACATACGCGAAATGGCATGCCAGGCCCATTTAATGTAAAAATCAATAGTCTTTTCCTTCCTCATTGGTGTTTTTTGCTTCGGGTAACCACAAATGTAGAAAAAAATCAGTATGCAGGCATACTGTTCGGAAAATTATTTTGAGAAACAGAAACCTTCTTCTTTTTTAATTGATATACAATATTTCTAAAATGTAAATTTTGTTTTCATTCAT
This sequence comes from Emticicia sp. TH156, assembly GCF_002855535.1. Taxonomy (NCBI): domain Bacteria; kingdom Pseudomonadati; phylum Bacteroidota; class Cytophagia; order Cytophagales; family Leadbetterellaceae; genus Emticicia; species Emticicia sp. TH156. The sequence continues at coordinate 276,127 of NZ_PKRS01000001.1, forward strand.
GCCTGCATTCTTCATAAATGCTTACTTATCTTTGAGTTATGAAAAAAAAAGCGACCGGTTGCCCGGTCGCCCATATCATACATTAAGTAATTTGCTATAATCAACCATTTACTTTCCAAACCCAGCCAAAAGTATCTTCTACTTTACCTGTGCGTAAATCATTCAAAGCATTTTTCAGTTTAGAAGAAACCGACGATTCGGTTATGGCAGGTAAATCGTAATCTTCACCATTGTAGCCAATAGCTGCAAACGGAGAAACCACAACCGCTGTACCGGCGCCAAAAACCTCGGTTACCTTACCGCTTTTTATACCGGAAATTACCTCATCTACAGATACTTTTCTTTCTTCAACTTCAATATTCATCGATTTCGCCAATTGCAACAGCGAATCGCGGGTGATACCTTTCAGAATTGTGCTGCTTACAGCAGGGGTTACCAGTTTGCCATCAATCACAAACATCACGTTCATCGTGCCAGACTCCTCAAAATACTTGTGTTCAATGGCATCTGTCCATAACAATTGGGTATAGCCTTGCTCCTGCGCCAACTTAGCCGGATACAAAGAGGCTGCGTAGTTACCTGCACATTTGGCATAACCCACACCACCCGGAGCAGCACGGATAAACTCGGTCTCTACTTTCACTTTTGGCGGTGTAGAGTAGTATTTACCGGCAGGGCTCATAATAATCATGAACCGGTAGCTCTGAGAAGGGCGAACACCCAGGTAAACATCACTAGAGAACATAAACGGACGTAGGTACAAAGAGTTATCTTCACCTTTAGGAACCCAGGCCGCATCTAAACGCAACAACTCTTCCAACCCGCCTACAAATATATCTTCAGGTACCTGTGCCATACACATACGTTCTGCCGAAATATTGAAACGTTTCCAGTTTTCCTGCGGACGGAACATCAAAACTTCGTCATTATCATTCTTGAAAGCCTTCATACCTTCAAAAATGGCTTGTCCGTAATGCAGCACTGCAAGCGCCGGATTATAGCTGATATCGCCATAAGGTAAAATTTTTGGTGTCTGCCACGCGCCGTTTATATAGTCGGCTACGAGCATGTGGTCTGTAAAGAGTGAGCCAAACTGAATATTATTGGGGTCAAGCTGATGTATCCTGCTTTCAGCTACTGTGGTCACGTCGAAGTTTAATGTCTCTGTCATGGTAAACCTTTTTTAATAACTCAAATAAAATTTCTTTTGCGAAGCAACAAAGAATATACCACATTGTCAAGGAAAAATGCAAAAATAGTTGTTAAGACAAGTTTTCTTTTCCAGATACTCCTTTAAGTAGTTTTGTCTGATAATAAAAACTCATATTCTGGCGCAATTAAAAGCTGCCTGAAAGCCGTTGATGCTATACGTAGTACGATACAAGTGGTACATACGCACAGCTGAAGAGCTGAGGGGTCTTCATTAAAGCCATTCTTACAAAACTTAGGCTATTAAACCCGGGCAAATGGCAAAACTGGTGGTAATAAAAGGCATTAAATGCCATAAGTTTACCGGGGATTTTGCCTCTTATGCTTTTTTCAGTTTTCTTTGCCAACTGCCCTGATATGAACTAATTCAAGTGTCTGACTGAAACAATCTTTTAATTGAATGGTTCTTAATTGTTAAACGGGTGCAACCTTTCTGCAGATTGAGTACTATGAAACCACGTACACTAGTTGTTGGCGATATACATGGCGGGCTGAAAGCATTAAAGCAGGTTATGGAACGTGCCGCTGTGAGTAAAGATGACACCCTCGTATTTCTGGGTGACTATGTAGATGGCTGGAGCGAGTCGGCACAGGTAATACAGTTTATGATAGAGCTTAACGAAACCCGGAATTGCGTTTTTGTGAAGGGGAATCATGATGTTTGGTGCGAAGAGTGGCTGCGCGAAAAAGAATGGGATAAAGTTTGGGGCTTTCACGGTGGTTTTCTGACAGTGAAAAGCTATGAATCAATAAATGATGCAGAACGGCTGGAACATCTGAATTTTTTTGAACGCATGAAGATGTATCATATCGACGAAAACAACCGCCTATTTATACACGCCGGGTTTACTTCTATGCACGGGCCGATGCAGGAGTTCCACCCATCTAATTTTAACTGGGACAGAACCCTTTGGGAAATGGCGCTGACGATGGATAAGCACATCAGGAAAGACTCAAAACTGTTTCCTAAAAGGCTTTTGATATTTGATGAAATATACATTGGGCATACCCCAACCCTGAACTATGACACAACCGTACCTATGAACGGCTGCAATGTTTGGAACATAGACACCGGGGCGGCGTTCTGGGGTAGCCTTAGTATATTAGATGCCGACACCAAGCAATTCTGGCAAAGTGACCCCCTGCCCCAATTATACCCCAACGAAAAAGGAAGGAACAGATAATAACTTTACTGGCACGCTACTGATTTGCCCGTAGACCTGTTCTGCTTCTACAAAAGCAACAAATACACTGCCCGGTAAAACATCGGCCCTCTATACCTCTTTTAGCAGTAACAAAACCTTAACGGGACCGGTTAAAAAAAACTAATAGTATGCTTGCATAATATTTTCAAAAAATATTATCTTTGTAACAGTATGCGCGCATAACAATGCGCCTGCATTTTCAAAAGACGAATTTCAACTCATAATACTATGTTAGCAACTGAAAATAAAGCATCAATTAAAGGAGGAGAATTCCTGATAAAAGATGTGGAAGCACATCAGATTTTTATTCCGGAAGAGTTTTCAGAAGAACAAAAATTGATTGCCGACACCTGTCGCGATTTCTTGCGTACAGAAATCCACCCACGGCTGAACGAAATTGACAATGCCAAGTCGCCGGAGTTGATGTCATCTCTCATGACCAAAGCGGGTGAATTGGGTTTGTTGGGTACTGCCGTGCCGGAAGAATACGGCGGGTTTGGCATGAGTTTTAATACCTCAATGCTGGTAGCAGAAGCACTGGGGCAAGGCCACTCGTTTTCAGTTGCGCAGTCGGCCCATACAGGTATTGGTACCTTACCTATAGTATATTACGGAAACGAAGAACAAAAAGCTAAATATCTCCCGTTACTAGCTACAGGCGAATGGAAAGCCGCTTATTGCTTAACAGAGCCGGATTCAGGGTCTGATGCCAACTCTGGCAAAACCAAAGCAGCTTTGTCGGCAGATGGCAAACACTATATCATTAACGGACAAAAGATGTGGATAACCAACGGCGGTTTCGCCGATTTATTCATTGTCTTTGCCAAAATTGATGATGACAAAAACCTGACGGCATTCATTATTGAGAAATCGTTCGGTGGCATTACCATGAACGAACCAGAGCACAAGCTGGGCATTAAAGGCTCAGACACCCGCCAGATTTTCTTTAACGATTGCCATGTACCTGTTGAAAACATGTTGTCGTCTCGCGGTAATGGTTTCAAAATAGCAGTAAACATACTCAACGTTGGGCGTATTAAACTGGGCATAGCCGTAATAGGCGGGTCTAAAGGCTCTCTTGGCCATGCTATTAACTACGCCAACGAGCGCAAGCAATTTGGTGTTTCTATTGCCACATTTGGCGCTATTAAATATAAACTGGCCGAAATGGCTACACGCATTTTTGCCTCGGAGTCTGCCAACTACAGAGCCGGACAAAACATTGACGACGCCATAGAAGACCTGAAAGCCCAGGGCTTAACAGATGCCGAAGCCAAGCTGAAAGCACTGGAGCAGTTCTCTATTGAGTGTGCTATTATGAAAGTGCACAGCTCTGAAGTGCTGGATTATACCGTTGACGAAAGCCTGCAGGTGTATGGCGGTATGGGTTATTCGGCCGATGCACCTATGGAGCGAGCTTACAGAGATGCGCGTATCAACCGGATTTTTGAAGGCACCAACGAAATCAACCGTATGTTGATTATTGACATGCTTTTGAAACGTGCGTTGAAAGGCGAGATAGACCTGATGACCCCCGCAATGGCCGTTGCCAAAGAAATTATGTCTGTGCCTGATTTTGGTGGCGCCGACGACGAAAGCGTATTTGCCGTTGAAAAGAAAGTGTTGAAAAACCTGAAAAAAGCAGCGCTGATGGTAGCAGGTGCAGCCGTGCAAAAATTCATGATGTCGTTGTCTGAAGAACAGGAAATACTAATGAACCTGGCAGATATGGCCATTGAAATTTATGTGGCTGAGTCAATATTGTTAAGAGTTGAGAAATTGATTGGCGTTAAAGGAGAAGCTAACGTGGCACTGCAAAAAGATATGGCTCTTATTTATCTGCACGAAGCCGTAAACAAAGTAAACATTGCAGGCAAAGAAGCCATTGCGTCTTTTGCTGAAGCCGATGAGCTGCGAGTAATGCTGATGGGTCTGAAACGATTTACCAAGATTGAACCATTTAACCTCAAAGCTGCGCGCCGCAGAGTGGCCGAAGCCATGATTGAGGAGAATAAATATATTTTTTAAAGCTCAAATAATCAATAACTAAGAACCAAAAAACCGTCTTCCGCTTGGAGGACGGTTTTTTATTTGGCCACTATTGTGGCAAAACTCTGATAAACACTATTAAATGCCAATAACCACAAATTCCCCAACTACCTCTTTTAGAAACTATTATGTTTTTGCCAACCAAATGGTTAACTTTAAAATGTATAGAACGGTGTTACCAAAAAAACCAAAGTATTTTGAGTTGCAAGTGGGAGAAAGCCTTAATCATATATGCAGTTACAGAGATAACTGCCGGCATCCAACAGACAAAGCATGACCCTTTTATTATAATCCGCAATACTAATAGCCAGATGGTATGATGCTGGCAGCTTAAAATATCATTCTAAAAAGAACCAAACCTATGGAAAAGGAGCAGAAAATAACGCCTTTCTTATGGTTCAATGGCAACATTGCAGAAGCTATTGAATTGTACACTTCGGTTTTTAAAAACACCAAAGTGCATTACACCAATAAAGTAGGCGATAAAATTATGAATGCCAAATTTGAGCTGGAAGGACAGGTGTTGCTGGCTCTGGATGGTGGCCCACATTTTGCATTTACACCGGCCATATCTATGTTTATTGATTGCAAAACCCAGGAAGAGATTGATTATTACTGGGATAATCTGATAGCCAACGGTGGCAAGCCAAGCAGATGTGGCTGGCTGGTAGATAAATTCGGGTTGTCGTGGCAGGTAGTACCAGATGTGCTCGGTCAATTGCTGGGCGACCCGGACCCTGCAAAGGCACAAAGAGCCATGAACGCCATGCTAAAGATGGATAAGCTGGATATTGAGACACTTAAAAAAGCCCATGCAGGAATTTAACGTAAAGAAAACAAACAACACCACAAACAGGCCAAACCAGCTTTTGAAATAATATTCATCCATCTACACACGCTCTTTTTATTGCGGTATTGTGTGCGCAAAAAATTGGGATGGTTTTTTATTTTTTTTGAAATTAACTACCTTTGGCACTCTAAAAACTATTATGACATTATCGTAGTGAATGCTACGGACTCAGATTTAAACTTACATATCATGGCATACGGATTACTAAAGGGTAAAAAGGGAATTATTTCTGGCGCATTAGACGAAAAATCTATCGCATGGAAAGTGGCACTGAAAGCAAAAGAAGAAGGTGCTTCTATTGTATTAACCAACGCTCCTATTGCTATGCGCATGGGCGAAATTAAGAAACTGGCCGAAGCCTGCGAAGCCGAGATTATTCCTGCAGATGCTACTGTTGTAGAAGAAATCGAAAATCTTTACACCAAATCAATGGACGTGCTAGGTGGTAAAGTTGACTTCGTATTGCACTCAATCGGTATGTCGCCAAACATTCGCAAAGGAAAAGCCTACGGCGATTTGAACTACGACTGGTTTCTGAAGAGTGTTGATGTATCGGCCTTATCATTCCATAAATTCTTACAGGTAGCCGAAAAAATGGATGCTATCAACGAGTGGGGGTCGGTAGTTGCTTTATCTTACATGGCGGCACAACGCACGTTTCCGTTCTATACTGATATGGCAGAAGCAAAAGCCATGTTAGAATCAATTGCACGCAGCTACGGCTACCGTTATGGCAAATTGAAGAATGTACGTGTAAACACGGTGTCGCAGTCTCCAACCAAAACTACTGCCGGTACTGGTGTTGGCGGTTTTGATAAATTCTATGATTTTGCCGATAAAATTGCTCCGCTGGGTAATGCCTCGGCTGATGCCTGTGCAGACTATGTAATCACGCTTTTCTCTGACCTTACCAAAATGGTAACCATGCAGAACCTTTTCCACGATGGCGGTTTTGTGAATACCGGTATCTCCGAAGACGTAATGGGATTGCTTGATTAAGTAAAAATCCTACTGATTATTTTGAAAGAGTATACTTAAAAATTAGTTTTCTGAAAACAAAAACCTGCTCCGGCTAACTACAATACCCGATATGTCAGCCAAAAGGTAATGGTAAGAGAATTAACATTTTTGGTATACTCTTTTGCTTTCTTCATATAAGCACCGAAAGTGATACTTAAAACGGGTTAGATTTTACAACACCTCTTTTAATATTTTCGGTTATTTTATCTTCTTCGGCAAGAATTTTCGTAAAATAATCCTTTCCTACAATGGTAGATTGCCATTCATTCGATATAGATGTTTCTGTAGTCAGCAGCCAGGTAGTTACAATCATTGGGTCTCCGAAGTCTGTTCTAAACTGCCCACTCCAACTTGTAACAGAATCTGAATTCATTAGCCCGTTTTGCCAAACCACTACCCAGCCAATAGCCATGCAATTGCCAGTCTGGCCATCAACCTGGCCGATTAAGCTATACATGCCTTCGGCATCTCCGACTTTTGTCTCGTAAGTACCTGAAATGTTACTTCCCGAAACTTGAAGGGTCATCTTTGACCCAAGTTCATTGTACCAAACCCCTTCTAGATTGTTCATGATTCTATTAATTAGGTTTTAAAAAAGATTTACTTTTTAATGCAATCATTCTTTTCAGTGCAATAAACATCCATTAGCGCCTTAGCCTTAATAAAGCTATACATAAAAAAAAACAAAACAATGATATTTTTATTAAACGGCACTTCTGTTTTGATGATGACTTTTTAACATGATATATGAAAAAAGGGGCTGTTCTTTACAGAAACAGCCCCTTCCGGTGTTTTTTGTTCAGATAATTACTTCTTCCATTCTCCTTCTACCAATCTCCAGATATTCAAAGGGTTATCACTTTTCAGTTCATCCGGCAGTAATTCATCAGGGAAATCCTGAAAGCTTACCGGGCGCGTAAAGCGTGTAATGGCTTTTGTACCTACAGAAGTAGAGCGCGAGTCAGTAGTTGCAGGGAAAGGCCCTCCGTGTATCATGGCATGATTTACCTCAACCCCTGTCGGGAATCCGTTTATAATCAATCGACCCACTTTCTGCTCCAGTATATCTAATAAGTCAGAATATTCAATTAAATCCTCAGGCGTACCATGAACAGTAGCCGTCAGGTGGCCGTCCAGATTACTGGCAGCTATCAGAATTTCTTCTTTTGTATTGGCTTCAACAATAAGGCTGGTTGGCCCGAATATCTCTTCTGCCAGTTCCGGCTTGGCATTTAACGACGCAATATCGGTGCGAAGAAACACAGGCTCAACAGCGGTAAAGCCTTCAGGTGCTTTGCCTACACCCATTACCTGTGTAAATTGCTTCGAGTGCTCGGTACCTCTCACATAGGCATCTTTTATACCCGGTGTAAGCATAATGCCCCCTTGTGTATGCGGCGCATTTTTCTCAATTTCATCAATAAAATCCTGGTTGTTTTCCAGAAACAGCATACCAGGGTTTGTACAGAACTGCCCTACCCCCAGCGTTACCGATGCCAGATAGCTGTTGGCAATTGAACGGCCTTTTTCTGCCAGAATCTTAGGTAAAACAAAAACCGGGTTTACACTTCCCATCTCGGCATATACCGGTATAGGTTCAGGGCGACGAACCGCCGCATCAAACAACGCTTTACCACCCTTCAGCGAGCCGGTAAACCCTACTGCTTTTATAACCGGATGTTTCACCAAAGCCATCCCGATTTCGTGTCCGTCATCAAATAACAAAGAGAAAACGCCGTCAGGCATACCTGTTGCCTGCGCTGCTTTCTGCACTGCCAGACCTACCAACTCTGAAGTACCCAGGTGGGCAGGATGCGCCTTCACAATTACACAGCAACCTGCTGCAAATGCCGAGGTGGTGTCGCCCCCGGCTACAGAAAACGCCAGTGGAAAATTACTGGCTCCAAAAACGCCAACCACACCCAGAGGGCGTTCCATTGAGCGTAAATCGGGGCGGGGCGCCGGCTGACGGTCAGGCATAGCGGCATCAATGCGGGCATCAACCCATGAGCCTTCTCTTAACAAATGAGCATATAACCTGAGCTGACCAACGGTTCGGCCTCTTTCACCCATGGCTCTTGCATTAGGTAAGCCAGACTCCAGCATGTATCTTTCCAGCAGGGTGTCGCCCAGATTCTCAATTTCTTCAGCTATTTTTTCTAAAAAATTAGCTTTTTCAAAGCCTGATTTTTTTCGATAAACCTGAAAAGCCTTTTCTGCTTTTTCAGTGGCCAGCTCAAGCTCGTCTAAAGTGGCTTTAAAAAAAAGCGGAGACAAGGCCTCGCCTGTTGCCGGATTAACTCCTTGAATGGCTACTGTTCCTTCAGAGAAAGATTCATAGCCAATAATATTTCTACCAGTAAGTTGCATAGCAGGGGTATTTAACAAAGAGCTTTACTTATAGGTAAAGCTCTTTTTGTATCTGAATAATTACTTAACTTCTACTGTGTTAATTAAAGTTCCGATTCCCTCAATAGTAATACGTATTTCATCGTCCACTTCAAGAGTGAAATCATCGGGCGGTACTATACCGGTGCCTGTCATCAGGAAACATCCAGACGGAAACGACATTTCTCTGAACAGAAATTCAGCCAATTCGGTATGTTTTCTCTTCATACGGCTGATAGCCACAGAATCGGTAAAATAGGGTATTCCGAAACGAACAATCTCAAGTTTAATTTGCGTATCTGAAGAAATGGGCTCGTCAAGTATGGTAATGCAGGGCCCAATGGCAGCACTTTTATCGTATGATTTGGCCTGTGGCAGATACAAGGGGTTTTCGCCCTCTATATCTCTTGAGCTCATATCGTTACCAACGGTGTAACCAGAGATCTGTCCTTTAGAATTGATAAACAGCGTCAGCTCTGGCTCAGGCACATTCCATTTAGAGTCACGGCGTATACGTACTTTTTGCCCGGAACCAACAACACGGCCAGGCGCAGACTTAAAAAACAGCTCGGGGCGCTCTGCGTCATATACTCTGTCATAAAAGTTATCTCCACCAGAGTTCTTAGACTCTTCCATGCGGGCATCACGGCTTCTGAGGTAGGTAACTCCTGATGCCCATACTTCCTGCGACTGGATTGGTGGCTGTAAACCATTTTCAATAAGCGATTGATACTCACTTACCGGCTCAAGCAGTTGTATTTCACGGAGCAGCTCGAAGAACAGATTTTCGCGGTTAATGAATAAATCCCAGTCATGATGACGTGAAAGAAAGTACTGATTCTGGTGTTCAATAACGAATCCCTGTGAGGTTTTGTAGGCTTTCATTGAATAATAGTATGGTGTTTCTCTTTTGTTTAAATGACGTACGGTCATTACCCCATAAGTCTGTTTTTGAATGCCACAGATAATACCTTACATATTACCTGCGCAAATTTTGTTAAAAACTATCAATTAAGCAACGAACCCAACTGATATTCATTATTACTTAAAAATGTTGCCTGAGTACTACGATTTTTTCTCTTAACTTAGCGGCATTAAAATAAAAAGTAAGTTTATGTTCAGGAAACTACTCTGTATCAGTGTTTTTGTTGTAATCACCAGCCGGGGCTTTTCGCAGGCTTTTACATATTACCCGTTCAACTCAGTTTTTTCTATTGCATCCAACCCTAATCAACCCGTATGGGCCGACTTCCGGTTTCAGATGAACTCCTATTTTTCTTCGCTCAGCACCGAGATATCGCCCATGGTAAATGTCATTAAACATGATAAAGCCAGGTTTTACGTTGGTGCGGGGGTAAAAGCCAATTTTTTGAATTACCTGAACGACGACCCCAAAAACAGGAATCCACTGGAAGGCTATTTTATGAATCTGGGTGTGCGTGTATCTCCTTTTAGTAAAATGCCACAGTTTCAGGGTATCTTTGAGCTATCTCCCTATGCCAATAAAAAGTTTGACCTTGGTGTTTTCAGGGCCAATCTGGGTATTGGTTATGTATTTATGAAGAAGAAATAGTATAATTTCATGGCTGTTTCAAATAATCAGCCAGTCGATTCAATAATTTTCGGTGTCTATCATCCGGTATTTTTCCTAAAGTTCCTCTGATTTGTTCCTGTGGTATCACTGCCAGAAAAGTAAGCCGAATTAAGGAAGGTTGTTTCAAATGATTTTCTAAATTCGGAAGAATTAGTTCATCAAAATTTTCAATTATCTGATGAAGCTGTGTTGAAATACCACAGACCAGAAAATCATCATATTTGGGTAGCTTTCTCAGCAAAAGTATAGGTCTGTTCTTAATATGTCCGTCTGCCTGCGGAATACTTGCCAGAACAATCTCACCTTGTTTCATTGTTGAAATCAGGGTTTATTTCAATACAATCCTCCAAAGTATACTCAGGTTCATTTACGCCAAAGGCCTGATTCAAGCCTTGATTTGATAACTGGACATACTCTTTTCTTTCATCCTCTTCACTATCCAGTAATTTAGATTCATGCTCTTTTATCCACTTTGCTACTTTCCTTTGCTCCTGACGAGACAAAGTTTTAAACAAAGTTATTAATGCACTGGAAGCTGTCATAATCAAAAATATTAATTACTTAATCATAAACGAAGAACCTATTTCAAATATAACAAAAATAATCTGCAATATTCTACTTTCAACCTACAATTGAGGTATCTGGATCCCCATAATTTTCCTGTACAAATCAATGGCGAAGAGGTCTGTCATGCCTGATATGAAATCTACTACCGCCAACAGGTTTTCGTAAAGGCTTCTCTCTTTGCCAATCATAAATTGCTTCGGAATGAGCTTCAGCAGCTTTTTTGACTTGGGCGTCTCCGGCGAAAGCACAGCCGATACAAACTCTTTCAGCAAACCACCTATTACATGGTAACCCGCTATTTCAATCTCAATTACTGACTTATCGTTATATATTTTTTTCACTGATATCTCATCAATCTTCTTAATCAGGCCAATCGTTTTTTCATCAAGCAAATCAATCAGAGGTTTGTTAAGGGTACCAGCCAGTAATGCTTCTTCATGTTCAAAAAACACTTCAGTGCATTTACTTGTCAACTGTCCTATCAGCATTGCTCGTAAGAACGATAATTTCTGTTTGTCGTCTTCAATGTTGTCTACGGTTTCGGTTATATCAGGCTTTCCCTCCCGTTTTTCAAAGAATGGCTCCAACAGTTGCCGGGCTTCATGTGTAGATAAAATTCCTAAGCGGTGGGCATCTTCCAGATCAATAATTCTGTAACAGATATCGTCTGCGGCTTCTACCAGAAATACAAATGGGTGGCGGGCATAAATGTGAGCCGTGTCGTCTAAACGGTTAAGCCCCAGTTCTGTTGCAATACGCCGAAAAAAATCACTCTCAGAATCAAAAAAACCTGACTTTTTAGTTGATATCAATCCGCCTTTTCTGAATCCTGAGGTGGAATCAGACGGATACTTGACTATCGAAGCCAGGGTGGCATAGGTAAGATTCAGGCTGCTTTGGTTAAAAATGGTGGTCAGAATCCTGAACGCATTGGCATTGCCCTCAAAACTCCTGAAGTCGTTAAGCTGGTTTTCTGTCAGGCCTTCTTCAAGAAGTTTACGTTTGTCTTCGTCCAGTTCTTTAAAGTACGTACGGATGGCATCTTCACCCGAATGCCCGAACGGAGGGTTACCAATATCATGGGCAATACAGGCCGTCATCACTACTGCCGACAGCTCAAATTTATAAAACTCCTTTGCCTCCTGGCTTAGCCCGGCATCATATTTGGCAACTATCTTTTCGCCAATGGCTTTGCCAAGCGAACGCCCGACAGATGCTACCTCGAGACTATGCGTAAGGCGATTGTGTACAAAAACTGCTCCGGGTAATGGAAATACCTGCGTTTTGTTTTGCAAACGCCTGAATTGCGACGAGAAAATCAGACGGTCGTAGTCGCGCATGTAATCATTACGGAATATATCCTGCCCCGGTTTGTCTTCCTTGCCTAAGCGTTTATTAGAAAAAAGCGTTTGCCAGTTCATTTATTACTTCAAATTTTGCTGCAAGATACAAATGCCGGTTTGTAATCTGGTACAAAATGTTTATTCTCTGGCCAGCCATTTAAAGCACAAACAAATAAATTAAACAAAGCAAAGAAATAGTAGTACTTTTTTGGCAAATCTGTATAATTGTTGGCAGATAGAAGTAGATTTGTATAAACAACACCAAAGTTATTATCTTCAATTTTTTCTGATTTGAAAGTCATCATAATTAAATACAATGCAGGCAATGTACAGTCGGTTATGTATGCGTTGGAGCGTATTGGCGTAGCCTATGAATTGTCTGACAACCCCGAAACAATCCGTGCCGCCGAAAGGATTATTTTTCCGGGTGTAGGTGAGGCCAGCACAGCCATGAAAAGCCTGCGTGAAAACGGCCTTGACCAATTGATACCCACACTGAAACAACCTTTTCTGGGTACCTGTGTAGGAATGCAATTGCTCTGCCGGTCGTCGGAAGAAAACAATACCGATTGCCTGGGTGTGTTTGATGTACCCATTCTGCGTTTTCCGCAAATAAAAGGCTTTAAGGTACCGCAAACCGGCTGGAACGACATTTACGATTATGCTTGCCCTTTAACCGACGGATTAAACAGCAATGCTTTTGTATATTATAACCATGGGTATTATGCGCCCTTGTGCGACTTTACCGTAGCTAAAACCACCTATATGCTTGAGTATTCGGCCATGTTGCAAAAAGACAATTTTTATGCGGCGCAGTTTCACTCAGAAATAAGCGGAGACGTGGGGCAGAAAATCTTTGAGAACTTTCTGAAATTGTAATTCGCATGATTTTCATGACAAATGCGTTATATTTGTATAAAACAGTACGACCATGACTATCTACAATACATATGATCAATTGGCAGAATTAATTGCAGGTCTTGACCCGGCTAAGGTTTTAGCATTAAAGGCCACTGATGAAATGCAGACTCGTCTGGAAAATCTAATTGAAAAGTCAAAAGAAAGTAGTCTGGATAGAAGAGAGAAAGACGAATTGGATCATTATATAGCATTGGAAAGACTTATCCGCCTGGCTAAGATTCGTGCTCAATCTCCTGAACAAGCCTCATGAGTCGTTATATATCTGAAGCACTCCGTAATAAAGTTGCTAAAAGAGCCCTATTTCGATATGAGTATTGTCGAATCCATTCCGGAAATTCATTCTTTGTCTTTCATATTGACCATATTGTAAGTCTGAAACACAGCGGACCTACGACAGCCGAGAATCTGGCATATACCTGTCAGATTTGTAATAACAACAAAGGCTCTGATATAGCTACTTTTTTAGAAGAGTCCAATATTCCGGTACGTTTTTTCAATCCCCGCATCGATAATTGGAATGACCATTTTATAGCAGGCGAATCAGGCTTACTTGAGGCAAAAACCGACATTGGTACAGCTACTATTAAAATTCTGGATTTAAATCATCCCGATTCAATTATTGAAAGACGTGAGATGATTCGCCGGGGTATTTTCTAACAATTAACAAAATTTTATGCTACAAATTATACCAGCCATTGACATTATAGAAGGTAAATGTGTACGCCTCACACAGGGAGACTACTCACAAAAGAAAACTTATAATGAAAACCCGCTCGAAGTAGCCAAAATGTTTGAGGATGCGGGTATTAAACGCTTGCATCTGGTTGATTTAGACGGCGCCAAGCAGAAGAAAATCATTAACGCCAAAGTACTGGAAACGATAGCTTCTAAAACTAATCTGCACATTGATTTTGGTGGAGGGGTGCAGTCAGACACAGACATTAAGCTGGCTTTTGATTGTGGTGCCAGACAAATTACAGGAGGCAGTATTGCGGTTAAAAATCCTGAGTTGTTTGAGTCCTGGATACAAACCTACGGCAGCGAAGCCATTATTCTGGGCGCTGATGCCAAAGGAGAAAAAATTGCCGTAAGCGGTTGGGAAGAAGAAACCAGTGTTTGGGTATATGATTTTGTAGGCGAGTGGATTCAGAAAGGTATTCAATACACCATCAGCACCGATGTGGCCAAAGATGGCCTGTTGCAGGGGCCATCAGTAGATTTATACAAAAAAATGCAGGAGCAATTTCCGGACCTGAAAGTGATTGCCAGCGGCGGGGTTAGCTCGATGCAAGACCTGGAAGAATTGGCCGAACTGAATATTTTTGGTGTAATTGTAGGCAAAGCTATTTACGAAAACCGCATTAGCCTGAAAGACATAGAACGCAGATTTATATGATTCACGAGTTCAGAAAAGACGGCTTCCTCATCAGCACCGACAAACAACTATTGCAGTTTGACGTAATTCATGATTTTCTGAAAACCAGCTATTGGTCGCCCGGCATCCCGCTTGATGTAGTAAAACGTGCAGCAGGGGGCTCTATTGCTTTTGGTATTTATAAAGAAAGCGGTGAACAGGTCGGTTATGCACGGGTGATTTCTGACTGTGCTACTTTTGCCTATCTGGCAGATGTATTTGTACTGGAAACTGAGCGAGGCAAGGGGCTATCAAAATGGTTGATGGAATGCCTATTGCAACTGCCCGAACTTCAGAGACTTAGACGGTGGTCGTTGGCTACAAGAGATGCGCACGGTTTATATGCCCAATTCGGGTTTACGCCTTTAGATAACCCCGACATCATGATGCAAATAGCCAGACCCAATATTTATATAGAGATGAAAGAAGCAAATGGTGAATGATGAATGGCGAATTAGCGAATAATTTTAAATTTTGCCGGGATGGCTCAGTTCAAGATTAATTACTTAACCACTCATTCACTAAATTACTAAATAAATTACCAACCATGCTTACCAAACGAATTATTCCTTGTTTAGACATAAAAGACGGACGCACAGTTAAGGGTACAAATTTTGTAAACCTGCGTGATGCCGGCGACCCCGTTGAACTAGGCGCTGCCTATGCTGAACAAGGTGCCGACGAACTGGTGTTTCTGGATATTACCGCAACTGTTGAAGAGCGAAAGACGCTCATTGAATTGGTAAAAAGAGTAGCCAGAACTGTCAATATTCCGTTTTGTGTAGGTGGCGGTATAGGCTCGGTGTCTGACGTATCAAAACTGCTTAATGCCGGGGCTGATAAGGTCTCTATCAATTCCTCTGCCGTTCGTAATCCTGACCTGATTAATGAACTGGCGCTTGAATTTGGTTCGCAGTGCATAGTGGTTGCTATAGACACCCGATACATTACACTTGACAACGGTTTACAGGAACATATCGTACATACACATGGTGGCCGTAAGCCAACCGAATTAAGAACCATCGCCTGGGCAAAAGAAGTAGAAAACAGAGGAGCCGGAGAGATACTGCTTACCTCAATGGATACCGACGGTACCAAAGCAGGATTCGCCCTTGAATTAACAGCCTTGATTTCAGACAATGCCAATATACCTGTTATAGCCTCGGGTGGTGCCGGAACAATGGAACATTTTTATGAGGTATTCACAGACGGTAAAGCAGACGCAGGTCTGGCAGCCAGTATTTTCCACTTCAAAGAAATCGGTATTCCTGAATTAAAACATTATCTGCGCGAAAAAGGCATTTCTATGAGAATTTAGTCTTTGCATATCCCGATAATGGTTTCCCAATTATTCCGCAGCCTCTGGCCGTTTAATATTTCTGACGTTCAATCAGGTTTTCAAGAATCAACACCAGTTCATGCGCTTCGCATTCCCAGTGCATGTGGGTAATGGCCATAGGCGCCAAAAACCGCAAGACCGGATTTTCATAAGCCCCCAGTAAAGCGGCTCTAAAATAGTAAAACGGAGCCTTAAAGGTCGTATTAACCCGGGGTTCAGATAAAATCTGTTCTATTGCTTTCTTAAAGCCAGAATGCCCCTTTCTGCTCAACCTGAGTAAGGCCGTCTGTAGAATTACTCTATTCATGCCCCATTTGTGTTTTTCAAGCAACGTAAGCGTGTCTTCTATAAGTTTGTTTCGGTAAGCCTCCAGATGAGGCACTTCAAAGTCTCCCAGCAAACGCGCATAATGATAAATAATTAAAAGAGCGGTTGCATAGTTACGTGCTACCACAAACGGTTTTTTGAGGTATTCGTTATGTTCTATAATGCCGCTCAGATAAGCGTAAGTATCTGCATCATACTCATTGTAAGGCAGTCTATGCCTTTCAAACAAATACATTAGGTTGCATAAAGCACAGGCATCAAACTCAATACCCATATTTTTACCAAACCAGGTTGAGTACCCCCTGAGATGTTTATAATGGCTGAAAGTATTCTTTATCTGCCGCACCCTGGCAGGCCCGGGCGACAAATTGGCATGCTGTTGTAGTTTTTCTTTCAACCAGCCCGCCTCCTTTTTATTTGCAGGTTGTGTAAGATACACCAGCGCGGTATCATCAATATCATCAGGTATCCTGAAATGCTCCATCCTATGGAAAACATATCCACCAGAAAAATGCCCTGAACGTCTGCCGTCTTTAGGTGTTTGCCAGAAATTGTAAGTACCCAGCCCGTCTTTATTTTGATGAGCCGGATAATTGTTGACTGCTTTTGCGGTAATAGTCTCAATTACAGCCTGGTTAGCTGCACTCAGATAAGACTTCAGCTGATTCAGTACAAATACAATAGTAGCCGTGTAAAATATATTATTGTCGGGCCGTCGGTATCTCAGGTAGGGATTCTGACGGTAAGAAGGGAAAATGCCCTCAGGGAAGTATGCATCGCCCCGCGATTGAAGCGAGGCGATGCTCTGAATAATGGAATCTATTGAATTAACTGAAACTGCCTGGCGCATGGTCTACAGTATTTTCAGAACCAGCTTGCCTGTGTTTTCACCTTTAAACAACTTCATGAGTGTATCCTGAAATGCTTTCACACCACCTTCGGCAATATCAACCCTGGCATTGAGCTTGCCTTCAGCTACCCAACCGGCCATTTCTTTTATAGCTTTGCCATAATTGGCAGCATTATCAAAAACAACGATGCCTTCCATACGTGCCCGGTTTACCAATAACGACATATAATTACTTGGCCCTACGGGTTTTTGAATAGCATTGTATTGCGATATGGCCCCGCAAATAACAATTCTGGCTTTCATGTTTATCAGTGTCAGGGCGGTGTCCAGTATTTCGCCTCCAACGTTATCAAAATATACATCTACACCATCCGGGCAAGCCTCTTTCATGTTTCTTCTCAGGTTTCCGGTCTTATAATCCACACAGGCATCAAAGCCTAACTCTTCTACTACATATCTGCATTTTTCTTCTCCGCCGGCAATACCCACAGCCCGGCAGCCTTTAATTTTTGCTATCTGGCCTACAACACTTCCAACGGCACCCGCCGCACCAGAAACCAGCACGGTTTCGCCGGGTTTGGGCTGGCCGGTCTCCAACAAACCAAAATACGCCGTAAGACCCGACATACCCAGTGTACCCAGATAAGCAGGCAAAGGCACAAAGGCGGGGTCAACCTTTACCAGATGCTTACCATCCAGCACGGCGTATTCCTGCACACCTGTAATACCAGTTACGGAGTCTCCGGCGGCAAAATCCGGATGCTTTGAATCAACCACCAAACCTGCCCCCAAGGCACGCATTACTTCGCCTATATTTACAGGTCTTACGTAAGACTTCCCCTCGTTCATCCACCCGCGCATGGCTGGGTCTATTGAAAGATATTGTACTTTTACAAGAACTTCATTATCCTGTAAATCGGGTACATCTATGTCTTCAATCTCCCAACATTCAGGAGTTGGGTTACCAATCGGGCGGGCCAGTAAATTAATGCGTGTATTTTTCATAAACTATCAGGTTGATTTTATCTCCATTTTTCAAAACTATTACATAAAAACAAATTATTATCAATTTTTATAGACGAATTCTCGTGCTTGTGTATAAATTTACGTTTACAAGTAAAAAAACTAAGAAATATTTGAAAAACTTTTGCAGGATTTTTGGTTAATAATCAGGAGTTTAGTATCTTTGCAGCCCGAAATTAGATTAGCAAAGATATTAAATACATAAAACAATGGCGAAGAAAGGCAATCGTGTACAAGTCATTTTAGAGTGCACTGAGCAAAAAACAAGCGGTGTAGCAGGTATGTCTCGCTACGTAACTACCAAAAATCGTAAGAACACTACCAGTCGTTTGGAGTTAAAGAAATATAACCCATTCCTGAAAAAACATACAGTACATAAAGAAATTAAATAATTTTTGATTGCAGGGGTTCATCAGATTTTATCAGAATCCTGAGAATCAATACATAATAAAACGATACTAAAATGGCAAAGAAAGTAGTCGCTACGCTTCGTGATAAAACCGCAGGTAAGAACTTCGCAAAAGTTATCAAGGCTGTGAAGTCTCCAAAAACCGGTGCATATACTTTCAAGGAAGAAATGGTTCCTATGGAAGAATTGCAAAGTGCTTTAAAAGCATAATTCCGATAAAAATATTGGTTGAAGCCTTCTTGCATTCAAGAGGGCTTTTTTGTTTTGGCAACCAAGGCAGGTAATATTGCCTCTGTTTTGTGAATAACCTTCTAACACTTTAGCTGAACAAATTGGAAACCCCGCAAAGTAATGAACACCTCTTCCCGATTAAGGTGATTGCCAGTGACATCGACGAGCTCAACCATGTGAACAACATTGTTTATTTGCGCTATGTGCAGGAGGCCGCCGGCAACCACTGGCACACCACAGTGCCAGAAAATTTAAGCGCGCAGATTATCTGGGTGGTGCGCAGGCATGAAATAGATTACCTGAAGCCCGCTTTTCTGGGCGATGAGCTGACAGTAAAAACCTGGGTTGATAATTTTACAGGCGTAACCAGCGACCGCCACTGCGAAATATGGAGAGGGCCTGAGCTACTGGCGCGGTCAAGAACTATATGGGTGTCGCTTGATGCAGGCACGTTTCGCCCCAAGCGTATAGGCGAAGAAATCGCCAGTTTATTTTTTGGCTCCGTAAAGGAATAAAAGTCAGATTATATTGAAAATTAAACTGAATGTATAACAAAATTGTTATAGTTTTGTCATGATTCACACAATCTTAGCCGATTGTTCATTTTTATACTATTGTTGTTAAATGGGATTATTTGACTTCTTTTCGAAAGAAAAAAAACAGACACTTGATAAAGGACTGGAGAAATCAAAAACAAGCATTTTTGATAAACTCTCGCGTGCCATTGTGGGTAAGTCGAAAGTAGATGATGAGATTCTGGACGAATTGGAAGAGATTCTGATTAGCTCAGATGTGGGCGTTGAAACTACCGTGAAGATTATCAGAAGAATTGAAGCCAGAGTAGAAAGAGATAAATATACCAACGTTGAAGAATTAGACAGAATCCTGCGTGAAGAAACTGCTGCATTATTGGCCGAAAACAACTCGCAGGATGTAAAAGATAGTTTTGAAACAGAGCACCTGCCCAAACCGTATGTACTGATGGTTGTGGGTGTAAACGGCGTAGGTAAAACCACCACCATTGGCAAGCTGGCTTATCAGTTTCAGAAAAGAGGCCAAAAAGTGGTTCTGGGTGCTGCGGATACTTTCAGAGCAGCAGCTGTTGACCAGCTAAAGCTATGGGGGCAACGTTTGGGTGTGCCTGTGATAGACCATGGTATGAATACCGACCCATCATCAGTAGCGTTTGATGCCGTGAAAAAGGGAATGGAAATGAATGCCGATATTATTATTATTGATACGGCAGGGCGTTTACATACCAAAGTAAACCTAATGAACGAGCTGGGGAAAATTAAGCGGGTGGTTCAGAAATTTCTACCCGAAGCACCGCATGAAGTGATGCTTGTGCTGGACGGCAGCACCGGCCAGAACGCTGTAATTCAGGCGCGAGAGTTTACGAAAGTAACAGAGATAGATTCATTAAGTATCACAAAGTTAGACGGAACCGCCAAAGGTGGGGTAGTGATTGGTATTTCAGACGAATTCAAGATTCCTGTAAAGTACATTGGTGTTGGCGAGCAAATGGACGACCTCCAGGTATTTAACAAAATGGAGTTTGTGGATTCGTTGTTTAAGAAATAGCACAATTGTTTTGCCGCAAAGTACAGAACAGACACGAAGTCTCAGAATCTTAGATAACTACAAAAGCCGCTTTTCAGCGGCTTTTGTAGTTCATTCTATTAGAGCAGCTGATTAAGCTACATCACAAATTTTCACACTTTGCTTGAGAGAAGCAATCTGGTCTGCACGTTTTGGTACAAACTCCTGCCCTACAAAACCTTTATAGCCTGTATCTACAATTGCTTTCATAATTGCCGGGTAGTTCAGCTCCTGCGTGTCATCAATTTCTGCACGGCCTGGCACACCGCCAGTATGATAATGCGCAAAATATGGGTGATACTTTTTGATGGTGGCAATTACGTCACCTTCCATAATCTGCATGTGGTAGATGTCATATAACAACTTGAATTTATCTGAGCCCACCTTATCGCACAATTCAACGCCCCATTTGGTGTGGTCGCACATATAGTCTTTATGGTTTACTTTGCTGTTTAGGAGCTCCATTACCATGGTAATACCATATTTCTCGGCCGATGGCATCAGTTTTTTCAAACCTGCGGTACAGTTCTCCAATCCTTGTTCGTCAGACATACCTCTGCGGTTACCTGAAAAACAAATCACTTTGTCGTATCCGGCGGCTTTCAGTTTCGGAAAAATACCTTCAAAACTGGCTATCAGTTCAGGATGAAGGGCCGGGTCGTTAAACCCTTTCTCAATACCCAGCCCGGCACCCCAGGGCAAAGCGCAGGTAAGGCCGAATTTCCTGATAGTTGGCCATTCATCAGGGCCTTGCAACTCTACCGATTTCATACCCATATTGGCGGCCTCACGGCATAGGTCTTCCAAAGGTATTTTGCTATAACACCAACGCGCAACCGAGTGGTTAATTTTACCGTTCAGTTCGGCGCCCAATACTTTTTCGTTTGCTGCAAAAGCTTCTGTAAGGGTCATAGGTGCCGATAATATTGCCGCACTGCCTATGATGTTTTTCAGGGCCGAACGACGAGATGAGTTAGCTTCCATTGATTATGTAAATTAAATTGAATAGTTCTTTTAATCTCTGATACTTACACTTTGAGCCGTCGGGAAATCTTTCGGAACAGCCTGTGTTACTTTACCCGTAGCCGCCCACTCGGTACCTCTCTGAAGGGTAGTAATAAATCCATTGCATTTCTGAGAATAGTTGCCATGCCCCAGAGTGGTATGAAATACCCTGCCTTTACCGTAAGTGATGGTCATAAGCATTGGTTCTATTCTGCCCGAGCCTCGTTTTTCTTTGTCGCTGTATGCGGTTGCTAAAACCTCCATGTTTTCAGCAGGGCCCCTCAATCTGTCATACAACTCGTCTTTTTCGTGCAGCCATGCTTCTGGCAAACCCTTGGTTATCGGGTGTTTTGTATTGTGTACTTTTACCAGAAACTGGTGTTCTACTCCATGACTCCCCCCCTGGCCGGCACTTTTATCATGTACGAAGTTATGCTTTTCCTGGTCATAATACACATAAGGGCCAGATTTTTCGGTGCGATTACCCCAGCCGCCCAAGCCTATCATTTTATTGTAGGCGTCCCACTCCGGAAAAGCGTTGTCGGCAGCATGCACCACCACAAAGCCTCCGCCATTACTTACAAACTTTTCAAAAGCTGCTTTGGTGGCATCAGACCATGAATCACCGTTGTAATTAGACAATACTACCTGATACGCTGAAAAATCAGGCTTAAAGGTACTCATATCGCCTTTTTCGGACGGTGTGGTGGCCACATCTACTTTAAAAAGCCCCGTTTCTTCCAGATACCCCTTCATCATGCTGGTGGTCTGCGGCCAGTTTTTGTGGTTATTCCGTCCGTCAATAATTAAAACATTCACAGGCTGCTTTGCTTTCTTCTGCCCCCAAGCCCGGCCCGTCAGTATAATTGAGAACACCGCCAGAATTATAAGGAGTTTTCCGGCAAAACTTCGCTTGATTAATGCTGTTTTCATTATTTCAGATTTTATAGGATACCTCCAAAACTATTTTTTGCTCTTACGAGTATAAACCTCATGATTTTCGTTTCCACCTGATTTCAGATAAGCAATCAGATCTTTCAGTTCATCTTCGTTCAAACTGTTTATCAGACCCGGAAGCATGACCGATACCGACGAATACTTGCTTGAAACTACATCTTTTTTGGCTACTTTCATCAGTACGTCTGGCGCATAAGGATTCTGCGAAATGTAATAGAACGTTTTATCTTCATTTGCCAGCCGGCCCACAACAGAATCACCGTTTTTAAGTATCAGCTGTGTTGCAGCATATTGGTCTGACACCGCCTTGCTTGGATCTATAATAGCCTCAAGAATATCTTTGGTAGAGAAGCGGGTACCCAGCTGTGTTAAATCAGGACCAACGTTGCCGCCTTCGCCCTGAATACTATGGCAGCGGCTACAGGTAATGGCATTATACATATCTTTACCCTGCTGGAAATTCCGCGCGCCTGCGTCTTTATCTACCACTTCTACGGCGTTGTCAAGTTTCCAGTTTTTACCCGGGCCTTTCGGATAATTTTGTATTACCAGGTCATTGCCCGATTTAGACAGCATGTCTGCCCCAGAGAGCTTTTCATAATACGCTACCTGTTGTTTCGGCACGTTCTCCAAAGCCAGTTTACGCATCCTGTCTATGAAACCAATGTAGCTTACACCACCCTTATAGTTAAGAGCATTGCGCAACCATTTAAAGTATTTTTCTCTCAGCGGTGGTGTCCAACCTGTTTTGGCCGATGTAAGCACCGTGGCAATGTAGGTCTGTTGCACCGGAGGTGTTTTCTCTAACATTTTGGCAATATCAAGGCCATACTGTGGGTTTCTCATAATTAAATCTGCCGACGAGGTGGCCGTTTGTCCGCCAGCAATGGTGCCGGCTGCTTCTTTCTTGTCAAGAAGTGCCACGCATTTGGCAACTGCTCCCGGCGCCTCTAAATGCACAAGAATCCTGCTCAGCAACTTGTTCTGCTCGTTTCCGGTTGAAGGAAACTGCGGATTCATATACGCAATCATTCTTGTTTTTGTGGCTGGCTCGGGTTCACCCATTCGTACAATTACCAATTCAAAAGCACGGAGAATATCAATTTTCTGCGATTCTGATAAAGCAACATAGTTTACACTTAACAACGATTTCAGGATGCTTTCTTTCAATTCCGGCTGCCCCTGTCGTGCCAGGCCAATCATGGCATTAATTACCTTAACGGGGTCTTTTTCTGCCAGGGCTTTCTGTTGCCACTCTGCCACTGGCTGATGCTCTAATGCCAGCCTTGATGCATAACGGATAAACCTGTCCGGATGGCTTAAGTTAGGCCAGGCTTTATCTATAGCCAGCGGATTAGGGTCAGTATGGAAACTTTCAATTTCTCTTCTGAGTGTGTTTTCTTTGGTAGGTACACTTGCAAGAGAAGTTTCAACAGCCTCGTTGCCATTATAATAGACACGATACAAATCTGATTCAAGTCTCCGGCCGCCTGTCAGGAAATAAAGGGCGCCATCCGGGCCAATTACACCGTCGGTCAGCGGTAGAGGTAAACCAGATAAGAACTCGTCTCTTTCGGCAGTATAAGATGAACCACTTGGTTTTAGATGTATAGCATGAACGATACCGAAACTCCAGTCGAACGCCAATAGGACATTTTTATATTTTGCCGGGAATTTAGCGTCTCTGGTATGCAGCAGGTTGGTTGGTGACCCCTGACCGATACCAACAACAGGCGGAAGGTTATCAGGCAATACCGGTTCCCAGGTTCCGGAGCCTGTTCGCCAGCCATATTCACTGGCACTGGTTACATGGCATATACGGGTTGGGCGATACCATGGCAGGCCGAAGTCCCACTCCATATCCGAATCATAGGCGAATAAATCGCCCACTTCATTAAAGGCAATATCATAAGTATTTCTATAGCCACCGCTCACTAATTCCC
Organism: Emticicia sp. TH156; assembly: GCF_002855535.1. Classification (NCBI taxonomy): domain Bacteria; kingdom Pseudomonadati; phylum Bacteroidota; class Cytophagia; order Cytophagales; family Leadbetterellaceae; genus Emticicia; species Emticicia sp. TH156. The sequence continues at coordinate 300,370 of NZ_PKRS01000001.1, forward strand.
AATGTTTGCCATCCGGGTCTACATTGGCTATCCAACCGCCCGGTTCCTTGCGGTCGGTGGCATGGCCACGAGGGTCTTTTATGTGCGGAAACAGTTTGTCGTATTTCCAGTTGGGTGGCAGGCGATACGAATCAAACTTCGGTGGGTCGGTATAGTTACCGGCTACAATGTATAAAGATTTTTTATCGAACGATAATATAACACTGTGCGGGCCATGCTCGCCATCTCCTTTCAGTTCTTTCAGCAAAGTTACCTTGTCGAACTGGTCGTCTCCGTTAGTATCCTGTAAGCGATATAAGCCACTTTTACGCGGAAACTTCTTGTTGCTGCTGTTGTTCATCATCACATACAGACTATTGAAGGCATACAACAAACCCTGCGCATTTCCCAGAGCGACGGTGTCTCCCTGAACTGTCAGTTTTTCTACTTTAGGCTTTGTACCTTGCCCAATGGCAGGAATGGTAAGCCGGTATAAAATACCATACTGGTCTGAGGTAATCATGCGGCCTTTGTCGTCAAAGGCCATCGAAACCCATGAGCCCTGCTCGTTTTCTGAAGGGCTGTACAGGTGTTCTGCCTTAAAGCCCGATTGCAGCTTTAATTTGGCTATTTTAGGGTTTTCATCTGCCGTAGCCGGATTCTCCTTCAGGTTTGAGTAAGAAGCCACCATCAGGAATACCCCAGTAACACCCACAAGGAGTTTCAGTGCATTTGGTTGAGTGTACATTAGTTTATTTTTTAGGATTGAATGTCGGTTTATTCCGGCCCCTTCTCTACATCGTCTCGGTAAGCAATGCGCCATAACAGCACAAATGAGATTTTTGATGGCTCCCTCAACAAGAGGAAGGCTAACCGGGGCCCAATGGTTTACCTTATGATACTGAAATACAATTCAGCTATAAATTCAGGTCTTTTCTGTTAAAAATACTTTCCGGCTGTGGGGCATGACCTGCCAGAATGGCCAGCACGTTTTTAACGGTTGACACACACATATTTCTGTAAGTAGTTGCTGTCAGGCTACCTACGTGCGCCGTAATAATGGTTTTCGGATGGCTTAACAGGGGTTCATCTGCCGCCGGGGGTTCTGTTACCAAAACATCGGCGCCAAAACCAGCAATTGCACCACTATTGAGCGCATTAATCAGGGCGGCCTGGTCTACCAAAGCCCCACGCGCAGTATTAACCAGCATAGCCGTAGGTTTCATTAAAGACAGTTCCTTTTCGCCAATCAGGTTTTTGGTATCTTCAAACAAAGGCAAATGTAAGGTAACTATATCTGAGACGCTCAATACTTCTTCAAGCGGCAATGCCTGATAGGCTGACTGCACCGGAAATTTATCCCAGTAAACCACATTCATTTGAAAGGCATCGCCTAATTTAGCTACACGCTTCCCAATATTACCCATACCCAGAACACCCAGCGTTTTGCCTTGCAGTTCGTCTCCATCAAACTGGTTGCGCCATTCCCAGTTGCCGGCTTTTACCTGCCTTGCCGATTCGTAAAAATTACGTTGAAGCATCAACATCAGCGTAATAGCATGTTCTGCAATGGTACTAGAGTTTGACCCCGGCGCATTAACCACCTTTATGGCACGGGCTGAAGCCTCTTTTACGTCTACGTTATCCAGGCCAACTCCGCAGCGGGCAATTACCTGCAGCGCCGGGCAGGCCTCCATCAGTTGTTTATTGCCCTGCCCTTTCCCACGGGTAATGACGGCGTGGATAGAATTTTCAGCAAGAATTTCCGTCTGAGTTTTTTCTCCCCATACGGTAAAAATCTCAATCTCTCCTGCACTGGCGGCACTATTCAGCAAATCCATTGCCTCGTCGGCAACGGTTTCTAAAAGCAATACGTTTTTTTTCATTATCTGTCGTGATACAAAGTAGCATTTGCCGATTTATATCCTCTGAAATCGTTACGGCCTGAAACATAAATACCTTCATGAAAAAGCTCGTCTTCAAAAATACGAGGGTCTACATCACTACCCGGCGCTGAAGAAATCTCAACCAGATTACCTGAGGGGTCTCTTACAAACATCTGCATGGCGCCATCAGGCAGCTTACGCACCTTGCCCCAAGGCGTAATATCAATTATGCCCAGCTCTTTCATACGGAAAAAGATGGTATTAAAATCATCTACCTGCACGCATATATGCGCTCTGAAAGAAACGGCATCTTCCCATTCAGAAATATGTAATTGCTGCTCTTCGTTAAACTTGAAAAAAGCTGCGGGGTAATCAAACAAAAATGCCGGAAGTGGTTCAAGCCCCAGTTCATTTTCATAAAATTCACAAGCCTTTTCAAGGTTGTCTACTATAACGGTTACGTGGTTTATTTTAACTGCTCTTGCCATAGCTTTATATTGTTTATTTACGTTAGCCCCAACCTGCCCATTGGCATACAGTTGAGCTAATTGGTTATCAGATTAAAAACTAAATTGCCTGTTTAAACTCGTTCACGAAGTCCCAGTTCGGAGTTAATCCCAGCCCCGGAGCTGTCGGAACTTCAATCATGCCATCTACGGCCTGTATTTTCTCATTTACGAGGTCATACATCATCGGGTTTCCGCCTGAAGAAAACTCTATTATAGTAGCCGCAGGCGCAGCAAATGCCACATTTACCCCGGCCATAAACGAGAACGCCGAACCCCAGCAATGCGGAGCCAGTTCTAGCTGATAAGTATGGGCCAGGTGTGCCACACGCATGGCTTCGGTAATACCGCCGATAATGGCAGAGTCAGGCTGAACAACATCCAGTGCGCGCACTTCTATTAAATCTCTTACGTCAAAAGCGGTATATTCGCTCTCACCGGCTGCAATCGGAATACAAGTTGAGGCTTTTACCTCTGCAGTGCCATGCCTGTTATCGGGGCTGATGGGTTCTTCAAACCAATAAAGATTACAATCTTCCACACCTTTGCAAAACTGCTTGGCTTCTGGCACACTGAACGTGCCATGGGCGTCGGTCATCAGTTTAATGTTTTCTCCTAATGCTTCTCTGGCAGCTCTCACACGGCGGATACTCTCCTGAACGGTTTCGTCCATTACCCCTACGCGCATTTTTACTCCCTGAAAACCCTTCGAAACATAACCCAGCAATTGCTCACCTATTTTATCGGTACCGGCCCAGCCACCGCTGGCATAAGCTGGCATTTTTTCGCGGCAGGCACCACCCAATAACTGCACTACGGGTACTCCCAGTGCCTTACCTTTCAAATCCCATAAAGCGGTGTCTACGCCGCTCATGGCTGATATGGTTAAACCTCTGCGGCCTAATATCGGAAATTTCCGCCCTCTTTTCAAGGCGTAGTGGTCGCGGGTGCCGTTATAGATATGTTCCCAGATACGGGTTATATGGTGTGCATCCTTACCTATCAGTAAAGGTTTAATTTCATTCTCTATACAACTGACGATTGACGCACAAACACCTGATGAACCTACCGCTGCTTTGGCTTCGCCGAAGCCCTGTAAGCCGGTATCGGTAGTTACGACTACCAGTGTCATATCAAAATCTGTAAGCAAGCCGTAGTCTGAAAAGTGTTGTTTCTCTTTAGGGATAGGACAACGAAGCCAAAACGCTTCAACATTAGTAATTTTCATTCAAATTAAGATTAACAGGTTGGTGGTGGCGGGTAGCACACGCATATTAAGGATATAAGTATTAGCAGGCGAACTGAAAGTTCGCCCCACAATTCAGATAAGTGGCCGTAATGTATCAATTGACCGACGGGTAAGCATGGTATAGAAATCTTCTGTTACCGACGAGCTCCCGTGGTCTTCCAGAAACTTCTTTTGTTCGGGGCTTAACCCCTCAGGATTCAGCTCAATTGAGTTCGGGTAAGGGTTGGCTGGGGTTCGGTCTAATGGCGAGCAAAATTCAACCGACAATACCTTGTCATAGTCTATTTCGCGCAGGGTTTCAATAATTTTCGACCAGTTGATGGTACCCATACCAGGAGCCATACGGTTGCTGTCTGCCACATGGAAACCCACCAGCCTGCCTTTTGCCCTGCGGATGGCATCGTAGGTATTGTCTTCTTCTATGTTCATGTGAAAAGTATCCAGACAAACGCCGCAATTAGGGCCAACTTCTTTAGCCAGCGCCAGCGCCTGGTCACCACGGTTAATAAAGTACGTCTCAAAGCGGTTAATCGGTTCTATACCCAGGGTAATACCCACGCTTTCAGAGTACTCATAAATCTCTTTCATGCTATCAACAGCCCATTTCCATTCTTCGTCGGGTCGGCCGTCAGGTATAATTTTACCTACTGTTCCGGGTACTACAGACACCATTTCGCCTTCCAGTTCTTTCACCATCCGCACTACGTCTTTCACATATTGAATTGATTTTTCCCTTTGAGATTTGTCTTTGGCAAGCAGGTTTCTGTCTTCCAGCATCAGGGTTACCGAGCCCCAGCATTTCAATCCGTGGTCTTTAAGAAGCTTACCTATCTTACGGGTGTCGTAGGCTTCGGGGCTTCCGGCAATCTCCAGTTTGTCATATCCTAATGCGGCAATTCGTTTAATAGTAGTCTCGATGGATTCTGCACGCATCCAGTTGTGAATAGAAATTTCCATTTTGAAGGTTATAAGTGTTGAATATATTCAGGAGCATCGGGGTAAATGCTTCAGGGCAAAAATAATAGTATTTGTTTAAGTTTTTTGATTTTTCAAAGATAATATTTGCTCTTTCAAAGGCCTGTACTACAAATACAATATTCCGGTAATAATACTGATGTAAATCGTTTTAGTACCTCTGAGCACAGCAGAATTTTGGGAATAAAAACCTGAATCGGAAAAATGTTAAGAAATTGCCTATTGCAGCACGAGCGATTCATTGATTATCTCATGAATACGCTTTCTGATTCTTAAGGTATTGATTTTGTTGTTGGTAGAAACGGGGTAAACCCTGTTTGAGAGGAAAATGAAGATAAGTTCGCGGTCTGGGTCTACCCAGACAACGGTGCCTGTAAAACCGGAATGCCCGTAACTGTTAGGCGAAGCCGAACTGCCTACAATGGGGCTGTCTGAATCGCCGGGTTTATCCCAGCCTAATCCCCTGTGGCTTTTTTGCGTATAGTTGCGGGCAAAATGGCGTGTGGTTTCAGGAAAAAGATATTGACGGCCGCCATAATACCCGTTTTGCAGATTCATCTGAAATAGTTTTACCAGGTCAGATGCATTGCTGAATAGCCCTGCATGGCCTGATACTCCTCCTAAAAGTGCGGCATTAGGGTCATGCACGGTTCCCTGAATCTGTGAAGCCCGGAAACCTGATTCGTTTTCAGTAGGCGCAATGATAGTCTTCGGGAATTTAAGCAGTGGATTAAACATCGTAGAGGTCATGCCCAGCGGTTCGTATAAATTTTGCTCCAGAAACTCTTCCAAAGGTTGGTTGGTTATCCGTTCAACCAGCTTTTGCATCATAATCAGGCCCAGGTCGCTGTAAGTATAGCGGAAACCGCCCTGCCGGTCTTGTGTGTTCAAGAGTTTAGAGTCAATGACCCATTTCCATACCGAGTCTCTAATTGCCGGCTTTATGTACAGATTACCGGCTACCTGTAAATTGGCAGGTATTTGCAGACTGTCTTTGCTGAAACTGTAATATTCAGGTTTGAAGGTGCTACCGGTTTTGGTTTTCTCCCAGAAGGGCATAAATGCAACCAGCCCGGCCTGATGCAACAGAATATCTGAAATCAGCATTTTTTCTTTATTGCTGCCTTTCAGCTCTGGCAGATAAGTGCTTAGCTTTTCATTCAAATCAACGGCGCCACGCTCGTTGAGCATCATAACAGCCTGTAATGTAGCCGAGACTTTGGTCATAGAGGCGATGTCGTACAGGGTTTGGTTAGTTACCGGTTCATATAAACCGTATCTTAAAGTTCCGAAGCTCCGGTTATATACTATTTTGCCTTTTCTGGCTACCAGAACCTGGCAGCCCGGAAAAGCCCTGTTGTCTATCCCCTGCTTTACTACCTGTGCTATTTCGTCCAGCTTCCGGCCATTCATGCCCACACTTTCAGCATCTCCAAAAGATATGCGACCAAGCCTTTGGGTCTGAATACCGGCACCAACTTTCAGGTCGTTATCAATTGAAACCGGCAGCCTTCCTCTGGCCGGTAAAGCGCCGAACAATAGCTGTGGCACCACCCGGTGAGAGGCAGGATCGTCTTCATAACCACATATCAGATTCCGGGTGTGGCTGTATAATCTTAAACCGTAAGGGTTACCAAAAGCACATACCACCACGTGGCTTCTTTTACCAAGCTGATGAATAAAATCCAGCGTAGCCGGAGTTACGCCATAGTTTCTGTCTCCACGGCTATTCATACCGTGCACGCTAACCACCACAACTTTGTATTTTGAGGCCTCGTCTAATACCCAGGCAATGTCTTTTTCAGAACCGGGCTTAAATGGCACCACAAAATTTTTAAAATTGGCATATTGACTGAGCGTTTTCTGAAATTCATTGTCGTAGTCGGCACTGATGGCAACAGAAGCAAAAGTGAGGGTATCAAGATGATTGAAAGGAATAAGATTATCCTGGTTTCGGGCAACAGTTACTGCCTGTTCAAAAAGAGCGGCTTTCAATTCCAGCGATTTTCTTCCGTTCAGGTCAGCACCCAACTCAGCCATATCAACAGGCTTATAATTGCCAAGCCCGGCCCAATACTTAGCCATCAGAATTTTTCTCACACGGGCATCCAGCACATCTGTTGGTATCTGGCCGGTTTCCACCGCCTTTTTTATGCGGTTAAATGCGGCAGGTAAATTGCCTGTTTGCAGTAAAATATCATTACCTGCCATAAATGCCAGAAACTCAGGCTCGCCGGGTTGCAAGCCTTGCGTAATGCCCCTCATATTGAGGGCATCAGTAACCGTAAGTCCTCTGAAACCCATCTGGTTTTTAATGATTTCGGTAACTATCCGCTCAGATATAGACGTAGGTGTATTCCCTCTTGTTTCCAGAGCAGGCACCAACAAATGGCCTGTCATGACGGTACCGATACTATCGGCAATCAGGCGTCTGAAAGGATAAAGCTCAACCTCATTGAGTCTTTTCATTGAGTGCGTTACTACCGGCAGTGTGTGGTGCGAATCCTGGTCGGTATCACCGTGACCAGGAAAATGCTTGGCACTGCCCATTACATGATAGCGTTTCATGCCCCGCACATAAGCCAGCCCTTTTTCTGCTACATTTATCTGCGACTCCCCGAATGAACGATAATTGATTACAGGGTTATCTGGATTGGTGTTAACATCAATAGAGGGTGCAAAATTGATATGAATACCCAGTCTTTGGCATTGCCGGCCTACTTCCTGTCCGAATCGCTCAATATAGGCGTTGTCCTGAATGGCCCCCAGGGTAATCTGTTTTGGGAAATCAATAACGCTGTCTAAACGCATACCCAGACCCCATTCGGCATCTATGCCAATCATGAGCGGAATGCGTGAAAGTTGCTGATAACGATTGGTTAATCTGGCCTGGCGGTGAGGCCCTCCCTGAAAAAAAATAAGACCGCCAATATGGTATGCAGCAATGTTGTTTTCAACCTGCTGATAATATTTTTCGGTGCGGTTAGAGTAGGTGGCCATCATAAACAATTGCCCTACTTTTTCGTCCAGCGTCATTGAGGCCAGCAGGCTGTCGGCCCACTTTCCTTGCATTTGCAGATAGTCTTTAGATTTGTCAGGGGACCGCGTAAAAGAACTGATTACAGTAAACAAAGTCAGAACAAAAGCCCCCGCAATTATTATCTTCCTCACTAAAAAATCCTCCCATTTAAATTATTAACACCAGCCAGAAGCTTTTTTCTTCAAGTAAAGTTAGGCCTTCATTTTAATTTGCTCAATTCGTATAGACCTATTTTAATTTATTTTTAATCAATTTCAACCACTACTCCCGGCGTAAGCGGGTGTGCCACACAGGTAAGAATGTAGCCCTGCTGAATCTCTTTATCGGTAAGGCCTTCTTCTTCGTCCATTTTTACTTTACCTGAAACGCACTTCCCCATGCAGGCTGTACACATACCAGCCTGGCAAGAGTAAGGCAGGTCAATATCAATGTCAAGCGCGGCTTCCAGAATGCTCTGGTGTGGTTTCACTTCAAATTCATGCTCCTCTCCTTCATAGATAACTTTAATCAGCTGGGGTTTTAGGGAGTCTTCGTTCTCTTCTACAAACAATTCATCAAGCATAGGTGCATGAAAATTCTCGCGGTGAATCCTGCTCTTGTTTACATCATATATATTAAGGCCTTTGATGATGTCTTCCATCATACCGGCAGGGCCGCAGAGAAAAAATTCGTCTTTGGTAAAATCGGTGAACGAGTCTTTCATGAAACGGATACCGATGCCCTGGCTGATGCGCCCTACCTGCCCCACCCAATAATCTGAAGGGCGTGACAAAATATGATGCACCTTTAGTCGCTCGCGATAGGTACGCTCCATTTCTTCAATTTTATCCTTAAAAATAATGCTACCCTCGCTGCGATTACCATATACAAGGGTTATTCTTGACCCTGTTTCTACTTTAAGAACAGATTTTGCAATGGCTATCAGCGGCGTAATACCACTGCCTGCCGCAAAAAGAACCAGATGGCGGCTATGCCCGGCGTCAGGTTCTACATAAAAATTACCCATTGGTTCTACAATCTCAATAAAGTCTCCTACTTTAACTTTATCGTTCAGGTAGTTGGAAACCAACCCGCCTTTTACTCTTTTTACTGTTATACCAATAGAGGTATCAGTATGAGGCGAGGTAGACATGGAATAACTGCGACGTACTTTTTTACCGTCTAAGGGCACAATTACTGTAATAAACTGCCCTGCTTTATATTTAATCTGCTCGCTTAATGGATGCCAGAAATAAATAGTAACGCTGTCCGGGGTTTCTGTTACAACTTCTTTTACCTGCAGAAAATATGTTTTTAATGTCATTTTTAATTTGCCGGGTAAGGTTCTGTTACCCTTCAGATACTTTTTAAATATTTTAACTACTCACGCTATCGCACAGGTACTTTTTAAGGTATTTACTTTTCTTTTTTGGCTCTTTCAAATAAAACCACTAAAGTATGTACACCGCAATGGTATATTTTATGCCTTCATCAAAAAGTTGATGGCTGCCGGCATAGTGCAAAATTAGGCTGTAAAGACCAAACGAACTAATTTTCAATGATTTAGCATAAAAAAAAGAGAAACAATTGCTTTTATTTCAGGAAATCTCTAATTTTGCAGCCCCAAAATACTCCCTTGAGACGCAGCCCGTTAGTTCAAGGGGACATTCAATTTTGAGAAGTGACTGATTCCGGAGTTGCTATGTGTTGTTTCAACACCTTAAAAATTGTCGAAAAAAAGCCACAGTTATTAGTATAAGCTTTTGGGGGCAAATACTGAATAACGAATGGCAACAGCTTTTTTCAAACACATTTAACATTTAAAAATAGTGAAATATCTAAGTTACAAGACGATTTCGGCAAATAACGAAACCGCTAATAAAGAATGGGTGGTTGTAGATGCAACCGACAAAGTATTGGGTCGTTTGTGCAGCCAGATTGCTAACATCATTCGTGGCAAGCATAAAACCAACTATACTCCGCATGTAGATTGCGGTGATAACGTAATTGTTATCAATGCCGAGAAAATCCGCCTGACAGGAAAGAAAATGACCGATAAAGTTTACGTTCGTCATACGGGCCATCCGGGTGGTCAACGTTTTGCTACTCCTCGTGAGTTAATGGCAAAAGACGGTCGTCGTGTAGTTGAGTATGCTGTAAAAGGTATGCTTCCAAAAGGTCGTTTGGGACGTCGTCTATATACAAATCTGTATGTTTATGAAGGACCAAATCACCCACATGCAGCGCAAACGCCAAAAACAATTGAGCTGTAATATCAACGGGTAATAATTTATATTTTTTAGAAAATTTTCAAAATCCTATATAATAATGCAAGTTATCAACGCAGTAGGTAGAAGAAAAACAGCCGTTGCCCGTATCTACATGAAACAGGGTAATGGAGCAGTTACTGTGAATGGTCGTGAATTAAAGGAGTACTTCCCTTCTGAAATTCTTCAAATTGTATTGAACCAACCATTTACTGCCGTAAATGCAACTGGTCAGTATGATCTTAAAGTAAATGTACAAGGTGGTGGTATTGCTGGTCAGGCAGAAGCAGTGCGTATGGCAATTGCCCGCGCATTGTGTGAAGCTAACACAGAGAACCGTCCGGCATTGAAAAAAGAAGGCTTCTTAACTCGTGACTCTCGTATGGTTGAACGTAAAAAATACGGTCGCCGTAAAGCTCGTAAGAGATTCCAATTCTCAAAACGTTAATATTATTTACGAATTACATCCGGCAGTTGCGAAGTCGTATTTTCGCCTGCTGCGTGTAATTCGTAAATTCTTTTGTCCAGACAGCACTTACAGTGATGCCGACGTGCTGTGCTGCGTAATTTAATTTTTTTCAACATTTTATCATTTTACCAAAAATGGCACAATTACAGTACAAAGACCTTCTGGATGCAGGTGTACACTTTGGTCACCTTACCCGTAAATGGGATCCTAAAATGGCTCCGTATATCTTCATGGAGAAAAACGGTATCCATATCATTGACCTTAACAAAACTTTAGCTTGTTTAGAAGACGCACAACAAGTGGTAAAAGGTATTGTTCGTTCTGGTCGTAAAATCATGTTTGTTGCAACCAAAAAACAAGCACAGGAAATAGTGGCAGAAGAAGCAAAACGCTTGAAAATGCCTTACGTTACTGAGCGTTGGTTAGGTGGTATGCTAACAAACTTTGCTACTATCAAGAAATCCTTGAAAAAATTGCAAAACGTTGAGCGTATGTTGAAAGACGAAGCAACAGCGAGCAACCTTGCTAAACGTGAGCGCCTAATGCTAGACCGCGAGCGTATCAAATTGGAAAGATTATTGGGTGGTGTAGCTGATTTATCAAGACTTCCGGCTGCTTTGTTTGTTGTTGACGTAAAACGTGAACACCTGGCCGTAGCTGAAGCGCACCGTTTGGGTATACCTGTAATTGCCATGTGCGATACTAACTCAAACCCTGAGTCGGTTGAGTATCCTATCCCAGCCAATGATGATGCCTACAAATCAGTAGCTTTGGTAACTCTTGCTTTAGGTAAGGCTATTGAAGAAGGTATCATGGAGCGTAAAATGGATAAAGATAACGCCGCTCTGCAAGAAGAAGAAGAAGCTAAACGTGCAGTAGACGAAACACCAGCAGCAGTTGAGGAAACTCCAACAGCAGTAGCCGGTGACGAAACTGAAGCATAATTAGCCCAGAAATACTAAGTTTAAAGGCCCGGAATCAAAACTCCGGGCTTTTTTTTGCTTCTAGAAAATAATCTGGAACCGGGTGCCTTCGCCAACTTTAGAAAATACTTTCAGGTTACCGCCATGCATTTGCATAATCTGCCGTGAAAGGCTCAGACCAATGCCGGAACCGGTCTTTTTAGTAGTGTAGAACGGAATGAATATCTTCTCCAGTGCCTCGGGTTCTATGCCGCTGCCGTTATCGCCAATTTCAACTATTTTCTGTTCATCAATTTCAAAGGTTCTGATTCTTACCTGAGGATTCAAACGAGACTCCGTAGCTTCAACTGCATTTTTTATAATGTTTATCAGCACCATTGCTATCAGCTCGGTGTCGGCCATTAAATCAAAGCTCTCTTTAAAGTCTGTTTTTAACTCAATCTGTTTCTCTTTCAATTGCGGCTGAACCAGGTTTAGCACCTGAGCTATTAACTCTTTAGAGGTGGTTTCTTCAAACTTCGGTTTGGGTATGCTGGTAAACTCGCGGTAGGCATTTACAAAGTTCATAATACCCTTGCTACGGTTTTCTATCGTAAACAAGGCTTCTTTCAGGTCGTTAACAGTTTCCTGAATACCCTCTTCCTTGCTTAAATCAAGCTCAATAATTTCACGCATGGTGCTGGCTAGTGATACTATCGGCGTTACAGAGTTCATAATCTCATGGCGCAACACTTTGGTCAGGTTCTGCCAGGCTTCCAGTTCTTTCTGTTGCAGCTCAGACTGAATGTTCTGCAACGAAATTAGTTTAATGACACGCCCCCTGAGGCTCACGGTGGCAGCGTTGATAGATATCTGTTTTTCGTTGGCTGTCTGATACAGTGCCTTACTGCCAGAAGAGATATTGTTCAGGATGTCAAACAATTCAGCATGGGCGGTTTTAGAAAGCTCGCTGATATTGCGCAAACGATAAATATTTAAAATACGAAAGGCGGCATTGTTTATAAGCTCAATGTTGCCAGACGAATCGTAAGATAAAAGCCCTACATTTACGTGCTGAACAATAGTGTTAATGTAGTGCAGGTTAGCTTCTTTTTCGGCGCGTGCCTGGCGGAAGGCCTCCAGAACTCCATTGAATTGCTGGTTTACCTCTTCAAAACTTCGGCCCAGTTTGTTATCAGACCGAAACTTAACGGCAAAGTCAGAATACCGCACAGACTCAAAAAAACGAGCCAGCTTCCGGTTAATAGAAGTTGTATAAGTGAAAATCCAGAAAAAGACGAGTGCCGACAAAATACCAAACAAGCCCACTGCCGACCACTGGTTCTGTAAAAAATAATAAACCATAGCCAGAAGTGTTACACTTAAAACACTAATACGCAGGATGATACCAATTGCAAAATGCCTCATGAAAAATAGCTGCTTGTAGGCGTGAAATTAAAAGACGGTTAAACGGTTAATCTTTTCAAAAAGAAAGAATTCTAAAGATAACCCTACGATTTAAAAAATCGTGAAACAACACAAAAGAAAATTTGTCAAATTTCGTTAAATACTTGTTAAATCAATAATAAAATGAGAACCAGACACATAAATAAAAATTTAGTTACCCTCCTAATTCTGGGAATATTGTTGTCGGGCTGTTCTGCTCAAAGAGATTTTCTTTCAGATAATTTTTCTAAAGCAAAAGCTACCCACCAACGCATAGCCATATTACCATTTGATGTGCAGTTTGAAAACCCGGTAAACCGGAATCCTGATACCCGCACGCAAAGATTTTTCAGCCAGCAGGAACGTGAAGCAAGCCTTGATACCCAGAAAGAACTATTTGCCTACGCCGCCAAACAGGTAGAAAAAGGACGATACGAACTGGCGTTTCAGGATTTCACCAAAACCAACAGCATACTGGCAAGCAGTGGTATCAGGCTGGAAGACATAGGCAAGCATGACAAAGCTCAGCTGGCACGTATATTAGGGGTAGACGCTGTAATCTGGGGTCAGTTGCAGGTAGTTATCAGCCGCCAGAACCGGTACTCTATGATGCCCTCTTATATGGGTAATGATGGTGTTGAGGCCAATGTGAATCTGTATGATGCAGCGACCGGAGAGCTACTGTGGAAAACCAATATGAAACAGCGCCCAAACAACCGCATGGATACCCCCCACCACCTGACCAGCCAGTTGATTGCACAGGTAGCCAAACATTTACCATACCGAACAAAATAAGTGGATTATTAAAGTAAATTTTTCTAATTTCGCGCTCTGAACTACCGGCACTGTCATCAAAAAAGACCGTGGCCGGAATATTATTAAAAATTAGCATTTACTTGATATATTATGGGAAGAGCGTTTGAATTCAGAAAAGCTCGTAAAATGAAGCGTTGGGGGCAAATGGCCAAAACATTTACCCGTATTGGTAAAGATATTGCCATTGCCGTAAAATCTGGCGGCCCGGACCCTAACAGCAACTCGCGCCTGAGAGCCATCATACAAAATGCCAAGGCTGCCAATATGCCAAAGGCCAACGTAGAAAATGCCATTAAGCGGGCGTCTTCTAAAGAGCAGGAAGACTACAAAGAAATGGTTTATGAAGGATACGCCCAACATGGCATTGCCATACTGGTTGAGTGTACCACCGACAACACCAACCGCTCGGTAGCCAATGTGCGCAGTTATTTCAGCAAATGTGGTGGCAGCCTGGGTACATCTGGAATGTTGGATTTCATTTTCGACAGGAAGTCGGTCTTTAAGATTGCCAAGAACGACAAAATCGATGTGGAAGAACTGGAGTTTGAATTAATCGATTTCGGCGCAGAAGAGGTATTTCTTGATGAAGAAAGCAATCAAATTAATATTTACGGCGAGTTTACCGCCTTTGGCGCTATTCAGAAATTTCTGGAAGAGAAAGGCTTTGAATTACTACAGGCCGATTTTGAGCGGATTCCGACCGATATGAAAACCATTTCGGAAGAGCAGGCCGCCGACGTTGAAAAACTGATAGAAAAACTGGAAGAAGATGACGACGTGCAAAATGTGTATCATAATATGATAATCGCCTGACCTGAATCCTGATTTCTATATTCGTCAGAATCCAAAAGATTCTGACGTTTTTATTTACCCACCTCACTTCTGCCTATACCATGTTTCATATTCTGTACTCATTTATTCTGTTAATGATTATGTCAACCCCTGATTATAGCATTTCTTTATCAAAAAACGAGTGGAAAGACCTCGACAGCAAGTATTTCAGGCATTCAACCACCGGCCAAACCGCAACGCAGGAAACACTGGTAAAGCTGAAATATGACGACCAATACCTTTATGTTGCCTTTGAGTGCCACCAGAACCCCTACTGGAAAGAAAACACTTATCAGGCACATAACACAGAAATGTATAATCAGGAGGTGTTTGAGGTCTTTATAGCTGAAGGAACCGAAGTGCCTGAGCGATATCTGGAACTGGAAATAAACCCCAATAATGTATTGTGGATTGGGAAGATACATAACCCTACCAAAGGACATGGCGGAGGAAATTCGGCCGAAATGATAGACTATGCAAAGGCCGGTATCAAACACAGTGTAAAAACGCAAGACGATACCTGGAGTGGCACTTTACAAATACCTCTGAGCCTGATTGGCGCAGGAAATACGAAAGATTACAGAGCCAACTTTTATAGAATTGTATCAACGCAATCGCACAAGAAAGGCGACTGGAAATGTAACCCCAAAGAATGTGATTTCTTATGCTGGAGCCCAACCATGAGCGGTAAAACTCCGGCTTTTCATAGACCTGAGTATTTTGGCTCGCTGCATTTCAAATAAAAGGCCAATAACCAGCTTCATAATTAATTACTTCGCTTAATCAGCCTGCATCTTAAAACAAATGTTAAAGGTGCAGGCTGATTAAATTCACTGGTTTTCATCCTTTAAAATCTTGCCCAGCCCCTCGCCCATTTTTTTCATGCGGGCATAGTTTTCGTACGAGTTTTTGGTTTTATCCATCTCAATCTTCAAACTACCCGGATACATCCTGATATAAAATGCCATCTTATTATCAAGCACCATATCGGCATCCAAACGTGCATTTTCAAAAGAAAAATCGCTTTCGTTTTCAAGTTCCTCATCCAGATACTGCTGCACTTCTTTAGTAAACCTTTCGGGATACCTGGCAGTAAATTTATACAAATCATGAGTTTCGCTATGCGAAATAGAAATATCCCCTTTGTTTTCACAAGACGAAAAGAACACAAGCCCCAGAGCAGAAATCAAAAATAAGTTACATAGCTTTTTCATAATTATTTGGTACTAAAACGGTTTGAAATCGTTTCGATAAACAAATATAATGCAATGCTAGATACATTGCTATACATAGTACCTTGCTATTGCAATTATTATGATAAACGGTGCGATTAAAGGATAAACGGAACCCGGCAACTCAAAGTCATTCATTCCTATTGGCAGTTAAGCCAATATCCTGCTTTTTCACGCACGCATCTATCCTTTAAAAATCAGAATTTACTCTTGAAAAATCAGCTTTTGTCAGAAATCCCTACCCTGCAAAACCCGATTCCGATAGGTTTGCATCATCATTTAAACCAGCATACTTATGACAAAGCTTATACCTTATATTCTGTTTTATCTGTTTCTTGTACCCATTCTAAAAGGGCAGACCAACATTAAAGGCAAAGTAACCAATAAAAACGGAGAGGCCATTCCGGGTGCCAACATCTATATTAAAGGCAGCTATGATGGCGCCATCAGCGATGCCGAAGGAGGCTTTTTATTCAGAACCAGTAAAAAAGATACAGCCACATTAGTAGCCAGTTTTGTGGGATATGATAATTATGAGCAAAAAATGAAGCTAGCCGGCGGCACAACCGAAATCAATATCAGAATGCAGGAGTCGATGAATGTCCTGAATATGGTAACTATTACAGCCGGAACTTTTGAGGCATCAGACAGTAAAAAAATGGTAATGCTGAAACCTTTAGATATTGTAACCACTGCCGGAGGCGGCGCTGATATAACAGCGGTTATGCAGCTTTTACCCGGTACTCAAAGAGTTGGCGAGCAGGAAGGACTGTTTGTAAGAGGCGGCTCAGCCAACGAAACCAAAACCGTTATTGATGGTATGATAGTTCAGAATCCGTTTTTCAGCAGTACGCCTGATGTGCCTCAACGCGGGCGTTTTACACCTTTTATGTTTAAAGGTACCGCCTTTAGTACAGGCGGATACTCTGCACAATACGGGCAGGCTCTTTCGTCAGTATTACTGCTGCAAACCCGCGACAAAACCGATGATGCCAGCGGCTGGAACATCAACGCCAATATGGCTGGCCTGGGCGCTACTTATACGCACAAGGGGAGCATTTCCGGCTCACTTTACTACACCAACCTTACCCCGTTTTTTAACCTGATGAAATCAAACATTGCGTTTGATAAAGTACCGCAGGGCCTCAATACCTCATTGACCATTAATGAAAATCTTACTAAAAACAGCACCCTGAAAATTTACGGAAGCTACACTGAAAATCAGTCAATCGTCTCATTCCCCACTTATCAATCTACAGACTCATTTTATAAATTCAATCTGAAGAACAAAAACATATTTACCAATGGTACCTACCAGGTTAACTTTGATGAAGGCCAATGGATATTACTAACAGGCTTATCTTATAGCCGCAATACAGATAAGATAAATATTGGTAATGATGCCGGCGACCGCCTGGACGAACGCACACAAATACGAACGGTATTAACCCGGCTATTTGGTAAAAACAACGCCAGCTCGGTTTTATTTGGAGCCGAGTTTCATGCCATTAAAACAGGCAATATCTATAATCAGTATGATTTCAGTTTGCAGGATAATTACAGCGCGGCGTTTACAGAAACAGAATTATACATTACCCCAAAACTGGCCGGAAGAATTGGCATGAGAGCCGAATATACCAGTGCGATTGACAAGGCAAATATTGCTCCGCGGGTTTCATTGGCCTATAAAACCGGGCAGTACAGCCAGGTATCGCTGGCGGCAGGGCAATTCTACCAAACACCAGAGAAAAACTATTTGTACCTGAACCGTAATCTGGATTATGAATTAGCAAACCACCTGATTTTGAATTACCAGATTATTAAAAATGACCGAACTTTCAGAATGGAAGCCTTCAGGAAAGACTACAAAAACCTGGTATTAGAGCATACCAGCTATTATGACCCGAACCCGTACCGTTTCCCAACCGGGCCGACTGACAACAAAGGCAAAGGCTTTGCACAAGGCATTGATGTATTTTACAGAGACAAGAAAAGCATAAAAAGCGGTGAGTTCTGGCTGACCTATTCTTTTCTGGATACCGAGCGATTATTCAGAAACTACCAGAAAGAAACTATGCCTACTTTTGCTTCAAAACATAATGTTAGTGTAGTTTACAAGCAGTTTTTTGAGAAAATAAGTACTAACGCAGGTGTAACCTTTACCCATACAAGCGGCAGGCCCAATTATGATTTCGCTACTACTTCGTTTGCGCCTCAGTACACCAGACCTTATGAAAACGTAAGTCTATCTGCCAGCCACATACGCACCGTCAAGGGTACCTTTATGGTATTTTATGCTACTTTAGACAATCTGTTTGCCCGTAAAAATGTATTCGGGTATCGTTATTCTGCTGATGGCAAGCAACGCTTTGAAGTAATACCCCCCATGTACCGGACCTTCTTTGTCGGGGTTTCCATCAATCTATCAAAACAAATGAGTAAACCTAAAGAGGCAGATCTGGATAACTTGTAAAAGTTGGAAACGCACGCCAGAAAAAACCCATAAGGTAAAAGCACTATGACCGTAAAAAAAACTACATATATTGATTAAAGGCGGATTTTCTCTCAAATAACCCGCTCTTCGTTAACAGCGCACTTGCCCACACAGAAAGTTAATTTATCTTTGAATGTCCAAAATTTGAACCAAAGAACAATTAACTTGAACCACCAAACATGAAACAGAACTATCTTTTTTGCTATCTGCTATTGCTACTTACCGCCGTTATTTCTTGTACCAGCGAACAACCTGCAGCCAAGTCCAGCGAAGCCAAAATAGCTAAGCTGGAATTTGAAACCGCCGGAACAGTTTATGCCACCACCATTACCGGAAATAACATTAGCCTGGAAAAGGCCATTCCTTACAGTGCTAAAGAAGTGTCCGTAAAAACCATCACCGTTTCGAACGGAGCCACTGTAAACATCAAGGCTGGAGACAAACTGACAACCGCCCAAACCGACATTCTTGTAACGGCAGAAGATGGGGTAACCAAGCAGACCTACAAAATTAACTGGCAGATAGCTGCCGCATCAACAGAAGCGGCACTGACAGAAATTGTGTTTGCTTATAAAGGCGCCGACTATACCGGAACAGTAAGCAATGCTAACATTGTATTAAAGAAAGAATTGCCTTACAATGCCGATGGCACTATCAGCATCAAATCATTTAAGGCATCTGCTAACGCAACTGCCAACATCAACGTTGGCCAGGAAGTAGGCGTTGATAAATCGCTAACCGTTAGCATTACTGCTGAAGATGGCAAGGTTAAAAACAATTATACACTGAATAGTTTCAGAGACGAAGAGGGTAAGCTATTAATTGCCCAGTCAACCATTAAAAGTTGCGAGGCTTTTAAAACTTTTCAGACGGGCGAATTTATGGTTGAAAATAACCTCTGGAATGTTACAGGGTTAACTGCGGGTTCTTATTCATTGTGTGTTTATAATTATAATGCTGATTCACGATTCCTTTTGGGTTGGTCGTGGGACTTCCCAACTTCTGCTACCAATATTAACGCCTATCCTGAAGTTATTTACGGCCAAAAACCGTGGTATCCGAACACCACTACCGCACAATTGCCGAAGAAAATCGGTGAGTTGGGCAAGCTAAAAGTGAACTATGACATTGAAATGCACATTGAGCGTGGAAGTTATAATCTGGCATTTGATAACTGGATTAGCTCGGCAAAGGTAGCCACACCAGGCAATGTTCAGTTTGAGTTTATGATTTGGGAAGATTACCAGAACCTTGAGCCATTTGGCACCTTTAAGGAAACCGTAAATACTACCAACGGTAGTTATAAGTTTTACATGGGCGAGCCCACCTGGGAGCCAGCAGGCTCTAACTGGACCTACGTTGCCTTTGCAAGAACAGATAAAAGGCAAGCCGGCAAAGTAGATGTTGACGAGCTGATAGCCTATCTGGTAAGCAAAGGTATCGTTTCAAAAGACAGTTACCTGTCTTCTATTGAGTTTGGCAACGAATTAGGTAATACCAAAGGTTACAGCGTTCTGAAGACCTTCGTAGTAGAGACCAGATAAATAACTATACAGGAGGCTGCATTTTACAGGCAACCTCCTGTATCATTAACCCTGCTCTGCCACTTTTCTTAATTCATCCAGTACATAGCCCCAGTCATTTTCAGAACGCTCGGCGGCGGCTTCATCTTTTAAACCATCCTGTGCTACGGTAAGCAGGGTTTCTCCGGGCTTCTCTTCTAATGTGTAGGTTATATTTGCATAATTTGCAGGAATATCGTCTGACCCACTCATATTACTCCAATAATTATACGTAACCGATTTCCCGTGTTCAATAGCCAGTATGGTTCCTTTGTCTTCATAGGGTTTTCCTTCCCACTGGCCCGAAAAAACTATCGGGCTGCCCACCTGCCAGTCGGTTCTGGTTTCGGTGCCAAACAAATACAGCTTTATTTTCTCAGGGTTAGTGAGCGTATCCCACACAGCTGCTGCCGGAGCTTTAATTAAAATGGTTTTTTTTATTTCTTTTGGCATAGTTTCAAGCTGGTTTTTATAATTAAATCTTTTTTACGGGTTCTCTTAAAATAGTTTTCAGCTTTTCAGGAGCTGTTTTGTTGAAGTCAGACAAATAAATCTCATGGTGCAAACCATTTCTTTGCAGCTGCCTGGCCTCTGAAAACGCCTGAATCTGCAAGAGGCTCTCAGGCTCTTTATCAAAAGGCCCTATGTGCAGCATCTGTACGCAAAGCCCCTCTTCCATCTCAAACAATTCAACACTGGCAGCCCGGGCAATCTGTTTTTTATAGGCTACATTTTCAGCAGTGATTTTAATATCTTCTGCGGCTACAAACGCCGGCAGGCGAATCAGCATTCTATACTGCCATTCACTACGGGGTATTTTTTGTGGGGCTTCGGTCATAGAAACCCTGCTATTGGTGGTCTCATCAAACCACCAGAGGCCCTCCAGTTTAGCCACTACAAAATCTTTTTGCTTAGCCTTATACAAGAACTTAAGGGCATAAGCGGTAGCATACAAAGCCTGTAAAGCGGTTCCATAGTCAGGCTGAGAAGGGTCTCCCTTGCCCAAGACAGACAAAAATCTGGCTGCTTCAATATTTACCAGCCTTGGCTTTGTTGTAGCTGTATAGTAAGCTTTGTAAGCTTTACTTAAATCGAGTTTTTCCATGTTGCAGTGTCATTTTATAAGAAACCCTCATCGGCACTTGGGCCATAGCTCCCCGGTATAGGAATATTGAGCAGGCGTAAGAACACCCCTAGCTGTGCACGGTGATGAATTGTCTGGCTCAGACACATACGCAGCACATCTTTTTTAGGTCTCACACTGTAAACGGTTTCACCACTACGAAGCGTCCAGTTTTTGTCAATCTGGCCTTCATATTCTTCTTTCAGGTACTCGCGCCCCTCTCTCAGGTTATTTTCAAAATAGGTCATTAAATCTGATGTATTGTTAACCTGTACCGGGTTGTAAGGGTTGTTCGCAAAATTCAGTTCATCGGTTGTCATGGTCATTTTTATCCATGAGGGCAGTTCGCCTATGTGGGTAGCCAGTTGCCTGATGCTCATGCTTTTTTCGTGCGGTCTCCAATCATACTTGTCGTCAGGCACAATAGATAACATTTTACGGGTAGTTTGGGCTTCCTGCTCAAATTCGTTTGAAAATTCCTGTAAGAAAGACATAGTTTTTTTTGCGTTTAAATGAATGATAATGCAAAGAAAACGGGCCTCACTGACAACCCTATGTCAGTCTGTTTTTGAAATTTTCTAAAAATTTTTCAAAATTCAACCGGCAGCTGATAATCGTTCAGCGTAATGTGGTTTTTCTTTCTGTAAGGGAAACCGGTATCCTGAATAGAACAAATGCGTGAAACCTTAAAATCGCGGTATTCTTCTCTCAGATGGCACCAGGCTATCATGTGCCAGCTAAAAGCATAAAAAACAAGGCCTATGGCTTCTACCTGCCTTTTGCTTGATTCTTCCTTATTATTGACGTAGGTTATTTCAAGAATATTTCTGGCTATTATGGCATTCTGAATACTACTCAGGTACTCAAAATCATTGTTGAGTCGCTGAGGTATCTGCAATCTTATATTGTCTGTCAGCATATCTATCTTTTCTTTCTGGCTGGTACGTAAAACTGCCTTCACTTTGCTTAGGGCTGACGAGTAGTGTTTCCTGATAGACTTATCGGCAAACCCTATTGTAACGCTTTCCATGAGCAGCAATGCGTTGGCTTCTTCAATGCTGAATGCCACCGGTGGCAGAAAATACCCCGGTACTACAAAATACCCTTTCTGGTTTTCAAACCCAACCGGAATACCCAGTTCACCCAGTGCCTTGATGTCGCGATAGACAGTACGGACACTGATTTCATACTTTTCGGCAATGCTTTCGGCACTTACATATTTCTTTGACTGCAAAGTGGTTACAATGGCCATCAGCCGGTCTATTCGGTTCATCACTATCAGTTTATAAGATTGTCTGTCAAAAATAGTAAAGTATTTACACCTGCAAAAACCAATTTCACGCCCACAAAGGTGGGTTTCGTCAGAAAGCCCTGTGGTGTCGCTCTCGTAGTTTCTAATTTTGAAGCATCAACCCGAAGCAAACAATTATGTATCATTTAAACATAGTAAAAATGAAACGAATTATTTTAACTATCAGCTTTTTATCTTTAATTTTCGTTCAGTCTTTTGCGCAGAAGGCCGAGTACGTATCGGCAATGGAAACCGCCATCGGCCTGTTAAGCGAGTTTGAAAACACTGAAAATACCAGGCAGGGCGTAAGCCAGCTGGAACGTATTGCAACTGCCGAACCTAACGAATGGCTACCAGGCTACTGGGCAGCTTATGGCCTCGCCAACCTGAGCTTTGCAGAGCCGGAGGCCGACAAAAAAGATTTGCTGCTTGACAAAGCCGATAAGTTTCTGGCCCATGCCGAAAAACTGCAACCGGGTAGTGATGAAATAGAGGTACTGAAAGCCTACATAGCCAATGCAAGAATGGCAGTAGCCCCGCAAGACCGCTGGCAAAAATATGGCACTACGGTAAGCATGAGCTTGCAGAATGCCAATAAAATAAACCCTGAAAACCCCAGAGCCAAATTATTAGAAGCCCAGGGTATCTACTTTACACCAGAGGCTTATGGAGGTGGCAAGAAAAAGTCAGCTCCGTTGTTTGAAGAAGCCCTAAAGAGATTCGCAAAATTTAAGCCGTCATCTGCCATTGCGCCCAACTGGGGTGAACGAGACGCCCGATGGTTGTTATCACAAACAAATTAAGCAATGAAAGAATCGACCGTTTTGTTAGGATACGCAGACCTTATTGAAAATACAGATAAACATCTGAAAAAACACTTCATACTTTTTTCAATATTGGGGTTAATCGCCGGTCTTGGCAGTTTCGTTCTGGAAGGCGGATGGGGTAACATTAACGCAGGCTTTCATACCTTACTTGAAGTAATAGTGAACCTGGCACGTTTGTTAATCATCTTTGCAGTAATCGGGCGGGGGCAACCGCTGCCTGGTTTCAATCATTTTCTGGCTATATTCAGACTCAGAAAATCAGCCTGGTCAGATACCTGGTCTAATTTTAAAAACAATGTAAGGCATCATTTTCTGGCTATTTTAGTCAATTTAATAATTTACGTTATAGTGGCCGTTATTACCAATATTGCCATATTTGCTACGCTTAAATACACCCCCTTACTTAACTGGCTGAAATCGGCAGATTTAATCAGCCAGGCGGCAGGCAAATGGCCAGTAATACTTCTTTTAAAAAATATCTCTATCATTCCGTTTACACTGGTATTTGCGACCCTGCTTGTGATGTGGATTGTAGAACGAAACAAAACAATAGAGGAATGAACTACTTACCATCAGAAATAAAAAATATTCCGTCAGACGGCATACAAAATCTGCAGGCAGAGACCATTGCCGGTGGAATAGAGCTGGTAGGATATGACGAGAACCAGATACGGATAGAAATATATGCATCTAAGCGGCTGGTAGTTAACCTGTTCAAAAAAGAAAGTGTTAACTCGCATGACATAGGCCATGAGCTGGTAAGCCTAACCCGGCAGGGAGACAACCTGCGTGTAGCTGCAAACAATAATGGATTCTGGAAATGGGACTGGCTGAGTTTCTTCCGGGTTTCGCTCCGGATTTTTGTACCCCGAAACATAAACGCCGTAATCACAACCAGTGTTGGCGACATATCTCTTAACAACCTTAATGGCAGGCAAATGCTCCGTACAACCATTGGAGACGTAAGAATTGCTAATTCTTCAGGCGAGATTCAGGGCAAAGCAGCTGCAGGTAATATTAAGATTAGTAATTGTGATATCAAGGCCGACCTTTCATCTTCAGGTGGAAACATACTGATACATAATTCAAAGGGAGAAATTAACTGCTCTACAAGCGGTGGTAATTTCAAAATGGAGAATTTCAGCGGAAAACTTTACACCAAAACCAGCGGAGGCAACATAAAAGCTTACAATATTTCAGGCGAATTCAAGACGTATACCTTCGGAGGCAACATCAGGCTTGCAAACATGAAAGGCAATATTGGCGCCTCTACCAAAGGCGGTAATATCAATATTCAGGCGGTTTCAATTAACGAATACCTCTGGATTGAAACCTCCGGCGGCAACATAAAAGCACAATTACCCTTAAACCAGGGCATGCAGATAGAGGCCGACGGCGGTTCGGTAAGTGCGCCATATATTCAGGGTTTTCAGGGCATTAACCGCTCAGGTTTTCTTTCTGGTAGTGTCAACGGGGGTGGTGCAAGTGTAAAATTAAAGTCATTTGGGGGTAATGTTAAAATATATGCCCCCAAAGCTGAGCCTTATATAGAGGAAACCGGGTTTAAAAAAAAACAGCCTACCTGGGCTGACCGTCTCAGTGTAGAAAAAGCCCCAGATGTCAGTTCGCAGGTTACGCCAGTTCAAAACGCCCCCCTGAATCCTGAACCGGCCAGACGCTATTATAAAGACCGCACCGAGGGGTTCAGAGTAAATTTCAGAGGTATTATAAACAGGCTTAACTCCAGGTTTTTATTTTACACGCTGCTTTACACCATTTTTTTTATTTACGGACTTAACAGCATTCTCTATTTTTCGCTAGAGCTTCTGAACCCCACTTCTCTTGAAGCAGAACAGAATAAGGCGGTATTTCTGGCTAACCTCACAACCGGGGTGTCTTGTTTTATAAGCCTTACCATTTTTTTACTTTTTATAGAGCGCTTTCTGATTAAGAACTGGTCAAAGTACACAATTCTTATTGTGCTTACCTATGGTGTTATTATGCTAACACGGCTCATACAGAAAGCAATTTACCTGCTTGAAAACGATGGAGGCCGTTACTGGACCCATTACTGGAAAATTATGTCTGTAAAATATACCGATGGCTGGCTTGTTAATCAGGGCACCTTATATCTGTTCATACCTATGATAGCCGTTTGCGTATTTTTTTATAACTGGCAACGGTCTAAAGACCTGGACCGCAAAATATCTGAACAGGAGTACCAATTACTGAACCTTGAAAAGCTGAAAACCAAAGCACAACTAAACGCATTAGAGGCACGTATTAACCCGCATTTTTTGTACAACTCGTTAAACAGCATTACAGGTCTGATTCATGACAACCCCGATAAGGCCGAAGAAATGACCATTCAGCTCTCAAAATTGTTCAGAGCTACGACCGGCCGTTCTGACCAGAGTTTTCATACCATAGCCGAAGAGCTGGATATCGTAAAATCTTACCTGTCTATTGAGCAGATGCGCTTTGGCGACAGGCTGAACTATGCCATTAACATAGAAGCTGGTCTTGAATCAATCAAAATTCCACGCTTTCTGCTACAACCGGTGGTTGAAAACGCCATCAAACATGGTATTTCTAAAATAACCGAACACGGTATTATTGATGTAAAAATAAGTAAAGAAGACACCCTGATTGCTTTTCAGATACACGACAACGGCCCGGCTTTTAAAGAAGATTTAAGCGGAGGCTATGGACTGAAAAGCATCAGTGATAAATTGCGCCTGATTTATGGCAATGAAGCTGGTGTGCAAATACAAAACAACGATTTCAAAGCCATTATCATCAGAGTTCCGGTTGAAACAGCCGATAAAACACATATAGAAGTGTAGTACAATAAAAATACAGGATTGTATGTTAAAGACCATATTAATAGACGACGAACCCCTGGCCATAAGCCGCTTAAAGAGACTGCTGGCTAATTATGGCACGACCATTCAGATAATTGATGAAGCGCATAACGGACAGGAAGGGCTGGAGAAAATAGAATCGCTCAAACCGGACCTGATATTTCTGGATATTGAAATGCCCCTCATGACAGGCTTTGAAATGATGGCTAACCTGTCTTATATGCCAATGGTTATTTTCTCTACCGCCTACGACCAATACGCCATAAGAGCATTTGAGGAGAACTCGGTTGATTACCTGCTGAAGCCCATAGAAGCCGAAAGATTGGAAAAAACCATAGAAAAACTAAAGAAACTGGAAGACAAAAAGGAAGACAGTTCGCTGAATGCCAATCTGATGCAATTGCTTGAGCAGTTAAAAATAAAAGAAGATGCCCTGCGTACACCTGCTCAAAAGCAAACCACGGCTCACTCCATATCAGTAAAATCAGGCGAACGCATTCTTTTTATACCCTTAACTGAAATCAGTTACTTTGAGGCCGAAGACAAATATGTGTTTCTGAACACAACAGATGGCAAACAGTACCTGACCAACTACACCATAACGGGTCTGGAAGAAAAATTACCCGATAATTTTGTGCGTGTCAGTCGCTCGGCTATTGTTAATTCTTTCCACATTAAAGAACTGCAAAAGTATTTTAACGGTAAATATCTGGTTGTGATGCGAGACAGCAAAACCACCAAACTGGAAACCGGTTCTACCTACGGCGATAACCTGAAAAAGCTGATGGAAATTTAAGATTAAAGGGCAAAACTAAACCTTTTAGCTATGGCATAGTTTTTTAATACTTATTAAAGATACCCATGTTTAAAATGAACATTAATCTTTAATAATTATATGAATCTTAAAAGAATCTTCGGGTCAATACTTACAGTGTTAGGCATTGCCGGTCTTATTTATGCTGCCGTATTATTTGTAAATACCACAGGTGGCACCAAAAACATTAAAGCGCTTATTATTTACGGCATTATTGGTTTAATTTTTTTCAGCTCTGGTATCAATCTGATTCGCACCACTAAAGATGAAGCATAACCTGTAAGCCTGCAAAATTTATGACCCTGCAAGAGCGCCACTATAGAAAAACTACCATGGCAGTACAGTTGTTACATTTACGGTTTCATACGCTTTGATTTTACATACAAATTTCTGAAAATTGTATAAACAAACTCAAACCGTATGACCAAGCCTCTGTTAACCACACTTTTAGCCTTTTTAGTCTCATTTGCCATTGCACAAAACAAAGAAATCGTAAAAACCGACAAAGCTCCGGTACCGATTGCTCCTTACAGCCAGGGTGTAAAAGCCAACGGCATGCTGTATGTTGCCGGGCAGATAGGCCTAAGCCCAGAAAACCGTAAACTGGTTGAAGGCGGCGTTGAAGCCGAAACGGTGCAGATAATGGCCAACATCAAAGCCATTGTAGAAGCCGCCGGGGCTAAAATGGAAGACATTGTAAATACCACCATCTACATGAAAGACATGGGCAACTTTGCCAAAGTAAACGAATTATACGGCAAGTATTTTACTGACAATTACCCCGCCCGCACTACTATCGGGGTTGCCAACCTGCCCGGCGGAGCCAATATCGAAATGGCTGTAATAGCCGTTTTACCCAAAGTTCGTCGAAAATAAGTCGAATATGAGCCCTTCCTTATCTTCCGGGTACATTTTTAATATACATCATTCAGGTTTTTATTTATTTTTGTTAATCAATCAAGTTCCTTCATCATATTCATGAAAAACACCATTCTATTTATCTGTTTATTGGCGGGGTTCACGGCGTTTGCGCAGATGCCGGCCACTACCCAATACAATGCCAACACCCGTTTTGAGCAAATGGGCACCGAGCTACCCACACCCAACACCTACCGCACCGCCTCTGGCGCACCGGGCAAAGACTACTGGCAGCAAAAAGCCGACTACGACATTAAAGTGGAGTTGGACGACGCAAACCAACGCATTATTGGAACAGAGGTAATTACCTACACCAACAAATCGCCTGACGAACTGCGTTACATCTGGTTGCAATTAGACCAGAACCTGTTTGAAAAAACATCTATCAATGCCTTAACCAAAACAGGTGGCATTGAAAACCAGATGTCTTTCGGAGCCATTCAGGGTATCAACGCACCCAGTTCGGTAAGAGCCACTATTGCCAGCAACAAAGAGTATGGTTACAAAATTACTTTGGTAAAAGATGCCAAAACCGGTGCCAATCTGGTGTATACCATCAACAATACCATGATGAGAGTAGAAGTACCTACACCTTTGAAAACCGGGCAATCTTACTCTTTCCGTGTCGACTGGAACTACAACATTACAGACTACTATGGCCGCTCGGGTATGGAATACTTTCCGAAAGACGGCAACTATAATTACTTTATTGCACACTGGTTTCCGCGGATGGCTGTATATGACGACGTAAACGGCTGGCAGCATAAGCAGTTTCTGGGGCAGGGAGAGTTTACTCTTCCGTTTGGAGATTACAAAGTTGAAATTACTGTACCTAACGACCACGTTGTTGGGGCAACCGGTGAATGCCAGAACTACGACAAAGTTTTGTCTGCTACGCAACTGAAACGTTTCGAACAGGCTAAAAACTCTAAAACTCCGGTTGTGATTGTTACGCAAACCGAAGCAGAAGCCGCTGAGAAAGCTAAGCCAACAGGTAAAAAGACCTGGATTTACAAGGCATCTAATGTGCGCGACTTCGCCTTTGCATCGTCTCGTAAGTTTATCTGGGATGCCATGCAGACTGATGTGTATAACAACGGCCGCAAAATATGGTCAATGTCGTTCTACTCAAAAGAAGGTAACCCGCTTTGGGGGCAATACTCAACCCGCGTAGTAGAACATACTTTGAGAAGCTATGGTAACCGTACCATTCAATACCCATATCCGGTAGCCATTTCATGCCATGCTACTGCAGGCGGTGGTATGGAGTACCCGATGATATCGTTCAACGGTGGGCGCCCTGAGCCGGATGGCACCTACTCTGAAATGACCAAAGCAGGTATGATTGGTGTAATTATCCATGAGGTTGGCCACAATTTCTTCCCGATGATTGTAAATACAGACGAGCGCCAATGGACCTGGATGGATGAAGGCCTGAACACTTTCTGCCAGTATCTGGCTGAGCAGGAATGGGACCGTAACTTCCCGTCGCGCCGTGGTGAGCCACAATACATTGTGCCTTACATGAAAACCGATAAGACACAACAAGTGCCTATTATGTCGAGCTCAGACAACGTTATATCATTAGGGCCAAATGCCTACGCTAAACCTGCTACGGGTTTAAATATGTTGCGCGAAACCATTATGGGTCGCGAACTGTTTGACTATGCATTTAAAGAATACGCACGTCGCTGGGCGTTCAAATCGCCGCAGCCTGCCGATTTCTTCCGTACTATGGAAGATGCCTCAGGTGTTGATCTGGACTGGTTCTGGAAAGGCTGGTTCTATGGCGTAGAGCCTGTTGACCAAGACCTGGCCGAGGTTGAATGGTATTCTATCGACAACCAGGACCCGGTTGCTAAAAAAGCGGCCGATAAAGCTGATTTTGACGCCAAGCGCGAAACCCTGAGCAATATCCGCAACAAAACAGATATTAAACAAACCGTAGTAGAGGCAGACACAACGATGAGAGACTTCTACAACTCTTATGATAAGTTTGCCGTAACAGCTACCGACAAACAGAAATCGGATCAATATAAAGCCAGCTTGTCAGAAGAAGAACGTAAAATGCTGGAAGAAGGCAAAAACTTCTATGTTTTGAAAATCAAAAATAAAGGTGGTTTGCCAATGCCTGTTATTGTGAAACTGGATTACGAAGACGGCACTAACGAAATTGTGAGAATACCTGCTGAAATCTGGCGATTAAACGATAAAGAGATTAAGAAAACGCTTCCAACTACCAAAAAAGTGAAGAAGTTTACACTTGACCCTTTCTATGAGATTGCCGATATTGATACAGCCAATAATGCATTCCCACGTGAGCCGGAGCAACCAACCAAGTTTCAGGCGTTCAAACAAAGGGCGTTCCAGCAAGGGCCAAACCCTATGCAACAGGCTAAACAAAATCAGCCGTCTGGTGTTCAAACCAGTGGTAAGAACTAATTCTTACCCTACACATAAAGCATAAAGACGAAAGCCGGGGTGTGTTTGCCCCGGCTTTCGTTTTATAATTCAATTTAGATTCTTAATTCCTGACTCTGAACTCATACTTTCCTGAACCCACCAGCAATTTGGTGTGATTACCGTCTATGCCATCAATCTTGATATCAGACGAAACCGGTTTGCCTCCCTCCTCAATATCAGGTACGTTGGTGGTTGGCAAATAAACCGTAGCTGTGGTGTTGGCCGGAATTTCAATGGTGTAAACTGTATTTTTGCCGTCTTTTTTCCAGCCAGATGAGGCCAGACCATAATTGGTGATGATTTTGGCACTGGCAGAGGTCAGCCCGTCGCCCAAATGTGGTTTAATGATAATTTTCTTGTAGCCAGCACCAGACTCATCAACATCAATACCGGCTACATCACGATACATCCAGTCGCCCACGGCGCCATACGAATAATGGTTGAAAGAGGTCATGCTTGGGTCCTGAAAAGTGCTGTCGGGCTTCATGGAATCCCACCTTTCCCAAACGGTAGTGGCGCCCATTTTAATTGGATACAGCCATGACGGGTAGGTATCCTGCAATAACAAACGATAGGCCACATCGGTTCTGCCAAAACGTGTCAATACAGGCGTAAGGAACGGCGTACCCAAAAAGCCGGTAGTCAGGTGATAATTATAGCTTTTTATGTTATCAACCAGTCGGCCTACCGCCTGCGGGCGTAATTCTTCCGGCAGCATATCAAACTGTAAGGCAAGTATATAGGCTGTCTGGGTTTCAGAAATCAGCCTTCCGCTGGCTGTCATAAATTCTTTGCGGAATGCGGCCTTTATGCGCTCCAACAGGGCTTCATAATCTTTTACCTCCTCTGTTTTGCCCAGGAGCCTGGCCGCTTTGATCATCAGGCTGGTATTATAAGCAAAGAAACACTGTGCTACCAGATAATTATCTGTAATGGCAGACTTCTGGCCTATCAGACCTTTCGAATCATCTACCCTGTATGATAGCCAGTCGGCAAACTGGAAACCAGTATTCCATAAATCATTATTTGCGGCTTTTCGTACATAATCCAGATATGCTTTCATGCTGGGGTATTGTTCTTCTACCACGCGCTTATCGCCATATACTACGTACAGATTCCATGGAATGATGATACCCGCATCAGACCAACCCGCTGCACCTGCCGGGGTATCAAAAAAAGTACCTTTCAGGGCATTGGGTATCACAAAAGGAATGGCGCCGTTAGGATTCTGGTCGGCAGCCACATCTTTCAGCCATTTAGAGAAAAAATTGTTTACATTGAAATTGAAAGCGGCCGTGCGTGAAAAAACTTCAGCGTCGCCTGTCCATCCAAGGCGTTCATCGCGTTGTGGGCAATCAGTTGGTACATCAAGAAAGTTACCCCTTTGCCCCCATTGAATATTCTTTTGTAGCTGGTTTACCAGTGGATTAGAGCATTCAAAGCTGCCCGTTGGTTTCATATCAGAATACAAAGCCACAGCGGTAAAGTTATCGGGGTTCAATGGTTCTTTCAGACCCTCAACCCTTACGTATCTGAACCCGTGGAAAGTAAATCGCGGTTCGTAGGTTTCAACCCCCTGGCCTTTCAGAATATAAGTATCCTGCGCCAGTGCGTTTCTGAGGTTATCAAAATAAAGCCCACCGGTTTTATCAAGCACCTCAGCGTGCGAAAGCACAATTTTATCTCCCGCATTACCCGATACCTTCATTTGTACCCAACCTACCAGATTCTGGCCGAAATCAAGTACCTGCTCGCCTTTTGGTGTTCTTAGCACCTTTACAGGCTTAAAGGTTTCATGTTTAGTAATCAATTCATGGTTGGCAGAGAAAAGAATATCTTTCGGGAAGTTTTTTACTACCACCGCCTGCCAGTTTTTGTCGTCATAGGTAGCGGTTGCCCAGCCTGCCTTCTCCTGCCTGGCATCATATACTTCGCCGTCATAAATTTCAGAGAATTGAATAGGCCCGTTTGATACTTTCCAAGTGCCGTCAGAAATAACAGATTCTGTCTTCCCATCTGCATAAGTTATATTTAACTGGCAAAGCAATGCTGTTTCTTTGCCATAGAAATTCACCTTTTTCTCCCAGCCTAATTCACCTCTGTACCAACCATTGGCCAGGCTTACACCAATGGCGTTTTTGCCTTGCTTTATAAGATTTGTAACGTCGTATGTCTGGTACAACAAACGTTTATTGTAGCTGGTCCAGCCGGGTGTCAGGTAGGCATCGCCTACCCTTTGGCCGTTTATATGTGCCTCATACAATCCTTTAGAAGTAATATAGGCAATAGCCGATTTAATCTTTTTTGATGCACTGAATGATTTTCTGAATTGCGGCACTATGCCGTAGGCAGTATCTGCTTTAATGCCGGACGAAATCCACTGGGCTGTTATTTCAGAAGCCGGGTTGAGAAGGGCCGTCTGCCAGAAAGCCGTGGTACTCCAGGGTGACTCATTCGCCTGATTATCCCAGACTTTTACCTGCCAGTAGTATTTCTGCCCCGATTTAAGCGGAGCTCCCTGATAGGTTTGTAAAACTGACTCATCAGTATTTACTTTGCCTGAATCCCAAACCAGATTTTTTTTGGTGAAATCGGGAGATGTGGCTATCCGAATGCTGTATGCTGTTTGAAGAATGTTACGACCGCCTGCGGCAATTTTCCATGTAAAACGTGGCCTGGTTACGTCCAGACCGATAGGATTCACCCGGTTTTCGCAGGTTAAATCATAGGTACTCAGGTTTTGAGCCATCACGCTAATGCCAGCGAGACAGATGAGCAGGGTAAATATTCGTTTCATTGCAATTTTTAATTTTATCAATAATATTTTGCACTATTCTACAAAATAAACCGAAAACAACCAGAGTACCCTCATTTACTCTCCTGCTATTGTCTCATTTTGATAAAATAAAAATCCGTAGCAGAGGCTGCTACGGATTCATAACTTATCTAATTAACATTTGTTATTGCTTTGCGGTCATTTCGCTGGCCATTTTTACGGCATTGTAGGCATTTACAATGCCACCCGTTACCGACAAATCTTCAAACTTCACAATCTCCTTGGTTCCGGGTTTGTAAACTCTCAATTCCGGTGCCTTCACTGCCGACTCCAGAATAATTTTCTTCAACTGGGCTGCCGTTAACTCAGGGAAATACGATTTCAGTAAAGCGGCAACACCTGTGGTGGCCGGTGCAGCCATACTTGTACCGCTTTTTTCTTCATATTTAGAACCCGGAATGGTAGAGTAGATATCAACCCCTGGTGCAAACACATCTACATTGTTTTTACCATAGTTGCTGAACTCTGCCACGGCATCGGGTGCATTTTTCCATGACAAGGCTCCTACTGATATCCAGTTTTCGGCTTTTCCGCCATTGGCATAGGTATTGGTGGGGTAATGCACGTCTACATCAGTATCCTGATTATCATTACCGGCAGCGGCTATCAGCAATACACCTTTCGACTGCGCATACTTCACGGCGTCGTCGACCCATTTTTTCTCAGGCGAATACGGTTTCCCGAAACTCATATTGATAATCTGTGCGCCGTTGTCTGCGGCGTAACGAATGGCATTGGCCACGTCTTTATCTCTTTCGTCGCCATCAGGTACGGCACGCACCACCATAATGCGTACATTATCTGCCACACCTTTAATACCCAGATTATTATTGCGATTGGCCGCAATAATACCTGCTACATGGGTACCATGCATACCGTCGGGTCCTACCACTTCATTATTGCCATATTCGCCATATTGCAATTTATCAGGCTTGTCGCCCACCACTACACGTGGGTTGAAATCAAGATTGAGGTTATACTTCTGCTCGTTTTCGTAGTGTTCAACGGCATCTTTAATATCGCTGCCGGTAGCGCCCAGCTCCATAAACTTCTCTAATGTACGCTTGGCCGCTCTTACACTGCGGTCTACGCTGTTTTCGTCAATGCCGGCTATGCTTTCTTTTGTCAGGTTATCCGTTTTCAGATAAGCCTTCAATACATTCTCAGACTCTACGAAGTTCTTATACAACTGTGCATAAAATGGGGCATATTGTTCAGCTTCTGCTTTTTTCTCTTCATATTCTTTTTGCAGCTTCTGATACAACGCGTATTCAGCCTGATTTTTACGTAATAGTTTCTTAGATGGTTTATCTCCGAATTTTTCCTTCAGCTGTTTCAGCATGCGTGTTATTTCAATCTGCTCGTGGTTTACGTCCTGGCCGTCTTTGCCACCCAGAAAATCCCAGCCATTGATATCGTCAACGAACCCGTTTTTGTCATCGTCTTTACCGTTACCTGCAATTTCTTTAGCATTTACCCAGATTCTGTCTTTCAAATCCTCATGGTTTACATCCGTACCACCATCAATAACGGCCACCAGAACAGTTTTAGATGGTTTGCCTTTCAATAATTCGGCGTATGCACGCTCAACGCTCATACCTCTAACACCGTCTTTTTCAAAATCAAGATTCTGCCAGTTTGGTTTAGTCTTTAACTGTTGTGCGCTGGTTTGTAGAAAAAAAGAAAGGAGAAAAATTGAAAAAAGTACTTTCTTCATTATTTAGTTTTTTGTGTTAATAAAATAGACCTGATTGTTAAAGTATAGCGTCTTTCGCCGGTACCTGCCTACCTAAACAAATAAGCTGATTGCGAATATAAACGATTTGCTCCGGCTTTTATTTAACCCATAATGGGTTATTTTGGTTAATATTTAATTAAAATAAATATTTAGTGATTATAAATTTTCAAGTGCCTGCCTGAAATCCGCAAGCAGATCGTCGATATTTTCAATGCCTGTTGATATCCTCAGCAGGTTATCAGGGCTTACCGAATGGGCGCCCTCTGCCGACTTACGGTGTTCTATCAGCGTTTCTACTCCGCCCAGGCTGGTAGCATGTTTTACCAGTTTCAGGTTGGCTGTCAATTTCAGGGCAGCTTCCTGGCCGCCTTTTACCAGTATTGACATCATACCTCCAAAACCGTTGCTCATTTGTTTTCTGGCAACCTTGTGATACTCATTGGATTTCAGCCCCGGATAATTTACTTTTTCTATCTGCGGATTCCCTTCCAGAAACATGGCCAGTTTCATGGCGTTATGGGCATGTACCGGCATCCGGACTGCAAAAGTAGAAAGACTACGAAACAACAACCAGCAGTCGAAGGGAGAAGGTATTACGCCTCCTGTTGTTTGAAAATTCCTGATTCTGGTTTTCAACTCCTGCGGGCAATTATCGTTAAAAATAATGCAGCCACTCAGAATATCAGAATGCCCTCCAAAATATTTGGTGCTTGAGTGCATGATAATATCCACGCCAAAATCAAACGGACGGGTAAAGTAGGGTGTAGCCCAGGTGTTATCGCAGCCCACCAAAATATTTTTAGCTTTTGCCAGTTTTACTACTGCCTGTATATCAGTAATCTTCAAACTTGGGTTTGATGGCGTCTCTACCCATATCAGCCTGGTGTTTTCTCTGATTGCCCTTTTTATCTGGTCAATGTCTGTCATATCTACGACTGTGCAGGTCATACCCCAGTGTTCATACAGGCTCTCAATCATATAACGGGTGCCGTAATAGATGTCGTCCGGTAAAATTACATGGCTGTTGGTACCCAAAGCATGAAAAACGCTCATAGTAGCTGCCTGACCCGACGAAAAAGCAATGGCATCAGTACCACCTTCCAGCGCAGCCAGTTTTTCTTCCAGCATGCGTCGGTTGGGGTTAGAGGCACGGGCATAAATATCGCGCCCCTCAACAAAGGTTCCGTCGGCGGCGCGCTCAAAAGTAGTTGAAAGAATAATGGGGGGTATCACCGCTCCGGTGGCGGGTTCACCATGATTTCCGGTATGTATGGTTAGAGTTTCTAATTTCATGTGTAATTTTGGGGATTAATAACGGCTAAAGATTATATTCCTTTAAAATAACTACCTCTATACGGCAAATATAACCAATAAATGAAGCAAAAACTTAACATTATAAAAATCGGTGGCAATGTAATTGACAACCCAGATGCACTGGCCAGATTCCTGAAAGACTTCTCGGCTTTACCCGATGCTAAAATACTGATTCACGGTGGCGGTAAAATTGCCACCAAAATAGCAGTTAAGCTGGATGTTGAAACCAAAATGGTAGACGGCCGCCGTATTACAGACCTGCCTATGCTAGAGGTAGTAACAATGGTGTATGGGGGTTTGGTAAACAAACAAGTGGTGGCAAAGCTACAGGCTTTGGGCTGCAATGCCATTGGCCTTACAGGCGCTGATGCCGGAGTAATACTAGCCAGAAAACGCCCGGTAAAAGAAATTGACTATGGTTATGTGGGAGACGTAGCGCAGGTGAACGACAAAATCATTAAAAACTTTGTAGAAAATGAGCTGACACCCGTTTTTGCACCACTTACTTTTGATAAAGAAGGAAACATACTGAACACCAATGCCGATACGCAGGCCTCATCGGTAGCGGTGGCTATGGCGCAGCATTACGAAGTAACCCTGATTTACTGCTTTGAGAAAAAAGGAGTTTTGTCTGACCCTGAAGATAATGAATCGGTAATACCTACCCTAACCCCGGCCAGCTATGCACAATACAAAGCTTCAGGCGCCATTAATGCCGGTATGATACCCAAACTGGATAATGCCTTTGCCGCCCTGCAGAAAGGCGTAGCCAAGGTGATTATCTGCCATGCTGATGAATTACTGCAAGCAGTTGCCCATGGACAAAGCGGAACACAAATAATTCTTTAACTTTGCAGAACTACCATTATTAAGAAGATATGATGCAGAACTCCAATCTGGTTGAGACATTAACGAAAGATGCCATTGAATTGCTAAAAGACCTGATTCAGACAGAGTCTTTCAGTAAACAGGAAGATGAAACAGCGGCAATTATAGAAGAGTTTTTCAGGGAAAGAAACATTCCGTATCGCCGAAAGAAAAACAATATCTGGGCAAGAAATAAATTCTTTGACGCCTCTAAACCCACCGTTCTGCTTAATTCCCACCACGATACCGTTAAGCCTAACCCTTCCTGGACCCTTAATCCGCTTAACCCGCTTTTAAAAGACGGCAGGTTATATGGCCTGGGCAGCAACGACGCCGGCGGGTGTCTGGTGTCTCTGATTGCCACTTTCTGTTATTTCTATTACCGCCAGGACCTTAGCTATAATGTAATAATGGCTGCAACAGCCGAGGAGGAAATATCAGGCCGTGACGGCCTTGAAATTGTAGCACCCGAATTACCTGAAATATCGTTTGCCATTGTAGGCGAACCTACCCAGATGCACCTGGCTGTTGCCGAAAAAGGATTGCTGGTATTAGATTGTACAGCACATGGTAAGTCTGGCCACGCGGCAAGAAACGAAGGCGAAAATGCTATTTATAAAGCCATTAACGACATCAACTGGTTTCAGACATACCAGTTCCCTAAAGTATCAGAAAACCTGGGACCAATTAAAATGACTGTTACCATCATTGGCGCCGGTACCCAGCACAATGTAGTGCCAGATGCCTGCAAATTTACAGTTGATATACGTGTAACAGAGCAATATACACTGGAAGAGATTATTGAAACCGTAAGAAAAAACATTGGCAGCGAAGTTGTACCACGGTCTATCCGCCTGCGCCCTTCAAGCATTCCGATGGAACACCCGATTGTACAGGCAGGTATTGGCATGGGGCGTAATACTTATGGGTCGCCTACCACATCAGACCAGGCCTTGCTAGACTGCCCTTCGCTTAAAATGGGGCCGGGCGATTCGGCACGTTCGCACACGGCCGATGAATATATCTACCTGAACGAAATAGAAGAAGGAATTCAATTATATATACAGATGTTAGAAAAAGTAATTCTATAAACACACTTTCTGCCACAGGCAGCACATTTTATTAATGAATATCATCTTTTACTTTTTCGCCGTCCTTTGCGGAGTAGCCAACAGCATACAGTCGGGCGTTAATGCCGAACTACGCAAGGGCATCAATAATCCTATTTTTGCTGCTATTATTTCGTTTTCGGTAGGGCTTGTGGGGCTTATACTCATTACGCCGTTTTTCAAAGAGCCTCTTCCTTCCTTATCGGCGCTTAAGTCTCTGGCCTGGTGGAAATGGATAGGCGGAATACTGGGCGCTTTTTTTGTTACCACAGTTATTCTTATTGTACAGAAAATCGGTTCGGCCAATATGCTGGCCCTGATTGTGGCAGGCCAGTTAATTACCGCTATGATACTGGATCACTACGGGCTGCTTGGCTACAAAATGCACCCGATTACGCTATGGAGAATTGTAGGGGGCGTGGTTACAGTGGTTGGTGTATATATGATTGTAAAAAACTAAGGGTATCAGGAAGCATGGTTATTTTCTGATAATGCTTCCTACTACCTCCAGTATCTTTTGTGTGGCCCCTACATTAGCTGTTACATAATTGCTGCAAATAGTGGCAGCGCTCTTTCGGCTGGCTTCGTTAGTCTTCATTCCTATATATAAAGACTTTAGTTCTTCTGTATTTTCTACAGGAAACGCCCCGCCTGCTGCTATTAAATCGTTGGCTTCCTGAAATTTGTGATAGGCTTTATTACCGAAAAATATAGGCATACCAAATGTGGCGGCTTCCAATATGTTATGTAATCCCTTGCCAAAAGAACCACCAATAAAGGCATACTCGGCATATTGATACAAAGAAGACAACAGACCTATGTTGTTAATAAAAAGTACGTCACAGGCTTCAAGGTCAGGTGTTTCGCGGGCGTCAGAGAACAGCACCGTTCTCAAGCTGAGTTGCTTACGCCATATTTCAATTTCAGCATCATGGATTTCATGTGGAGCAACAATAAATTTGGTGCCATCTTTCAAATTGTTCATCAGCGGAATCATGACGTCCATATCTGCCTGCCAGGCCGAACCAATGATGAATACCTGTTTGCCATTCTTGAACTGCTCAACAACCGGAATCTCCTTGCGGTTGTCTACAATCTGTTTTACGCGGTCAAAGCGCGTATCTCCGGCCAGAGTGGTGTTAGCAATACCGATACCCTCCAGCAATTCCAGCGATTGCGTGTTCTGCACCAGAATATGGTCAAACTTATGTAACACTTCCTGGTAAAATCCGCCATAAAACTTAAAAAATACCTGATTCGGCCTGAAAATGGCAGAAAAAGAAATAACGGGTATCTTCCGTTTCTGCAACTGCGTCAGATAATTATTCCAGAATTCGTATTTCACGAAAAAGGCGATACTAGGCTTTACAATCTCCACAAAACTGGCTGCGTTTTCGGGAGTATCCGCCGGAAGGTAATAGATGTAGTCGGCACCGGTATAGTTTTTCCGGATTTCATAACCAGACGGCGAAAAAAAAGTAAGAAGTATTTTATAGTTGGGA
Source organism: Emticicia sp. TH156 (assembly GCF_002855535.1). NCBI lineage: Bacteria > Pseudomonadati > Bacteroidota > Cytophagia > Cytophagales > Leadbetterellaceae > Emticicia > Emticicia sp. TH156. Next base: position 339,669 of record NZ_PKRS01000001.1, read on the forward strand.
TACTCTTTTCTGAAAGCCTCAATTACCGGCCTGCCCTGCTCAAACTCGCCCAGTGAAGCGCAATGAAACCATGCCAGCCTGGTAACGCCAGAGCGCCAGTGTTTGCGTTCGGCATCTGTTTTCAGTTTATCAAAAAGATTTTTTCTGCCCTCTACCCACAACTTTGCTTTTTTGTTGAAAGGCGAAACCAGCCTGAGTAATGAAACATAGGCGTAGATTGACAGATTATAAAGGAAGTTAAGCATCCTGCTAAGGTAATTAAAAATCTAAAACAAAGGCAAACCTACAAAAAACCTTTCAAAAAGTATCTTTCAGGTTAATTAACTGTGTGGTTGTATATGCTGCCCCATTAGGATATACTACCGGCTCCTGACAAATCAAAAAAACAATTCATCCCAAAAACAACCTCCTACACAACACTTACGCCCCTCTTCACATATTTTTGGAGAGATATAATAATATTTTCTTAAATTTAATGTTATAATGGCATTATAAGGGTTACTATTATTACCCGCTTAATATCATTTATTCGTATTAACAAATTCCTGAAAAAAGCTATTATTTAATTAATCGGGGAAATAATTAAAAACTAATTAACCCATGTCTCTGCTCAGTCGTTTAAAAAATTGGCTTCTGTCTGAACAACCCTCAGATGTGCCTGCCGAGGTTTTGCCTGTAACCAATGAACCTCCTGCCGTATCAATTCCTGCGGGTGTGGTTGCTGTGCAAGAGCCCACTCAGCCTGCCGAATTACCTTTTGCTCCGTTCTGGCTTGAAAACGAAGACGCCCTGCGCGATGAAGGCGTAATCTTTGGATTATCTGATTCAAAAGCAGATGAAAAAATTGGCGCTATCAGAAATTACTTTTCGCATAAAACGGCCAATCTGGAAAAGACGGTTGAGTATTACTCTGAAAAAATCGGAGAACTGAATCTTTTTATTGAACAAAAAGAAAACAGAATTAACGAATTAAAAGATAAAGGTGTAACGCTTGAAAACCTGGAGGCGTCGGCTCACCATCTGCCTCGCACAATAGCAGGCTTTTTGTTATCGGTGGCCATGTGTGTAGGCAATTACTTCCTGATTGACGAGTCTATTCTGACCAATTTCCCGCGCAATCATCAATTTATTGCTTTGGGGGTCTTGCTGGCCGGTATGTTTAATCTCTTTACGCCGAAGTCGCTCTTTCATGAGCAGGAAAGGAAAATTTCGTGGAAGAACGTTCTGGAAGAAATAGGTATGCCTGCAGCCGCTTCTATTTTTGTGTTTGTACAGGTGTTAGAGACCCAGTCTACCGCGCGTGCGCTGGCTCTGCTTTTATTTAGTTTCTTTTTATTTCTGTTTGCAGGCAAACTACTGTTAAGCAACCTGACATTACTTAAAAATGATGCAGGCCAATGGATAAGCAACCTGAAACTGGCCAGAGACAAAAGCAACAAAGCCAGTGACTGGGAAAACGAGGTAAATCAGCTTAAACTTGAAATTGATGAAAAGAGAGTAGAAAAATGGAAGATAATTGACGCGCTGAAAGCACCTGAAGCAGAGCTGAAACGGCTGAACGAAAAACGCGAGATGCTAATTAAACTCTTTGAAAGCGAGTTTAATCTGGCCAGAAGTTACCGCGAAAAACTGACAAACAAGGAAATCAAGAAAATATTGGAATAGCACTTCACCTCGTGAAACCAACCTGTACAATCAATGGAAAAGGAAAACGAAAATTATTATAATACTGATTTTCAGCACGGGTACATTACCGGTGTTGAGAATGTTGACAAGGCAACTTACGAGAGCTATCTGTCAAGCCATGTAAGTTTTGAGTGGCTACAAGGCCGCATTAACGATAAGCGCGAAGAACTGACCCGGATAGACCATGCCATTGCCGAAAATCGTGATAAGCGAAAGGCTTCTTTTGATAAATTACAGGAGCATCTGCAGGCCATTGATACCCAGACCCAGCACATAGGCTATATAAACAAAGACATTGATGCCAATCATGCAAAAATTGCCTCTATAGAAGTAAAGCACAAAAAATCTGAGTCGCCCTACTCTCTGTTTGCGGGTATTTTGTATCTGTTGGCAGGGGTAGCTTTTGTATCAGGCGATTTGATTATATCGCACGAAATTGTGGCCTATGCGCTCAATATCCGTAACAATTTTGAGGCCTGGGCATTTGCCATTGGCCTGGCCATGTTATCGGTACTACTGAAACCTGCCTATGAGCGGCTGGTTGAACACCCTTACCTGCATAACTATAACGAAAAAACTAAAAAGGTTTATGGTGTATTTCAGGGCTTCCTGCTGGTGTTTTCAATAGGTACCATGCTTGTTTTGGGTTGGTTCAGGTACGAGGCCTACAAAACCGATAAACTGAAAGAGGGTATCAATAAGCAAATAAAGGCAATGCAGCTGAACAGCACGCCTTTAGACCCGTCGGCCGTGCAACCTGCCAACAATCAGGCGCTTATACAGAAAATGGATGAGCAATTGAAAGCCTACGACAAACTGAATATTGATTTGGTTAACAGCCCCTGGGCTTTAATGTCATTCGTTTTGAGTGGTATTCTGTTTGCCATTGCGGGTGCTATCTGTCTGGGCATTGCCCTGCCGGTGATGCATGCCTACTGGTACCGATGGCTGCAGTCTGGCCCGGCGATCAGAAGATTACGCAAACAAAATGTAAAACTGACTGACACCCTGAAAGAGGCTGAAAAAGCATTGGCCGCACAAATAGCACAAAAAAACGTACTTGAAAATGATTTGATAACCTTACCCGAGGTTGCTGAATTGAAAGAAGAGAAAAAGGCGGTTCTTGCTGAAATTGATAGCATGCTTGAACACGCAAAACTTGCAGATCAGGATAGACGAATCAACTCGTTTAATGATGGTGTGGCCAAAGGCACAGCCAACAGGAGTGAAATGACAGACGACGAATATGAAGAGTTCAGGAGTTCGTCAGTAAGGCAAATGCGTAATGCCCAGGATTCAAAATCAGACGCCGGCCCGAAAGTGTACCGTAACAATGGTTTAAGGCCGCATCAGGCATTGCGTAAGGTTATCACGGAGCAATTCAATCAGAATCAAAATCCGAATTAATCAATCATTATAATTTATTATACAGAAGAAACATGAGCGCTCGTGTTTCTTCTTTTTTTATGTTCGTAAGTCCACAAACAGATATTTTACCTATTTTTGTCGCCAAAACTATTTTAGCTATAAACACATGGAATCAACAGAAATAAAAAAAATCCCACTGAATAACCTGCACGAAAAAATCGGCGGGAAAATGGTACCATTCGCAGGCTTTCTGATGCCTGTCAGGTATTCGTCAGATATTGAAGAGCACAACTGTGTACGCAATGGCGTAGGCGTGTTTGATGTGTCGCACATGGGAGAATTTATGTTGACCGGAGATAAAGCCCTTGACCTGATACAAAGAGTATCGGCCAATGATGCCTCTACCTTGTTCGACGGAAAGGTACAATACAGCTACCTGCCCAACAGACAAGGCGGGGCGGTTGATGATTTACTGGTGTACAGACTGACCGAAAACTGGTATTATCTGGTTGTGAATGCCTCGAACATTGAAAAAGACTGGGACTGGATTCAAAGCCATAATACAGATAATGTACCGATGAAGAACCTGTCAGACTCTACCTGCCTGTTTGCTGTGCAAGGGCCAAAGGCTATTGATACGCTACAAAAACTGACTGATATAGACCTTGCCTCTATGGATTATTATACTTTCAAAACAGGTATGGTAGCTGGTATAGAACCTGTGATGGTATCTGCAACGGGTTATACAGGTGCCGGTGGTTTTGAATTATATGTAGACAACAAAGATGCAGAAAAACTATGGAATGCCATATTTGAAGCCGGTGCCGAGTTTGATATTAAACCGATTGGTTTAGGTGCAAGAGATACCTTACGCTTAGAAATGGGTTATTGTTTATACGGCAACGATATTACCGACACTACCTCTCCGTTGGAGGCAGGTTTGGGATGGGTAACCAAATTCAATAAGAACTTTGTTAATTCGGCTAATCTGCAGGCACAAAAAGCCAATGGATTGAAACGGAAACTGGTTGGTCTGGAAATGATTGACAGAGGTATTCCGCGCTCGCATTATGAAATCTGTGATGCCGAGGGCAACAAACTGGGAGAGATAACATCCGGCACCATGTCGCCAACTTTACAGAAAGGTATTGCGATGGGCTATGTACCCACCGAATTTTCAAAAGCCGGAACTGAGGTATTTGTTAAAGTAAGAGATAAACTGTTGAAGGCAGTAGTTACTAAAACGCCATTTGTGAAACCGGGGGTGTAAGAATATTATTTTAAGGGGAGTATCCTGACTCTGATTTTATTAATGTCAAAGGTTATGAGGCTCCCCTCTTCAATATAATTTTTGTATTGATTCAAACATCTGACAACTATTTCTCCTATTGCATCAGGGAGTAAATCCTGACTCTTAAGCTGAAAAACGCTTGGAGATTTTGCTTGTGTAGCTGCTAAAATTGCTCCGAAATCTAAGTCATTTGTAAAGACTATGTAGTCATTAGCGGAAGCAAATTGAAATATTACTTTATCTGCATCGTTTGGCCTACCGACCTTCATCCAATGAATTGCTTCAATATCATTCTTTTGGAAGAATTCAACCCAGCGGGGAGATAAGTTCATGTCAATTAATATCCTCATGAAAATACAACCGGGATATCTACCTCTTCTGCCCGCCACGCAGCATAAGAAAGCGCCTGACGTAAATCTTCCATTTCCAAGTAAGGATAAGCCTCTATAATTTCATCATTCGAGCGTCCGGTGGCTAATAAGCCTACAATTGTTCCTACTGTAACTCGCATACCGCGAATACAAGGTTTCCCTCCCATAACATTGGGGTCAAAAGTGATTCTATTCAGATTCATACACAATTGATGGTTTCTTTTACAAATATAACGATTTCGGCGGTAAAACCTTAATAAAAATGGGAATGCGCTTGAACACATTCCCATCTCAAATCTTATATTCTAATATATTTAACTCACCGGCCCACCGTTCCAGACTGCCTTGTGGGGTTGTAACAATGCCAGTGAGCCATCGCGGTCTTCGGCCATCAGTATCATACCGTTTGATTCTATTCCCATCATTTTACGCGGAGCCAGATTAGCAAGGAATGTAACTTGCTTGCCTATCATTTCTTCCGGCGTGAAGTGCTTGGCAATACCACTCAGGATAGTCCGTTTCTCAAAGCCATCATCAACCAGAAACTTCAACAGCTTATCGCTTTTCGCTACTTTCTCTGCCTCTATAATGGTTCCGACGCGGATATCCAGTTTCGAGAAATCATCATATTGTATAGTTGGTTTCAGCTCAGGTACTTTTTTATTCTCTAACTCGTTCATCTTCTTTGTATCTAGTAATTTCTGCACTTGCTTTTCTACCACGCTGTCTTCAATCTTGGTAAACAACAACTCAGTTGGGTTTAGCTGATGTCCTGCTGACAATATATCAGCACTACCTGCTGCTTCCCATTTATGAGTGTCGATATTCAGCATATTAAATACTTTGGCAGATGTAAAAGGCAGGAAAGGCTCACTTACAATGGCAAGGCTCGCGGTAATCTGTAAGGCAATGTTCATGATAGTACCCACTCTTTCAGGGTCTTTTTCTTTCCAGGGTTCTGTTTCTGCCAGATACTTGTTCCCAACCCTTGCCAAATCCAGTACGAGGCTCAATGCCTCGCGGAATTTATACCCGGCAATGGCCGTGCCTATCGCATTTGGCAGACTGGTCAAATCTTCCAAAGCCTTAGTATCAATCTCTCTCAATTCTCCTCTAGCTGGTACAATGCCGTTAAAGTTCTTGTGCGTTAGCACCAATGCACGGTTGATAAAATTACCAAATACACCCACCAACTCACTGTTATTACGGGTCTGGTAGTCTTTCCACGTAAACTCACTGTCTTTGGTTTCAGGGGCATTGGCTGTTAATACATAGCGCAATACATCCTGCTTATCCGGAAACTCTTCCAGATATTCATGCAACCAAACCGCCCAGTTTCTTGAGGTAGAGATTTTATCACCCTCCAGATTCATGAACTCATTGGCAGGTACGTTATCAGCCAGAATATAACTTCCTTCAGCCATTAACATAGCCGGGAAAATGATACAATGGAAAACGATATTGTCTTTACCTATAAAATGTACCAGCTTGGTGTCTTTGTTTTTCCAGTAGTCTTTCCAGTCTTTACCGTTCTGGTCAGCCCATTCTTTGGTAAAGGTAATGTAGCCAATGGGTGCATCAAACCATACATATAGTACTTTACCATCAGTATCAGGTAGCGGCACTTTAATACCCCAGTCCAGATCACGGGTCATGGCACGGGGTTTCAAACCCTCTTTCAACCACGACTGACACTGCCCGAAAACATTGGTTTTCCACTCGGTGTGGCTGTTTACATATTTCTCAATATCAGGCTGCATGCGGTCAAGCGGCAGGTACCAGTTTTTGGTAGACCTCATTACCGGCTTCGAACCCGAAAGCGTAGAATGCGGGTTCTTTAGTTCCGTTGGTGAAAGCGTAGAGCCGCAACGTTCGCATTGGTCGCCATAGGCGTTGGGATTGGCACAAACCGGGCATTCTCCTACAATATATCTGTCAGCCAGAAACTGTTGTGCTACTTCATCATAATACTGCTCGCTTACATCTTCATCGAAGTAACCCTTATCATATAAGGTCGTAAAAATCTCCTGCGACAATTCGTGATGGGTCTTGTTTGACGTACGAGAGTAGGTGTCAAACGAAATCCCGAAATCGTAGAAAGCCTTTTTGATTTGCTCGTAGTAGAAATCTACCACCTGTTGAGGAGTTTTGCCTTCTTTTTTGGCTTTTACAGTAATAGGTACGCCGTGTTCGTCAGTACCGCTGATAAAGGCCACATCGGCACCGGTAGAACGCAGGTAACGCACATAAATATCAGCAGGGATATAACAACCCGCCAGGTGTCCGATATGAATGGGGCCATTGGCGTAAATCAATGCTGCTGTAACGGTGTATTTTTGCATAGGTAATGGTATTGCGCGACAGTGCTCAAACAAAACTAAAATCGCTCATGATATAAATAAGTTCGCAAAGTTAGGTGTTTAAATGATTTTTAGGGTTCATATAGGCAAAAAATTGGCTACTCTGTGGCAATAAAGCCACAGCAAATTCAATCGCCCACTCTTCGTATTGCACTCCGCTAGGTTACTTGCAATTCTGTTTAGACTTGCTCATGAGCCATTTACGGCCTGAAAACTCAAGTGTTTTACCTGAAAATCAAGGCTTGTTTTATCTCTTTTTCTACATAAAAAACAATTTTATTAATTACTATTAATGTTATAAAAATTGCATTTTTAGTATACACCTGACAGCCATCATATTTTACTTGTTATCCGGAATGTAGCTTTGCAGCGCTTTGGACAATTAAAAGAACTTAATAGAAGTTTCAAATAATTGACCTGCTGATACCGTTTTTTTGCATTTTTTTGTGTTGAGTTTTTAAATAATAATCCAAATAAACTAATAATAATACAATGTCGCTTGTAGGTAAAAAATATCCACGCATATCGGCTGGTGCCGTAATAAACGGTGAAGAGATAGTAGAAGATTTCAGCTTAGACCAGTATCTGGGTAAAAATTATGTAATTCTATTTTTCTACCCTAAAGACTTCACATTTGTATGCCCAACTGAATTACACGCGTTTCAGGAGAAACTGGCTGAGTTCGAGAAAAGAGGCGCTGTTGTAGTGGGCTGCTCAACCGATACAGAAGAAACGCACCTGGCGTGGTTGAATACACCTAAAGAAGAGGGTGGTATTCAGGGGGTTACGTATCCTATTATTGCCGATACCTCTAAAGTTGTTTCATTAAACTGTGGCGTATTGGGTGGCGAGTATGTGTTTAACAACGAAACCAGAACCTGGTCATTTGTAGGTAATCCGGTGGCTTTCCGTGGTACATTCCTGATTGATAAAGAGGGTATTGTTCGTCATGAGTCAATCAATGACCTGCCATTAGGCCGTAATATCGACGAGTACCTTCGTTTACTGGATGCACAACTACACGTTGAAAAGTTTGGTGAAGTATGCCCTGCCAACTGGGAAGAAGGCGAAACAGCCATGATTGCTTCTAATGAAGGTGTAGTGAACTATTTCTCTCAAAACTAAGAAAACCTTACAGCCATGTTAATTGAATTAGCAGAAGATAATCTGGCCGACATCATTGCACAGAACGAAAAAGTAATGGTGCAGTTTTCGGCAAGCTGGTGTGGCAACTGCCGCCTGATGAAACCAAAGTTTAAACGATTGTCGGCCGAAAACGAAAGCACCGCTTTTGTGATTGTAGACGCCGAGAAGTTTCCACAGTCGCGCAAATTGGCAAGTGTTACCAACTTACCCACGTTTGCCGGGTTTAAAGGCGGTAGTCTGGTGAATCAGGCTCAGACCAATAAAGAAGAACAATTAAAAGCTTTGATAGATGAAATTACCCTTAATTAGACAAGCGCAGCGCACTTCATCAGTAGCTGAAATTGAGGCTGCTATTAAAGTGCTGGAGAATATATCTGAGACACCATCATTGAAAGATGAAGAACTGGATTTAATTGGAGAGTTGATTTCAAACCTTTGTGGCGCGCTGGAGGTACACCAGTTAATAGCCGAAGGAATGCCCGAGAAAGATGCAGCCAATACTTTTATGAAAAAAGTAATAGGCTCTATAGATAAAGTTGTGGCATAACATTTATACACTTCATCAACTAAAATGCCCTCTAATCGTAAGATTGAGGGCATTTTTTTATGAATCACTTGCGAATTCGGTGAATGAATTCACCGTCTATCTAAACAAAGGAATAAATTGATAAGAGCATCCCGATTAAAATCGGGATGTATTAATTATTTCTTAGCCAGTTCTTCTTCTTTCAAAGCACGGCGTAGAATTTTACCTACGTTGGTTTTAGGCAATTCGGTACGGAACTCAATGTGTTTCGGACATTTATAGCCTGTCAGGTTTTGTTTGCAATAGGCTTTTACCTGCTCGGCGGTTAGTTCAGGGTCCTTTTTAACAATAAACACCTTCACCGCCTCTGTCGATTTCTCGTCTGGTACGCCAATACATGCAACCTCCAACACACCAGGGCAAGTGGCTACTACATCTTCAATCTCGTTTGGATACACATTGAAGCCGGATACAAGAATCATATCTTTCTTACGGTCAACTATCTTGAAGTAGCCGTCGTCATCCATCACACCTACATCACCGGTTTTAAACCAGTCGCGGCCATCAGCATCTTTCAACATCACTTTTTCTGTTTCATCCGGGCGGTTATAGTATCCGGCCATAACCTGTGGGCCATTGGCACAAATCTCTCCTACTTCCCCCGGACCACCCCATGTGCCATCTTCTTTAAGCACCCTGATTTCGGTGCTTGGCCACGGTATACCAATGGTTCCAATTCTGTTTTCGCCTACCAGTGGGTTAGAGGTTAATACCGGAGACGTCTCCGACAAACCGTATCCTTCGGCTGGCAAATTGCCGGTCAGGTCCTTCCAACGGTTGGCTACAACCCCCTGCAAAGCCATTCCCCCTGCCGAGGTTATCACCAGCTTGCTGAAATCAACTTCGTTAATCTTCGGATGATTCAACAACCCATTATACAGGGTGTTCAAACCAGTAAACACATGCGGCGGGTTTTTCTTCAAATCCTTAATGAAGGCATTCAAATCGCGCGGGTTGGTTATCAGCAGGTTCATGGTACCTGTTTTCAGAGACGTAAGTGCGTTTACTGTTAAGGCATAAATATGATACAAAGGCAAAGCTGCCACTACCACCACCTTATCATCTTTAATTTTATTGGTCATTACACTTTGCCATATATTGTTGGCTTCAAGGTTAGCTACTATGTTACGGTGTGTAAGCATGGCTCCTTTAGACACCCCTGTTGTACCACCGGTGTACTGAATAAACGCCAGGTCGCTACTGGTAACCTTAGGTTTAGACCAGTTCAGGTTGCTTCCTTTGCCAACAGCGCTCATCAACGGCATAGCCTGTGGAAGGTTATAAGCCGGAACCATTTTCTTCACCGTTTTCACCACAAAATTCACCAGTTGCTTTTTGGGGAACCCGAGCATATCGCCCAATTGGGTAACAAACACGTGCTTAATGGCAGTCTTATCAATCACTTTTTCAAGATTCGAGGCAAAGTTGGCTACAATTACAATGGCCTTGGCGCCAGAATCCTTAAACTGGTGCTCCATTTCGCGTGGTGTATAAAGCGGATTGGTATTTACAATAATCAACCCGGCTCTCAGGGCGCCAAACATGGCAACCGGATATTGCAGACAGTTGGGCATCTGAATCACGAGGCGGTCACCTTTCTGCAGTCCGACACTTTGCAGATAAGCTGCAAAATTTCGGGTGTACGTATCAAGCTCGCCGAACGTTATTTCTTTTCCCATGCAGGAATAGGCCGAATGGCCGGCGTATCTTTTAAAGCCTTCGTCCATCAATTCAAGCAAAGACGGATAGGCATCAGGGTTGATTTCATGAGGTATACCCTCCGGATAAAATTTTAACCAGGGATATGGTTGTGTTTTAACAGGCATAACAGTTTCTTCTTAGTTATATACTAGTGAACAGGTCTTGTATTATTTAATGTAAAAATAAGACGATTTATTGAAAACAACCCATAAAAAATTAAAAATGTTCGGCAAGCATAATATTTTTTGGCTATCTGTATAACCATAATGTGGCCTTAAACAACTGCCGGAACACCCAACCAAGAACCCCGCTTAACTTACTAATAATAAATATATTATACCTAGGAAATTACATAAATAAGTAATACCTTTGCAGTCCTTTTCGCAAGGAATTTTCAATTCAAAATTTAATTTCGGTTCAAAAGCCCGGTGAACTGATGTATAAATGGGCGATTTTAAATCTATTATGGCACAAGTTGCAGATTTTGACTGGGACAAAGTCTCAAAAAGAGGTATCGGTAGCGGTTATACTGCTGCTGAAAAAGCAGAACTTGAAAAACTTTACAGCGACACGCTAACTGAAGTTGACGAGAAAGACGTAGTAATGGCTACTGTAGTTGGTATTACCGACCGCGAAGTATTATTGAACATCGGTTTCAAATCTGATGGTCTTGTTTCAATTTCAGAGTTCCGCGATCTACCTAACCTTAAAGTGGGTGATCAAGTAGAGGTATTCATCGAAAAACAAGAAGATGCCATGGGTCAGTTGGTTATCTCTCGCAAAAAAGCAAGAGTTCTAACCGCCTGGAACAACATCGAAAAATCATTTACAGAAGACGCTATCATCGATGCATTTGTTAAACGTCGTACGAAAGGTGGTCTTATTGTAGACATCTACGGAATCGAGGCGTTCTTGCCAGGTTCACAAATCGACGTTAAACCTATCCGCGATTTTGATATTTTCGTAGGTAAGAAAATGGAGGTTAAAGTTGTGAAAATCAACCATACTAACGATAACGTGGTTGTATCTCACAAAATCCTTATCGAAAAAGACCTTGAAACGCAACGTCAGGTTATTCTTAATAACCTGGAGAAAGGTCAGGTATTGGAAGGTGTGGTTAAAAACATTACTAACTTCGGTGTGTTCATCGACTTGGGTGGTGTTGACGGTCTACTTCACATTACTGATATCTCGTGGGGTCGTATTAACCATCCGAACGAATTACTTAAACTGGATCAACGTATTAAAGTGGTTGTTCTTGATTTCGACGAAGACAAAAAACGTATTTCGTTGGGTATGAAACAACTGGAATCTCACCCTTGGGATTCACTTGCTGAAGGTCTTTCAGTTGGTTCTAAAGTTAAAGGTAAAATTGTAAACATTGCTGATTACGGTGCATTCCTTGAATTGAAACCGGGTGTTGAAGGTCTTATCCACGTTTCTGAAATGTCATGGTCTCAACACCTTCGTAACCCATCTGATTTCTTGAAAATCGGTGACGAAATCGAAGCAGTGGTATTGACGCTTGACCGCGAAGAGCGTAAAATGTCTTTGGGTATCAAACAATTGACTGAAGATCCTTGGACAAAACAAGACTTGTTGAGCAAATACGGCGTAAGTACTAAACATACCGGCACCGTACGTAACATGACTAACTTTGGTATTTTCCTTGAATTAGAAGAAGGTATCGACGGTCTTGTTCATGTTTCTGACTTGTCTTGGACAAAGAAAATCAAACACCCTTCTGACTTCGTGAAAGTTGGTGATACCCTTGATGTAGTGGTATTGGAGCTTGACGTTGAAAACCGTCGTTTAGCCCTTAGCCACAAACACTTGGAAGAAAACCCTTGGGATACTTTCGAGCACATCTTCACTGTAGGTTCTGAACACGAGTGTACAATTATCTCTAAAAATGACAAACAAGCAACACTTGAACTACCTTACGGTATTGAAGGTTACGCTTTGTTGAAACATTTGGCTAAAGCTGACGGTACAACTGCCGAAGCTGGTGAGAAATTGCCGTTCCAGGTATTAGAATTCCACAAAGAAGAGAAGAAAATCATGCTTTCACACTCTAAAACCTGGGAAGCTCCTAAGGAAGAAGAGAAAAAAGAAGCTAAGAAAAAAGGTGGAAAAGAAGCAACTGCTTCTGCCAGCGAAGAGAAATCGACCCTTGGAGACCTTGATGCCCTTGCTGCCTTGAAAGAGCAAATGGTAGAAGGTGAGAAAAAGAAACTTTCTAAAAAGAAAGATTCTGAATCTGTATCTGAGTAAGATAAATTATAAATTACAAAAATGGGCTTCTCGGTTGAGAAGCCCATTTTTGTTTGCAGATTGCTCTGTTTTTGTAGAGACGTATTGCAGTCTCAAGGCCTATGCAATCAGAGAAATTAATGAGCGGATGCCAAAATAACGGATAATCCGCAGATGCTTATAGACCCCTGAAGCCGCATGCAATGCGGCTCTACGAAATTGGGTTTATTCTCTTTTACAATCCTTACTTCACCCCCACAAAACGCTCAAAAAACTCATAAATACGCAGGATTCTGTCAATGCGCTGGCGTACGTTTCCTGCACGTGAAAGCTCATGGGTAGCACCCGGCATACGCACATACTCCACATCTTTGCCAAGATATTTCAGGCTTTTAAACATCATTTCTGACTGTACTACACCCGTGCGGAGGTCGTTTTCGCCATGCTTAATCAGGAACGGTGTTTTAATCTGATGCACAAAAGTATAAGGCGAATTAGCATCTATTTTAGTTACTTTCTCGTCTTCCCAAGGCAAACCAAAGTAGTTCGGCACCAATCTCCAGGCGTTGGCTTCACCCATAAAGGTGGTCAGGTCATATACGCCACGTTGTGCAAAAGCCGCTTTGAAACGGTGGTCTTGTGTAATAATCCATGCCGTTAAATATCCTGCATACGAGCCACCTGTAATTACCTGTCTGGCTGTATCAACCCATGCTTCTTTGGCAGCATCAGCACATGCACTTAAGGCATCTTCCTGCGGGCCTTTGCCCCAGTCGCGGTAGTTTGAGAACTGGAACACCTTGCCATAGCCACCAGAGCCTCTCTGGTTTGGATACACTACCCCGTAACCCTGCGAACAGAAATACTGAAACTCATGCCACATCGAGAACTCTCCAGGCCCCCACATGGCTGTTGGGCCGCCATGGAGTTGCAATAATAGCGGGTATTTCTTTCCCGGTTCCTGAAAAGTAGGCTTCATAATCCAGTAGTCAACCTTCTCTCCTTTCGAGTTGGTATATACTCTTTTCTCCGGGAAACTCAGTTTTCTATCTTTCAACCAGGGGTCGTTATGCGCGCTGAGTTTTACCGTATTTTTCATGGTCAAATCGGCCATATATAATTCTGAGGGGTTAACCACTTCTGTTTTAGCAAATACCACTTTGTCGTTGGTCAGTTCAAATGGGCTTGCCCCAGACTCATAGTCGCTTAAGCGTTCAAGCTTACGGGTTTTGGCATCCATTCTGAAAACCGGTATGCCTCCGTTTGAAGAAGCAGCCAGATATAAATATTTATTATCGGCCGTCCATTTCAGGTTGCCGGGTACGCGGTCAAAATCTACAATCTGGCGGTTCGTGCCGTCGGCATTCGCAATCACCAATTGTCCGAACGAAAGCAGGTTTGGTGAATTCATGGTCATAGCCAGCAGCTTACCATCCGGCGATGGCTCAATACCTGAAAAGCTCTTTCCATCTTCTGAAACCAGAACTTTTCTGTCGCTACCATCAAGGTTCATACTAATTACAATGCTCTCCTGTTCACGGTCGGGGTGCTGGTCAGCATCTTTTCCACAAACGGCTAATACTCTTTTGCCGTCGGGTGTCCAGGTTGCCTGGCCGTGCGACCAGAAGCCTTTGGTAAGCGGAGTAGCTTTTGCATTTTCCTTTACGTCAATCACAAAAATATGTGAGAAATTCATCTCCGGCTCCACTGTTGCTTCTCCCTGAAAGTTTAGTCGGGTAAACACCTTTGCCTTTTTATCTTCCACGTCTTTATCCAGATACGCCCGTATTTCTTCGATGCTACCGTCAGGATTAGCCTTTACTTTCTTGTCTTTTATTAGAAACTCATTTTTAGGGAAGCCGGGTTTTTCAAGAGACCAGACTGGGCCAGATTTTGAAGGATTCAGCGTTGAATCTTTCAATAATTCTGAAAAAGACAAACCACCACTAAAAAGCAATTTAGAGCCATCAGGCGAGAAAGACGGATTACTGGCACCGTATTTAGAGTTGGTCAGTTGCCATGCCTCTCCCCCGTCCAAAGGCATAATAAAAATCTGCGCTTTGCCTTTGGTAGCGCGTACAAATGCAATGGTTTTGCCATCAGGTGAGAAAGTAGCCTGTGAAGCACTCTCTGCCCCACGTGTAAGGGCTTTGGGTACACTACCGGCCTGTAGGTCTACCAGATACAAATGTGTGCGGTAATCATACTCTAAAGCATTATCGGCATTGGTTTCTATGGTTCTCAGGCCATAAACAGCTTTTTTACCATCTGGCGAGGTGGCGATAGAAACTACCTGTTTGATTCGGGTCAAATCGGTTACTAAAATTTTCTGGGAGTTGGTCTGGGCGAAAACTAAGTTTGAAATGAAGAGTAAAGTCAGGAGTATTCTCATTACGTGTTGATTTTAGTTGATAAGTAAATGTACAAAAAGGCAAAAGAAAGACAAAATACCGAAGTCTTTTGCTTACGGCATCAGGCTATCTGCCAGCCAAATCTAAGTGCTTCAAACTTCATTCATGGCAATTTCAATGAGGATGACTCATCATTGAATTGTGTTTTCTGATAAGCTCTTCTGTATAAAGTTTTGCGCCCTTTTCATTTAAATGAATAAAGTCTCCCAAATATGTATTGTTGGATATGCTGCTTAGAAAATCTGAAGTGTAAATCCACTTGTTTGCTTCCGGAATGGCATGGTAAATGGGCATTAATTCCTTTTTATCTTTGGCAGCCCGTATGTTTAGGGGCAATACAAATACAATTTGCACATTTTTTTGTTGTCCCTTTTGTATCAATTCGTTCAGCAAAGCCAGATACCTGCTCTGCCAAATAACTAAAGGCATTGCCACCTGTTGCATATCAGCACTATCAACGAACGTGTTTTGGGTACCTGTATAGGTGGTTTTCCATCTGGCAAAACCCAATTCCTCTGTTCTTTTTCGCTTAGAATTTACATTGGCTAAAAGTTCTCCTTTTACGTTAATCAATGAGAAAAAAATGCTCTGAAATTCGTTCAGGTCTGCCCCAATTGCTAATCGGTTTTTTAATATGCCCCATAAATCGTTGTGGGTATTAAAAACATAAAAATAACCTGGCGGAAGCGCCCGGTAATCAGACAACTCAATAAAGACGCGGCTACCCGGGGCAAGCCACGGAAGTGTTTTCTCTGCCAGACTACAATTATACAGTATGCTTGAGCCAGACAAACCCAGATTGTAAAAATTGAATTGAGGTATTTCTGATTTCAGCAAATCAGTATCTATACTTGTTTGCATACGGCTGGAGCCTATAAACAGTGTTTTTGGCTGGTGGTTGTCTGCCTCAATATATTCTGCAAGGTTGGCATTGGCATTACTGAATGCAGACATTACTTTTGAAAAACCCAGCATAACCAGCAGCAGTAAGCCCAGTATGAGACAATAAGCCAGTAATTTACCTAACGAAACATTTAATGAACTTTTCATAGCTTAAAACTGCATGTAATACGCATCTTCGTTATTGTCAGAACCAAAAATCAGGATACAGGCCGTCAGCAATATATAAATGAACCATCTGTTGCGCACGCTAAGTGTACCCAGGTACTCTTCAATAGGTTTTTGTCCGGCTTTTCTGTAAATGTAATCCATAAGAACAAAAAACGGACTTATATACAATATCTGCTTTACAATTACCAGATACGAGCCTGCAGGTATAACATTACTTGATACCAAGGCTTTTACTGATGCTCCAAGGTCTGGAGTTCTAAAGACAATAGCCACAAAAGAGGCAACACCTACGTGGTAGAGTGTACCGAGAATTGTTGCGCAGGTACCAGGTTTTAAACCCAGGCGTTTGCGCAGTTTATCTTCGGTTAAAATCCAGGTGCCATTCATGAAGCCCCATAAAACAAACTTCCAGGACACCTCGTGCCAGATACCAATCAATACAAATGTAACCATCATAGCCAAGTCTATCTGCCATTTTTTTCTTGCCTTTCCTGCAATTCTATAAAACACGTAATCTCTGAACCAGTGATTAAGGGTAATATGCCAGCCCTCCCAGAATTGCCTGCGTGAGCTTGAGGCATAGACCCTGCCCCGGAAGTTTTGTGAAAGCTTAATGCCAAATATATGCGAGGTGCCTCTTACTATGTCAATGAAAGAGCTGAAGTCGCAATAGAGATACAAAAAAAAGAAGAAGCCGCCAATAATTACATAAAACCCCTTGTAGACATCTGGTGAGTCTATGATAATAGCAACCAGTTTGCCCAGATACTGCCCTAAAACCAGATTCTTGAAAATGCCCCAAAGAATAAGCCTGAAACCCAAAGAGAAATTCTGGTTAGATAAACCTACATTATTTCTGAACTGAGAAACTACTTTCTTATACCGATGTAGCGGCCCTGCCGATATGTATGGAAAATAAAGCAGATAAAGCAGCAATAATCCATAATTTGTTTCAGGTTTAAGGTAGCCTTTCCTGATATCAAAAAGATAACTCAGCCCATTAAAAGTAATGTAAGAAATACCAATGATAACAAAAGGTAATGGCAAACCCGCTTTGGTAAAAAGACCTAATTTCTCTAGCAGCAAGAACGACAAAGCCATGGCTATTATGCCATAATAGGTTACGTTCCTTTTTGTTTTTTCAATAGTTTTCCCTCCAAAAAAAACAACAAGGGAAAACATAAAAATGGGTATAAACGCCCATTTAGCAACCATAATATAAAACAGTACACTACCAAGCAGCAACACTTTCCAGTTTTGTCCGGGCTTGTTTAATAACAAAATACCTGTTACCACCAACAAAACAAACAGTAGAATCAATAAAATACTGACAGCCATCCGCTTATATTTTAACGCTCCATAAGTTCTTTACACCTCTCATAAAAATAGCTTTTTGCCATTCAACCTCTGTACTTTCATCCAGCTTGTAGTTTTTCAACACTCCGGCCAGAGGCTTCAGTAAAGCCCTTAGTTCAATTCTGGCAAGTCTGGCTCCCAGGCATGCGTGAGTACCGCTACCAAACGCCAGATGAGGGTTATAGCTGCGGTTGGCCACTATCTGGTCAGGATTCTCAAACACCGCCTGGTCATAGTTAGCAGAAGCAATACAAAGATAAATTCTTGAGTTTTCCGGAATCAGATGCCCGCCTATTTCAATAGGCTTTGTATTGATTCTGATTGTATATTGCTGCGGAGATGCAAAACGGAACAACTCCTCTGCCAGAATGTTTATTTGTTTGGCATCGGCACTAAGAATGTAATCCAGCAATTCCGGATTCTTAAAAAACTCATAAACACTGGTGCTGATGGTATCAACGGTAGTTTCAACAGAAGCAAAAAATAAGATAATAGCCAATGAAACCAGCTCGTCAACCGTAAACAGATTTCCCATTTCTTCATTGACCCGCAAAAAATTTCTGACCAGAGCGCTATCTGCAAAATTGATATCATCAAAATCTTTCCGGATGGTAGAAAACAACCAGGCCGCATCGGCATTATAATCCTGGTATTGCTTTACAGACTTGTATAAGTCCTGTGACCTGGCCAACGATTGAGATACTTGTTTCAGGTGTTCGAAAGATGCCCAGTCTCCATTCAGAGGCTGATAAAGCGAAAGAAAAATAAGTGAGGGCAACACAGAGGCCACATGCGCCATATCAAGCCGGTCTTCTTCAAAAAACCGACTTATCCATTCGTTCAGGCAACTGTTTACGATTTCATCCAGATCATAGCATTTCAAAACTTTTTCAACCAATTCGCGGGCAACACTGTGAGCGTCACCGTCCAGATACATAATCCATTTTCTGGTGGCTTTCGATAAAAAAGGACATTGGCTGGTGTTTTTCAAAAGCACCGGCTCTTTTTTTTCAAAGAAGCCGGATAAATCTGCAGTTAGGCAGGTCTGGTCTCTCAACAATTGCTTTATATGCTCATATCTGAACAAGACCCATTCGGATGCCGAAACCTGCTGTACAGGATTAAACGCCAGACACGCATTCAGATTTGCGTAGGGGTTTTTGAAATACTCGGCCGTTGCGGGTGTCCATTTTATGATTTTTGGCGGCTGAGTATCCATTCTATTATCTCATTTATGGTTTCAAATTCGCTAAAGATGGTAGGTTCAATATAAAACCCCACAAAATCCTCAAGGTCCTGAGAAAGGGATACTAAAGAAATAGAATCAAGGTGATATTGTTCAATAGGAATGGCAAGAGATACTTCGTTTTGTTTTTTACCAAGTTCTTCTGCTATTTTTTTTTCAAACCAGATAGTGAGTTCTTCTTTTGTCATGATTAATTACAAATAATGTGGAGTTCTGTCCCGAAAAATGATTTACTTTTTAGTCAAGTTTACAATAATACTCAAAATTGAATATAGCTCAAATAGCTGCTTAGCAAAACCTGCAGCACCTCTTATATAATCACTATACTATTAACTGTATTTATGCAAAAAAAGCCGCAGGCACCTGACGGAACCTGCGGCTTATATGTGAGCGCTTCTGATTCTTATCAGAATCTGAAGTGCGAGAACGCTTTGTTTGCTTCTGCCATACGGTGCGTATCATCTTTTTTCTTCACTGCTGCACCTTCACCTTTTGAAGCGGCAATGATTTCACCTGCCAGACGCTCTGTCATGGTTTTCTCTCCACGCTTACGTGAATAGTTAATCAACCATTTCATTCCTAAAGATTGTTTACGCTCCGAACGTACCTCTGTAGGTACCTGGAAAGTAGCACCACCCACACGACGGCTCTTAACCTCAACCGCAGGTGATACGTTGCTCAATGCTTTTTTCCAAAGCTCTAAGCCGTTTTCTTTTGTACGTTTTTCTACAAGGTCAAGTGCACCGTAGAAAATACTGTAGGCAATACTTTTCTTGCCGTCGTACATCAGGTTATTTACGAATTTTGTTACTACTACGTCTCTGAATTTAGGATCAGGTAATACGTAACGTTTTTTTGGTTTTGCCTTTCTCATTGCTTTTTAATAAGGTTTCGTTTTTACAACTAATTCACCCTGGTCTACCAGGATTACTACCCCGTAACTAAACGATTTGCCGTAGTGACGGTACTAAACATGAATGCGATTATTTTTTCTTGCCGCCTTTTGTTGGAGCTGCCACCTGACCTGGTTTAGGACGTTTAGCACCATATTTTGAACGACTTTGTTTACGATTGTTCACACCCGAAGTATCAAGGGCTCCACGAACAATGTGATAACGTACACCCGGAAGGTCTTTTACACGACCACCACGAATCAATACGATTGAGTGTTCTTGCAGGTTGTGTCCTTCACCCGGAATGTAGGCATTTACTTCTTTCATGTTACTCAAGCGAACACGGGCAACTTTACGAAGCGCCGAGTTTGGTTTCTTTGGAGTCGTAGTGTAAACACGAGTACACACGCCACGACGTTGCGGACATGAGTCAAGTGCCGGAGACTTTGACTTCCAAGTCATTTGCTCTCTACCGTTTCTTACTAATTGTTGTATAGTAGGCATTTTGTCTTGAAAATTATTTTTTCGTTTAGTTACTAATTTCCTAAATAGGGCTGCAAAGGTACAGAGTGTTTTTAAAAAATACAAGAATATTTTAAAACTTTAGGCAAAACCCGCATTAATTATCAAGTATTTATATATGAACGCCCTCTAAGCCTGTTTTAAAACCCGAATTTTTAATATACCGTGTTACTGAATGATATTATTCAAAAATATGTAAATTGCATTCATAATATTCAAACCTCTTATACCTAATTAAACCTGTTCTACTATGGCCAAGTCCATATTATCCACCATTCTATTGTTTGCACTGTGCCATTTAGCCTTCAATAACGCTAAGGGTCAGTCAAAAAATGCACCCTTGATTGTATTTGTAGCCGGCGACCACGAATACAGTGGCGAGCACACCCTGCCGCTGATTGCCGCCGAACTCGAAAAAAATTACGGTTTCCGTACCAAAGTGCTAAAATCGTATCCCGACCAGAATGCCGAAAAGGATATTCCGGGTCTGGAAGCCCTGAAAGATGCCGACCTGGCGGTGTTTTATCTGCGCTGGCGCCAGCTGCCCAAAGAACAACTGGACTACATTGAAGCTTACCTTAAAACTGGCAAACCGGTTATGGCCTTCCGCACTACTACCCATGCCTTTAATTATCCGAAAGGCCACGAGCTTGAAAAATGGAATGCTTTCGGTGAATTTGCGCTAAATGCGCCTCCCGGTTGGGGCGGTAAGGCAGGCCATACCCATTACGGGCATGAGAGCAGCACCGATGTAACGGTTATTCCTGCTGCAGCCAAACACCCGATTCTGACTGGAGTAGCCTCCGGCTTCCATGCCCGTTCGTGGTTATACCGGGTTTTACCCGACTACCCAACCAAGGGTTCTGAATGGCTTTTGATGGGTAAATCAGTAAACCCGGATAAAGCCGCTATTGAAAACCCTGTTGCCTGGACAGGCACCAATTCTTTCGGAGGAAAAGTTTTTATGACCACCCTCGGCCATCCGGAAGATTTTCAGGTAGAGCCATTTCAACGATTAGTGATTAATGCCATTCATTGGGAATTAGGCAAAAAAGTACCTAAACAATGGAAAGGCAAAATTGATATTAATGTGCCTTACCGCGGCATGACCAAGTGATTTTATAAAATCAAATGACTTTAACTACAACCCCATCCCCAGCCCTTCCCCATTGTTGGGGAAGGGGGCTAAACCCCTCTCCCCATTGTTGGGGCGACCGTCGCACGGAGAGGGATTTAGGGTGTGGGGTTGTTAGCTTCTTTACTCCATAGCATACCCTCCTAAAAACTCATGAAAATAAACATAAAATTACTCATTGTCTTTTTTGTACTGGTGGTTTTTGCCATCAGTTCATTTCAGATAAGCCCGCCACCTCAAACATTAACGGTTCAGAAAGATGCACACATAGCGCTGATTGGCGGCAATCTCGGCTCAAGAATGATGAACTACGGCCTCTTTGAAACAGAAATGCATGTGAGATACCCCGATTACTCACTGTTTATCCGAAACATGTGCGATGGTGGAGACACCCCCGGTTTCAGGCCGCATGCGAGCCGTAATTTACCCTGGGCGTTTCCGGGGGCTGAGAAGTTTCAGACAGAATATGCTAAAAATTCAGATAGTGAAGGTCATTTTGAAACTCCCGACCAATGGCTCACTCGCCTGAAAACAGACATTATTATTGCTTTCTTCGGCTACAGCGAGTCATTTCAGGGTAAAGCCAATCTGCCAACGTATAAGGCTGAATTAGATGCCTTCATTAAATATACCCTCAACCAGAAGTACAATGGCAGTAGCGCCCCGCAGTTGGTAATAGTATCACCCATTGCCTTTGAAGACCTAAGCGGCAAATACGACTTACCCAATGGCGTAAAGGAAAACGAAAACCTTTTACTATATACCAAAGCCATGAAAGAAGTTGCAGATGCCAACAAGATTTTGTTTGTAGATGCGTTTACACCTTCAAAAAAATGGTATGACACCACCCGTGAATTTTTAACCATTGATGGTTCACAGCTAAACGAAGCCGGTTACAAAAAACTAAGCCTGCTACTGACTGATGCCATTTTCGGCAAAACACCTGCCAAAGCAGAGGCTAACCGGGGTTTAATTCTGAATGCCGTAAAAGAAAAGAACTGGATGTGGCACAACGATTATAAAATACCTAACGGTGTGCATGTTTATGGGCGCAGATATAATCCGTTCGGGCCTGATAACTACCCGGCAGAAATTGAGAAAATCCGTCAGATGACCGACATCCGCGATGCAGCCATCTGGCTGGCGGCATCAAAAGGAGAAAAAATGGATGTGGTCGCTGCCGATAAAAAAACTAAAGTTTTGCCTCAGGTAAAAACCAACTATAATCCTGAAAAGAACGGAAGCCTTACCTACCTGTATGGTGCCGAGGCCTTAAGCAAACTGAAAGTACCTGCCGGATATAAAATTGAACTCTTTGCTTCTGAGCAGGAGTTCCCAGACCTGGCCAAGCCGATGCAGATGTCATTCGACAATAAAGGACGCCTTTGGGTGGCAGTAATGCCGAGTTATCCGCATTACAAACCCGGCGACACCAAACCTAACGATAAGATTATTATTCTGGAAGACACCAATAATGACGGCAAAGCCGACAAAGAAACCGTTTTTGCAGACAGCCTGCACCTGCCACTGGGTTTTGAGATTACCCATGAAGGCGTATTTGTATCGCAGGGCACTAATCTGAAATTATTTACCGACACCAACGGTGATGACAAAGCAGACAAGGTAGAAATATTGCTTAGCGGTTTTGACGACCATGACACCCACCATAACAGCCATGCTTATACAGTTGACCCATCAGGTGCCATCTATTCAGGAGAAGGTGTGTTTCTGCACACTAATGTAGAAACCTCTTATGGAACCGTGCGTGCCACCAACGGTGGTTTTTACAGATACAGCCCGCAGTTGCGTAAACTGGAACGTACCGCTCAATTATCAATACCTAACCCCTGGGGTATTGCTTTTGACGACTGGGGGCAGCCATTCTTTGCAGAAACGTCAAGCCCGGATGTGCGCTGGATGATGCCGGGCAGTGTATTGCCCCGTTACGGAGAGTTCACCCACAAAAGTGTACAACTAATAGAAAAAGACCACATGGTACGCCCAACTTCCGGATTAGAGTTCGTGTCGAGCCGCCATTTTCCAGATGAAGTACAGGGTGATTTGCTAATCAACAACACCATCGGCTTCTTAGGTACCAAAATGCATAGCATGGTTGACGACGGCACGGGTTACAAAAGCAAACACCGAATGGATTTGATTGTGAGCGAAGACCGCAATTTCAGGCCGGTAGATATGGAGTTTGCGCCGGATGGCTCTCTTTATGTGATAGACTGGCATAATATTCTGATTGGCCACATGCAACACAATGCCCGTGACCCACTACGCGACCACATGCACGGTCGTGTTTACAGAATCACTTATCCGTCAAGACCATTGGTAACCCCGGCTAAAATTGCCGGAGCCAGTGTAGAAACGCTATTGGAAAACCTGAAACTGCCTGAATACCGCACCCGCTACCGTACCCGCCGTGAACTTAGAGGCAGAAACGCAGCAGAAGTACTACCCAAAGTAACCAAATGGGTGGCAGGTCTGGATAAAGCCGACCCTCGCTATGAGCATCACCTGTTAGAAGCGCTTTGGGTTACCTGGGGGCTTGATAAAGTTGACCAGAAGCTACTGCGCCAGTTGCTAAAAGCCAAAGACTACCATGTAAGAGCGGCCGTTGTGGAGGTAATCCGGTTTACGGGCCATCAGGTGCCAGACCAGGCAGCCTTGTTAATGCAGGCGGCAAAAGACGACAACAGCCGGGTTCGATTGGGTGCCATAGTGGCTGCCTCATGGATTGGTAAAGAAAAAGGTTTACCTATATTGGCAGAAGCTAAAAAGAAACCGTTAGACGACTGGATGATTCATGCCTGCGAAACAGCGGTGGCACACCTGAACGGCGAACCTGTGAAGAAGGCCAAAGAAGTGGCGGCAAAAACCACACTGAAAGGTGCAGATCTTGAATTGTTTAACACCGGCAAAGCCATTTATGCCAAAGAAGGCTATTGTACTACCTGCCACCAGCCGGATGGTAAAGGTCTGACAGCCTCGGGTTTCCCGCCACTGGCAGGTACCAACTGGGTAACCGGCAATGAAGAACGCGCCATTAAGATTGTGTTGAAAGGCTTGTTAGGGCCAATAGAAGTAAACGGCAGGAAATACCCGGGTCAGGTACCTATGACTCCATTTGAAGGATTACTGACGGATAAAGAAGTAGCAGCAGTGCTTACTTATGTACGTAATTCTTTTGGAAACAATGCACCACCCATTAATCCTGATAAGGTAAAAGCAGTAAGAGCAGCAGTTAAGAATCAGAAGGATATCTATAATGCCTCAAAACTTCTGGCTGAGCATCCCTTAGAAAAATAAAGAGTTGAATTGATAGCAAATACCCTGTCAAATTTTCGGATTTGCCAGGGTATTTGTTTTTACATTGATATGAAAATCCTTTCTTTATATTTAAATCTACTTGGAGCCTACTTTTATTAAGTGCGGCTCGTATGATTCACTACCTGACGCTTCATGAACAATGACCAATAACCAACAACCTGGTTTCAGATTGGTATAACTTTTCCTTATCACTTGTAATTTTTATTTATGGTTACCTGATTGGTACGAATCAGAAAATATGGGCTATTATGGAGAAATACAGGGTGCCTCTGGCATTTGTGGGTATTTTCATTGTTGCATTTCGTTTGTTTATGATTCCATTTCCGGAAGTATTCCAGAAGATGGGCCTTACATCTTACTCCTTAACAGTTTCCTGACCATAATTAGCTTATGGACAACCATTCTGGCTATTTGCGGCTTTGCGCGGCATTATCTTAATTTCAGGAATGCTTTTCTTACCTATAGCACCGAGGCCGTTTATCCGTTCTATGTTCTTCATCAGACTATCACCGTTGCCATTGGTTTTCATATTGCCGATTGGGAGATGAACACCTGGCAGAAATTGCTGATTCTGGCATCAGGCACCTTTGGATTCAGTCTGTTTATCTACCACTTCCTCATCAGGTCTTTTGATTTTATGCGGTTGTTGTTTGGAGTTAAGGCTAAGTGATTTTATTAAGATTTTTTGGTTTAGGCACAGCGTAATCTGAGTATTCATTACTCTGAGAAACTCTGTGCTTAACTTCGTGTTACTCTGTGTTAAAATAATTTAAACACTTTTTATATTCCTCTGTTGTTACTTTTTACGCAAAAAGTACCCAAAAACCTGCATCATTTAAACTCGTCCAATTAAAAATCCGTTATTTACTTCCTCATTCTTACATTCAAAACTTGATTTTTAATTGGTCTCAAACAGAAAATGATGTTTCAAGGTTTTTCATTTTAGTTGTTATTTTTATCTTACTCTTTTGAATTATTCCTTAGTTCGTATTGCATGGAAAAATAAAAAAGGTTGTTTCCATCAGCTTTTCGGGTTAAATTTGTTTACCACCTAGTTCATCAGGCACAAACCTATTCATTCTACCCCACTAAAATATCTCAATTTTAAAAACGTTTTTAGTTTATATCATGGAAATGACTCTTTCCGACCATGAAAATAACAAGATATAAATTGTTTATTCTCCTTTTCTATTCAGGATATTTCGCCACTGACCAGCAGGTAAAAGTGATTAAGTATCCGGCATTGGACAAGCTAATTAACCAGACTAAAGACAGCGTACTAGTAGTTAATTTCTGGGCAACGTGGTGTAAGCCCTGTGTAGAAGAGCTACCGCATTTCGAAAAAGTCAGTGCGCAATACAAAAATAAAAGTGTGAAGGTGGTACTGATTAACCTTGATGCAGTTGCCGACCTGAATAAAAAAGTAAAACCTTTCGTAGCAAAAAACAAGCTGAGAGCTACGACAATTTATCTTTTAGACGAGCCAGATTACAACAGTTGGATTGACAAGGTTTCAACTGACTGGTCGGGTTCCTTGCCTTTCACCTTAATTGTATCACCGGAAAACAAATCAAGAAAAAGTTTCGAGCAGCCTTTAACTCAAAATCAATTAGAAACTGCTCTGAAGGCTTTTGTTCAATAATACAAGTCTTTTGCCGAATCCGGCCATTGCTTATTGTTTAACACAATTTTTTAAAACCTTGAAAAAATCAATCTTTCTAGGTCTGTCAGCAGCACTGGTTTTAGTGCTCAGCAGTTTTCTTTTACCGGCCGACGGCTACAAGGTAGGAGATAAAGTGATGGTTTTCAACCTGAAAAACATCGACAATAAGATGGTTTCTTTGGGTCATGATGCATCAGCCAAAGGATACATTGTGGTATTTACCTGCAATACCTGTCCTGTAGCGAAAGCCTATGAACAACGCATTGTAGAATTAAACAAAACCTATGCGCCGAAAGGCTATCCGGTTATTGCCATTAACGCCAACGATGCAGGAATATCGCCTGGTGATAGTTTCGAGCAAATGCAGCAAAGAGCCATAAGCAAAAGCTATGGTTTCCCCTATCTGCTCGATGCCACACAAGAGGTAGCCAAAACTTATGGTGCCAGAAGCACCCCCACTATTTATGTAGTGAAACGTGAAGGTAATGATTACGTACTGGCTTATCATGGCGCTATCGACAATAATTCGAACGATGCCTACGCCGCCAGCACGCATTATGTGGCTAAGGCTGTTGATGCCCTATTACAAAATAAACCTGTAGAAGTAACTAGTACCAAAGCCATAGGCTGCGGTATAAAATGGAAAATGTAAGGGTATATATAGAAAAAAGGTGCTTGAGTAAGCACCTTTTTCAATTCTACAAACAGGTATATATATTATTACAACTTATTCGCTTTATAAACTTTTACTACCCCATCATTTTCACTGCTCACTACCAGCAAACTTTGTTGTATTGGGCTTTTTGAGGCAGATATGAACAATACACCTTCGGGAGCATCACCGGTTGGAAGTATTTTCACAAAAACAGGCGCCACGGGGTTGGTAACATCATAAACAGCAACCGCATCTACGCGTTCCATACCTACGTAAGCTATTCGTTTGCTGCCTACTCTGCCAATAGTAATGGCTTCCGGCTCAACTGATTTATCGTCACTTCTGGTATCATCATATAGGTTGGCATCTTTCACTTTCACATCCAGTTCATTTTTACTGTCGAAAACCAACTGTCCGGTTTGTGCATTCCATACTGAAAATGAACGTGCGCCAAGGCTATAAAGCGCATCGAAGTCTCCATCACCATCAGTATCGCCCAATGTATTGGTCAGATTCAATCTACCTAATTGTCCGTCAGCTTTTAATGCCGCCCCATTCGGGAAAGCCGTTTCATCCAGTTTCAAATCTTTCATACGTTTTACCTCTGCAAAGGCATCATATTCACGGGCATCCCCCTCATTCGCTGTGAACAAATACGGCACACCATTATGGCGTACAAATGAAATAGCATCAGGCATATAAGTACCGAACACTTTCCAACTGGCAAAGTTTATGGCATTGTCTCTATCGCTGACGTCTATCATATTTCCGGCAGCATTATAGTCTTTAAAGCCCAAAGGTATAATTTTGGTGATGGTACCTGCGGTAAGGTTAATTTCAGCAATAGCGTTATTTTCCTGCAGGGTTACCCATGCCGTTTTTGAGTCGTCGGCCACTGTAATGTATTCCGGCTCAATATCTTTTACAAAATTTTTACCCGGCCCGAAAACCCTGAACCCTTTACTTGTCAGCTCAGCCAATTGGCTGCTGAAAGCTGAAAAATTTACAGTTTTTACGGCATAGTTGTTGGCTACATCAATAATAGAAACCGAACCCTCAGGGTCGTTTGTATAAGTGGTGTTAGGCTCCCCTTCATTGGCACTTAAAATATATTTACCATCTGGGCTGAACGTAACCATATCTGGCAAGGAGCCAACAGTAATTACTTTTTCTTCTGCATAGGTAGTAGTGTTAAAAACCACAACCTTTCCGGCAGCTTGTTTGTCGGTAGACTCAATAGCAGCTGCCAGTTTACCGTTGTAGGCATCAACACTATTTACATACCCACCATACGGAGCCATGCTGATAGAGTGTATAACCGAAATGCTGGCAGGGTTGGCAAAATCAATGACATCAATTTTGTTGGTAGTTCCGTTGTTCACGGCAAACAGACGCTTACTGATGGGGTCGAAAGTGGTGATTTCGGCAGCACCCAACCCCCCCAGGTTAAGTGAGGCAATTTCTTTATAGGTGGCTACGTCTTCTTCAACTGTAAACTCTGGTGCGGGTACCTCATCTTCTTTACAGGCTACAACGGCACTGCTTACAGCCAATGCCAGAAGGATAATTTTTTTCATAAAAGCTCATTTAGTTAGGCCGCAAAAGTAGAATCGGTATATTATCGTAGTATTAATGAAAAATGAAAAAATTATAAATGCATCGGTTTTATGTAGTATTTCCGAGCCGTTGAATCGTAGTATTTAATTACCCGATTTCAGGTTACTGTATCTATTTTTTCACGAGGCTTATCTATAGATTAACCTATTCTTACCTTATCGAGTAAGATATAATGCAAAAAATGTATAATTTTAAGCAATTAAGTTCGTAGACTGTAACCATAAACTAAACACTTCATAACCCATGAAAAAAGTGATAGCGCTTCTGTTGCTAAGCAATGCTTTTGCGGTTGCCCAAAAAAAGGAGTTTGATGCAAAAGAATTAAAAGCAGACCGCACGCCAAAGAATTTTCAGCAACCTTTGCCACTGGTACAATGGGCAGACGGCGACAAGCTATCTGTTGTGCAAAGAAGTGCCGGCAACAAGAGCTTTGTTCTAGACCTTACCATCGGTAACCTGACTGAAGGCACAGCCACTGTTTCTTCAAAAATACCTCAACCCAGGTTGTCGGTTCAGGTAAAAGACAACGATATTTTTCTGAAAGACGGCAAAACAGAAAAACAACTGACCAAAGACGCTGCCGAAGAAAAAAATCCTACTTTCTCGCCCGACAGCAGCTTCATTGCCTACACCAAAGACAACAATCTGTTTACCTACAACCTGAAAACCAACAAGGAGGTCAAGCTAACCACAGACGGCACCAAAACAACCCTGAATGGCTATGCTACCTGGGTTTACTGGGAAGAAATCTTCGGGCGTGCTACGCGTTTCAGGGCTTTCTGGTGGAGCCCTGATAGCAAAAAACTGGCCTATATGCGCTTTGATGAAAGCAAAATTCAGATGTTTCCACTCTATAACAGCGAAGGGCAACATGGTTTTATAGAAGAAACAAGATACCCCAAAAGCGGCGACCCTAACCCGGAGGCTAAAATTGGTTTTGTGTCTCCCACAGGTGGAAAAACCGTCTGGGCGGATTTCAACGAAAAAGATGAACAGTATTTCGGTTGGCCCGAATGGTTGCTTGACGGCAGCGGCCTGATGGTACAATGGATTAACCGCGGAAACGACAACCTTAAAATCTATAACGTTTCTCCGGCTAACGGAAGCAAAAAAGAAGTATATGCCGAAACCCAAAAAGCCTGGATTGATATTGACGATGCCGACAACCGCCTGACATTGCTTGATGGCAACAAAGAAATGATTATTCTGAGCGATAAAACCGGCTGGAAGCAACTGTATCTTTACGGCATTGACGGGAAACTCAAAAATAACATTACCAATGGCAAATTCACTATTAAATCAGTAGAAGGTATCGACCAGAAAAACCGCGTGGTTTATTTCCATGCACGAGGCTTAGAAAATTCAGCCCGGTTTGATTTCTACAGAGTTGATTTCGATGGAAAAAACCTCAAAAGACTAACTTTTGGCGATTTCAACCATCGTTTTATTCAGCTTTCACCTGACTTCAAGTATTTTATAACAACTTATTCAAGCATCACGGCACCAACCTCAATGGCGGTTGTTGATAACACCGGAAAAATTATTAAAGACCTGGGCAGCATCAAAGGCACTGAGATGGATAGTTATAACATGGCTAAATCTGAATTACTGCGCGTTAAAAGTGATGATGGCCTGTTTGATTTGCCCATGACCATCACCTATCCACAAAATATGGTGGCTGGCAAAAAATATCCGGTGCTTATCAGCATTTATGGCGGGCCTGATGCCGGAACAGTGTTCGACCAGTGGCTATGGTCGCCCAGAACGCAATGGTACGCACAGGAAGGGCTGATTCAGGTATCGCTCGACCACCGTGCCAGCGGACACTTTGGTAAGGAAGGCGTTGCCTATATGCACCGCAACCTGGGCTATTGGGAAATGAAAGACTATATTACATTAGTGAAGTCGTTGATTGACAAAGGCATTGCAGACCCAACCAAAATCTGTATCACTGGCTTTAGCTATGGCGGCTATATGAGTTGCTACGCGCTTACGTATGGCAGCGATGTATTTACGCATGGCATGGCCGGTGGTAGTGTAACCGACTGGGGTTTATACGATAGCGCCTATACCGAACGTTTTATGGATACGCCAGCCGAAAACCCTGAGGGCTACAAAAGCAGTAGCGTAATGACCCACGTGCCTAAATACAAAGGCATGCTGCAAATAGTGCATGGCACTATGGACGACAACGTGCACATGCAAAACAGTATTCAGTTGATTGATAAGCTGGAAGAAAACAAAAAGGACTTTGAATTTATGCTGTATCCGGGCGGAAGACACGGCTGGAGAGGTAATAAAGGCCAGCATTTCGATAATCTGAAAACTAAGTTCATTTACAGATATTTAGTTGAAAAACCAGTTCCTGAGGGATTGTTGAAATAATCTGAAACAAAATTAAGGTGGCCAATAGTACATTTAAAATACTATTGGCTATTTTTATGCAATACCATTTCAATCCATAACAAATAAGCGCCTTTTCATGAAAAATAGTTTCTTTACTGCCCTGATAGCCTTGCTTACTGTTACATTGGCCAACGCCCAAACCAGAAGCCTTTTTAATTTCAAAAACTTTAACGGCTGGCATATTGATGTGCCTGCAATGGACAATAACTCAGGCGCGAAGAATCCGTTTATTATACGCAACGGCATGCTGGTAAGCCTGGCAGACCCACAGGGCCATATCATTACCGACTCGGTTTATAAAAATTACAGGCTTGAGGTAGAATACCGATTTGCTGGCAAACCCGGCAATTGTGGGGTGTTAGTGCATGCCTCAACACCAAGAGTTTTATATGGTATGTTTCCTAAGTCTATAGAAGCGCAGCTGATGCACAAAAATGCGGGTGATTTCTGGTGTATTGGCGAAGACATCAGCGTGCCCGACATGGAAAAAAGACGCGGGCCACAAAAGAACTGGGGCTCGGTCGACGGTAAAGAACGGCGAATCAAAAACCTGACGGATGATTCGGAAAAACCGGTAGGCGAATGGAATATCATGAGAGTAGAGTGCCTGGGTAATGAGGTGAAGGTATGGGTAAATGGCGACCTGGTGAATCATGGCTTTAACTGCACGGTCAGCCAGGGGCAAATTGCCTTGCAGGCCGAAGGCTCAGAAGTGGAGTTCCGCAGAGTTGATTTTACACCTATTACTAAATTGACAAACTAAGATAACTATTAACCCTAAGCAACAAACAAAACCACCTATGAAAGCCCTATTATGCAAAGCGTTCGGAACGCCAGACACGCTTACATTAGAAGATATTGAACCCCTGAAAGCCGAAGCCGGAAAGGTGGTAATCAGTGTCAAAGCCTGTAGTGTCAATTTCCCTGATACGCTTATTATTCAGAATCTGTATCAGTTCAAACCTGCCCTGCCGTTTTCACCGGGGGGTGAGGTATCAGGAATTGTGAAAGAGGCTGGCGAAGGGGTAAAATATGTAAAGCCGGGCGATAAGGTTTTTGCATTAACAGGTTGGGGAGGTATGGCAGAAGAGGTGCTGGTAGATGCCCGCAGGGTTTTCCCTATGTTACCAACCATGGACTTTGTAACGGCGGCCTCTGTTATGTATAATTACGGCACTTCGTTCCATGCACTGAAAGACCGTGCAGAGTTAAAAGCGGGCGAAACATTACTGGTTTTAGGAGCAGCAGGAGGAGTTGGTTTAGCTGCGGTTGAGCTGGGCAAGCTAATGGGAGCCAAAGTAATAGCAGCGGCATCGACCAACGAAAAACTGGAAATATGTAAAGAGAAAGGGGCTGAATTTACAATTAATTATACTACTGAAGACCTGAGAGAACAAATCAAGTTAATTACAGAAGGCAAAGGTGTAGACGTGGTGTATGATGCCGTTGGCGATAAATATGCAGAACCTGCCCTACGCTCAATGGCATGGAAAGGGAGATATCTGGTAGTGGGTTTTGCTGCCGGAGAAATACCGAAAATACCGCTGAATCTGGCATTATTGAAAGGCTGTTCTATTGTGGGGGTTTTCTGGGGGCAATTTGCCGAAAAAGAATCGGCCAAGAGCTTACAGAATATTCAGGAACTGGCCGGATATTTTATGAATGGCAAACTTCGTCCGCACATACATCAATTATATCCGCTTGAAAAAGCGGCCGATGCACTTCTGGATTTAATGAACCGGAAAGTGGTAGGTAAGGCCGTAGTGGTAACCGCTGATGACATACAATTGCCGCAATATGAGACCAAGAAAGAAGAAGTAACTATAGCAGAAACAAAACCAGCCGAAACCAAAAAAGAAGGCAATACCATTATTTTCAGGAATATTGCCGAACTGAAAGACTTTGCAGGTAAAGAACTGGGAACATCAAGCTGGCAAACGTTATCTCAGGGAATGATTAACGACTTTGCGAGAGCTACTTTCGACGACCAGTGGATTCATGTTAATGAAGAGATGGCTAAACAGTTTTCACCTTTCGGTAAAACGATTGCACATGGGTTCTTGTCGCTTTCGCTGTCACCTAAGTTTATGTATGAACTATTCAAGGTTGAATCCGCAAAGATGGGCTTAAATTACGGTACAAATCGTGTCCGCTTTATTTCGCCCGTGCCATCCGGAAGCAGAGTACGTATGAAAGCCGTACTGAAAGAAGTAGAAGACCTGCAACCTAGTGGAGCCAAACTAACCATTGAAGCTGTTTTTGAACTGGACGGCTCTCAAAAACCAGCCTGCGTGGCTGAATTGTTGAGTGTGATATACGAGTGAAACTGAGGGGAATTTATGAAATTTGGTAGAGCCGCATTGCATTGCGGCTTATCATAGAATTTGGTTATCTAAGAATATGTTATTAAACTGATATTAAAAACATTAACTGATTTTATAGGCCATCGAAGACGTAAAGCATTACGTCTCTACGAAAAATGACTTACTATCACCTACCAATAGCCACTTTCTTCAATAGGGTATCTATCACCTGACGGGTAGTGATTCCGTCGGCTTCGGCTTCGTAGTTCAGAATAATCCGGTGGTTAAAAACATCATGCACCAGTGCCTTGATGTCTTCAGGCAATACGTAGTCTCGTTCGTCAAAGTAGGCCAGAGCCTTAGCCGCATTATATAAAGATAACCCAGCCCGTGGCGATACCCCGAATTGTATGTAACGAGCCTCATCTTTCAGACCATATTCAGCCGGGCGACGCGTAGAGAAAACAAGTTCAATTATATAACGCTCCAGTACTTCAGAAATAGTAATCCGGTTGATTTCCTGTCTGATGGCAAAAATTTCTTCTTTATTAAGAATCGGTTGCGGAACATAATTAAAATCCAGATTGGCCATCTTTCTTACCATTTCAAGCTCAGAGTTCTTATCCAGGTAGTCTACAAAAACTTTCATCATAAAGCGGTCTACCTGTGCTTCGGGCAGCGGATAGGTTCCCTCCTGCTCTACCGGGTTCTGGGTAGCCATTACCAGAAAAGGCTTATCTAACTGATGCGTTTCGTCGCCTATGGTTACCTGTTTTTCGGCCATAGCTTCCAGCAAGGCCGATTGTACTTTGGCAGGGGCACGGTTCACCTCATCAGCCAGAATCAGGTTCGAGAAAATCGGCCCTTTTTTCACCTCAAAATCTCCCGATTTCTGGTTATAAATCATAGTACCCACTAAATCAGACGGCAACAAATCGGGTGTAAACTGTATGCGGTTAAAGCCCAGGTCAAGCACCTTGGCTAATATATTAATGGTTTTGGTTTTGGCCAGACCCGGCACCCCTTCAAGCAAAATATGCCCCCCGGTAAAAAGCCCAATCAGCAAACGATTAATTAACCGTTCCTGACCAATCACTACTTTGCTTGTCTCTGAAAATACTTCTCTTATCTTTTTATGCAATATTCTCGAACCTTCCATTATGTCTGATAGATTTGGGGTAAATCTTAGGGTTAATATTCAAAAATTGACTGGAAGAAAATTTGTACTTCCAAAATCAAAACCTACAATTGGTTATAAAGTGTGAAGTTAGGAAAATCCGTCTAAAACCCTTCATGGTTTTTAGTCTTTTTGCTGATTGAGGCCCTTACAAACCTGTTTTTTCGGTGAATATCCTGTACCACTGCAACATCTGTAAAACCTGCTTCCATAAATACGGTGGCTGTCTCAGAACCCAGATTTTCGTTAATCTCAACTGCCAGCAGGCCACCATCTTTAAGGGCTTTTGAGGCAAAGCGGGCAATGGCTTCATAAAAAACCAGTGGCTCTGTATCTGCTACAAAGAGCGCCAGATGAGGCTCAAACTCCAACACATTTTGTCGCATCTGTGCCGCTTCCTGCCGCGTAACATAGGGCGGATTGCTGACAATTACATCAAATGCTTGTTCAGGCACAATGCTTTTATTTAAATACCTGAGTATATCTACTCTTTCAAAACTAACGTCGGCCATATTAAGCATGGCATTTTTTCTCGCAACAACCAAAGCTTCTTCCGAAATATCATACGCGGTTACACGCGCATCGTTTAGTTCTTTTGCCAGCGAAACCGCAATACAACCACTACCCGTACCAATATCTAATACCATTTTAGCTTCAGGTTTGTTTTCAGCCGTTTGCTCCCACTCACAAACAAGGGCCACTAATTCTTCGGTTTCCGGTCTGGGTATCAGCACCGGCTTATCAACCAGAAATCTTCTTCCATAAAAAGTTGTTTCCCCTAAAATGTACTGAATCGGCTCGTGTTTATTAAGCCTGTCAATAATGGTTGCCCAATCCGTTTTCTTGGCAGTATTAATCGGTTTGTCAGTCAGAATATCTATTTTTCTGAGATTCAGCTCATGTTCCAGCAACCAAAAAACAATTTCTTTTGCTTCCTGTGTCTCATACACCGTAATTTGGTGTAACAATTGGTCGAAGAGTTGTTTGGCCGTAATGCTGTCTTTCAAAGTATTAATATATAATTGGGCGCAAAATTATCGACTAATTTGCTGATTCACTAATCTGCGAAATCAAGAATGGAAGAAAAATACATGCTGAGGGCCTTGCAATTGGCCGAATTGGGACGTGGGATGGTGAGTCCAAACCCGATGGTTGGCTGCGTGATAGTACATAACGACCAGATTGTGGGCGAAGGCTGGCATAAAAAATATGGCGACTGGCATGCCGAAGTAAATGCCGTCAATTCGGTTAAAGACCCTTCCATATTGCCCGAATGCACAGTTTATGTTACGCTTGAACCCTGCTCTCATTTTGGTAAAACCCCTCCCTGCGCCGATTTACTGGTGCAACATAAGGTAAAAAAAGTGGTCATTTGTAACGACGACCCCTTTCCACTGGTAGCAGGTAAAGGCATAGAAAAGCTGCGTAATGCCGGAATAGAGGTTGAAAAGGGACTATTGGAAGAAAAAGGCCGGGAATTAAACACCCGATTTTTTACTTATGTAGAGAAAAAACGCCCCTATGTGATATTGAAATGGGCTGAAACCGCCGACGGTTTTATAGCCGGTGAAAATTATCAACCCATCAAAATCAGTAATCCGTTGTCGCACAAAGTAGCGCACAAATGGCGCAGTGAAGAAGATGCTATTCTAGTAGGCACCAATACTGCCAGATTTGATAATCCTAAGCTGAATGTACGCGAATGGGCAGGTGGTAAAAATCCGATACGCATAGTGCTTGACAGACAATTGCAGTTGCCCCAAACATTGCACCTCTTTGATAACACGCAAGACACCTGGATAATCAACGAATCAACCGAGAAGGTAGAAGGCAAGAACACGTATATGAAGGTTGAGTTTGGTGAGGCATTGCTTGAAAACCTGCTGCAAGAGCTTTATCAAAGAAAAATACAGTCGGTTTATGTAGAGGGGGGCACTCATTTGCTGCAAAGCTTTATGGATGCCCGGCTTTTTGATGAAATCAGGGTTTTCCGTTGCTCAGGACATCTCCATAAAGGTGTAGCTGCACCGGTAATGCCTAAAAATATTGATATGGCAGATAAGCAAAACTTATTGGGCGATGAACTGACAATTTATAAATCATCATTAAATTTGTAGGTTTACCTTTCAACCCTAAAAGGTAAATAACTTTCAACCAAAACGCTCCGGTAAAGGGTATGGAGCTACCGATACATGAAAATTGCCATTATAGGCTGCGGAAATATGGGAATGGCCTTTGCGCGTTCGTTTTTGCAGTATGACCTTGTTAAGAAAGAAGACTTATTACTGATAGAAAAAAGTCAGGAACGCAGCGAAACCCTTAAAAGCGCCAGAGAAGGGGTGGTTGTAAGCACCATTAATGCACAGATAGCCGACTATGAGTTGATTATCCTGTCTGTAAAACCACAGGATTTTGCAGCCCTGAAAGAAGAACTTGGTGCGGTAATTCAGCCGCAACAGGTGGTTTTGTCTATCATGGCCGGTATTCCTATCAGCAAAATACAGGGAACCCTCAACCACAGGCTGGTTGTACGCGCCATGCCTAATACGCCGGCTATGTTGGGTATGGGTATTACGGGTTTTACGGCGGCAGCAGAGGTTGATGCCTCTAAACTGCGCAAAGTAGAAAACCTGATTAATGCCACAGGCCGCTCAGTTTATTTAGAAGACGAAGGCATGATTGATGCCGTAACAGCATTGAGCGGAAGCGGCCCGGCTTATTTTTACTATCTGGTAAAACACATGATAGAAGCCGGTAAACAAATGGGCTTTGACGAGGGCATGGCCAGCCTGCTGGTAAAACAAACCATGCTGGGTTCTTACCACCTCATTAATAATGCCGAGAAAAGTCTGGACGATTTAATTAAGGCTGTGGCTTCTAAAGGAGGTACTACAGAGGCCGCTCTGCGAACCTTTGAAGAATCTCAATTACCTGATGGACTGATTAATGGAATTCTGGCTGCTGAACGCCGAGCAAAGGAGCTGTCGAAGTAATGAAAAACAAAGACCTGTAAAATTTATTTGGCTTATTTTATGTTAATAATGTGCCACATGAATAATTGCATTCTGATGTAGCATTTCGTTAATTAGTTATTACATTTATTTTGTAAATAAGCATTTATAATAAATTACGCCTGAAAGTGGAAGAGAACAAGATTCAGAATAATAAAGCGACGGTTCGTACCCCCATTATTGTGGGTACTACCCTGGCATTGGGCATATTAATTGGGGCAACTTTTTTTGGGGGAAAACGTGCAACCGGAGCCGGAGACGTGTCTCGCAGCACAACTAAATTCAGGGAGATTCTGTCATACATCAACAGAAGTTATGTAGATAGTGTCAATACTGACAGTCTGGTTGATTATTCCATCACAAAAATGTTGGAAAAACTAGACCCACACACCTATTATTTCCCTCCGCAAGATGCACAGCTGGCGCGCTCTCAACTGGAAAGCGGCTTTGATGGCATCGGCATTGAGTTTAATGTGTTTAATGATACCGTATATGTGGTAACGCCGCTGGCAGGTGGGCCGTCAGAGGCTGTGGGCATACAGAGTGGTGATGCCATCATTAAAGCTAATAATAATAGCCTGACAGGTAAAGATGCCAGTTCTACCAACATATTCGCCAACCTGAGAGGTAAGCGGGGGTCAGAAGCCAAACTGGAAATTAAAAGAAAAGGCTTTAAAGACCTGTTGAAGTTTTCAGTTATCCGTGATAAAATACCACAGTATTCTATTGATGCGGCCTATATTATGGATGACCATAAAACGGGTTATCTGAAAATCAATCGTTTTACCGAAACTACCTATGACGAGTTTAAGGAACACATGGCCGCCTTACAAAAACAAGGCATGAAGCAATTGTTGCTTGATTTGAGGGGGAACCCCGGCGGTTATATGGACAGGGCCACTGATATTGTAGACGAAATGGTAGGGGGTAAAGGCGTGATAGTTTACACCGACGGAAAAGATACCCGTAATAACCGCAAGGCTTTTGCCCATATTAACGGTATGTTCGAAAAAGGCGCTGTGGTGGTTCTGGTTGATGAAGGCAGCGCATCGGCATCTGAGATTGTATCCGGATCTTTACAGGATTACGACAGGGCATTGATTGTTGGTCGGCGAACGTTTGGTAAGGGATTAGTGCAGCAACCCATTCAGCTTTCTGACGGCTCTGAGTTACGCCTCACTATTTCGCGCTATTATATACCAAGTGGCAGAAGTATTCAGAAACCTTATGTGAAAGGAAGCCTGGATTCTTATGAACATGAGCTGGATGACAGAGGTAAATCAGGAGAGTACTTTATAGCAGACAGTATCAAGAACAACCCCAAGATGCGGTTTAAAACCGTGGGCGGCCGTACCGTTTATGGTGGCGGTGGTATTACACCTGATATTTTTGTACCGCGAGACACAAGCCATATTACCGCCTACCTAATGGAGCTATACGGCCGCAACGTAATACGGGAATATGCTATGAGCTATGCTAACGACAACCGCAAAGCATTATTGAAGCAATCGTTTGAGAGTTACCTGAAAGACTTTAAAGTGAGCGACGCCATGCTTAGCAGTATGAACAGGACATTAGAGAACACCGGCGTTAAGTACAGCGCCAAAGATTTTGCAGACTCAAAAGAGTTTGTAAAACTACAGTTAAAGGCTGCTATTGCCCGACATGTATGGCAGCGAAGCGTAAAAAATGGCCTCAATAATGAATATTATCAGATAGTATATGCCGACGACCTGATGGTCGCAACAGCCATGAAAAGTTTTGCAAAAGCAGAAAAATTGGAAAAGGAAAAGAAACTATAAAAATGAAACTGAAAGTGGGAGCCGGATGCTCCCACTTTCAGTTTAAAATGTACCGCTGTCTTCCTGATATAACACCTGCACTACTGTTTGGCCTACTGCTTTTAGTGTATTTTTATCAATGATACTCATGTTATCTGCATGGGTATGATGATAGGCACCGAAAGTACGGCTGGTGTTCAGTTCCTGATGCAGAATGTCTATCATCGGTATTTTGGCTACTGTATTTACATAATAATGGTCGTCAGTAATTCCGGCAGCCTCTTGCTGAATAAAGTACTGGCCATAACCAAGCACACCTGCGATATCCCATACACGGCTGTTAACACTACCGGCAAACTGCACCGATTGCTGCTCTTTTGGGAAAGTAGCTCCTTTGGCGCCCACCATGTCTAACAAAATACCAAAATAGGCCGAATAACCCGGCTTGTGTAAATTAGCAGCCCAATATTGTGAACCCAGGCACCAGAAAACCTTGTTTTGAGATACCGGTGGCGTATCCTCTTTTTCTCCCCAGTCTTCTGCATCAAAGAAGATAATATCTACACCCAGATTAAGCTTCTGCGGCGATGAACCGATAAGACGGGCAATTTCAAGCAGCACCCCTACTCCACTGGCCCCGTCGTTAGCTCCATCAATAGCCTGGTCTTTTTTCTGAGTATCTTTATCTGCAAAGGGGCGGCTGTCCCAATGAGCTGCCAGTAAAATTCTTTTGGTGGCAGAGGGGTTAAAACTACCTATAATGTTGCGGGCATTCAGTACTTTTCCATCAAAAGTTACAGGCACAAAACGTTGCTCTGTTACTTCAAAGCCGTAGGCTTTCAGTTTATTTACCATCCAGTTACCTGCTTTTGAATGCGCAGGGGTGCCTGGTACCCTGGGGCCAAACTTCACCTGAGTCTCAACAAAAGCAAAGGCAGAATCAGCATTAAACGCCGGGGCGGTTACCAGTTTAATGGCCTCTGTTTCTTTGGCAGAACCCGAACTCCCACTGTGCCTGCAGGAAACCATGGCAAAAAGTACCGAAAAATAAATTAGCATAAAGCAATGGGGGAAACGCCCGTTTTGAGTTGTCCTTTTTTGAACTAAATTCATTATCATTATATGATTATTGAAAAAATAGCTGGTCAATCTGCCAGTGTTTGCACCGATGTAAATTTCTTTTACAAAGGTATTTAATTTAATTTCAGCTATTAAAAGAAAATTAAATTGAAACGGCCAGCATTAAAAACATTTTTATAAAAAACTGATAATAAGCAATTTATAAGTTTTTTTACATAAATTACATTTTGCTTCGTTTTAAAACAGCATGGGGCCGGGCCTCGTATTTCGCAAAGCGTTTTTTTTGCTTAGTTTTGCATTAAAAGTACAATTAATATGACCATAGCCGAAGCCCAGACAGCGGTAGATAATTGGATTAAGACCATTGGTGTCAGATACTTTAACGAACTCACCAACATGGCCATGCTTACCGAAGAGGTGGGCGAAGTAGCGCGTATTATTGCCCGCAGGTACGGCGAGCAGTCGGAAAAAGAATCTGACAAAGAAAAAAACCTGGCAGATGAAATGGCAGACGTTCTGTTTGTGCTAATATGCCTGGCCAACCAAACTAACATAGACTTAACCGATGCGCTTCGTAAAAACATAGAAAAGAAAACAAAAAGAGACAGTTTACGACACCTAAACAATGAAAAACTAACCAATATGTAATATGTTCACCATACTTTCACAAGCTTTTAACAGAACTGCTATGAACTGGAAAATGGTTCTTACAGTTTTTATTCTTAATCTTTCGCTTGGACTAATTCTTGCTACACCACTTTATAATTTGCTTCAATCAGAGAGTCATAATTCTTTGGAGTTTGAAAAACTACTCAATGGATTCGATTTTACCGTTATATCAGACTTTATGTCGCAAAGCCGTAAAACACTCCGCCCTTTCTGGCTGTTAAGTTTTGCTTTGTCTGTTATATACATGATACTGAATATATTCTTTGCGGGGGGCATACTTTGTCAGTTTGCCAAGAGAGGCTCTTTCAGCCTTGCCGAATTTTTCAAAAACTCAGCTCGGTATTTTGGTCGTTTCCTGCTTGTATTTGTATTTGAGATTTTAGTTTTACTCGTAGTAGCCATTGTTTCTTTTGCCTGCATGGGGGTTTCGCTGGTTGCTTCTGATGGCAGTACCGAACCTGTGCAAATGGCGTGGCTTACCCCTTCTTTGTTTATATCTGCCTTTTTGCTTACAGTTGTGCTCAACATGGGTCAATATGCCAAAATAATTCTTTTCAAAAACCAATCGCTAAGCGCATGGGCCGGCTTCCTGAAAGCAGCAGGCTACGTGTTTAATAACTTTAAAACCATGCGTATTTACTGGGCTATCTTAATAGTAGCGGCAGCACTGGTTTTGGCTTATTACTTTCTTGAATCAGCCATTGGTCTGACCTCCGCCTTCAAAATTGCTATCATGTTTATTGTGCAGCAGGTGTTTATTTTCTGCCGTGTGTTTGTTAAAATCTGGACACTGAGTGGTGCTTTTGAATACCTTTCTTTAAAGCCTGCGCTGGTTACCGCCCTTCCAAAAGAAAATCGGGGCTTAAAGAGTGAGACCTTCGATTCCGGAGAAAGCAAACTTTCTGTTTAAAGATAATGTTATAAAAAGGCATGTGTCATTGTACCATTGCCCGTGCTGACAGCGCACAATGGTACTTTTTTATTTTATAATTATGGAAGAAGAAGTAATTATTAACAGGGTAAGCAAAAGCGGACTGGTTTCTCTGGACCTTGAAGATTTTTATCACCCCGGCGACAGGGTTGTCTACGACCTCAAAGATAATTTATATATGGGTCTGATTCTCCGCGAGAAAGATTTCAGAGAGTTTCTGAAATCCCACGACTGGAGCTATTACACCAACAAAAATGTGGCTATTACCTGTACTGAAGACGCCATTATACCTACCTGGGCTTTCATGCTGCTGGCTGTTCATTTAGAGCCTTATGCTCATTTAATTGTATTTGGCACATTAACTGACCTTGAAAATAAATTATATGACGAGGCCATCAGCAAAATAGACTTCAGCCAATACGAGGGCGCCAAAGTAGTAGTAAAAGGCTGCAGCAAGGTAAGCGTACCAACAACGGCCTATGTAGAGATAACCCGCCGCTTAAAACCTGTAGCTCAAAGCATTATGTTTGGCGAACCATGCAGCACAGTGCCTTTGTATAAAAAACCCCGGGTTTAAATTCAGTAATTGTATTGTTGGGTATTTAAAAAAATTAAACCATTGGCCTGCATTTTTTCGTAAATTGCGCCCCGTTTTAAATTTTTGGTCATACAGACCCTCATACCCTATTCGGGGAAATTAGAAATTCATTGCAAAAAACTATGTCTGTTCGTGTAAGATTTGCTCCGAGCCCCACAGGCCCACTCCACATCGGAGGGGTCCGCACGGCTTTGTATAATTATTTGTTTGCCCGCAAAATGGGTGGTAAGATGTTGCTTCGCATAGAAGACACCGACCAGACCCGCTACGTACCCGGAGCAGAAGAGTACATTCTGGAAGCCTTAAACTGGATAGGCATTAACATTGATGAAGGCCAGGGCGTTGGCGGGCCGGATGCCCCTTACAGACAATCAGAAAGAAAAGCCATTTACCGCCAGTATGCAGACCAGTTGCTGGCATCAGGGAAAGCCTATTATGCTTTTGATACGGCTGATGAGCTGGAAGAAATGCGCAAAAAACTGGAAGAGGCCAAGGTAGATAATACCTCTTATAATGCAGTTACGCGCATGCAGATGAAAAACTCGCTGACGCTTCCGAAAGAAGAAGTAGAAGCGAGAATTGCAAAAGGCGACCCTTACGTAATACGCCTGAAAGTACCACTGAAAGAAGAAATCCGTTTTAAGGATATTATACGCGAGTGGGTGGTAGTACACTCATCAACTATCGACGACAAAGTATTGCTTAAGTCAGACGGAATGCCCACATATCACCTGGCCAATATTGTTGACGACCACCTGATGGGCATTACCCATGTGATTCGTGGCGAAGAATGGCTGCCCTCTGCCCCGCTTCATATCTTGTTATACAGAGCCTTCGGCTGGCAGGCACCTGAGTTTGCGCACTTACCATTACTTTTAAAACCTGAAGGAAACGGCAAACTAAGCAAACGTGATGGTTTGTTAGGCAATTTTCCGGTTTTTCCGTTAAAATGGACAGACCCATTTACCAGCGAAGAAGCAAGAGGTTTCAGAGAAGACGGCTATTTCCCTGAAGCGCTGATTAACTTTCTGGCGTTTCTGGGCTGGAACCCGGGTACGGAACAGGAGATTTTCTCGATGGAAGAATTAATTGAATCGTTCAGCCTTGAAAAAATACACAAAGCCGGTGCCCGCTTCATGGTCGACAAAGCCAAATGGTTCAATCAGCATTACCTGAAAGAGAAATCGGATGAGGAACTGGCAAACATTATTCAGCTTCCTGCCGATACTTCTGCCGGCACTGCCACTAAGCTGGTTAAACTTATGAAAGACCGTGTTACATTCCCTCAGGAAATTGTAACAGAGGTGCCATATATTTTCGCCACTCCGGCTGCTTATGATGAAGAGGTTGCGAAGAGCAAATGGAATGATGACGCCAAAAAGGCCATGAGTGCCATTAAAGAAGCCATACAAAGCATGGCAGAAGAGCAATTTGTAGCGCAACAAATTCATGACACTATATTTCCGGCACTTGAAGCAGCCGGACTAAAACCCGGCAAGGTAATGCAGGCGTTCCGGCTGTCAATTACAGGTGTTGGCAAAGGGCCCGATTTAATGCTTATTCTTGAAATACTGGGCAAAGCCGAAGTAATTGCCAGAATAGAAAAAGCCATTGTAACACTCGGATAATACGTTGAGGTTTTGTGCGTTTCTGATATTTGAAACGCACAAAACTTTAATTAGAACTCAATACAAATTTGCATGGCTGAATATCTTTATAGAGTTAGTTTTGAAAATGTTGTTTTGCCATATAGATTGCATAGTAATTGCAATTGAACAAAATTGTTAAAAACAGGTTTAATAAAGTTAAAACCCATAAATTTCTACCAAATGGCAAAGAAGAAATCAGACGATAAGGCTCAGGCTGAAAACCCACGTGTTCATAAAGATTTAAATGGATTTGATATTAAAATCAATTCCTTCGGCGAAATCCAGATGAGCTTTGAGATAGACAAAATCAATAGTTTCCTGAATAATACTGTAGACGACAAAAAACTTCGTAACCGAAAAAAAGACACAGAACAGTAGAATTAATTTC
Organism: Emticicia sp. TH156; assembly: GCF_002855535.1. NCBI lineage: Bacteria > Pseudomonadati > Bacteroidota > Cytophagia > Cytophagales > Leadbetterellaceae > Emticicia > Emticicia sp. TH156. The sequence continues at coordinate 384,329 of NZ_PKRS01000001.1, forward strand.
GCCGGCGTATAACAGGCTTCCTGTAAGCCCGATTCAGCAATCCTGTTACGAGCAATATTCTGCCCAGGTTGGCAGCAATCCTTACTATGCCGTAATCAAACTCAAAAGGGGTAATATATACCCTGTGAAAACTGGTTCCACTGGCAAACATAATAAAAAACATGCCCATGGTTATGCTCAGTTTGCTCTTTTCTTCAAACGGCAGGTAAGCCGATAAAACAGACATATACATAATCTGCAGCAGGTAAACAGATAGAATCAGCACTACGTCATATCTGTGGATATTAAAGATACTGATAACAAAGTAAACAAGCGGAAAAAGAACAAAGGGTACTACAACCCTTATAAATGTTCTTAAGTTATTAGTGAGCTTTATTCTTGCGCCTTCTAACCTATAAATCTTGATAAGCAGCTGATAACTCACCAGAAGCAGAACTACCTCAACCAACGTACCCCAGGTAAAACCAAATAAAAAAATAGGAATGGGCGTAAAGGCGGGTATCAGACATGAAACAATAAAGAGTCTGTCTGTCAGAGTAAGTACCGACTTCCTTGCCGAATAATACCAATAAGCTATATACAGATGTATTAAGCCCCTGAAAGGATAGGCAAAAGCAGGATCTACCTGATAAAAAATTAACAACTCAATAGCTAGTAGTGAAGCAACAGGAACAAGCCTTATCATGTATGAACAAAAATTAACTAAAATTCAAACCAGCGTTAGACAATAGCCTCAATTTTAAATTAATCAATCTTATATTACATAAACACTATTACCTGTTTATCAAAAACTGAACCAAAATTAATACGCGCCAATAAAAAAGAGGCCTCAATCAAAAAAAATGAATAACCTCAGTTATTATTGACCCATGATGCAGGTTTTTGCTCTTTTTTTAAAGTTTCAAGGCATTTAATGCAAAGGCAGGAGCTATACATTTTACCAATTTCTGCTATCAGAGCATCAGAAAGGAGAATAGATTTGCAAGCGCAATTGTTGATTTCTGATGCCAGACAAGTAAATGCCTGCTGACAGCGGGGGCAGACCTGCGACGGATATGTTGTAGAAAGGTGCGACAATTAATTTACCTCTTTTTCAATAGCAATAAAATGTGTAACAATATTATCCTGATTTCGCAACGGTGCAATACTCAGCCCACACCAGTAAGTCTCACCATTTTTCCGGTAATTCAATATTCTGGCTTTTAGAGGCTCAAACTTAGACAGTCTATCATTAATTAACTCTCTGGTAGGCTTATGTGTTCTTTTACCCTGCAAAAACGTAGGTTTTTTACCAATAATTTCGCATTTTTCATAGCCGGTCATGGCTACAAAAGCTCTGCTTGCCCAAACAATTTCTTTTGATACGTCTGTAATTATCAAGGCGTAATTTTCCATCAGATACGACTTATAATCACTATCAGGTTGCCATTGGTTTAATACCGTTAACTCATCCAGTTCGGTCATATCCTGATGCACTTCTAACCTTTGGCTCATGTTGATACTGGCGATATCCCAACAAAGCAATGGAGCAAAAACGGGTTTACTTTGAGAATCTTCTCTTGAAAAAAGCGGTAGATTAAACATTGACTTATTTTTTAAGACTATACCATTTGTTGAACTTAATTGTTTAAATTTTTTTTAAATAATGGCTTTGGGCTCCATAAAACGGGTCTCAATGGGCCTTTTACCTGTCAAAGACCGGAAAATTTAGTAAATTTGTATCTGTTTTTAAATAAAAAAATGCTTTACCCACAAAACATAGAACAAAAAATAGGGTTTGATAAAATTCGTGAACTCATTGCCGAACAATGTATCAGCTCGCTTGGGCGGGCCTTTGTTGAAAAAATTCGTTTTTCGGACGACTATAAACTGATTGACCGTTTAATAAGACAAGCTGCAGAGTTTAAACTGATATTGCAGGTTGAACCGGGTTTTCCGGAGCAAAACTACATTGATGTCAGCGATGCCCTGGCGCGTGCATCTATTGAAGGCGCTTTTATAGGCGAAGACCAGTTTTTTGAAATAAAACTTTCGCTGCGCACTATTCAACAGATTATACATTTCTTTAAAGGTAAAGAAGAGACTATCTACCCTGAGCTAAAACTGCTTACTGCTAATTCATTACCAGTTTCGGCCGATGACGGCTGGGGTAGCGTAATATCTCAGATTGATAAGATTATTGACGAAAGAGGCAAGGTGCGCGACTCAGCATCACCCGAACTGGCTGATATTCGCCGACGCCTGATTGCAGAACAAAGCGAACTAAGAAAAACCCTTGAACGGATTTTACGCACTGCACGTAACAGCGGCTGGATAGGCGATGATATGTCTTTGACCATCCGCGATGGGCGGATGGTTATTCCGATTCTGTCGGAACACAAGCGCAAGCTGAGAGGCTTTGTACACGATGAGTCTGCAACCGGACAAATGGCCTTTGTTGAACCCGCCGAGGTGCTGGAAGCCAATAATGAAATAAGGGAGCTGGAAGCCCGTGAACGCCGTGAGATAGTAAAAATACTTGAAAAACTCACCGCTTTTCTTCGTCCACATGTGCCTGCGCTGCGTAAGGCGTATCTGTTTTTAGGTCTGATAGACTTTATCAGAGCCAAGGCTAAGTTTGGCTTGACCATCAATGGTACTGCTCCCCTGCTGGTAGAAAACCAGGCTTTGGAATGGTACAGAGCCACCCACCCATTGTTGTATCTGGCACATCAGAAACTCAATAAATCTATTGTACCGCTGTCAATAAAACTTGACCATGAAAATAGAATAGTGCTGGTATCCGGGCCAAACGCCGGCGGAAAATCGGTCATGCTCAAAACCATAGGGTTGGTGCAATACATGGCGCAATGTGGCCTGTTGGTACCCGCATCGCCCGATTCAAAAGTGGGCATATTCAAGAATATATTCATTGATATAGGCGACGAGCAGAGCATAGAAAACGACCTCAGTACCTATAGCTCGCACCTCACCAACATGAAGCACTTTGTCAATTTCTCAAACAAGTTTACCTTGTTTTTAATTGATGAATTTGGAACCGGAACTGAACCCAGCCTGGGTGGAGCTATTGCAGAATCGATTCTTGAACAGCTAGTGCGCGCAAAGGCCTACGGGGTTATTAATACGCATTATACCAACCTGAAAGTTTTTGCCAATAAAAACAGCGGAACCATCAACGGCGCCATGAAGTTTGATGCCGAACATCTGGAACCTCTTTATGAACTTGAAATTGGCAAACCCGGTAGCTCTTTTGCTTTGGAAGTAGCCCAGAAAATTGGCTTACCCAAGCAGGTAGTAGATAACGCCAAGCGCAAATTAGGCACCCAGCAGATTGATTTCGAGAAGCTGATTAAAGAGCTTGAAATTGAGCGTAAGGTGTTTGCTGACAGAAACAAGGAGTTTCTTGAGAAAAACCAACAGTTAAAAAACACGCTTGAGCAATATAACGGCCTGAAGAGTTTTCTGGAAACTGAGAAAAAGAAGATTCTGAACGATGCCAAAGCGCAAGCCAAGGAGTTGCTAAAGGAAACCAACCGTAAGATTGAAAGTACGATTAAAGAAATAAAAGAAGGCAAGGCTGATAAGGATTTAACAAGGCTTATCCGCCAGGAACTACAAAACTTTGAAAGTAAGGAGCTGAAACCCGAAAAGGTAGATGAACCCAAGCCAGCATCAGAAGAATGGATTGCCGATGACGGGGCTATAACTGTAGGAAGTTTCGTAAGAATTAAAGGGCAAACAGCCGTAGGAGAGTTACTATCTATGAAAGGCAAAGATGCCGAGGTAGCCATTGGAGAGTTGAAAACTAATGTAAAACTGAACAGGCTGGAGAAACTGAGCCGTAAAGAGTTTAAGGAAGCCGTGAAAGAGAGCATCAAACCCAAAATGAGCGGAATTGACCTGAACGAAAAGATGATGAATTTCAGCTTTAACCTTGATTTACGAGGCAAACGCGGTGAAGAGGCACTCGGTGAAGTTGACAGCCTGATGAACGATGCCATTATGCTGGGGTATCCCGAATTACGCATCATTCACGGCAAAGGCGATGGTATTCTAAGAACTCTGATACGCCAACACCTACGCAGCTACAAACAGGTAGCAGGCATGACCGACGAACACGCCGACCGTGGCGGACAAGGGGTAACGATTGTGAGGATGAAATAAAACGAATAAGGCTGTCTTGCGAGACAGCCTTATTCGTTAAAGTATATTTCCGGGCAATCACTCCACCCAAGCCTTCACTTCATCAAGCGTTGGCATTTTTTCTTCAATTTTCAGTTTCTTTCTCAATCCACCCAAATCATTGAAAATCTTGTTGGCGTTGGCTCCTTTCAGTTGGTCTGTCATTACAAAGCCCATTTTCTGCAAGGCAGGAATCCAGACTTTCGGTACGCCAATAGCTTCGTAATCTACCTCGGTTGATACCTCCTGTTTTTTCTCAGGGCGCATCTGTGGGAAGAACAATACCTCCTGAATACTGGCATTATCTGTCAGCATCATAGTCAGGCGGTCAATACCAATACCGATACCTGCCGTTGGCGGCATTCCGTATTCCAACGAACGGATAAAGTCCTCATCCATCGCCATTGCTTCTTCATCCCCACGTTCGGCCAGTTTCAATTGTTCTTCAAAACGTTCTCGCTGGTCAATCGGGTCGTTCAACTCAGAGTAGGCATTGGCAACTTCTTTGCCGTTAACAAACAGTTCGAAACGCTCAACTAAGCCCGGTTTTGTACGGTGCTTCTTGGTTAATGGCGACATCTCAACCGGATAATCGATAATGAACGTAGGCTGAATTAGATTAGCTTCAACTTTTTCACCAAAAATCTCATCTATCAACTTGGCCTTACCCATAGTATCATCTATCTGCATTCCCCACTGGCGGCAATACTGGCGGGTTTCTTCTTCCGATAAGGCGCCCACATCAACGCCCGTGTATTTTTCAATGGCTTCCAGAATACTTAAACGGGCAAACGGCCCGGCAAAATCGAGTTCGTGTTCACCCGATTTGAATCTGGTAGTACCATGCACGGCTAATGCTACTTTTTCAAAGATTTCTTCCGTTATGTTCATCATCCATTCGTAGTCTTTGTAGGCTACGTAGAATTCCAGAGAGGTAAACTCAGGGTTGTGGGTTCTGTCCATACCTTCATTGCGGAACATCTTGCCAAACTCATATACTCCGTCAAAGCCACCAACTATCAACCTTTTCAGGTATAATTCGTTGGCAATACGCATATACAAAGGCATATCAAGTGTATTATGATGCGTTTTGAACGGGCGAGCCGCTGCCCCGCCATGAATAGGCTGCAGAATCGGGGTTTCTACTTCAAGCCAGCCTCTTTCATCAAACATCTGGCGCATGGTGCTGATGATTCTGGCCCTTTTGATAAAAATATCTTTTACATGCGGGTTTACTATTAAATCCACATAACGCTGGCGGTAACGCAACTCAGGGTCAGAGAAAGCATCATACACTTTACCGTCTACCTCTTTTACAACCGGTAGCGGGCGTAACGATTTATTCAGAATCTTGAACTCTGTTACATGTATTGAAATCTCATTGGTTTGGGTAGTGAACACAAAACCCTTCACACCAATGATATCACCGATATCAAGTAATTTTTTAAAAACTGTATTGTATAAAGTCTTGTCTTCGCCCGGGCACAAATCATCCCGACGGAAGTACAATTGTATTCTTCCTGTTGAATCCTGCAATTCAACAAATGAGGCGCTGCCCATAATCCGGAAGCTCATCAGGCGGCCCGCAATGGAAACATTCTTATAGTCTAACTTATTGTTTTCGTAATTCTTATGAATATCGGCAGTGTTTACATTTACCTCAAATAACTCGGCCGGGTATGGGTCAATGCCCATAGCCATTAAATCTTGTCTTTTCTGACGGCGCAGAATTTCCTGTTCGCTAAGAACCATCGCTTTATCTTTTTATTTTCAATTCGTTATAAGCCGCAAAGTTAAAAATAAAATGTCAATTATTATTAATTACCGTTTATCTGTAAAAACCCTCACCCATCATTTTTTCTTTTGGCAATGTCAGGCATTTCAATATCTTTGTGATATCATTTTAATATCAAACAAAAACCCCTTATGAAAGAGAAAGAACTTTACTCGCAATCCGGATACCTGCTGCTGTTAGGTGGATTACTTTTAATGATAGTACCCTTCTTCACCTTTTTTACCTATGCACCCTTGCTGGCTATTATCGTTGGTCTGGCTGGCTTTATTCTTATTATTGGCTTAACGGTAATTAATCCTAACGAAGCAGCCGTTACTACGTTCTTTGGCGACTACATGGGTACAATGAAACAGAATGGGCTGCGCTGGGTGAATCCGTTGTTTCGTCGTAAGAAAATAAGCCTGCGTGCCAGAAACCTGAACGGACAAAAGCTGAAAGTAAACGACAAAATGGGCAACCCCATAGAAATTGCAGCCGTAGTGGTATGGCGGGTGAGCGACACAGCAAAGGCTGTTTTTGAAGTAGATGACTATCTTAAATTTGTGGATATTCAGTCAGAAGCCGCCGTGCGGCACCTTGCCAGCTCTTATGCCTATGATAACATAGAAGACGAAAGCGCCAACATTACCCTTCGCGATGGCTCGGGGAAAATCAACGAAATGTTGGAAAAAGAACTGAACGAGCGCATTGCCCAGGCCGGTGTTGAGGTAATAGAGGCGCGTATAAGCCACCTGTCTTATGCCCCTGAAATTGCAGGCGCCATGTTGCAACGCCAACAGGCAACCGCAGTGGTAGCTGCCCGTAAGCAAATTGTTGAAGGTGCCGTAGGTATGGTAGAAATGGCTTTGGCCAGATTGTCAGAAAAAGAGATTGTACATCTGGATGAAGAACGTAAAGCCGCTATGGTAAGCAATTTATTGGTAGTTTTGTGTGGTGAAAAATCTGTGAGCCCCGTGGTAAATACCGGAACCCTGTATAACTGATGGCCAACGAAAAAAAAGCATTTGTATTAAGAATCAGTCCTGATGTGCTGAAAGAACTGGAGAAGTGGTCGGCAGAGGAATTCAGAAGCCTGAACGGACAGATAGAGTACATCTTGAACGATGCTCTGAAAAAACGTAAAAAGAGCAAAAAAAATGAAGAGTAAATGAGCAGGAGGTATCATTTTGGTATCTCCTGCGTGAATATGTATGTACCCCTAGCCCCTAAAGGGGAATTTTCAATCAGAGCTTTATTCCTTCTTCTTCCAGATACTTCCCGATATTAATATTAATGCCATCAAAAAGCTCTACATCCTTATTCCAATCTTTAATCAGCCAGTCTTCGTTGGGTGAAGTCACTATCACCTGTTGAGTTGCCGTAACAACCCAAAAAACTTTCTCTACACCAAATTCAAATAGCTTTCCGGTTTTGCGTGTAAGATATTCCATGAAGCTTGTTTCACTCAAATCGGCGTTCGTATCAACTTCTATTATATATTTGGGTGGTACATCTGAGTATTTCGTAGTGATTTTATCTGGTGTAAGCACCTGTTTATCATAAACCAGAATATCTCCTGCCAGGGTATCTTTGTATCCTAACTTCAAACCTGATTCATTCGTATGTATTCTGTATTTTTTCTTATCATAAAAAATATGAATAATCTCAAGTATAAAGTTAACCAACTCAGATTGTAGTGAACTGCTACCCATTATTTCTTCAGCATTAAGTTGTTTTTTTACAGCCTCCTTATAGCCTTTATAATAAACCGGCTCTCCATCCATTACTTCATAGATGAATTCTTCAGGTATTTTATTCTTGGCTGTCTTTTTAGTTGTCTCAAGCACCATCTCTATTTCTAATTTATTGAAACTAAGTTACACAATCTGTTTAATTACTAATACAACAATTTGTTTTTATTTCTACAAATGCCACGTATAACTAGCTATTTTTATCTATTTTTGCGGTTCATTACAAGATTTTATTTTTATGCAAATCAAAGAAATACTTACACAGACACCTGTACAACAAGAAGTAACGGTAAAAGGCTGGGTGCGTACAAAGAGGGGGCAGGCAGCCGTAACATTTATAGCAATTAATGACGGTTCTACCATCCATAATATTCAGGCAGTAGTAGAAGGAAATACAATTAATGAAGAAACGCTTAAGCTGGTTACTACCGGAGCCTGCGTGGCCATAACCGGAAAACTGATTGCCTCGGTGGGTTCAGGACAGGCTGTAGAAGTACAAGCAGAAAAAATAGAAGTTTACGGCACAGCCGACGAGACTTTTCCGATGCAACCCAAACGCCACTCAATGGAGTTTCTGCGCGAAAAAGCTCACCTGCGCTTCCGTACTAATACCTTCGGAGCCGTATTCCGTATTCGTCATGCGCTGGCCTTCGCCATTCATAAATATTTTAACGATAAAGGCTTCTTTTACCTGCATACGCCCATCATTACGGCGTCTGATGCCGAGGGTGCCGGTGAAATGTTTCATGTAACAACGCTTGATATTAAAAATCCTCCTAAAACAGAAACGGGAGATATTGACTATAAAGAAGATTTCTTTGGCCGCGAAACCAGCTTAACGGTATCGGGCCAGTTGGAAGGAGAATTGGGCGCGCTGGCACTTTCGAAAATTTACACTTTCGGGCCAACCTTCCGTGCCGAAAACTCTAACACCACCCGCCACCTGGCTGAGTTCTGGATGATTGAGCCGGAAGTTGCCTTCTATGAACTGGAAGACAACATGACACTGGCAGAAGATTTTGTGCAAAATGTGATTCAATACGCATTGGAAAACTGTGCCGATGATCTGGCTTTCTTAGAAAAACGTTTGTTGGAAGAAGAGAAAAACAAGCCACAGAACGAGCGCAGCCCGATGTCGTTGATTGAAAAACTGCGTTTTGTGGTTGACAATCAGTTTGAACGTTTAACTTATACCGAGGCAATTGATATTCTGTTGAAATCAAAAGCGCATAAAGAGAAGAAATTCCAGTATCCGGTTGAATGGGGTATCGATTTGCAATCGGAACACGAGCGTTATCTGGTAGAAAAACACTTTAAAAAACCGGTTATTCTGACCAACTATCCACGTGAAATCAAGGCATTCTATATGAAACAGGATGCCGATGGTAAGACTGTGAGAGCAATGGACGTATTGTTTCCGGGAATTGGTGAAATAATCGGAGGCTCTCAACGTGAAGACGACTACGAAAAACTGGTAACCCGCGTGAAAGAAGTAGGCATAGACCCTGAAAACATCTGGTGGTATCTGGAGACCCGTAAGTTTGGTTCTGCTCCGCATGCAGGGTTTGGCTTAGGGTTTGAACGTCTGGTTCTGTTTGTAACCGGCATGACCAACATTCGTGATGTAATTGCGTTCCCGAGAACACCTAAGAGTGCTGAATTTTAATTATTGCTACTAAATGCTCCTTACGCTCGCTATATTTCTTGCTATTGTTTTTACCAATGTGGTGGTCGGGGTTTATCTCGAGCGTAAGGTTTCTGCTTTTATACAAGACCGCCTAGGCCCTATGGAAGTAGGCAAATGGGGGCTTTTGCAGCTCATTGCCGACTTACTGAAACTGATACAGAAAGAAGACATTACCCCTGCCAATGCCGATCGTAATTTGTTTAAGTTTGCCCCTATCATGCTGTTTATGGTGGTTTTTGCAGGCTTTGCAGTTTTCCCGCTTTCGGCTGGTATGCCCGGCTCAGGTACTAAAACCGGGGTCTTTCTTTTGCTAGCTGTTGTTTCTTTAGATATTCTGGCTATTCTGATGGCAGGTTGGGCCTCTAACAACAAATATTCATTACTGGGAGCCATGCGCTCGGTAGCACAGATTATCTCTTATGAAGTACCCCTGGGGCTATCTGTACTTTGCGTGATATTAATTACCCAGACGCTCGATTTACAGGAAATCAGTTTTCAGCAGGGTATTTTCTGGGACGAGAAAAACTATTTGTTTGGCATTAAGGCTTTGGGCGTTGAAACAAGCACAGTAGGTGGTTTTCTGACCTGGAATGTATTCCGTAATCCGTTTTTGATTATTGTTTTTGTTATTTACTTCATAGCCTCTCTGGCTGAAAGCAACCGGGCACCCTTTGACCTGCCCGAGGCAGAATCAGAATTGATATCAGGTTTTCATACCGAATATTCAGGGTTCAGGTGGGCAATCATGATGCTCTCAGAATACGCCATGATGCTGCTGGTGTCGATACTTGGGGTTATACTTTTTTTAGGTGGCTGGAATACGCCTTTCCCTAATATCGGCCCGATTGAGCTGGCAAGCTGGACAAGCGGAGAGCCAGGGCATTGGTCTGGTAACCTCTGGGGGGCTTTCTGGTTGTTATCTAAGTCTTATCTGCTGATTTTTGTTCAGATGTGGTTGCGATGGACCCTCCCGCGTTTGCGCGTAGACCAACTGATGCACCTTTCATGGAAAGTGCTTACGCCGTTTTGTCTTGTCTTTCTTTTGATTTCAGGTATCTGGCGTTTGCTGATGGTTTAGCCTTGCTCAAACCAGCCTCTAAACTGATGTGCTTTTTCTTTACTTATTACAATCTCTTCTTTAGTTGGCACCTGCAATTTTAGTTCTATTTTGCCTGTAAAGTGCGTTCTATAGCTTTCTATGGCCATTTTATTAACAATAAATTGCCTGTTAGCGCGGAAGAAATCATTAGGATTCAATAACTCCTCAACCTCATCTAACGAATTATAGTCAGTTATCAGCCTTTGAGTATCTTTTTCACCGAATGCCTGCAACCAGATAACCTCATCTCTGTAAAAACAGGCAATCTTGTTATCGGCAACGGCCACAATGCTACGTTGGTGGTGGGCGGTAAAGCGCGTTTTATATTTCTGACTTAAAACCTTCGACTTCAAATCGGTTAACAGATTTTCCAGTTGTTCATGATAACTATCGGGCTTTACAACACCGCTGTTTCTTTTAAATTTCTCAAAGGCAGTTCTGAGTTCTTCTTTATCAATGGGTTTCAGCAAATAATCAATACTGTTTAACTTAAAGGCTCTGATGGCGTATTCATCATAAGCTGTAGTAAAAATAATAGGGCAACTGATTTCTGCCTCATGAAAGAAATCAAAGCTAACCCCATCTGATAGCTGTATGTCAGACAGAATAATATCAGGAGCCTGATGCGTTTCAAACCATTTTATGGCCTCTTTTACACTACCTATTGTGGCTAATAAAGTAGCTGTGGGTTCAAGTTCTTTTACCAGATTGGCCAGGTTTCTCGCTACCAGAGGTTCATCCTCAATTATCAGAATATTCATATCAAATCAAAGGTATAGTAACCGTAAAATACTGGTCTGTTTCTGTAACTGTAATTTCTCTGTTACTTAAAAAACCATAAAGTGTCTGCAGGTTAATCAGCCCCTGGCCGTTTGATGTCTCCAGCTGTTTCTTTCTTTGTAGATTATTACTTATAGAAAGCACATCACCCTCAGTTTTAATTTCAATTCTTAGCGGATTACTTTCATTAATTATATTGTGCTTCGTTGCGTTTTCTATCAGAATTTGTAAAGTAACGGGGGTAATTTGTAAGTCGAGCGTATCATCAGCTATATCAAAAACAATAACCAGTGCATCGGCGAAACGGGTTTTCAATAAACTTACATAGTTTTTTATAAACCCAAGCTCGGTTTCCAGGCTTACCAACCCCTTCTCTTTACTTTTAAGTACATACCTGAATACCTTTGACAATTGCTGCAAAAACTCTCTGGCTAAAGCCGGGTCGTCCTGAATCAGGGAGTCGAGAGAGGTAAGACTGTTAAAAAGAAAATGTGGGTTCAGCTGGTTTTTCAGGTTATCAAACTGTACCTGCGATTTCTCTTTTTCCAGATTACTTGCTCTTAGCTGATTCTCCTGCCATTTCTGAATAGAGTAGTAGGTAAAGTGTGTCAGATTCAATAATCCAACTGCCAGTACCTGCGTAACTGTACCTGTTACCCGTGCCAGGTGTGTGAGCTCGCTACGAACCAGAAAGCGGAATTTCTCAATTCTGAATATCTCAATGCCGAGATACAACACCAGCCTTGTAAGTAAATTAAGAAAAACAAATGTAATAAGAATCTGTGGAATCAGGCGCTTAAAAACTCCTTCATCATAAGGTAGTACTTTGTCGAAATACGCATATAACTTTCTGAAAAATACAACCGTTGAAAACAACACAAAGCTGGATATTAAAGAAAGCAAAACATTTGTCTGGGCATCTATTTCAAAAACATACCATCTGATAAACGTTGAGCCGCTCACCATCAGTATTACTATTAACGCTATGATTTTATTCCTTTTGCTCATGAACTTTTATGACTTCTCAGAATCTGCCCGTCTGACATCTCAATAATCCTGTCGCTGCCTTTGGCAAAGTCGGGGTCATGAGTTACAGTAATAATGGTCTGATGGTTCTCATGGGCAATCTGCTTGAAGATATTAAACACAACCTCTGAGTTTTTCTTGTCAAGGTTACCGGTGGGTTCATCGCCCATTACAATGGTGGGGTCATTAATCAGCGCACGTGCAATGGCTACCCGCTGCTGTTGCCCTCCTGAAAGTTTAGATGACTGTTTAAGCGCGTGGTCTTGCATATCTACCAGTTTAAGTTTCTGATAGGCCCTTTCTTGTACTTCTTTAGACGAATACTTGCCAAGTTTAAGAGCGGGCAACATTACGTTCTGTAATACGGTAAACTCTGGCAGCAGGAAATGAAACTGAAATACAAACCCCAGGTGTTCGTTACGGAAGGCCGCCAGTTGGTCTTGTGTTTTGCCCGTCAGACGCTCACCATTCATTTCAAGGTCTCCCTCATAATCGGTATCCATCGTAGAAAGTATGTACAGCAGAGTAGATTTACCGCAGCCCGACTTACCAATCAAAGAAAGAAACTCACCTTTCTCGGCATCGAAGGATATGTTTTTAAGTACCTGAAATTTTTCAGGTTCATAAAAGTATTTGTTGATATGATTAGCTGACAGAACTTTCATTTTCTTTTGGCTTCCTTATTAAGTTTCCCCTCCGTGAAAAATGAGCGACTGTTGCCCGAGGGAATTTAAAAAATCAGAACAATAAACCTACCCTCTCAAAATAGCCACGGGGTCAATTTTTGCGGCTTTTCTGGCCGGGAAATACCCCGCCAGGATAGTGGTTATTACACCAAACCCTAAACCCATGATGTAATATTTGATATTGAAAATAACCGGGAAGGTCTTCACATCCAGAAAATCACCCGCATCAAATGGTGTCTTAGATAACAAATAACTTAAACCAAACCCAATGATTATGCCTAAAAGCGCACCTAAAACCCCAATGATTATAGATTGAATAAGAAACACTGCCACAATATCTTTGCCGCCAAATCCGGTGGCTTTCAGAATGGCAATGTCTTTCATTTTGTTTACTACATTCATATTCATAATGTTGTAGATACCAAATCCGGCCACCACCAGCAGGGTTATTGATACAATAATAACCATGGCATTTCTGATTTTATCGCCCGACATAAAGGCCGAGTTGGCCTCGGCCCAGTCCTGGGTTTTATAGCCATATTGTGTTTTCAACACTTTGGCGTAGTCAAGAGCTGCCTGAGAGTCTTTCATTTTTATGTGGATGTCGGTCACATAACTTTTATCTTTTTGCAGTATTTCCTGCACCATAGACATATTAGCATAGCATTTCACGCCGTCAACGGTCTGAATACCAAAGCCATAGACACCCACCACCTTAACCAGCTTCAGATTTCCTGTAGGCGTGGTTACTGTCAGTTTGTCGCCTACTTTCACGTTCAGATTACGCGCCAGAATGGTACCCATCAGAATTCCGTTCGGGTTTGACAACAAATCATCCATACTACCAGACTTAATCCGTTTTCTGATATTGTAGATTTTATCTTCCTTCAGAATTTCAACGCCTGATATCTGCCCTGAAACCGGGATTGGTCCTTTATTAAAAAACACCTGTGAGCTTATCTGCGGCGAAACTCCCAACACTGCCGGGTCTTTTTCAATATTCGCCACAATCTGCAATCCGCTTTTAATATTGGCCAGTTCGTTTTTGGGTAGCTGGTGATGTATTACATTAAATGCCCCCGGATTTACCTCGTCTATCAGGCTGGGGTGGTTACTGGTTATCTCTTTATAGATTCTTACATGAGGCGTGGCATCAAGGGCGGAGTCTTCCAGAAACTTGTTGACACCCTTAATAAACGAAATCATGACAATAAACATGGCGATACCAAACGTTACCCCCAGCATGGCTATCAGGGTTTGTTTCTTTTTGGTAAGCAAATGCGTTTTTGCTATTTGAAAAGATATTTTTAAATCCATCGTATTTGCTTTAAATATCAATAGCTGTTAATTACCAGTTGTCACAATTGATTTTTCGTTCAGCCCGCCTTTCACCTCTACCAGGTCAAGGTTTTCTACGCCTTTGGTAATCTTTACTTTCTTTTTGTCGCCGTTTTCCTCAATCCAGACCGAGTCATTACCAACAAGATAGGTTTTCGGAATAGTGAGCACCCGCGGGTTCTGAGAGATAATAATGTTGCCCTCTAGTGTCATACCATAATAGGCGTTGGGTTTTTCACCAACAAATTCCGCATCTACCCTGAAGGTCTGGTCGGCTTTATTAAGCTTGGGGTAAAGTTTCGTTACCCTTGCTTTAAATACTTTGTTCTTGTACACGTCAATTTTCACCAGTACCTCCTGCCCGGGTTTTACTTTTGAAAAATCACCTTCATCAATGGCCAGTTGGGCATAAATTTCATTGGCATCGCCTATTAATGCTATTTGTTCTCCTCTGCGCACCAGTTCTCCCTGTTTTTTGTAAATCTCGTAAATCTTGCCTGCCTCAAAGGTTTTTATTCGGTAATTATCGCCTTCACGTGCATTTACTCTGAAGTTTGACTGCGAGTTCTGTAGGTCTACATATAACTGGCTTCGGGTTCTTTGCAATGCTTTCTGGCGAGTGGTAATTTCTGTTTTAGAGGTCTGATACGCCAACTCAGCCCGTTCATATTCAACGCGGGTGGTAGCGTTGCGGTCATATAATTCTTTCTGACGAAAATAATTTACAGAGTCATTCGCCAGTTTGGTTCGGGCGCTCTGTAGCTGAGAGGTGAGTTCTGCCAGTACCGGAGAATTGGCACCGTAGTTAGTCTCTGACTGACGCAGAATATTGCCAGCTGCTTCCAGACGGGCATCCTGAGAGACACTTTCCAACTGAAAAATCAATTGGTTCCTGGTAACCAGGTCTCCTTCAAATGCAGTCTGACGAATCAGAAAGCCATCGGCATTGGCTGTAAGCCTGTATTCATTTTTCGGGTAGATATTCCCCGAGGCATATACAGCCTCAGTTAAAGATTTATACGCAGGCGAGGTGGATTTCTCATTGCCGTTGTTGCAGGCAGCTATAAAAACCTGGATAAAAACCAGATAAATGAAAATCTTTTTCATGTGATGATGTCAATACAACTATTGATTGTCTTAAACCTTTTGAAACCCGTTTGCAGGTCCACTTTACAAATAGATAAGTAATATACAAAAGCATCAAGAAAACATGAACGAAACGGAAGAAAATAATAGTGAGACCCGTCTGTTTAACATTAATGAAAGGGAATTATTAAGCCGATTAAGAGACTACGTTTTGGTATTTTTTCGTTAATTGACAGATTAAAACGTTTTTACTCACTAAAAGACCATTATTAATGAATATTTCAGTATTTCGCAGAGTAGCGGTATTGTTGGTTTTGGCTACAGTTTTGTTTGCAGTAACTAATTGTTCTAAAAAAGATGAGCCAACGGGGCAAAGTACGGGTATAGAAGGAAGATGGAAGTTTACAGCCGTTTATACGAAATCTGGCAATGCAGCCGAAGTTGATAACTTTGGTTTAATAGTAGCCGGTTATCCCTGCTTTGCTAAAATTGAAATTACTTTCAAGTCTGATGGTTTTATATCAGCAAATGTGCCAACCGAATGTAAGGCAGTGGTAAATGACTTTGTGGGGAATGTAGACGGAAAAAAATACGAAGTAAAGAACGGGAAAATTACCATTCTGGATGGCTCGACCATTATTCTGAATATGGATGTTACTTTTAAAGGTAACCAGATGGACTGGCTGGAAACCACCACATCGGGTGGCACTAGCAGTTCAACCAGACTAGTTTTAACAAAACAATAGAAACTGGCAGAACGTTAAATTTGAGGGTCTGTCATCCGGTAAATGACAGCCTCCTCAAATTTAAGAAGCCATAGATTTGTTTATTACCTCCCAAACCAAATCACTTTCATAACCTTTGCCTATGGCGAAGCGTGCCAGCTTTTGTTTCAGTATCTGTGGGTGTTTTTCGGTTCGTAGTTCGTGCCGTTTCTTAGAAATCAGCTCATTGAGCGTAGCCAGATAGTCATTGTCTTCAATTTCAGCCATAGCCTCTCTGATGGCGTGGGGCGATAATTTCCGGGCTTTCAGTTCATGCAGTATCTTTTTTCTGCCCCAGTGTTTAACTCTGAACTTGCCTCCGGCAAATATTTTGGCAAAACGGCCTTCGTTCAGGTAATTCTCTTCTATCAGATACACAATTATTTCTTCGGCTTCGTCTCCAAACACGCCCCATTGCTGCAAGCGCTCACGCACTTCTGCTTGTGTGCGTTCCTGATAAGCGCAGTAATTAGCAGCCTTCACGAGCATATCCTTCCGAATCATGGCTTTAAAGTGTCTGTAACAAACTCAGTTTCTTATAAAATCCGTTCTCAATTTTCAACAATTCTTCATGGCTGCCTCTTTCAATAATTTCGCCTTTATGCACTACCAGAATCTCGTCGGCACTTTGTATGGTGCTTAATCTATGCGCAATAACCAGTGTAGTGCGGTTCTGCATCAGCTTCGTGAGGGCATCCTGCACCAGTTTTTCTGATTCTGTATCTAAGGCCGAGGTGGCCTCGTCCAGAATCAGTATGGGCGGGTTCTGCAGAATAGCTCTGGCAATTGACAATCGCTGGCGTTGCCCGCCCGAAAGTTTGGTGCCTCTGTCGCCAATTACAGTCTGGTAACCCTCCGGTTGCTGTATTATAAAATCATGTGCATTGGCTATTCGGGCCGCTTGTAATACTTCTGCCTCTGTAACTGTTTTTCCGAAAGCAATGTTATTAAAAATGCTATCATTAAATAAAACGGCTTCCTGTGTTACTATGCCCATTAATCCACGAAGCGACTGCTGCGATACATGTTTTAGAGACAGCCCGTCAATGAGTATTTCCCCGGCTGTAGGGTCGTAGAATCTTGGCACTAAATCGGCAATGGTAGACTTACCCCCACCCGATGAGCCAACCAAGGCAATGGTTTTACCTTTTGACAAGCCAAAATTGATGTTCTTCAATACCTGAACCGTACCATCATACGAAAAGTCTACATTCCTGAATGTTACGCTCTCGTTGAAATCTGTTATATCAACCGGGTTTTTATCATTCACTACTTCCGAGTGGCTGTCAATCAGGTTCAATACTCTTTCACCTGACGCCAAACCTCTTTGTGCTGAACTAAAGGCATTGGATATTTCTTTAGCCGGACGCATAACCTGAGAAAAAATGCCAATGTAGGTTATAAACTCTGCTGCTTCAAGTGTCGATTCGTTTGATAGAATCAATGACCCCCCATATAATAAAATACCTATTACTACAAAAACCCCCATGATTTCAGAAAACGGTGAGGCCATCTCTCTTCTGGAAGCCAAACTAAAAATTGATTTACGATAAGCCTGGTTTTCTTCTTTAAATTTGTTTGTTACAAAGTTTTCGGCCACAAAGCCTTTTACCACGCGCATGCCGCCAAACACCTCGTCCATCAGGCTAATTAAATTACTCAGTCTTTTCTGGCCTTCACCTGCATTGTGCTTCATTTTCTTTACCAGCGTAGAAATAAAAATACCTGAAACCGGAATAACCAATAACGCAAAGAGTGTGAGATTCCACGAAATGGCAAACAAAGTTACTATATACGACAAAAACAGGAAGAACTCTTTGGTAGCAGCCGAGAAGGTATTGGCAATTGAGTTTTCAACCTCTTGTACATCGGTTACAATACGTGATATCAGATTCCCCTTACGTTCGTTGCTAAAAAAGCCCAGATGCAGATGAATGGCCTTGCTGAATACGGCCTGCCGCAGGTTGGCCACCATATTAGACTTGAAGTTTTCGAGGAGCCTGACACTGATGTACTTAAAAATGTTTGACAAAACTATGGTAACACCCACGGTACCACATACAAACTGTAAAGCGCCCTGCTTACCGTTTTCTTTCAGGAAAGTGGCAAAGAAAAAATTAAACTGCTGGATGGGGTTGATGCCAATGGGTGGCTTCAGCATACCCTTCATCTCCTCAGGGCTTACCTGGTTAAAAAGAACTTTTAAGAGGGGTATTAACAATGTAAAATTCAATACGCCGAAAACACTTGCCAACAGGGAGGTTATAAGAAAAGGAACGATGAAGTTTCCTAATGGACGAGCGTATGAAAGTAATCTGAGGTAATTCTTCATTGAGCACACATCGGCTACCGCCGTGAATTTCTAAATAGTACAATTTTAAAGGCAGCAAAGTTCGGAAAGATACAGTGATAAAACTAAGGATTAGATTAAAAAGCAGTAGCTGAAGGCAATACGCCCCGGGTTAAAGCAATAAAAAACAAAATTACCGGGTAATTAATCTTATAAAAAACAAATGCCCGCCTGCCGACGGGCACTCGTACTACACCTGCATGGTTTTCCATTTGCCTCTTCTGAATACAAAGATGGCAATTACTGCCAGGACGGATTCGCTGATGGCAATTGACCAGAAAACCCCCGATGGCCCCCATTTGAAAGTAATTGCAAAAAGATAAGCCAGAGGTATTTCAAGCGCCCAGAAGCAAATCAGGTTCATGATAGTGGGCGTTTTGGTATCGCCGGCTCCGTTTAATGACTGCCCGATAACCATTCCAAAACCAAAGAACACATACCCCAGACAAATAATCTGCAAACATAAAACGCCTACTTCTATTACCTTCGGGTTATCATTGAAGATTCCGATAAACTCTCGTGCAAAAACCGAGAAAATGATGCCTACCAGAAGCAGAAAACCCATATTATAAAGCGCAGTTCGCCAGACAGATTTCTCTGCCCTATCGGGTTTCCCTGCTCCCAGATTCTGCCCTACCAGGGTAGAAGCCGCGTTAGACATACCCCAGGAAGGTAAAATGGTAAATACAATAATACGTATGGCTATGGTATAACCTGCCACAACATCGCTTCCAAAACTTGAAAGAATACGGGTCAGGAAAATCCAGCTGGCCGATTGTATCAGAAATTGGCCTGTACCGCCGGCGGCGATATTAATCAGACTTCGGATAATTTCAGTATTAGGTTTAAACTGATCTCTGTCAATCTGCATATTACCATTGCCTTTAAAAATGGCATATAGCTGATAAATTACCCCAATGGTACGGCCGATACTGGTAGCTATGGCTGCCCCCTCTACGCCAAAGCCAAGAACGGGAATCAGCAGAGTATCCATGCCAATATTAATAAAATTGGCCAGAATGATTGATCTCATGGCCGTTGAGGCATCGCCTGCGCCGCGTAGTGCGCCACTTAAGGTATACAAAAGTATGATAGACGGGCTACTGGCAAAAATTATCCGGGTAAAGCCTGCCCCCTTTTCAATCAGATGGGCGTCACCTCCCATTAAACGTAAGATGTCTTCTGCAAAAGTAAAGCCCAAAATACCCACTGCTACACCAAATATCAACGAAATAATAATTACCTGCGCCATAGCCACACCGGCCCCTTTTTTGTTGCCTTCGCCCACACGGCGCGCCACAATGGCCGTAGCCGCTGTGCTTAAACCAATGGCTACCGAATAAATCAGTGTAAGCACAGACTCGGTAAGCCCTACCGTTGCCACCCCTTCAACACCCACGTAACGGGCCACAAAAAAGGCATCAACAATAGCAAAGAGCGACTCGCCCACCATTTCCAGTATCATGGGTACCGATAACAGAAAGATTGCCCTGTTAATGTTTAGCTCTGTATAATTTTGTTCTTCGCCACGTATGGCTTGTATCAGTAATTTGAAAAATTTCCGCATGAAAAAAAATTTTATTGCCGTTTCACTACCATATACCCCCATTGAGAGATATAAAATAGAAAAAAGTAAAAGAAAAAAATGAGTATAGTATTACCGTAAGTTATGAAGATAACTTTAGCAAAAAACCAGAAGAAAATTGGATGTTCGCATATAGCGAACCTGAGCGGTCACCGACATGGACTTTAAAATTTGATGGCGCAAAGATATATTTTTACGTTCACCACGCAAAATGTTTCAGAAAATAAAATACAACGCAATTTCAGGCCTTAACTTCTTTAATAATCTGTAGTGCATTGGCAACAATGCTGGTAACCTGGGCAAAATCTTTGGTTGCCAGCACTTCTTTTGGCACCAGTTGAGAACCGATACCAACGGCTGTTGCACCCGCGCCAAACCAGGTTTTCAGGCTTTCGGCGGTTGGTGAAACGCCTCCGGTAACCATTACCTGTACATCAGGCATCGGGGCTTTAAGAGCTTTTACAAATGCAGGCCCCAAAACCTCGCCGGGGAATATCTTGATAAATGCGGCTCCGGCCTGGCGGGCGTTGTAAATTTCGGTAACGGTCATTACGCCCGGCATCCAGGGTATCCCCGCTTCTACACAAACGGCCCCAACTTCGGGGTTCATAATAGGTGCCACAATAAAATTGGTGCCTATTTCAATATATTTTTTTGCCGTAGCCGCATCATAGATAGTACCAATCCCCAGAATCATCTCGGGCATTTCGGTCTCTGCAATGCTGACAAGCTCTTTAAAATTATTAAATGAATTTTCGGTACGGTTCGTAAACTCAAACACACGTACGCCTCCCTGATAGCATGCCCTTAATACACCAAGACAAATGTCGAGGTCGTTATGCGTAAACAATGGAACAAGGCCTGTGGCGCTAACCTGCGCTAAAGTTGTGTTTTTATCGAATCGTGCCATACCTGTAACTCAAATTACTGATGTAAATTTTATTATCTTTTCAATCGACCAGATTTGTCGCCACTCATAACGGCTTCAACTTCCGGCACTGTTACCAGATTCTGGTCTCCCTCAATGGTATGTTTCAGGGCTCCTGCGGCTACTCCGAATTGCAGCGATTTCAGGTCGTCTTGTAATACCAGTTGACCGTATATAAATCCACCTAAAAAGGCATCACCGGTTCCTATTCTGTCTACAATGTGGGTAATATCCTGATAATCGGTTTCTATCAACTCTTCACCATTCCACATTTTTGCATTGTATTGGTTGTGTGATGCACTCACCTGCACGCGGTCCGTATCTATCACCTTTTTCACATTCGGATAATTCTCCATCAGTAGTTTACAAGCCTCTACAAACTTGCCCTTCTCGGCCGTTACTTTCAACGAGAAAATCTCTTCTATATTCTTACGGCTGGCCAGTATAATATCAGAGTACGAGGCCAGTTCAGGCAGAATATCCTGCGGCGTTTTGCCATACTTCCATAAGTTGCTGCGGTAATAAATATCAGACGAAACCGTGATACCCAGCTTTTTGGCGGTTTTAACGGCCTCCAGGCAAGCAATAGCTGCTCCTTCTGACAAAGCAGGAGTAATACCACACCAGTGAAACCAATCGGCGCCTTGCAGAATCTCTTCCCAGTTAAACCAGCTCGGGTCAAGATTGGCAAAGGCAGAGTCCATGCGGTCGTAAACAATCTGGCTGGCGCGCATTACGGCACCTGTTTCCAGAAAGAATACGCCTACACGATCTCCTTCCAGTTTAACATGAGTGGTATCAATGCCTAAAAAACGCAGATACGCCTTCGCTTTTTGCCCCATCAGGTTGTTAGGAAAACAGGTAACGTGGGTGGCATCAAAACCGAACTTTACCAACGAGGCCCCCACATTCATTTCAGTGCCGCCAAAGGTAGCATTGAATGATTGAGCCTGCTCAATTTTCTGGAAATTGGGAGTTGATAACCGTAGGAGTATCTCACCGAATGTAACTATTTTAGGCATCTGTATTTGTGCTGAATCTTTTTAAAATCTTTAATTATCTGCAATACCCAACAAAGGTAAGCAATATTAGTTACTGAACGAAGAACGAATAATTCCTAATTCAAGGCCTCTTAACTCAGCCAGGCCACGCAAACGGCCAATGGCAGTATAGCCGGGATTGGTACGTTTAGCTGCGTTCAGGTCGTCAAGCATTTTATGGCCGTGGTCAGGTCTGAATGGCAGCCTTATGTCTTGTCTGCCCTCGTTTATTCTTCTTTTTTGCTCGGTAAGCAGGGCTTTCATTACGCCATACATATCAACATCACCAGCCAGGTGGTCTGCTTCATAAAAGTTTCCTTCGGCATCCCGTTTGGTTGCTCGCAGATGGATAAAGTTTACTCTGTTACCCAATCTTTCTACCATACCCACCAGGTCGTTATCGGCTCTTACGCCATAGCTGCCTGTACAAAAACACAAGCCATTGTATTTGCTCTCGGCTGCTGCCAGCAGTTGTTTAGCGTCAGCTTCAGTACTCACCACACGTGGTAAACCTAAAATCGGATACGGAGGGTCGTCCGGGTGAATAGATAATAAGACACCGTTTTCTTCGGCCACCGGAGTAATGGCCTGGATGAAGCTATACAGATTCTTGCGGAGTTCTGCCTCGCCCACATACTTGTAGGTATCAAGTGTATCGCGGAAAGCATCAATCGTGAAGCTTTCTTCACTGCCCGGCAGCCCGGCAATGATATTTCTGGTAAGACGATGAATATCTGCATCGCCGGCTTTATCAAACCATTCTTTGGCTTTTTGCAGCTGACTCTCTGAATAAGACCGTTCGGCATTGGGCCTTTTAAGGATATACACCTCAAAAGCGCAGAACTCGGTCATGTCGAATCTCAGGGCTGTTGAGCCGTCGGGCATCGGGAAGTCGAGGTCGGTGCGGGTCCAATCCAGTATCGGCATGAAATTGTAGCAAACCGTATCAATACCGCAAGCGGCCAGATTAGCAAGGCTCTCTTTGTAGTTTTCGATATACTGCTTGTAATTGCCGGAAGCCTTCTTGATATCTTCATGCACAGGTACACTTTCTACCACCGACCACTTAAGCCCATGTTTTTCTATTTCTGTTTTTCGGATTTCAATTTCAGATTTTGTCCAGACTTGTCCGTTAGGAATATGATGCAGAGCAGATACGATTCCCGTTGCTCCTGCCTGTTTCACATCTGACAAACTCACGGGGTCATTTGGGCCGAACCAACGCCAGGTTTGCTCAAGAGCCATAAGATTAAAGGTTGAAATGGTAAGCTACAAAATTATGTTTTAGGGGCGGAGTCTTCAAATAATATTTTGATAAAAATAAGTACTTTTTTGACGGCAATAAAAACTGACGTGATTGAACACCCGGCCATTTTTAAACAAAATAAATATGAAATATAATTTTATAAAGAAAATTAAAATTTTTAAACTTTTTTTTGGCGAGGATTTGGATAATTAAAAACAAACCTGCACCTTTGCAGTCCCAAATCACAACGGGGATATGGGAGTTTAGCTCAGCTGGTTCAGAGCATCTGCCTTACAAGCAGAGGGTCACAGGTTCGAATCCTGTAACTCCCACACTGATAATCAAGCACTTACGAGAAAATCTTGTAAGTGCTTTTTTTTATTTGCATAAGATTTGCACAAGCAGGAATTTTGGGCTCAAGCTAAAAAGTTGGGGACTAAGCATAAATCCTGGGGAGTCTAAAGAGGAAGAAAGTAATATTTCTTACACCTCTAAACCGGTTTCTTAATGCTTTGACTTTTGCGTTGAATGATTCTTCTGATGCATTGGTACTTCTGTTCTCAAATAAGTTCAGGATTTTCTCATAATGGTTCTGAATCGTTCTGGCAATTGTATTGAATGAATCGAAACTTGCCTTTTCAACCTGATTGTACCAAAGAGCCAACTCTTTGAATGCTACAATCCTTTCTTTTAGATGACTAAATAGGCTAATCAACTTATTTCTAATTCATTAACTAAAACTGTTGACAAATTAATTTTATATCCTGCCCAGAACACTCAGGTGACACGGTTATTTGTTAAAAGCTTTGCTCTAATCAAACTGCTGCAAAAACTCTATTTTAGACTACCAAATGCTCTATAAAGATGTTTAGACACATCTAATAGGTACCGTTAAATAATAAAACACCGAAAAATAAGAAGAAAGTCTTGACGTGTAATATTAAATTTATACCTTAGCAATAGTAAATTATTCATAAAATCTTTAATAGCCAGAAGAGTCTGATTCATTTACTTATTAAATGCTGGTGCTAAAATCTCCCTGGTGTTTTTTTACCGCTGCATACCAATGCCGTGACGGTATGCTATCTATTTGCAAACTGTATCTATAACAATTAAACGCAAGTCCTGAATGTAAACGATTCAGTATTAAAAATTTAATTTGCTCTTTTGCTATAGGCAGAAGAATCAGTGATTTAATCTTAACTCCACTAAAAAATCATTTAATGGCGATGACAAAATTTTAAATGAAGTCATTGTTCCGGGAATACTATGTTTTTTCTAAAATATAATTATTTAAATATTAAATTATATTTTTCAAACAAACACATAAAAATGACGACCAGTAGCAATGCTTGGATCAATTTAGAGTTGAGTATTCGGTCATGAAAATAAGGCCTACAAAAGCCAATCATTGATAAAATTAAACGCTAATGTATTTAAAAGCACTTTTTATTTATTCAATCTATTTATTAATGAGTTCCGGATTTGTTTTTTCACAGACAAAGAAGATTTCCATTTCTGGAAATGTAATAAACGAGCATGGAAAAAGCCGCCCAGGTATTGAAATTTTTGTTTATAAAATGCCTGACACCTTATCAATATTAAGAGGACAATACACAGATTCAACCGGTAAATTCAACATTTATTTATCTGAATACGGCGATTACATGCTTGGATTCAGACAATTTAGCGATACAAACCAAACTTTTACAGGGTTAATAGCCCTATCGGAAACGAAAAATAGCTTTGAACTGCGGGATTTCATTATATCAGAAACCGCAACCATGCTTGGTGAAATTTCGATAAAAGCAAAAAAACCATTGATTCAACATGAACTGGACAAAGTAATTATCAACGTAGACGGTAATTATCTGGCCAAAGGCAAAAGCCTGGACAACATTTTAAAGCTTGCCCCTGGCATTGTGATAGACTCTAAGGGGTCTGTGAGTGTCAACGGGAACGCCAATGTTACATTCCTGATTAATGGGAGAACCATGAAGTTAAGTGGCGAAGCCCTTAATGCTTTTTTGAAAACACATTTATCAGAAAATATATCATCGCTGGAGATTATGACAAACCCTTCTGCAAAGTACGATGCTGAAGGTACCGCGGCCATTATTCATATAGTACCTAAAAGAAATAATCAGCAGGGTACCAAAATTACCAATTTTGTTTCTTATGGTTATTCAGGTGTGCATACAGGTGTGTATAGTCCTCAGATTTCTCATAAGAGAAAGAACACCATTATAGAAGCCAATATTACCCTTATAAATGACCCCAAATTAGATGTGTATGAAATAGAAAGAAAATTCAAGGCGAATAATAACCGGATATTTCAGAATACCGAAGAGCTAAGAACTGACAGGCTGGTATCATATCAGTTGGATTATTTCAATGCCCTTGGTAAAAATCAGGAAATAGGAGCGGTGTGGTCTGGTTTCAAAAATTTTAATAAAAGTAATACCGACATAAACAATACATTAATCAGCTATGCCAGTGGAGACTCATTCGGAAAAAACAAAAGGAATATTCAGACTAATGAGGATAATCTGGGGGCTTTTTATCTGAAAAAGCTCGACAGTCTGGGCAGCAATGTGGATATAAAAGCCAACTACTGGTTTTCAGCAGATAAAGGGAATTTCAATAACTATTCGGTAACAAAAACCACGAAGGATACCCTGGATGATCTTATTTATAAAACTAGTAATAATTCAAAGATATTTACATTGCAGATGGACATTGTTAAAAACAAAAGCAATGGCAGTTACCTTGAGTACGGTGGTAAACTCAGCAACGTAAACACAATTTATGATTTGAATTATCAGAAATTAGTAAGTAATCTGGGTGATGATATTTTTGGCGGTAAATTTGACTATCATGAAGAAGTATATGCAGCCTATTTTAATAAACACCTCCCCAAATACAAAAGATGGGAACTAATGGGAGGACTCAGGTTTGAAAGCAGCAGGTCAAATGCCTTCTATAAAACATCATACATATTAAAGTACAACAGTTTTTTTCCAAGCTTATTTGTTAAATATGCTTTAGATTCTGCTGAAAACAATGTCCTTAATTTTTCGTATTCAAGACGAATATCCAGACCAAAATATCATCAGTTAAGCCCTGTTCCAAACTATCTCAATGCTTATGCATATTCGGTAGGCAATCCGTTTTTGAAGCCTGAATTTGTAAACAGAGTAGAAAGCAAGTATGTCTATAAAAACAATTACTCGCTGACACTGGCTTTCGAAAAATACAACAATGTTTTTACATCAATAGCCTATCAGAATCTTGATAACTCGTCATTTGTTTCAACTACCGAAAACCTGTCGCAACGTTCAAATCTTGAATTGACCCTCAGTATTCCTGTCAATTATAAGATTTTATCAGTGAATACTTACGCTGGTTTAAGCTATAATCAATTTAAAGGACCAACAGCTAAAGGTAGCCTCTTACAACAATCAGCCTTATCAATACTGATTAACATTTCAGGTGCTTTATCCTTACCAAAAGGATATAATCTGGAGTTTAACGGCATGTATATAAGCCCCAATACAACAGGCCAAACCATGATTCTGCGACGTAACGATTTATCAGTGGGTATCGGTAAAACATTTAAAGAACGAACTTATCTTAAGTTATACATTGAAGACCCTTTTTACTTTAACTGGGAGCGGCTCAGAATAAATACCGAAGAGCAGGAAACATTTAGCTTGAACCGCTGGAACTCCCGTAAAGTAACATTGACATTGGTTCATTCAATAAGCAGAGGTATGGATTACAACAAAAAACGCGCTCCTAAAAGCAACAGTGAAGAAACTTACCGAACAACCAGATAAACAACTTTTTTGACCGCAACTGCTATACATAGAAAAGGCTATTTAATGATGATTCTTTATTAGGTGCACATATAAAGTTTACGGGTATGCTGAAAACCGTTTATAGAGTAAGCACAATATTCAACATTTATTAAAAATGAAAAAATTATTAGAAAAATTGACTTCAATTGACAATTATCAATTAGTTGACCTTAACAAGGCAAGAGGTGTATTTGGCGGATACTCGGTATCATACGATACCTCTACCTCAAATGATACCTCAAATGACCATGACTCATCTAACAATACTGATAAGTCTAGCCATCATGATTGATAATTAAATGAAGGGTGGAGTTACTCCCCCCTTCATCTTTAGGCACTTTGCTTTGTTAACTCACTTGGGGAAATGAGGCTATTGAAGTTTCTTTTTGCTATTCAAAGCTACAAACCAAGGTAGGCAAACCAATGAACTTAAGACTCAGCCTATTCCAATTAAATACAACAATACCATGACAAAACTTAACAATAAATTGGCACTTACTGAGAACTACAGATTGGTAGATATTAATAAAACAAAAGGAATATTCGCCGGATATTCTGTTACAAAGGACTCATCAAAAGCACATGATTGTTCAAATGATACGGATGTATCTAAAAGTTTTGATTCCTCCATATGTGAAGACAAATCAAATACTACCGACACACGTTAGCGCAATTATACTTTGTTAGTATTCTGTAAGTTGTATTTATCTGTCACCTGGAGAAAATTCAGCCAATTCTCACTGGTGATTTAACCTTGTTTTAGTTTGCTTCTTTGGTTATCCCGATGTGCTCCTTATGAAACTTTGATGAATAATTTATAAATTTTAAAAGCATCCCTGACTTACATTTATATGATTCTGGTTTTATCTTATTCTTCTTACGAACAAGGTACTGAAAAAGTAATTGACTGGCTGCTACACAAAAAGGCAGACTTCATTAAAGTGACAATAGAGGACTTATACTCGGTAGATAATCAGCATAGGTTTCATGTGAATATAGCCGCAAGGAAAATTTTTCACAACGGCAAGGATATTACATCAGAAATAAGGGTAATATTCTATCGAAGGATATTTAATTACTTTGAACTTTCAGATGATGAACCGTTCAGTGCACAACTCAAAAATGAGATAACAGATGAGGCAATTAATCTAATCTATTATTTATTTTATTTACTGAAAGACAGAATTTGGCTTCCGGCATCTCATCTTGCCAATGTAAATAAGCTCATTATTACAGACAAAGCGCAAAAAGCAGGTCTGAGAGTGCCTAATAGTAGTATTATCAATAATAAGAGAGACCTCACTGATTTTTTCAATCGTTCAAAACATGGGCTAATAACTAAGCCTATCAATAAATCAAGCTACTTTATAGATAATGACAAAACCTACTTTGTACATGTAAAAGAAATTACAGCTCTGGATATTGAGGACTTACCTGATTATTTCTTTCCTTCATTATTTCAGGAAAAAATCCTACGAGACATTGAGATACGGGTGTTCTATCTGGATGGAGAATTTTATTCATTGGCTATGATTTATAGTAATGAAACACAAGAGGTAGATATTAAAAGAGGTTTTGATAGCGATTCCCAACATTGGACAATTTTTTGTTTGCCTGATTTTATAAAAGAAAAGGTAACGAAATTCATGAATCTCGTAGGTCTCAACACCGGCTCTATGGATATTATTCTTGATAAATACGGAAACTATTATTTTATAGAAGTAAATCCTGTAGGACAATATTCCCATCCATCGGCAAGCGGAAACTTTTACCTGGAAGAAAAAATTGCAGATTGGTTAATTAAACATGACATTAAAGATGCAACAGACAAAAGAGCCTCCATTCAGTAAAAAAACACTATTAAAAATACCAGTTTTTTATAGGTGCATGACCGTTTATAAAACGGAAGAAGTAGGAGAGTTGAAGGTTACAGCGAGATTTGGCACCAGCAAAAGGCACTTTAGCAAGAATTATCTCAATTATAGTGTACACAAACCGGCTTCTGATTTGAATCTTTTTGACCTTTGAGAAACTGAATATCTGAATTCAGATACGCAATAAAATTATTTAAACTATCTTTTAAACCGATTCAGATGAAAAAGAAATATATCAGACTTTTTTCGCACTGCTTTGTGGTGGACGGGGCTGAAAATAGTGCAGTTTATGATTTCCATAAAGGGGTAGTTTTGAGAATTCCTAAAAGCTTTTCAGAGGTTATTCATCAATTACATGTGTATCCTGTAAAAAAAGTCTATCAGTTGTATATAGGGCAGGAAAGCACACTTGACGAATACATAAATTATTTAACAACTCACGATTTGGTTTTTTTCACCAATACGCCACAATTGTTTCCAAGAACAGAAATTGCTTATAAAAATTTTAGCAGTGTTGCATCAGCAGTATTAGAGTATACAGGTGAGTATTCAATGGCAAATCTTGTAACTGAACTGGATATACTAAACTGCAAAGTGGTAGAACTGAGGTACTTAAACCCGCTTGTTAGTATAAATGAGCTGGAGGAAGTATTAAATCCTTTTGTCGATTCAACCACCAGGTGCATTGAATTAATCTTTAGTACTTTTAATGGCCTCACAAAAGAATCCATTTATGAATTTGTAGATAAAAATAAAAAGATTGGCTTCATAGTAATTGCCGGCTATCATGAAACCGAAATTATGTTTGCTGACAGCTGTAAAATAGTATTTACTGAAAAACCCATTAATAAAGTTACCACTAACCATTATACCTCGCCAAAGGTGGTCATCAACATGGATTATTTCATGGAAAGCCATTTCTACAATCCTTATTATAATGCAAAGGTTTGTATAGACAAGGCCGGGAATATCAAGAATTGCTTATCGCTTAAAAAATCGTTTGGGAATGTAAATCGCGCATTGCTTTCCAAGGCGATTAATAAAGATAATTTTAAAAAATTATGGCGGATTAAGCCGGATAAAATTGAGTCGCTGAAAGATTCAGAATTCAGATATGCCCTCTACATTCCGAACCAGCTTAAGGCTGTAAAAGGTGGATCAGATTTGTATAAGTACACCGACCTTTCAAAAGCAGACTTTAACAACCTATGCGAAAAATTCTGAATTACCTGAAATTCGCTTCTAAAAATAAATTAAGGTTTACACGACAACTCGAAAGCCTGGATTGTGGCCCTACTTGTCTTAAAATGATAGCAGGTTACCATGGCCGGGATATAAGCCTTGATTACCTGCGACGCGTGTGTAAGACAGCTAAGCTGGGAACTTCTCTGAAAGGGATGAGTGAAGGGGCAAGAATGATAAATATGGAATCAATGTCACTCGAATTATCATTACCCGACTTGAAAAAACTTGCCTCCTACCCTTGTGTGCTTTTCTGGAGAAAATCACATTTTGTAATTCTTCAGGGCATCATACCCAAACAATCATTTTTCTTTAAGCTGTTTTCTACTGAAGAGAAGTTTATCATTGCCGACCCTTCTTTTGGTATTATTAAATTAGGGTTGCCAGATTTTACCAATAATTGGTGTAAGGAAGCAAATGGCAATGGTATAGCCCTTTTTTTTGAACCGAACGAAAACTTTGCAGACGATAAAGAGCCGGAAATACCTGCAAATAATCCACAGAGTTATACTAATAAAGTATGGGAATTAGTAAGCCAATACAAATTCGGTTTATTAAAAGTATTTATCGGTATGATTCTGAGCGGAGCGCTGATTTTAACTTTCCCTTTGCTCACACAAAAACTCATTGATGTAGGGATACACTACAAAAGCCCGGCATATATTGAGCTTATATTGCTTACCCAACTTTTCATTTTCATTGGAGCATCAGTGATTGACTCCATTAAATCGTGGATACTCTTATTTATAGGCACCAAAATAGAAATAAACTTAACCTCCCGGTTTTTATCCAAAATAATGAAACTGCCCATGTTTTATTTCGATTCAAAATTGGCAGGAGATTTAATGCAACGAATAAGTGATAACAACAGAATAGAATTATTTATTAAAACCTATTTACTAGAGTTTATTATATCGTCCATCAATCTTTTAGTGCTGATGGGCATACTGATTTTTTACGACCTGAAAGTTTTCTACGTATATCTGTTTGGCACAGTATTATCGGTAGGTTGGATTGCCGTTTTTATGAGAAAAAGAGAATTACTAGACTACCGCCGATTTGACATTGCAAGTGAAGGCACCGACAACTTAATTGAAACCATTGTTTCAATGCCAGAGATAAAGCTCAATAATGCCCAAAACGAAAAAAAAAAATCATGGGAAAAAATCCAAATCAGAATGTTCGATATAAATATCAGAATATTATCCGTACAGCAGTATCAGAATATCGGCAATAATGTAATTGTGCAAATAAAAAATGTACTGGTTACTTTTTTGATTGCCAATTATGTGGTTGAAGGCACCATGACTCTTGGTGTAATGCTGGGTGTATCTGTTATTCTAGGGCAATTAACCGGGCCATTTAACCAAATTGTGAGCTTTTTCCAGTTTTATCAGGATTCCAGAATCAGCTTCAGCCGTTTAGGCGAGATTCATAAACGTGAAGAAGAAGATGCCAATAAAGATGTACTCAGAAAAGAAGTAGCACCGGCCGATATAGTCATTAAAAATCTGAAGTTTAGTTACACTGAGTCCTATGACGATTTAATATTTGACAACCTCAATCTGTCAATACCTAAAGGCCAAACAACAGCTATTGTAGGCACCAGTGGAAGCGGCAAGACCACCTTATTAAAGTTATTGATGAAATTTTACCAGCCTTTGGAAGGTGAAATTCTCATTGGTGGTTTCCCCCTTAGCCGTATTGATTCAGACTATTGGAGAAGCAAATGCGGTGCAGTACTCCAGGAAGGGTACATATTCTCTGAAACAGTAGCTAATAATATCACCATGCGAAATGCTGATGCATATAATTCAGACCAGCTTGCCAAAATAAAATACACTACAGATTTAACCAATATTACAGACTTTGTGGAATCGTTGCCCATGGGTTTCAAAACTAAAATAGGCGGTAACGGAATCGGAATAAGCACCGGGCAAAAGCAAAGGATTCTGATTGCCCGTGCATTATATAAAAACCCCGAAATACTTTTTCTTGATGAAGCTACAAGTTCTCTTGATGCCAAAAACGAAAAAGTAATCATAGAAAATCTGAACTCATTTTTTACAAATAAAACAGTAGTGGTAGTGGCCCACAGACTTAGTACAGTAAAAAATGCACATAACATAGTGGTGCTTGAAACAGGTAAAATTATTGAACAGGGCACCCACGAAGAACTGATTAAACAAAAAGGCACTTATTATCAACTAATTAAAAACCAACTGGAGTTGGGCGACTAATAGTATGAGCAAAGATTATGAAAGTATTGACTCCATTTCAAGTTTTACAGAAAAACATGGTCTCTGGTTCTTTTTGCTGGTGCCGTGTGTGCTGTTACTCATTTTATCAGTTGTAACTATGCCCGATGGTAGCTTTTATAGCCATATAACCATAGAAAGAGATAGCACCACTACTACTTATACAAATGCTTCTAATGTAATTTATCTAAAAAACGGAGACTATATTCAGGTTAGAGGTACAAAAGACAAACATCTGTCTGAACTAACAGCTTTAAGGATTGCTGAAATTAAAGAAGTAGGCAATGATAGAATCCAAATTCGTTTCGCAACAAGGCCCCGATTGAAAAGCGCTGAAACCGAATTGTATTTTAAGGTCAGGAAGCAGTCAATGCTGCGGGTTTTATATAATTCACTAAAGATAGATGCATGGCCGCATAAATAACATGGATGATGATTGCAGAATACTGATGGTAGCGACTAAAAATTTTGCTGGTCTAAAAATCTGATTCACTATCACGCAATAAATGCTGCAATTGATGGCTTTTGCTTAAACCGACTAAAAATCAAGATAACTTATAGTATGAATGAAAAAAAATGCCTGTTCATAATTCTTCCGGTTACAAGTCATTTTAATAGTGTTTTTGCTTATGCTGAAGCACTAAAAAAAGAAGGGAGTAATATTTTTATGGCATCACCTGCTTCCTACTACGATTACATGAAGAAGGCAGGTTTTATGCCAGTGCCTATAATTTATTTCAACCATTACTTTGTAACCAGCTGGAAAGTTTTCATATCCTTGTTTATAGCAAGCCGGTTTTCGAAAAAATTCAATATAAATAGGCTAAGAAACTTATTAAATGCCGAAATGTCTGCAATAAAATTAATCACTGATCTCGAACCCGATGTGATTTATATTGACCCGCATTTGTCTTATTATTACTTATTTATTTTAAAGATAATCAAACCTTGGCAAAGGATAGTGATAATCAACACAAAACTCGCAACCTCCAGAAAACCAAATATCCCGCCGTTATATCTTGGCCATCAGCTCATCAACAAGAAGGCCATTTATACGCCATTAGCGTGGTCGATACATGCTATAAAGATATATTTTAAAAAAATCACAAGCTATTTCTTATATAATGGCCGGGATGATGATTCCCTGTTAAAGCATCTATCAAAAAAAAGGAATATTGATTTTGATAGTATTTTCCTAAGTAGGTATAAAACCTCATTTTATCTGGAGTTAAACCCTGCGCATTTAAATACTGAAACAATTATTCTGGCACCTCGTGCATTAGAATATCCTTGGTATTTACCCCAAAAAAATGAGAATTTTATTAACATGGCACCTTACCGGTTTATAAATAAGGAAAATAAAATTCTGGAGACATTTTTAGAAAATATTATAACCAGGAAGTCTATTAATTCAGATACCCGCCTTATATATTGCTCGCTCGGTACATTAAGTGCTGAGTACAGCCAAAAAATTATTCCTTTTTTTACCAGGTTGACAACACTGATAAATGAGCATCCCGATTATTATTTGATTTTGGCAACCGGAGACATTGATTTTAAAATTTCGTACACACAACATAACAGGTTGTATATCGATAAAAGGCTTCCTCAATTAAAAATCCTGAAATCGTGCGACCTGTATATAACCCATGGGGGCTTAAACAGCATTCGTGAGAGTATTTATTGCAAGGTCCCCATGATTATTTACCCCTTCAATAAAACCTCTGATTTATGTGGAAATGCGGCTCGTGTACATTTTAATGCTTTAGGCCTTAAAGGCAATATAAGTGAAACTTCAGCAAGTATAACCGCTAAAATAAAGTATATTTTTAGTCCGGCATTTCAGATTCCTTATCAGGAAAAAATAGCACGATTTGAGTTCACTGAAAAGATTCAGACTTAGCGCTGATTTGATTTTCGCATTTTTATATGAAAGTTTTCTCATTAATTACTCATTTACCTGTGACCAAAACAAAATCATGAATTTACTAAACAAGCATTTCAGGAAAGTACTTCTTCTTAATCTGGATACCAGAAAAGACCGCCTGGAAAAATCCGAGAAAATTCTAAGAGAAAATCAATTGGAATTTGAAAGGTTTGCAGCCATTAATGGGCATGAAAGACCAGATATACAAATGGTTACAGCAGCAGAGATACATGAGCTTCCGGCACATTGGAACAGGGGCGCCTTAGGCGTATGCCTCTCGCTTCTGGAAATTTTCAGACTGGCCTTGAAAGAAAACTGGGAGAATGTGCTGATTATAGAAGATGACATAGAGTTTTTGCCTGAATTAAACGAGCTTCTACCAGCTTTGCTGCATAACATACCCGCACGGTGGGAGTCATTATTCTTTGGCTTAAATACCATGGAGCAGGAGAAATTTAATGGATACTGGGAAAAAATAAACTATGGTTTTGCCCTGCATTGCCACGCGGTTCATCGCTCGGTGTATCAGTTATTAATAGATGAATTAAGCAAGCTAAGAGGCCCGGCCGATGTGGTTTACGCAAATGTACTTTTCCCTCGTGGGCTTTCCTTTGTAAGTAAGCCTAAATTAGCTTTCCAGAGAGCAGATATGTCTTCCGTTACCAACCGTTTTGAAGACTACACCTTCCTACGCAATCAATATTAGTGGTAGTTCTCAAAACCGGGCAAATGTTAAACCCAAAACCTGAGCCAGAATGCCGCAAAAATTGATTGTATGTATAAAACCAGCATAAATCATTTGCTTTTTTAAGTTTAAAAAATCTGTTAACATGAAAAAACTTACTTTAATTTCAGCAATCGTTATGATAAACCAGGTTTCTGTAGCACAAAGTATCAATAAAGAAATACTATTGAATAAACCACGCGCCGAATTTATCAGGCAGCTGGAGACTGATGACAAAATAACTGCTCAAATGGCCCTCAATCAGATTCATCAATTCAATAAATACGAAAAAATAAACGAAACCGGCAAAGAATACATCCTTACCATTGAAGACAAGGTGTTTGGCAAGGTACCTTTCAGGCTGTTTATACCCAAAGGGTATAATCCGGCAGTAAAAAACCCTATGGCGCTTTTGCTGCATGGCGCCGTTGGCGAAAGCAATTTTCAACGTGCTTACGATACCCGAACGAAGATTCATGATATTTTTTTTGATGCCCTGGCCAAACAAAACTATATCATAATCAGGCCTTTTGCCGACCCCTCTAAAAAGTTTGACTGGGCCATTAACCGTTTCGAAGATTTTGGCGAATCTGGCAGCGCCTCAAAAAATAACGAAACCTACCGAACACTGGTTGAGATGGTCAATTATTGTAAGTCTTTTCTGAATGTACACGACCAGAAAGTTTTCTCATACGGGCATTCTGATGGCGCCGATGGCACTTTTTTATTACAGTTGGGGTACCCTACCCCATTTGCAGGCTTTGTATGCTATAACTCTATGCTTACCAATATATTTGCCAAAAATGTTTACTTAAACAATGCGGTAAACCGCCCTTTATTTCTTGTGCATTCAGACCGCGACGACCTGAGACCCATTGAGCAGATAAGGGTAATCCGTAAAACACTAACCGAATCAGGCAGCCCGGTAAGCTATAAAGAGTATCTGGGTTATCAGCACTATGATAAACATCTGGACAAAGACATACCCAATAGCATCAGTTTCCTGAATACTACTGCAAGAAATGCTTTTAAAAAAACAATCCGTTGGGAAACAGGCAATTACATGAACACTACCTGCGACTGGATAGCCATCAGAAAGTTTGATACAAAAAAACCCGGAGCTCCGTTTCATAAGCCCATAGCCATGCAGAGTTATAACAAAAAAAGCAAAAAGTGGGACACCATACCTTATTACAACAATGAAGAAAGCAGCATGATAAAGGCCGAACTAAAGGGCAACACTTTTTATGTGGAAACATCAAGAGTAAATGAATTTGATATTTTCATTAGCCCGGCGATGGTCAATACCGACGAAAACATCAAGGTGGTTTTAAATAACAAAGTGGTTTTCGACAAAAAAATTCCCTACAACAAGGCCTTTATGGTTAAGAACTTTAAAACAAACACCGACCGTGAGCTGGTTTGGGTAAATTATATCAGTCTGAAGGTGAATTGAACTGAAATAATATTTTAATTTAGCGGGATATAACCAACTGACACCAGCCCGATGAGTAAACAGAAAGTAGCAGCCGAAGAACCCCTGGAAAAGCAATTGTGGAAAGCTGCAGACAAACTCCGTAAAAACATTGATGCCGCCGAATATAAACACGTAGTTTTAGGGCTTATATTTTTAAAGTATATTTCTGATGCTTTTGAAGAGCGGTATACCGTGCTGAAAGCCGAAGAAGCAGAGGGCGCAGACCCCGAAGACCGCGACGAATACAGTTCGAAAAACATATTTTTTGTGCCGCAGGAGTCGCGCTGGAGTAATTTACAGGCCAATGCCAAACAGCCGGAAATTGGCAAAATGGTAGATAACGCGATGGATGTGATTGAAAAAGAAAACCCGTCGCTGAAAAGCGTTTTACCCAGGGTATATGCCCGGGTTAACCTGGACCCCACCAGCCTGGGCGAACTCATTGACCTGGTGAGCAATATTGCCCTGGGTGATGCCAAAGCCCGAAGCGCCGATGTGCTGGGCCATGTTTTTGAGTATTTTCTGGGTGAATTTGCGCTGGCCGAGGGCAAAAAGGGTGGGCAGTTTTACACCCCGCGTAGTGTGGTAGAGCTGCTGGTTGAAATGTTGGAACCCTACAAAGGCCGCGTGTTCGACCCCTGCTGTGGCTCTGGCGGTATGTTTGTGCATTCTGAAAAATTTGTAACCGAGCATCAGGGGCGCATCAACGATATCTCTATTTACGGGCAGGAAAGCAACCAGACCACCTGGCGGCTGGCTAAAATGAACCTGGCTATCAGGGGTATTGACAGCTCGCAGGTAAAATGGAACAACGAAGGCTCGTTTCTGAACGACGCACACAAAGACCTGAAAGCAGATTACATCATTGCCAACCCGCCTTTTAATGTGAGCGACTGGGGCGGCGAACAGCTACGTACCGACGGCCGCTGGCAATATGGCACCCCGCCCACCGGCAATGCCAACTTTGCCTGGATGCAGCATTTTTTATACCACCTGGCGCCAAGCGGGCAGGCAGGGGTTGTGCTGGCCAAAGGCGCGCTGACCTCTAAAACATCAGGCGAGGGAGACATCCGCAAAACATTAATTGAAAAAGGCTTCATTGACTGCATCGTAAACCTGCCGGCCAAGTTGTTTCTGAACACCCAGATACCCGCCGCGCTGTGGTTTATGAGCCGCAACCGCAAAAACGGCAAGTACCGCGACCGCAGCCAAGAGATACTGTTTATTGATGCCCGCAACCTGGGGCACCTCATTAACCGCCGCACCCGTGAGCTATCTGCCAACGATATACAGAAAATAGCTGCTACCTACCACAACTGGCGTAACCCCGGCGGTAATTATGAAGACATACCCGGTTTTTGTGCGGCTGCCCCCATTAGCAAAGTGGCCGAGCTGGACTACGTGCTGACACCCGGCCGATACGTAGGCCTGCCTGATGATGAAGACGATTTTGACTTTGCCGAACGCTTTACCACCCTGAAAGCCGAACTGGAAGCCCAACTGAAAGAAGAAGCCCAACTGAACGAAATCATTGCCGCTAACCTTTTAAAAATTAAAATCAATGAGTGAGTGGAAGGAAACTGATATTGGTCTAATACCAATACATTGGGAATTAAAGAATATTGATGAAATAAAATCATCACAAAAAAAATCAATTATTTCAGGTCCATTCGGTTCAAATATTAGTGCAAAATACTTTGTAAATGAAGGTGTACCGGTAGTTAGGGGGAATAATTTATCACTCGACATTCATAAAAGATTTATAGATAATGGCTTTGTTTTTGTTAATGAAGAAAAAGCTGAGGAATTAGGCACATGGGCAGAAAAAGATGATATCATTTTTACAGCAGTCGGTACAATAGGGCAAGTGGGAATTTTACAGGGAAATGAGATATTTACAAAGTATATTATTTCAAATAAACAACTTCGCCTTAGAGTAGACAAACAAATAGTTAATCCACTTTATGCTTATTATTGGTTCGCCAGTCCATTTATGACTGATATGATTTTGCAAAGAAATACTGGTTCTAGTGTTCCTTTAATCAATCTTTCTGTATTGAAATCTCTACTAATCCCAATCCCTTCAAAAAAAGAACAAGATATTATTTTGGATATCCTCAGCAGTTTAGATGATAAAATAGACCTGCTGCACCGCCAGAATGCCACCTTAGAAAAAATGGCCGAAACGCTTTTCAGACAGTGGTTTGTTGAAGAAGCAAAGGAGGAGTGGGAGGAAAAATTATTGGGCGAATTAATCGAAATAAAAGGTGGTTTTACATACAAAAGTGATTTTATTGGCAATGGAAGTTCAAAACTTCTTGGAATGGGATGTGTATCTAATAAGGAAAGGTTCTTAACTTCTGGAAGCCGTTTGTATTCTGGAGAGTGCCCTGAAAAATATCTTGCGCAACCTGGAGATTTGATAATTGCAACAAGACAACAATCTGACAATTTGCCAATTCTTGGATTTCCAGCAATAGTGCCGGAAGATTTTTTGGGTCAAAAAGTAATTGTTGGTGCTAATCTATATCGTGTAATTAATAATTCTTCATTAAGTAATTACCTCATGTATTTAATATTAAAAAGTAAGAATTATAAAAGCCATATTACCTCATCAGCAAAAGGCTCAACTGTAAGAATGATAACCAAAGATGCAATTGAATCTTTTTTAATTGTTTTACCACCTAAAGAAATTATCCACTCTTTGGAACAGGCGATTCACCCAATTAATAGTAAATCAATTACAATTAATAAACAAATCCAAACCCTTACCGCCTTGCGTGATACCTTGTTACCCAAACTGATGAGTGGTGAAGTAAAAGTAGAATGTTAGACAAACACCCAAAACCTGTAACACCGGGCTGAAAATAAAGTACAGCGCAGGGCTGGTCTATAAATATAAATGCAGCATGACTAAATTAACAGAAACCCATATAGAAAACCTGGCCATTGAGCTGCTCTGCCAGCTCGGTTATGCGTATATCTATGCACCAGACGTAGCACCTGACAGCCCAAACCCCGAACGGGAAAGCTACGCACAGGTTTTGTTAATGAGCAGGCTGCAAGCGGCTGTTCAGACAATCAACCCCGGCATACCGGTTGATGCACAGGCCGAGGCCATCAGGGAAATCCAGCGGATAGCATCGCCGGATATGCTCACCAACAATGAAACGTTTCATCGTTTCCTCACAGAGGGCGTACCGGTTACCGTGCGTATAGGCGGTGAAGACCGGGGCGACAGAGTATGGCTGATTGATTTCAAAAACCCGGCAAATAACCAATTTGTGGTGGCCAGCCAATACACCATCGTTGAAAACAACCACAACAAACGCCCCGACCTGCTGTTGTTCGTCAACGGCATTCCGCTCGTATTGCTCGAACTCAAAAACGCCGCCGATGCCAACACCACGCTGCATTCGGCTTTCAGGCAGGTAGAAACCTATAAGGCCCTTATACCGGGCTTGTTTACCTACAACGGCTTTGTGGTTATATCAGACGGCCTCGAGGCCAAGGCTGGCACCGTTTCATCCGGGTTCAGCCGGTTTATGGCCTGGAAAACAGCCGACGGCAAAGCAGAGGCATCGCATTTGGTAAGCCAGTTAGAAACCCTCATACAGGGCATGCTGAACCCGGCCACCCTCATTGACCTGGTCAGGCACTTTATTGTTTTTGAAAAATCAAAAAAAACCGATACCGCAACGGGCATTACGTCTATTACAACCGTAAAAAAAATAGCGGCGTATCACCAGTACTATGCCGTAAACCGGGCGGTAGAATCTACCCTGCGGGCAAGCGGATACAGCCCTGCGCCCTACCAGACAGGCATGGCAGTAGTGGCAGAACCACCCGAAAGCTATGGCGTGGCGGGTGTAAGCCAACAGCCCGCGGGCGACAAAAAAGGC
This sequence comes from Emticicia sp. TH156, assembly GCF_002855535.1. Lineage (NCBI taxonomy): Bacteria > Pseudomonadati > Bacteroidota > Cytophagia > Cytophagales > Leadbetterellaceae > Emticicia > Emticicia sp. TH156. Next base: position 424,915 of record NZ_PKRS01000001.1, read on the forward strand.
GGCGTGGTGTGGCACACCCAGGGCAGCGGGAAGTCGTTAACCATGGTGTTTTATACCGGCAAAATAGTATTAGCCCTCAGCAACCCCACCATATTGGTAATAACAGACCGCAACGACCTGGACGACCAGCTGTTTGATACCTTTGCGGCATCGAAACAACTACTAAGGCAGGAGCCAGTACAGGCCGACGACCGCAACCAACTGAAAGATTTGCTGCGGGTGGCGTCTGGCGGGGTAATTTTTACAACAATACAGAAGTTTCAGCCCCAGGAAGGCAACGTTTATGAGTTGCTGTCTGACAGAACCAACATTGTGGTAATAGCAGACGAAGCCCACCGGACACAGTATGGTTTCAGAGCCAAAACCATTGACGATAAAGATGCCGGCGGAAACGTAATTGGCAAAAAAATAGTATATGGCTTTGCCAAATACATGCGCGACGCCCTGCCCAACGCTACTTATCTGGGTTTTACAGGCACACCCATTGAAAGTACCGACGTTAATACTCCGGCTGTTTTTGGAAACTACGTAGATATTTATGACATAGCCCAGGCCGTTGAAGACGGAGCCACCGTGCGTATTTATTACGAAAGCCGCCTGGCCAAAGTAAGCCTGAGCGACGAAGGCCGGCAACTGGTAGAAGACCTGGATGATGAGCTGGAACAGGAAGATTTGAACAATGCCCAGAAAGCAAAAGCCAAATGGACACAACTGGAAGCCCTGATAGGCAGCCAAAACCGGATAAGCAATATTGCCAGAGACATGGTAACCCACTTTTGCCAGCGACAGGAAGTGTTTGAAGGGAAAGGGATGATAGTTACCATGAGCCGCCGGATTGCCGCCGAACTGTATGAGGCCATTATTGCCCTGAAACCAGCGTGGCATTCGGACGATTTGAATAAAGGCGTGATAAAAGTGGTAATGACCTCGGCCTCATCAGACGGCCCCCAGATAGCCAGGCACCATACCACCAAAGAGCAACGAAGGGTTTTAGCTGAAAGAATGAAAAACCCGGACGACGAATTGCAGCTGGTAATTGTGCGCGATATGTGGCTGACAGGCTTTGACGCCCCCAGTATGCACACCCTCTACATTGATAAACCCATGCAGGGGCATAACCTGATGCAGGCCATTGCAAGGGTAAACCGGGTCTACAAAGACAAACCCGGTGGATTGGTGGTTGATTACCTGGGCGTAGCCTCAGACCTGAAAAAAGCCCTGGCGTTTTATACGAATGCAGGCGGCAAAGGCGACCCGACCGAGCTAAAGGAAAAGGCGGTGCAACTGATGCTGGAGAAACTGGAAGTGGTGGCTGCCATGTTTCATGGTTTTGAATATAAGCATTATTTTGAGGCTGATACGTCGAAGAAATTATCGCTGATTCTGGCTGCCGAAAACTTTATTATGCAGCCCCCAGACCAAAAAATACGGTTTATTAACGAAGTAACGGCGTTGTCAAGAGCCTTAGCACTGGCTAATCCGACTAATGAGTCTATGGATGTCATAGACGAGATTTCGTTTTTTCAGGCCGTAAAGGCTTGCGTAGTGAAGTTTGTAAGCAGGGGTTCGGGGCGAACCGATGAAGAAATTGAAACCACCATCAGGCAGGTGATAGACAAAGCGCTGGTTTCAGAAAAAGTGGTTGACGTTTTTGATGCCGCAGGTATTAAAAAACCGGATATATCGATACTGTCGGAAGAGTTTTTGATGGAATTGAAAGGAATGCAGCATAAAAATGTGGCCTTTGAGTTGCTAAAGAAACTACTGAACGATGAGATAAAGGCTAGAGCCAATACAAATATGGTGCAAAGCAAACACCTGATGGAGATGCTTGAAAACTCTATCAGAAGGTATCATAATAAAATAATTACCTCTGCCGAAGTGCTGGAAGAGATAATTACCATAAGTAAGGAAATAGTTAAAATGGACAATGAGGCCAAAGCAATGGGCCTTACCAAATATGAATATGGATTTTACACAGCAGTTGCCAATAACGACAGCGCCAAAGAACTGATGCAAAAAGAAAAGCTGCGGGAACTGGCCATTGTGCTGACAGAGACCATCAGAAAAAACGCAACTATTGACTGGACAATCAAAGAAAGTGTAAGGTCTGGCTTGAGAGTAGCAGTAAAACGATTATTAAGAAAATACGGATACCCGCCAGATATGCAATTGCTGGCCACTGACACCGTACTGAAACAGGCAGAAAAGATGGCCAATGAAATAGCCGGCTAAGCTTTTTATGTAAGCCATACCCTGCCACCTACCGGTAATAATCAAGCAGCATTTTGCGGAAAAGCAATTCATATTTGGCCTGTATGAAGTTTGAATTGGCTTTTTCGAGATTCAGCCGGAAAGTATTGAGTTCTATGGCATGAATCAGGCCTTCCAGAAAGCGCTCCCGGGCCGAATCAAACGCTGTCTGCTGGGCAGCCAATTGTCTTTGGGCGCTGGTGAGTTTTTCCTGGGCTATTCTGGCAGTAAGGTAGGCTTGTTCTATCTCCTGCTTTAGCTGAAGTCTCGATTGCGACAACTGGGTTTCTGCCATCTGCCGGCCGATAATGGCATTGTTTATTCTGCCCTTCACCTGTCCGTTGCTGTAAATAGGTATGTTTATATTCAAACGGGCATATTGATTCAGATTGAAATTCAACTGATTAAAATAATTATACTCTCTTGCTGCCGCACTTGAATAGGCCGTTCCCATGCCCGCCCCTAACGATATACTCGGATACCTGGCCGCCTGCGCTATTTTTATACCTACAACCGAGCTGCGCAAGCGCCAGTCGGCATTTTTTATAACTGGCTGGTCATTGAAGGCAGCCGTTATCTCCTGCAAATATTGTTCATCAATTATGATGTTTTTTTCATGAAAGGGCATTGGCTCAATTTCAAACGAGCTGTAAGACGGGTAAGCCATCAACTGCGCCAGTGCCAGCCTGGCTAACTCAATATTGCTTTTCATGTTTAAAGCCTCATACTCAGCCGTTGCCAGTTGTGCGTCCAGGTCAGTCAGGTTAGTATGGGGCATATTGCCTTCTTTTACCAGTTCTTTTACTCTATCTATCTGTAGCTGCATACTTCGCACCTGCTCCTGATTAATTTTCCATAGTTCCTGGCTCATTAATACCTGCATATACGCAAGGGTTATCCGGTTGCGCAACTCTACTTTACCCCGCTGCATATCCCATTCGTCGGCCTGTAGATTATATGATTGCTGCAAAATCTGATTCTTCAGCGCGAAACCGTTAAAAAGTATAACATTAGTGCCAAAACTAACTGAATTAGAAGAAATGGTATGTTGTATGAAATCGTTTGTAAAGGGGTCAATGCTTCTTCCGGAGCTTAAGCCCTGAGAAAAAGACCCTGACAGATTAGGATATACCGCTTGCTTTGATTGCCGCAAGGCGTTTTCGGTCTGCTTTATTTTTAAAAGCCGCTGTCTGATATCAAAGCTTTGTTTGTAGGCATATTCTACACATTGCTCAAGGCTGAATCTGTTTTGTGCTGTGGTTTGCATTACCATACCAAACCACAAAAACACGAATGCCATTCTTCCAATAAACATAGATTTGGTTTTAGCGTTTCATGGTCTTTCGTAGGTCATAAAACAATTTCTCAATCAGTTTCAGGTTTTCGGTTATTATTTCCCCTGTGGCTGTCATACCATTTCTGAACGGCAGTTTCTTGTCGGCAGTGGTTACTAAGCCGCCAGGGAAATTAACCCTTACCACATACACGGTGTCTTTGGGCATATCAGATATATACGCCACTCTGCCGGTAACCGTCCCGAACTCCTGAAAAGGGTAGCTCTGAAACTTCACTATCACCTCCTGATTCGTTTTTACTTTGCCAAAATTGTATTGCCCCAGCATCATTTCTCCGTGGTATCCGGTGCCATCAGGCAGAATATAGAGCAACTCCTGCCCGGCTTTTAAAATCTGATTTTCTTGCAGACTTGTCAGAAAATTCACTTTGCCGCTAATGGGCGCTATGGCCACATAGCGCTGTTTCCAGGCCTCTATGTCGCTTTTCAAAGAGTTGATAGACTGCACCAGGTTATTTTTTTGCTCTTCAATGGTTTTGTCCAGTTCTATCAACTCCTGTTGCTTCTGATTCCTGCTCATTGCGTTGTTATCAAGCGAGCCTTTGGCCTGCTCAAAGGCCTGCTTTTTGCTGAGGTAACGGCTTTGGGCATTGCGTGCTTCCTGTTTAGACACAAAGCCTTTGTCGTTCAGCCTTTGTTGGCTTTGTGCCTCTTCTAATGCCATCTGAAGATCTTTTTCCTGAAGTTCAAGCTGGGCTCTGGTATTCTGCTGAATACGCTCCAGGGTATTGATGTCTCTGTTCACGGCACTTTTTTTCTTGAGATAAGAGCCGTCAGGCATAGAAGATTGTGAGCGCACCAGCGCTTCCTGAAAGGTCTGAAATGATTTCTGTAACTCCCCTAATGAAAAATACAGCGGAACCCTGACCCTGTGGATACCGGCAAAATTGTTTTCAAGCGATAATTGTATCAGTTGATTAACAGTTGCTTCTAATGAAAACACTTCATCTACATTGGCCGTACTCTCCAGATACGCCAGGTGCTCGCCTTGCTTCACCGTTTCTCCTTCTTTTACCAGCAGCCGGGTCAATCGGCCATCAGTTCTCACATTGACAGACTTAGGGGTATTGTCTGACACAACCATCATGGGTGCACCCACCAGGTCCGGGTACTCCACAAACCAGGCCACACCCAGCAAAATCATTAAAACAAAAAAGAACACACTAACACCCCAGCGCACCAGCCAGGCAGGCGGCTGATTCAACACCTCATCAACCTGGCTATTACGTAGCTCCGGCAGGTTGGAATGGTTGCCGCCTCTGCCACCACCCCCGCCATTATTCAAAACCGGAGGCACAGGTGGGCCGTCAGACCCACTATTCAGCAAATCTGGTGTGCTAACGTCTTTACCACCAACCAACTCTGTAAGGCTGCTCTCTGATAATTCTCCTGCTGTATCTTTGTTGTTTCCCATCAGTTTCCTAGTTCTAATTGGTTTTTCACGAGTTCAAAGTATTTGCCATGCTTTTGGGTAAGCTCGGCATGGGTGCCGGTTTCAACAATCTCGCCTTTTTCCAGCACCACAATCTGGTCGGCATTTTTTACCGTACTGAGGCGGTGCGCCACCACCACAACTGTTCTGCCCTTGAAGAACTCGTTCAGATTTTGCATAATTACGCTCTCATTGTTGGCATCAAGGGCATTGGTGGCTTCGTCAAGAAATATAAAATCGGGGTTTTTATAAACCGCGCGTGCAATTAATAACCGTTGTTTCTGCCCCTGGCTGATTCCGCTACCCTCTGCGCCTATGTTGGTGTTATAACTCAATGGCAGCTCTTCAATAAATGACTGTATATTGGCCACTTTTACGGCATGCAGCAATTGAGGTATGTCGGGGGTTTCGTCACTTACGGCAATATTATTGGCAATGGTATCAGAGAAAATGAAGCCATCCTGCAAAACAGTTCCGCACACACTGCGCCATACACGCGGACTGATATTATTAAGCGCAGTATCGCCCAGTTTAATCTCTCCCTTGCCGGGGTTATAAAATTTAAGCAGTAATTTAAGCAAAGTAGTTTTACCGCTGCCACTGGTACCAACAATTGCTGTTACTTTGCCATTGGGGATACTCAGGCTGATATCCTTCAAAACAGGTTCATTACCTGCGCCTGTATACGTAAAACTCAGGTTCTTAATTTGTATATCTTTGTTTTGTGGCAGATACTTTACAAAAGTTTTTTCTTCCGGTTCTTCATTGTCAATTTCATGTATTTCGTTGAGCCGCTCAATGCTGATCTGTGCGTCCTGCCAGTGCTGAATAAACTGTATCAACTGTTCAATCGGGCTATTGAGCTGCCCCATTATGTATTGCATGGCCATCATGCCTCCGAGCGTCATTTGCCCGTTTACTACGGCCGTGGCCGCAAGAAAAGTAATCAGGATATTCTTGCCTTCATTAATAAAGAGCGTACCCGCTTGCTGGTATTGCCCTATTGCCAGGCTTTTGATACTCCATTTAAATTGTTTAACCTGCAGATTCTCCCATTCCCAACGTTTCAGGTATTCGGCATTATTCATTTTTATTTCCTGCACCCCGGTAATGAGCTGTATCAGGCTGCTCTGATTCTGGCTGGCCAGTGCAAAGCGCTTGTTATCCATTTTCCGGCGATACCGAAGAAAAACGGTTATCCAGAGGGTATATAAAATGCTGGAAACAATGAAAATACTAAAAATGGTGAGGTTATAAAAAGCAGCTATAAAGCTGAAAATTACCAGATTGAACATTGAAAACAACACATTGAGCGAAGACCCTGTCAGGAATGACTCTATCCGGTGATGGTCGCCGATGCGCTGCAGGATATCACCAGTTTTTTTTGAGTCAAAAAATGCAATCGGGAGTTTCAATAACTTGCTCAGGAAGTCAGACAGGATGGATAAATTAATGCGCGTACTGATATGCAACAGTATCCAGCTTCTGATGAAATCAACCGATACCTTGCCCAAAAACAGCATGGCCTGTGCAATCAGAATAAGGTAAATGAAATGCAAATTGCGTGTTTGAATACCCGTGTCAACAATAGATTGGGTTAGAAAAGGGAAGATAACCTGTAAAATTGAGCCAATCATTAAACCCAGACCCAACTGCACCAGTAAGCTTTTATATCGCCAGACATACTGCCAGAGCATGCCAATGGCAAGCCCTCTGGTTTTTTCGCCTTCATCTTCATAAAACCGGGGTGTGGTTTCCAGAAGCAATGCTATACCTTCTTCTTCATTGTTCTTCTTTGAGGCCAGCCAGCCCTGACAAAACTCATCTTTTGAGTACGTTAGTAAACCTCTTCCGGGGTCGGCAACATGTATCAATAAATCTTTACCCAAACGGCTTTTGGTAATTTTATAAACAACCACAAAGTGATTCTGCTGCCAGTGAATAATACATGGCATAGGTGCTTCTGTAGTCAACTTCTCAAAGCTTACCTTAACAGCCAGTGTTTTAAAGCCAATGTCTTCTGCGGCTTGTGCAATACCCAACAAAGAAACCCCCTCTTTGCCGATTTCTGCTTTCGTGCGCAGTGTCTGAATAGATAAATTTTTCTTGTAATGCTTCGCCACCATGCGCAGGCAGGTGGGTCCGCAGTCCATCGCATCCAGTTGTTTATAGTAGGGGAATTTATAATTTAGCACATTTTTAGTCAATTAGTTTTTCATTCAAAAGTTTTTCCAAGGTTTTCTACTAGATTTAGTCCAATTTAATAAGCCTTTTTCTTGAAAAGTTAATATCCAACCCAGTATTCGTGTTTTTCATAAATTCTTATCTAAAAACCTAATCATTTCTTCGGGTTTTAAATCTTTCTTAATTATCGTTCCTGAGCTATCCACTAAGAAATTAGCCGGATAAGCTACTATGTTTATAGCTGTAGTAATCTTTCTGTTTTCATCAAGATATTCCGGCCAAGGGAATTTGTATTTTCTTAATGCTATATCTAATCTATCAAGATTACCAGTCCAATCTCCGGGAACAGAAATAATCCGAAAACCCTTAGCTGAGTATTCTGGATAAATTTTTTTGTATTCACGTAACTGTTCAACGCAGGTTCCACAGGCAGAATGCCAAAAGTCGATAAGGGTGTACTTCCCTTGTTCCGTATTTATCTTTTCAAACTTTCCGGAGGTCAGATTTTTATATTCGAAATTTGTAGGAAATTTTTTACCTATTCCTACGATATTGGCTTCATTTAGTTTTGCTGCCAATGTTTTCCCAATAAAGCTTCTGGCAATATCAGAATCGGACATATATCTTTCCAAAAAATACTCATACCCTGGCTGAATACCTCTTTGGTAAAAATTAACGTATAAATGCCAAAAAGAATAATTGCGGTCCTTCATAGAGCAAATATTACTTTCTATCACTCTTGCTCTTTCAATGTGATTTTCTTTGATGAGCTTGCATACGTTTGTCAGGCTGTCTGGAATCAGCTCGGGAGTCGGGTAAGCAGCCGTGATACTATCAGAAAATGTCTGCAACCAGGTAATATCTTTCAATAAACGTTTGTAATTTGAATAAGCGTAAGAGTCATAATAACTTTTCATTATCTCATTATTGACTAACGGAATAGGAGATTTTAAATCAATTTCGGCCATCTGTGTACCTTCTCTAGCTACAAAAAAATCAGATGAATAACGGCATGTATCTTTGCTGCAAAATTTAAAAATAAAGGGATAGGTCGGATAACCTAACTCGCCTTTAATAGTAAAGCTTCCATTGGTTATATTTGCAGCATAGCTTCTTATATCCAAAGTTGCATCAATTGAGTCTGAAGGAATAGCCGGAATGAGTAAAATTTGCCCATCAGAAACATTGATTTTTCCTTCAACTACAAAATTATGTTGCCCGAAACAACTCATTGACTCAAACAAGATGGTTGAGTAAAAACATACGTATAATATTCTTTTTATACAAAAAGATAGAAAAATAGAATTCATATATTTTTTAATTTGACAAAGTACATAAGTACCATTTATTGGGTATCTTATGCACTTTGTAATGAAATTCACTATCATAAATTCTTATCTAAAAACCTAATTATTTCTTCGGGTTTTAAATCTTTCTTAATTATCATTCCTGAGCTATCCACTAAGAAATTAGCCGGATAAGCATCTATGTTTATAGCTGTAGTAATCTTTCTGTTTTCATCAAGATATTCCGGCCAAGGGAATTTGTATTTTCTTAATGCTATATCTAATCTATCAAGATTACCAGTCCAATCTCCGGGAACCGAAATAATCCGAAAACCCTTAGCTGAGTATTCAGGATAAATTTTTTTGTATTCACGTAACTGTTCAACGCAAATTCCACAGGCAGAATGCCAAAAGTCGATAAGCGTGTACTTCCCTTGTTCCGTATTTATCTTTTCAAACTTTCCGGAGGTCAGATTTTTATATTCGAAATTTGTAGGAAATTTTTTACCTATTCCTACGATATTGGCTTCATTTAGTTTTGCTGCCAATGTTTTCCCAATAAAGCTTCTGGCAATATCAGAATCGGACATATCGTTTTTCAAAAAATACTCATACCCTGGCTGAATACCTCTTTGGTAAAAATTAACGTATAAATGCCAAAAAGAATAATTGCGGTCCTTCATAGAGTAAATATTACTTTCTATCACTCTTGCTCTTTCAATATGATTTTCTTTGATGAGCTTGATTACGTTTGTCAGGCTGTCTGGAATCAGCTCGGGAGTCGGGTAGGCAGCCGTGATACTATCAGAAAATGTCTGCAACCAGGTAATATCTTTCAATAAACGTTTGTAATCAGTAAAAGAGTAACGGTCATAATAATTTTTCATTATGCCATTATTGACTAACGGAATAGGAGATTTTAAATCAATTTCGGCCATCTGTGTACCTTCTCTAACTACAAAAAAATCAGATGAATAACGGCATGTATCTTTGCTGCAAAATTTAAAAATAAAGGGATAGGTCGGATAACCTAACTCGCCTTTAATAGTAAAGCTTCCATTGGTTATATTTGCAGCATAGCTTCTTATATCCAAAGTTACATCAATTGAGTCTGAAGGAATAGCCGGAATGAGTAAAATTTGCCCATCAGAGGTATTGATTTTTCCTTCAACTACAAAATTATGCTGCCCGAAACAACTCATTGACTCAAACAAGATGGTTGAGTAAAAACATACGTACCATATTCTTTTTATACAAAAAGCTAGAAAAATAGAATTCATATATTTTTTAATTTGACGCACAGACTAAATTAAAATATAGCCTAACACACATCTATATTTGGTAAGACATTATTTACGAACATTAAGGCGAACTAGGGACTTCCATTTTTATTTAGTAAAATTACGAGAGAGGAAACATTTTAGCTTTAAAAAGTAAAATCACTTAATCGTGCATTTAAAACTTTGGTTTTCTACTAGATTTAGTCCAATTTAATAAGCCTTTTTCTTGAAAAGTTAATATCCAACCCAGTATTCGTGTTTTTCATAAATTCTTATCTAAAAACCTAATTATTTCTTCGGGTTTTAAATCTTTCTTAATTATCGTTCCTGAGCTATCCACTAAGAAATTAGCCGGATAAGCATCTATGTTTATAGCTGTAGTAATCTTTCTGTTTTCATCCAGATATTCCGGCCAAGGGAATTTGTATTTTCTTAATGCTATATCTAATCTATCAAGATTACCAGTCCAATCTCCGGGAACCGAAATAATCCGAAAACCCTTAGCTGAGTATTCAGGATAAATTTTCTTGTACTCACGTAACTGTTCAACGCAGATTCCACAGGCAGAATGCCAAAAGTCGATAAGGGTGTACTTCCCTTGTTCCGTATTTATCTTTTCAAACTTTCCGGAGGTCAGATTTTTATATTCGAAATTTGTAGGAAATTTTTTACCTATCCCTACGATATTGGCTTCATTTAGTTTTGCTGTCAATATTTTCCCAATAAAGCTTCTGGCTATATCAGAATCGGACATATCGTTTTTTAAAAAATACTCATACCCTGGCTGAATACCTCTTTGGTAAAAATTAACGTATAAATGCCAAAATGAATAATTGCGGTCCTTCATAGAGTAAATATTACTTTCTATCACTCTTGCTCTTTCAATGTGATTTTCTTTGATGAGCTTGCATACGTTTGTCAGGCTGTCTGGAATCAGCTCGGGAGTCGGGTAAGCAGCCGTGATACTATCAGAAAATGTCTGCAACCAGGTAATATCTTTCAATAAACGTTGGTACTTTGTATAAGCGTAATCCTCATAATAACTTTTCATTATCTCATTATTGACTAACGGAATAGGAGATTTTAAATCAATTTCGGCCATCTGTGTACCTTCTCTAACTACAAAAAAATCAGATGAATAACGGCTTGTATCTTTGCTGCAAAATTTAAAAATAAAGGGATAGGTCGGATAACCTAACTCGCCTTTAATAGTAAAGCTTCCATTGATTATATTTGCAGCATAGCTTCTTATATCCAAAGTTACATCAATTGAGTCTGAAGGAATAGCCGGAATCAGTAAAATTTGCCCATCAGAAACATTGATTTTTCCTTCAACTACAAAAGTATGTTGCCCGAAACAACTCATTGACTCAAACAAGATGGTTGAGTAAAAACATACGTATAATATTCTTTTTATACAAAAAGCTAGAAAAATAGAATTCATATATTTTTTAATTTGACAAAGTACATAAGCCCCTTTTATTGGGTATCTTATGCACTTTGTAATGAAATTTACAAATTTGTATTAACTGCAAGAACCTGGTGTTTTTTTATCAGATGTAGAGCAAGTTGTGCAACCAGCAGGTTTACAATCAGCATTATCACCCAAGCAAGCCGCTGCACCACATGCTTCACCTGCCAAGCCACCTTTTACTTTTTTCATTTGCTCTCTTGAAAGTAAAGATGCACCAATACTTATAATCATTTTTTTCATTGTTGTAAAAATTTAAAATGTTAAGATTTATTTATGGTTGATTTGCAAATCCGTTGTTGGTAAATACTTTAAGATACCTTTTAGGTCTGTTAAACGATATTGCTGAGGCAACTTATAGCCGTCTAAGTATAGAGTTGGTGTAGCCTCTACTTTGGCAACTTCACAAAAGGTTTTATGCTGTTCAATAATGTTTTCAGTCTTTTCATTTCCAATTGTACCCAATTGAGTCTGCCACTTTTCAATATTCCGTTCTTCATTTTCATACCATTGATGTAAGGCGTTTGCTTGTTGGTCTTTGGGTAATGAAAGTATTATACGTGCCACAATTCCTCGTTTGTCATCTTTATGGTTACTTGCCAAAAAAATCACTTGGCATTTCAAATTTTGGTTGGTAAATAATAATTCCTCAACAATTTTATGAGTTTTAGCACATGGCTGGCAAAATGGGTTGGTAACCATTGTAATTGTATGCTCTGCATTGGGGTTCCCGACCATGATTGTATCCATATTTAAAGGCACAAAAGGCATTTCGGGTTGCTTTTGCAATAAACTCAGAAACAAGTCAGGGTTATTTTTGAAGCGCCTCAGGTCGTTTTTCAAGGGGCTTACCTGATGGCTTTTTTGTATGAGCGGCTTTAAGAAAAGCCAGACTAAAACTGCCGCAGCCAAGCCGTATAAAACAGCGGCTATGTCAGTAAAAACTATATTCGCAAAATGTAATTTTAATTGGGGAAGAAACTTTATGTGCAGCAGAAACTCTATAATAAACAGCGATTGAATGGCCAAACACAGTGGGCACCATTGCTTTGCCACAAAGGCCTGATAATAGACCGACCAAATAGTATAAACCAAGGCGGTTGCGCCAACTGCCCAGAGCAAAAAGACTGATGCAGGATTGATTAATAAGGCTATAAAACCACCAGCAAAGTAGAAGAAGCCAACCTCTGCCCAGCTCAGCCACGAAGTAACCTGAGCCGCATTTGAACTTAAAATAGCATTGCAATTGGCTTTGCCACCCGCCTGGCAAAGGCTATTTATAAAAGGATTGTTTTTATCAATGCCTTGCCAGAGCAATAAACCGCTAATGATAACACCGGTGAATTTTGTAGCCAATAGTGCATTATAGTGCCAATCGGTTGTGAAACTATAAATAAATAAACCGATAATGAGTAATGAAGTACCAATCAGCAGGGTAGGTATGCGCAGATTCTCGATAAATTCTTTTTTACGATTTTCGTCATAATTTTTTTCGCCTGATGCTTCGGTGGTTTCGGCCATTAAAGCAACTCCATTCCATTTTCTCAAAAAATCCTGCTTTTTTTCTCTTTTTATGCCTTGCTTTGGATGTATCCACTCAACGGCATCATCTTTCACATCTTTTACCAATGCAAAAATGCCACCTTCTAAATACAGGTGAGTCAGGAATGGCACAGGCAGTGCAGCTATTTGTTCGGGCTTTATCTGTAGGGCCACGTTTTCAATGTGCCACTCGTTCAGGGCATCACTGGTAGCCAACAGGCTTGGGTAATCGGGGTGATTTTTTAAAGTTTCTTCTACAGTTTCTGCGGTTACTTTGGCACCAATTGATTTCAGATATAAATAAGTAGCCGCCACAGCATTGTCATTAGATAATGGCGTTGTAAACATGGCAAGGTTGAATTTTATAGTCAGGCAAAAGACAAATATGTGTGCTTACATGGTTAATTCCTATCAAAACACTAATAATAAAACTGATAATTCAAGAGGCAATCAGTGCAGTTTAATAATTTATCCGTTTTTGTTTGAATTTAAAAAGCTCTAATTATCATTAGATTACGAATATATGTAAATTATACATACCGAAACAATAAAAGGAAAACTTTTTATTTAACGTTACTTTTTGCTGTTTCAGAGGCCTGAATTGCAGCTGTGGTGAAAACTGGCAGGGAGAAATGCGAAGTAATTATTTATATATCACCCAATACACAGCAGTTGCTTTAGAGGATGGTTGGTAATAACCGGGCTAATGTGTCTATTTACTGTTGCGTTTGTTGATTGTCAGACAAATCATCATGTGTCTTTTTTTCTTTTAAATCAGAGCAAAACTGCTCATATTTCTGACTAGTCTTCATGATACCAAGGCTTACTAATTGGCGGGAATCGACGTACCTCACTGAGCCTTCATAATGAAAACTTATTTCAGGGTTCTTCTTGATGCCATCTTCAAAATGTTTGTAGTAAAATGCGCCGCCATAGTGTTCTCCTCTTTTTACTTCTTCGTTTACCTCACTGATGAAATCAGACAGGAATTTAGTATGAAAGACCGCCCCCTGAATATCACTGACTTTCGCACCATTAATTGCGTGCATGCCTTGTACTAAATAAGAACCTGTTAAGTTTTTGAACAGAGGAATTTTCGACAAAATATGAGGCGGATTTATTACTCCGAAAACCCTTTCTCTCATGCCTCCGGTAAATATAACAGACCTGAAATTCAAGAACCTGATTCGGTCAAAAAAACCAAAATAACTTTCCTGGTATTCTCTATCAAAGTACGGAAGATACAAGAGCGGACTCCCCCCGTCATAAGCGGAAGAACCCACTTGTTCTGCCGGATACATATCCAGCAAGAAAGTTCTAATAGCCGTAGAGCCCTCTTCTTCCATATATTGTGTCAGCGCGCGAATGTTCAGGCTTTCTGCATTTGGAAACCAAAAAAGTTCATCAATATCTACTACTACACACCAATGGTTTTTTCCGTAGTTATCCAGCAAATACTCCATCCAGTACCAATGGTTTACATAAGTTTCGGAGGTACTAAAAATATGCAGGTTCTCTTCTTTTGCAATAATTTCTTTCGAGTTATCAGTCGAGTTATTATCAATCAGAAAAAATCTGTTTACTCCTAACTGCTTATAATATTCAATAAAATGGGGCAACCGCAATGATTCATTTCTGAAAATGGCAAAGAGACGGATTTCGTTTTTGTCGTTGTTTATTGCCCCCGTATCCAAGCGCCGAATTGTGCTGACAGATTTTTTCAATTGTTTTAAATACAATCTTTTATGCTTTCTTAAAGCCATGTATTCTTTCAATTGCCTTCGCCAGGTTATCAATTGATATTTAAGGTTAGTAGGTAACATCTTATTTTTTCAGCATATCATCAAAAACTTCTCTGATTTTCGGGTCTGATGGGCGTGGGGCATCAGAATTGACAATTCTACCCTCTTTGTCCATGATTATGTATCTTGGAATAGCCACTATTTTTAGCTTTTTGGCTATCTCTGAATCATTTCCCTTTGGCAATAAATAATTATGCGTTTCTGATAACCCAATCTGTTTTATTGCCTTTTGCCATGCTACAGGGTTGTGATCCATAGAGATATAAACAAAATTAATCCCCTTATTTTTGTAATCAATTGCCAGTTTTTTTGAATCTGGCATTTCTTGTCTGCACGGAACACACCACGACGCCCAAAAATCAATATAGGTTAATTGGTTGTTAAGAATTTCAGTAAGCGTTTTTACCCGCTGACCGGTACTGATTAATTCATCAATATTAAATCTGATTTTCTTCAGACTAAGACTCTTACACAATTTATAATCATACTAAGGTTTTTGCTGGTAAAGAAAGAAATATCAATTATTTAAGTTAAAGTATTTATTAATGATTTGCTCGGTTTGTGTAGGTCCGTCTTTTACATCAAAACCTCTGATTTTATAGAGTATTTTACCATTTTTACCTACGAAAAGTGTTGTAGGAATACTTCCATCGAATTGGAAGATATCATTTTGATACGCCTTTAATTCATGAGTAATAATAAACTGCTCCCACTCCATTTTCTCTATAGTTAATGCTTTTTTCCATGCTTTTGAATCTTCATCAAGCGATACCGATGCCATTCTAAAATATGGGTTGTTTTTATTCTTTTTATAAATTTCTTTGAGCATCGGAATCTCCTTACGACATGGTCCACACCAAGAAGCCCACAGGATAAGCAACGTACTTTTTTCTCCTTTAACTAATACGGGCTTTAAAGAATTATCATTAGAAACTAATTTTGTATTAAAACTTAATATTAAACTATCTTTAATAACACTATAGCTTTTAAGTTTTTGGGCAGTATTACTTAATTGAATTTGTTTGGAAAAGAGGCTGAGAAGAGAGCTGATATTCTCTTTTGTAAATTCATGTTTATTTTTTTCTAATTCAAAAAGCAAATAAAAAGAATTGGGGAATTTTTCAATAGTTTTTTTCAGCGTCGTGTAATCTCTCCTATTGAGTGAATAAGTTGAGAAGTAAGCCTCTGTTTGTTCTCCTGTTTCTATTTCTTTATTCGGGAAAACAATCTTTAGTTTATCTGAATAAGAAATAAATTCCTCTAATTTCCCATTTATTTTTATCCCATCTTCCAACATGAAATTTGAAAGAAAATGTGGCTTCCCATTTAGGGTTAATCTTGTTTTAAATCCAAACAATCTTTTGACGTTATTTGAATCTAGGTGTTCTAAAGCTACAAATATTGGCTCAGCAAATTCTTCTTTTTTTAAAAAAAAATGGAATTTGCCTTTAATTGTTGTTGTGCTGCCAATTATAGATTTATCTAATTGAACCAGCTGTATTTCTCCATCAGGGAGGTTGTCTAAATTTCCCACTATTTTTAGCAAGTGTTTATTTGACTCATTCTTGCAAGATGAATTAATAATAAATACACAAATAAAAAGATAAAATACCTTTAACAGCTTACCCAAATTTTTCATTTCTAAATTCTCTAAGTATTTGTGTCTAAATTTTTAATTACGCTACTGCCCTACGTAAACTTCATCAACAACGGGGCATTCTTATTCATTGTTCTTTTTGCACGAAAGCACGATTAATCAGGTAAATGCAAAACTGAAAAATCTCATTGCTGCAATTTGAGTTAATGGCTTGCTATCTTTAAGCCTAAATATCTATCACTAACAACCTTTGCACCAAGTAGCGGCGTTACAATGAGACCAGCAATCATGTACTCCGTCAACTGCTTTGTATAGGTTATAAGTATTTACTTTAGGTGTCAAGTCGATATCTTACTTCTTCAACAACTCATCAAAAACTTCTCTGATTTTCGGGTCTGATGGACGTGGCGCATCAGTATTGATAATTTTACCCTCTTTGTCCATGATTATGTATCTTGGAATAGCCACTATTTTTAGCTTTTTGGCTATCTCTGAATCATTTCCATTTGGCAATAAATAATTATGCGTTTCAGATAACCCAATCTGTTTTATTGCCTTTTGCCATGCCACAGGGTTGTCATCCATAGAGATATAAACAAAATTAATCCCCTTATTTTTGTAATCAATTGCCAGTTTTTTTGAATCTGGCATTTCTTGTCTGCACGGAACACACCAAGACGCCCAAAAATCAATATAGGTTAATTGGTTGTTAAGAATTTCAGTGAGCGTTTTTACCCGCTGACCGGTACTGATTAATTCATCACTATTAAATCTGATTTTCTTTAAACTAAGGCTCTTGCGTAAGTAATTATTATACCCAGATGTTTTGCTGGTAGCATAAAAAACATTGGTTAAGCTATCATATTCATTTTTAGAAAATCTAATCAGGGTGGTTTGCTTATCGACCCAAAATAATAATTTAAACTGCAGATAATCTTTAGTATAAGCCTTAAAGTTCTGGTCAATGACAGCAAACATTTTTTTTAGTTCTATGGACTCTTTACCATACTTCAGGTAATAAAGCAGGTTTACTATACCCCAGCAACTTTTGCGATAAAAAGGCATATTCAATAAACGGTGCTGGTTCAATTCTGAAACACTCTTACTCAGTTCCTCCAGATATTTCCTGTCCCATTTTTCATAGTTGCCAAAATACGTTCTCCTATATAATTTATCATACTTAATAATGTTCATCCAATCGTTTAAAAATGCTTTGTCTAAGTTAAATCGCTCACAATATTCCTTTAAATAGTTCTCTTTGTCCTTAAATTTCCTGTCAATTTTTTCTTCTCTTAACGCATAGTTTGTTAAATACTCATTATCTAAAAAGAAAGCATTTAAGAATGTGTTTTCATTTTCTGTGTATGATTGGACTCTATAGCTATAGTCAAAATTAAGCTCTCTGTTAAATTTATCGTTTTCCGTTTTAGCCACAACCAAATCAGGCCGAGCGGTATCTACCTCAATTTCAACTATGTTACTATTGTGTCGTATTAATATATCCTGCGAGCGCCAACTTGAAGTAGAGATTAACATAGAGTCCGGAATCGAATTCAGGCCTTCGGTCAAATCATTTAAATCATCATACGTGTCCTCATAAGCCAGTAATTGGTATT
The DNA here is from genome assembly GCF_002855535.1 of Emticicia sp. TH156. NCBI lineage: Bacteria > Pseudomonadati > Bacteroidota > Cytophagia > Cytophagales > Leadbetterellaceae > Emticicia > Emticicia sp. TH156. Next base: position 442,732 of record NZ_PKRS01000001.1, read on the forward strand.
TTAAAACATCTTTTTTTACCTTAACCCTTACAGAATCAATGTCAGGATTTGCCAAGGCCTTATCCTGCATTTTATTCTGCTCGATTGCACAACTAAAAAAGATAATTGCTAAAAGATTACAATAAGCAAATTTCATATTTGTAGGATTAATCTGAAATTCACAAGCTCTGATTTTCATCAAGTCTTGTAAAAAAAAAGATTCACATCATTTATTAGCAGAACAGTCATCACAGCAATAATAAACAGCTTATCCCCCACACCAGGTAATAAAAGCAGTTGCTTCATTTTTAGACACTTCAAGAATATCTTACTTCTTCAACAACTCATCAAAAATTTCTCTGATTTTAGGATCTGATGGGCGTGGGGCATCTGTATTAATAATTTTGCCTTGTTTATCCATTATCATATAGCGGGGAATAGCCGAGATGTCGAATTTTCTTATAATTTCTGACTGCTCAGCATTCGTCAGCAAAAGATTTCCCTGATTACCTAAGTTCAATTGGGTGTTAGCTTTTCTCCAAGCATCATGACTCTCGTCTATCGACAGATACAGAAATTTAATACCCTTATTTTCATATATTCGCTTTAATTGAACAGATACAGGCATTTCAATTCTGCATGGAATACACCATGAGGCCCAGAAATCGAGATAATAAAAAGCTTGTTTGTCTGTCTTGATTACTTCATTAAGATTGTCGAATTTTCTTCCATGTAAATCAATAATCTTTGCCTGCCCCGCTGCCTTATCAGATTGAAAGTAAGTAGCATGCAAAAAACTTTTGATTGAGCTGTCGACAGTTGTTTTATAAAAACGCCTCGCCAGCTTTTGGGCTTCGTTCCTGCTTTGTGAATGAACCATTCCTAAGGCGTACATAAGCACACCTGTTTTTGATTTACCTTCATAAATTTCTTCGCACTTCGCAAAATATCTGATATGATTACTGGAAGTGAAATCCTTTTCAACCAGATATTTAGCCCAATTATAAAGAAACTGAATATAGTATAGCTTATTTACCAGACTATCATTAATCAATTGTTTGTTGATATGTGTATCAACCTGGCTTTTATTTCTGCTTTGAAGCAACCCGCTATAAAAATTGTATGTTTGTCTTTGTTTGGTTTCCTGATAGAACTGCTCTGAAACGAGGTTATTTCTATAAAGGCTATCCAGGAAATGCTGACTATATTGTATGCTTTTTGTTGGACTCAGAAATTCTCCCTTCAATATCTTTGCTTTAGAGCCTTGCTCAAGCGCTACTGTATTTGAAATTTTCTGATCGAAATCATCTATTCCTATACTTTTCAGATTCAGTAAGGTGTAATAGTTCATCTCATTGAAGTTAAAACTCCGATTCTTTAATCTAAAAATAGGATAATCCTTTTTATTAACAGCAATTTCTATGACATCCCCTTTTCTGAATTCCTGCGAAATATTGAATGTAAACTCTTTATTCATTGAGTTTATAGTTACCATTAAATTGTCGCCGGAAAGAATCGAATCTTTTAATTTATTTTTATTCAGGGTAACCAGCGCATATCCATCCATAGAATTACAATTCAGTAATAGTTCTCTGGCGGTATTGGCTTCTAATGTGAAGTATATATAACCCGGAGTTTTCTGCGAGTAACCTTTGCCTGCTGAATTCTGGACAACCTTAAGCTTATCATTCTTTGCTTTATCTGCCGAACACGAAAAAAACACAAAAAGAACAAAATAAACGATCGTAAGCCAAAGTGAATGCTCCCAAATTGGCAAGCATTTTTTTTGTAAAGCGTAAGCATTACTAATGGTAAAAAAAAGTCTACACCCGGCTGATTTTCGCATTTCGTTAACGGTTGATTGGTCTGGTAAAACAAGATTTTTCGGTATCATGGCAATTGGTTTTTTGGACACTGCCCTCTCTGCACCACAGTGCCTTTCAAGAGTAAGTAGAAACCTACTTACTCTTTGTTTGAACTACTTTTAACTTATTATCCATCAGGTAAAAGTATCAAAATCATGAAACCAAAAGTATTTACCGAGTTTTAATAACTCCATTAAACTGGATAATTCCACGGGCAACGATCACAACAATAATGTGTTCCGTTTTGACCTGCCAGATATACGGCATTCTTTTTTGAAACACCATTCGAATCATAAGGGGCAGGTTTCCAATAAGTGGTTACAACTGTAGTATAGCTTTTGAGGTAGGCATCCCACATAGTATGATAAACTTTCTGTTGATAGCCGCATTGACCACCTCCCAGAATTTTTGCCATTTCTGATTTTGATAATGAAGAACTTTTGAATTTTAACAGTTTTTCCATGATTCTTAAATGTTAAATTGAGAATTATTTAAGTTTGATTTGCAAATCCTAGATTGAATTGATTCCTGACTATTTTACCCAGATCATCGGCCTGATATGTTTTAGGGATAAACCTGTTATTAAGGAATCTAACTGGTGCTTCTCTGATGTTTGCCATTTCCAACCATCTTAAATGCAGAGCCATTTGTTCTCGTCCATTTTTGTTATCATTCCTTATTCCAAATTTTGCCTCCCATTTCTCTATGTCTTTGTTATTATCGTTAAACCATTCATCCAAAGCAGTTTTTGTATCAATACCGTTGGCCTGACCCAATATCTGCGATGCAACCCTACCTCCCTCATCATGTACAGCCATTGATGCGGCCAAAACTATATCAATCTTTATATTACCATCGTTCTCTACCAACCTTTTCGCTGCAAAATAAGATTGCCTACAAGAGCCACAACCGGGGCTCAAGATTAAGAGTAAATGATTGCCGGCATCATTGTTGCCCAGTTGTATAGTCTGCATTCCATCAAAAAACGGAGGCAGAAATGCTTCTTTACTAAATATTGTATTCACAAAATCGGTGTTGAACTTTAGTTTTTGTAGTTCAAAGTAAAGACCATCTGCCCGCAATGATTTTATGAGGAGGCCTTTTATTAATACCCAGAGAACAGGGGTAACCAGAAAAGCTATTAGTACAATTTTATATGAAAAAGTAGCAGGTAAACCAGTATTTATTGGCCAGTTGAACAAAAACTCTATCCAAAATAAAACTTGAATACCAAGGCATAAGACACACCATTTCCGCACAACAAAACCCTGATAATAAACCGACCAGAGGGTAAAAGGCATCACCATAACCCCCAGAATCTGAATGAAAGGAATGGCACGTACACCATCAAATAGCAGCGCTAAAAAACCACCTGAAAAATAGAAAAAACCGATTTCTGCCCATGATATCCATCCAAATAACTTTGCCGCAGGAGCGTTTAATATAGAATCACAGTTTGACTTATTATTGAATATACACACACTTTGCAGAAATGAGTTGGTTGCATCAAAACTATACCAAACTAACATAGCAGAAAAAGTTAATCCGATAGTTTTAGTTAGCAGCAAAATGTAATACAGCTGGTTGTTATGAAATGAAATCTTCTGAAAAGTTTCAAAGCCCATTACACCCAAGATTACTAGCAGACCTACCACAAAAAATGGCAAACGCAAACGATTCAGAATTTCATTACTACGATTTTGCTTAAAGTTTAGCTCACCAGATTCTTCATTGGGCTCTATTAATAAAGTTATTCCCTGCCATTTATGAGTAAAGTTGGTAATTGATTCTTTACGTATCCCTTCAATGTCATGTCTCCATTCAATTGTATCGTTTTCAACTTTGGTAATCGTCACAAAACTGCCACCATTGTCGTCAAAATAGGCAATAGCAGGCAACGGAATTTCATAGAGCTGCCCAGGGTCAAGTCTGGTTGCCAGATTGGGTATATGCAGTTCATTCAGTATTTCACTTATACCTAGTATTGAAGTCGGATGATTATGCTGAAGAATGGCACTTTTGAGGCTTGTTTCGGTAACCTTAACTTTTGAAATGGTTAATAATTGCCAAAGTGCTTCAAATACATTTTTTTCATTCATGTTTAATTTCATAGTCCTAGCTGATTAAGTATTACCTGATTCCTTTGATGCGAATAACAGCTTTTTATTTTTTGCAAACTTTCGGTGGTTTTTTCTTTAAATACCGCATGATTTAAAAGCCTTTCAATTTTTGATTTCATATCATTTGTACGTTCATAGGCAAAATTCCCCATCAACCCTATACCATGATACTCCACCTTCAAGCCGTTTCCATTCTGGTCGTAGTGCATATCCAGTGGATAAACCAACATTGGCACCCCAAACTCAATGGCTTCTTTAATTGAACCCAAACCGCCATGGGTTATCAATAAATCGCTCTCTTTGAGTACCTCAAGCTGTGGTACTCTTGAAAAAAACCAGATGTTACCCCCTGCCTTTAACTGAGATTTGAATGTCTCAATAACAAACCGGTTGACAGATATAATAAGTTGAATATTACCAAGCTCATATATTACCTCAACCAGATTGGAGACAAAATTCAGAAGTGTTCTATCCGGCCCGGCATAATAGGTACCAAAACTGCAATAGATAATTTTTTGCCCGTTTGCCCGATGCTTTTTAATATCTGGCCATAATTCGGCAAAAGAAGTGTCCAATTCAGTATCCTGCCTTTGCGAGCGGGTACAAAGGCCCAGATAATGCTGCCATTCCTGCCTTACATGAGGCGAAAACTCAAATTCAAGCGGTGCTGCAATCAACTCCGGCACCCCCCGTAACATCTTTGTAAAATGATTTTCTTTGTCTAGCGTGTTCTCTGACACTCCGCTTTTTTGAAATATGTGCTTTTCCTGTCGCTGGTTCAGGTATGCAAGAATGCTTCGTTTAGGATGGGTAAAATTCCACCAGAAACCCGGCTTTCCTTTTGTTTTCTTAGGCTCAATTGCCCTGTTTTTTAACCAGGCCCCCTCTGATACTATCGGATAACCATTTACCCTATACGTAGACAGCATGGGATTGAAAAAAACTATATTCAGGCTTTGATTGAGTGATTTCAGTACCAGATAGTCGGTACTACTAAATATGTCAATAACAACACTTGCGGGTTTTACTACTTCTAAAATATGGCTTAATTCATTCTGGCGATACCTGAATAGCTCGTTGTTCCAATAGGCCTTTGATAAACTCCAGAAACTGACCTTTTTTTTCTTTTCAATGGCCATAAAAGTACTTTCCATGTTGAACATCACTTTTACGCCACTTTGTCTGATTGCCTTATAACCGTTTTTTTCAACTAAATCTGCCAGTATATCATCGGTTACTGCAAAGTAAATTTCGTACTTATCGGCAAGTAAATCGGCTACATACATAGCAGGCATTACGTGGCTACGAATAGAAGCCGGTATAAAAAGTAAACCGGGGAGTTTCATAAAAGTAGTTTGATAGTCACATGTAAAAGTTAAAGGCTGTTTTCTAAAAACAAACTGTTCTAAAACCTTTACAAATCAAATTTGTGGGTTTTGATTTGTAAAATCAATCAAAACACTAATAATAAAATAATAATAAATCTTAATAAAATTCTATATTTGTAATGCCCGCAGTTATTGATTTTGTACAGCTGCCTGACTATAAAGCACTTAACTTAAATACCGAATTATTAACTATTGACTATTCAAATAATATTTTTTACTTTGCGTTACTCTATTTAGTTACTGAATACTAATCCTTAACTATATTGCTGCGATGAAACCTATAGAAGAAGCTCTCTTTAATTATCAATTAGAGAAGAGATTAACACAACATGAAATGGCCGCGTTGCTCAATGTTTCGCAAGCCACCTACAACAACTGGGTTAACCAAAAAACTACTGTTGCGCCTAAGTATTATCCCGTAATCACCAAGGTTTGCGGCATAGAAGTTTCTTACCAGGCTTACGGCCAGAGGCGTGCTTATTCTATTGAAAACAAAAGCCATGAAAATGAGCTTAAATTGTATCAGAAATTTACTCAGAATTTAGAAGAACAAATTGCTTATCTGAAAGAGCGGGCGGGTGAATTGCAGTTTAAGCTGCAGGAAAAAGAATCAATTCTCAGAAGTCAGCAGGAAGAAATTAATCTGTTAAGAAAACGGCTGGTATGAACTGTGCATTTTATAACCAGCTTTTATGCGATTAATTGCCGGCAGATAATGCCCTGAAGTTAGGATACACGCTCACTTTTTTGTTTTGCTGGCCTCTTCTTCAAAGAAAGAAAACTGCAGGCTTCTTCTTTGACGCTTGGCTTTTTTATACTTTCAGGCTAAAACAGGTAAAATTAAGGGCATAATCAGCAGACTTATCTTTCTCTATTTCTTTGAGGGTCCCGGCTTTTTTGTTTGCGACAAGACCCTCTATAATTTATGGTATAATTAATAGTGAACACCTAATTGGAATCTTTTTAAACCTACGGGTGAAAACAGATAATAGTGCAAACATGAATAAACACAGATTACGCATTGAGTAAATAACTACTTAATAGGTTTATTATCTAGCACTTTTTGGAGAATAATACTGGTTTTATTATCTGAAGGACGAGGAGCAAAGTTCATTGCAATTTTACCGGCCTTGTCAATAATTAAATAATGAGGAATAGATTTTAAATTTATAGAGTTGCTTAATTTTTGTAGTTGTTCCTCTTTTAACACAACATGTAATCCCTGTAAGTCAGGATGATTTTTTAAAAACATTCTCCATTTATCTTTATCACTATCTTGAGATGCATAGATAAACACCAGGTCTTCTCTATCTTTAAATTTTTTTCTTAAGTTTATAGAATGACTAAACTCCTTTATACATGGCGCACACCAAGTAGCCCAAAAATCTACGTATATAACTTTACCTTTTAATTCTGACAACTTAATGGTAGTTCCATCATCTTTTTCTAAGCTTAAATCAGGAATACTACTATAAATTAACAATCTTAACTTATCTCTTAAAATAGCCAGATACTCTGCGTTTTTTATATATTTTTCAGATAAATAGGTTGTATCATCAGAATAATGAATAGCGCGAATCTGAGATTCCATAAAATAGAAGAGCATAAGGTCTTTAATCTCTGTATCTAATGAAAGTGAATTAATCGTATTAATTCCATTCTTTTGGTATTCAGCTATTATCAACTTTTGAGGTGTGGTTTCAAGTTCCTTTTTATTAAATTTATTAACAAATGAAGATGTGGCTAAATAAGTTGTGTACATACGCAGCATAGGTATAAACATGTTATTGCCATAAGACAAATTCTTGCTTTTTATGTCAAGCAATTCTGCTGATATTTGAAAATAATCAGGTACTTTTTCAGTCTTATCACTATAATATGATAAAGTTTTAATTAATTTTTGCCAATTGCTGTAATTTACAAACCGACTTCTTAAAAGTTTTTTATCTAAAGAAGAAACAGAAATACTATCACAAAGTTTTTGAAGCAAATCTTCATGTTTCTGAAGTAAATCCTGCAGAGCTATCGGAAATTCGGTCTCTCCATCACACCTTATTAAACTCTTACCATTATATCTGTAATTCTGAGTTAAATCATTTTGCTTTTGTAAATAATCATTAATTGAATCCCCAAATTTCACCTCCAATGGGCCATCTTTCAATTCTTTGATTGTTAAACTATAACTTTGGTTGGGTTTTAAATAGACATTTATATTTGTAGTATTAATTTTCAATAAGTAAAAGCCAGGATTGCCCGCTTTAAATTGAAAAGCATTTTTTTTAATCTCCTTTTCTGAAAAAATTATCTTGTTGCTATTAAATATTTCTTTAGACAACTGAATGGAATCAATTATCGACAACTCAGGCACTTTTATTTCAATGCTTATTTTTTGTGAATAAACTACACTGCTTATCAGCAGAAAAAAGAAAATAAGATGGCGCATAATTTTTGATATTGTAACCCTTTAATCTTCAGGAATTAAAGGGTTATAAATTGATAAGCTAAAAATGAAAATTACTGTTAAGTATGGCACGAGCTTCCTTTGGGATCTACAAAGGTGCAACCAGACCTTCGCATTAATAATTTACAAGTATTTTTGAAAAGTTAAGGTTATATTATTATTCATAATTTTTTTTTCGGTATTTATTACAAATGTGAAACCCTTTTATCTCATATACAACCAAAACACTAATAATTAAAGTGATAGTTTTTAATAAAAATGGTACCGTATAACAATAGAACCCCTAATAAACTTCAATATAACTTTCTTACTATCAATGCCTTATGCGAAACTTTGGATTTGTTATCATTTGAATAATAAGATGATAATCTTTATCTTTCGTTAGTTTTTTATGATATACTAATCCTTAACTTTATTGCTGCGATGAAACCTATTGAAGAAGTTCTCTTTAATCCTCAATTAGAGGAGAAATTAACACAACATGAAATGGCCGCGTTGCTCAATGTTTCGCAAGCCACCTACAACAACTGGGTTAACCAAAAAACTACTGTTGCGCCTAAGTATTATCCCGTAATCACCAAGGTTTGCGGCATAGAAGTTTCTTACCAGGCTTACGGCCAGAGGCGTGCTTATTCTATTGAAAACAAAAGCCATGAAAATGAGCTTAAATTGTATCAGAAATTTACTCAGAATTTAGAAGAACAAATTGCTTATCTGAAAGAGCGGGCGGGTGAATTGCAGTTTAAGTTGCAGGAAAAAGAATCAATTCTCAGAAGTCAGCAGGAAGAAATTAATCTGTTAAGAAAACGGCTGGTATGAACTGTGCATTTTATAACCAGCTTTTATGCGATTAATTGCCAGCAGATAATGCCCTGAGGTTAGGATACCCGCTCACTTTTTTGTTTTGCTGGCCTCTTCTTCAAAGAAAGAAAACTGCAGGCTTCTTCTTTGACGCTTGGCTTTTTTATACTTTCAGGCTAAAACAGGTAAAATTAAGGGCACTCCTTGCAGACTTATCTTTCTCTATTTCTTTGAGGGTCCTGGCTTTTTTGTTTGCGACAAGACCTTTTACCTCTATGCTGGTAGCCTGACTGCCATGTGTGAAGCCTAAATAACTAATTACCCTTGCCACCTGCTCATTTACGTTCAACTCTGCCAGTTTGAACTGCTGTTCAGCTGATGGCCTGTCTTTGAAACAAGAAAAATAATGCTCAATGTATAGCTCTTCCAAAGCTTGTTCGTGAGGCAAGCCATTCATACCTTTTTTTTCAATTACACTCTTAATAAACCTGCAGTCTGCATCATTTACCAGATATATGGTTCTAATGCTCTCTTCAGTAATTAAATAATTAATGACCGAATCAAAATCTTCTGCCTGCAGCAACGAAGCGCCGGGATAAGACAGAAAGAAAGCGTCGACCCCGAATCTGGATTGCAGAAAGGCCTCCATATTTGAAAACGGACAAACAATAAATAGTTTTGCGGCCATGTTTTTTTAGATGAAATTTTATCAACAACAGCTTGAGAGACAAAGAGCGCGCCGTCATTTCAGCAAGCGCGCCCTTCCATTCAATGGCACATAAATTATGCTTACATAAGCCGGGCAGATATAACGGCATCCAGCTTTATATTGCCACTTTTACTCATGACCAGATTCCTGAACTCAAACAGTTCTTTTTGTAGACCTTTTATTCTAGACTCCCGGTATTTGATGTCTTCTTCAGTGCTGTCTAAAGCAATCTTACTTTCATGATACCTGATTTTGGCATGTACCATTTGCGTTACAAGCTGCAGGGCATCATTACAGCTGAACTCGCCATTTATAAGTTGAATGTTCATATTTTTAATTTATTGACCTTGTCCTAATGAGTAAGCCGGTTTGCCATCAAAGGCATAAAGGTTTTCGGTTTTTATGGTATCTATATTCTCAGCCAGCGCCTTACCCAGCAATTCAATAATATCATTTTTATCTATTGCTTTGCCTTCAGCTGGTTTAAAACGGCATCGCCAGTGGTCGGTGCAGAAGGTCTCTTTAAACCCGTTCGGCCATACTTTTATACCGCGGTTGGTAATCATGCTTAACACCGCTGCCTCACTTTCAATTTTTTTAATAATCGGCGCCAGTTCCTCAGGGTCTGTGCCTGACCAGTGAACAAAAACATCAACCCCGACCAGTTCTTTTTTGGCGGCAGGCTTTCGGACGTATTTAGGGAGATTAAGCGTTGAATTTCCGGCGTAGCTAACCGGCTTCAGCGTGGCTGGTTTACAGCCCAGATTACCAATTACTGCCTGGGCAAATTCCTTGGTTCCTACTTTTTGCTTACTTACGCCTTCTTTAAAAATATCATAGGTATGTATACCATCTTCAAGCGTTTTCAGCCAGGCATTATGTACTTTCTCGGCCACCTCTGTTTGGCCAATATGGTTAAGCATCATAATGGCTCCATTGAGCAACCCTGAAGGATTAGCCACGTTTTGCCCTGCTCTTCTGGGTGCTGAGCCATGAATTGCCTCAAACATGGCGCATTCTTCACCGATATTGGCAGAACCCGCCAGACCCACCGAACCCGTTATCTGAGCTGCCACATCGCTCAGCACGTCACCATATAAATTGGGCATTACAATTACATCAAAGGCTTCAGGGGTATCGGCCATTTTTGCCGCACCAATATCTATTATCCAGTGTTCGTTTTCTATTTCCGGGTATTCTTTGGCAATCTCATCGAAAACCTGATGAAACAAGCCATCGGTTTGCTTCATGATATTGTCTTTTGTAAAACAGGTTACCTTTTTTCGGTTTTGCTGTCTGGCGTACTCAAAAGCATAACGTACAATTTTTTCGCAGCCTGGTCTGCTTATCAGTTTCAGGCACTGAACCACCTCGTCGGTCTGCTGATGCTCAATACCTGCGTATAGGTCTTCCTCATTTTCACGGATAATCACAATATCCATTTCAGGATGCTTCGTATTCACAAAAGGATACAAGCTCATGCAGGGTCTAACGTTTGAATATAAACCCAGAAATTTTCGGGTGGTAACGTTCAGACTTTTATAGCCCCCACCCTGCGGTGTAGTAATGGGCGCTTTTAAAAAAACCTTGTTGCGTATAATGGTATCCCAGGCCTCAGCAGCTATACCAGAGGTATTGCCCGCCAGATATACTTTCTCCCCTACCTCTATTTCCTCTGCTTCAATTTCAGCGCCTGCCGCCATTATAATTTCTAGTGTGGCATCCATTATTTCAGGCCCTATGCCGTCTCCTTTTGCAATCGTTATTTTTGTCATTTTCTATTGGGTTTATTTTTAACGGCACAAAATTCTGCATTTTAAATAATAAATTTTTATTTATGTTTGTAATGAAAATCATAAAAAAAACTTATGAATTACACACTTAACCAATTGCAGATTTTTTTAAAAGTAGTACAAACCCAAAGTGTAACTAAAGCTGCAGAAGACCTGAACCTGACCCAACCGGCAGTATCTATACAACTTAAGAATTTTCAGGACCAGTTTGATATTGCCCTTACAGAAGTAGTAGGCAGGAAAATTTACATTACCGATTTTGGAAGAGAAATTGCCGATGCCGCAGAGAATATTATTAATCAGGTATATGCTATTAATTATAAAACACTGGCTTATAAGGGCCAGCTTACTGGCCGGCTTAAGATTTCGGTGGTATCAACAGGCAAATACGTTATGCCGTACTTTCTTACTGATTTTATGCAGCAGCACACAGGCATAGAATTAGTGATGGACGTAACCAATAAAAACAAGGTAGTAGAAAGCCTTGAAAACAACGAAGTAGATTTTGCACTTGTTTCTATCTTACCCACCACACTTAACATTGAAAAACTTGACCTGCTGCAAAACAAACTTTATCTGGTAGGCAAAACAAGCGTAGAAAAAAGCCTGGCACCGCAGGAAATTTTTACTCAATACCCACTTATTTTCAGAGAAAAGGGCTCAGGCACCAGGCAAACCATGGAAAGCTTTATTGAGCGAAATCATATTGAGGTTTTGAAAAAAATGGAGCTTACATCAAACGAGGCTGTTAAGCAGGCATTGCTGGCGGGTTTGGGGTATTCTATTATGCCCCTGATTGGTATCAGGAATGAACTGCAGAATGGCGAATTACAGATAATTAAGACAGAGGGCCTGCCCATCAAAACCACCTGGAGCCTTATATGGCTGAAAGGCAAAAAACATGCACCGATTTCTTTGGCGTTTCTGTCGCACCTGAACAAGAAAAAATCGGAAATTGTCGAGGCCAAATTCAGTTGGTATGAGCAGTATTAATAACCAACATGGGCAATTTACTCTGTATTACTGATTAATTTAAACATTGGCGCAAACTGCCAACTTAACATTTTTACGTAATTTAGCGAAAAATTCATCTGAATTAACAAACTAAACCTGACTGGATAATTTCATGAAGCACCTGCTTAACCTCTTCTTTACTTTATTGCCTTTCATTTCAATAGCGCAAAAACCTTTGAACAACGATGCCCGAATGGCCATAGAGCAGATTGATTCTAATCGCATTAAGGCTCATGTGATGTATCTTGCCGACGACAAGCTGAAGGGTCGTCAGCCCGGAAAAGAGGGTTTCCGGATGGCTGTAGATTATGTGCAGAAGCAATATAAAGAAATGGGATTACAGCCTGCCGGAGAACACGGCACATACCTGCAAAAGGTAACTTTACGCAAAAGCCGCCTCATTAAAGAGCAAACAACCTTGACAATAACTTTGGCCAACGGCGCAAAAAAACCATTGACGCTGGGTAATGAGTTTTTTGTGTATCCGCATCCAGAACTGAAATCTATTGATTTTGATGCGCCTCTGGCTTTTGTAGGCACTGGTTTTGACGCCCCCGCCATTGGTATTCAGGACTATAAAAACCTGGATGTGAAAGGCAAAATAGTGATTGTGCTTCGTAAAGTGCCAGACCACCTGTCGGCCAATGTGAAACTACATCTGCAATACCCTGCTACCCTGCAGGAATACGCCGCTAAAAACGGCGCCATCGGCGTTTTGGTTTGTAACTATACCAACAACAATGTTCAGTTTAAAGCCCTGGCCAATAATATGTCAGTAAATGGTATTGGTGCAGCTATTCTGCCCGACGGTAAAAGGGCCAGTTCGGCATCGGTTCTGGGAGGAAAAATACAGATGGCCGGTGGTATTACGGTGCCGTTTCTGAAAGAACTGATGCAGGCTGAAGGAGAAAACCTGGATACAATATGGCAAACGCTTGAAAAAGGGATATACGTAAGTAAATCGTTGAAGGGTTCTTTAAGCGGGCATTATGAATCTGCTTTTGAAGACACCGAGAGCTTTAATGTAATAGGTAAAGTAGAGGGTTCTGACCCCAAACTTAAAAACGAATTTGTTATTCATTCTGCCCATCTTGACCACCTGGGGGTAGGGAAACCTGTTAACGGAGACTCAATCTATAATGGTGCGCACGATAACGCCTCTGGTGTTGCCTGCGCGCTTGAGATTGCCCGTGCCTACACCAAACTGGCCACCAAACCCAAACGCTCGGTGGTATTTGCCATGATGACAGCCGAAGAACTGGGCTTGCTGGGCTCGGGTTATTTCAATGCTTTACCCACCTTACCTAAACAGCAGCTTGTAGCCGATATCAACACCGACATGCCTACCATAATGGCTCCGCTGGAGTCGGTAGCTCCTTTAGGCGCCGAACACAGTAGCTTACAGAAAGTGGTAGAAGAAGCTGCCGGCTATGTGGGGCTGAACGTTGAGCCAGACCCGGACCCGTCTGAAGGACGTTTTGTAAGAAGCGACCAGTATAATTTTGTAAAAGCTGGCATACCTGCGCTGCATATTAAATATGGCTACAAAAAAACTACAATTGAGAAAAACCTGGCCGAAAAGGTGAAAGTGTGGAGAGAAGCCAATTATCATAAACCATCTGACGAGGTAAATGATACTTTTGTGTGGTCTGCCGGACGTAAATATGCGCAGGTAAACTTTCTGATAAGTTATCTGGTTGCGCAAAACCCCGCAAGACCCGCCTGGAATAAGGGAGATTTTTTTGAGACAACGGCCGGAAAATGATATTTTTGTAGAATTAAACCAATTAACCAGCACTAATGGCGCATCATTGCTACTTTAATGGCCAAATCGGCTCTTCAGAGCAGACATCTGTACACATTACCGACCTGGGGCTCTTGCGTGGCTATGGTCTTTTTGATTATTTCCGCACCTATAATGGCCGCCCATTTCAATGGGACTGGTACTGGGAGCGTTACGAACGCTCGGCTAGGCTTCTGCGCCTGCCTAACCCGGTTCAGAAAGCTGAAGCCTACAAAATAGTAATGCAACTGGTTGAGAAATCTGGTCTTGACGACTGCGCCATCCGTTTTATATTGACCGGCGGTTACTCTGAAGACAGCGTTTCGATGAGCAAACCGAATCTGCTGATTATGAGCGAAGATATTCATCCCGTAAAACCGGAAGAGTATGCAAACGGCATAAAAGTAATTGCTTATGAGTTTGTAAGAGATCTGCCAGAGGTAAAAAGTACCGACTACAAGCATTATATGATACTCCAGGCTGATATTAAGGCAGCGCAGGCGTCTGACGTACTGTATCATAAAAATGGCTTTATAAGTGAACTGAGCCGAAGCAATGTATTTATTTTTAAAGGTGATACGCTAATAACCCCCAATACTGATATTCTGAAAGGTATTACCAGAAGAACAACCCTTGAACTGGCCAAACCTCACTTTAAAATAGAAGAAAGAAGTATTTCGTTTACCGAAATGCTTGAAGCAGATGAAGTATTTACTACCAGCACTACTAAAAGGGTGCTGCCTATTACCCGGGTTGACAATAATGTATTAGGAACCGGTAAAATTGGTGCAAAGACACAGTTTTTATTAGACCTGATTAACGAAATGGTAAAAAATTGGTAAAAAATTTATTGCCATGTCTTGCGTGGTTTGGTAAAAACTATTACTTTTGCACCCACAAGTTCAGGATTGACCCATAGTATAAGGGTAGTACAACAGATTTTGGTTCTGTATGTCTAGGTTCGAATCCTAGTGGGTCAACTAAACAAAAGAGGTAATTATTTGAAAATCAAGTAATTACCTCTTTTGTTTTAGGTCTGCCCGGCTCATTCTTCAGTTGAGTTTCCGGCCTTACTACCCTCGTATGAAATAGTATTGATTTTTGAAATCACTCCGTCAAGTTCATTGGCCGATTTTTCCAGATAATCTATCATCTGCTCAAACTCTTCGCTTTTTACGTCCCCTTCTTTTATTAATGATGTAATTGCCAGTATGCGCGCTAATGGCGCCCTTACCAGATGAGACTGAATCCATGAGATTTCCTTGAATTGCTCACTATTCAGCTTTTGCTCTGTAATGTCTTTTGCCACACAAAATATGATGCCTTCTTCTGATGCCGGAGTGACTGTCCAGGACAGCCATTTTACTTTGCCAGATTTACATATAAATCGATTATCAAAGAAAACGGTCTTGTTTACCGTTCTGATTTCATTCAGATAATTCGATACATTTGTGTAATCGTCAGGATGTACAAAAGACATATAGGGCGTCATTAAAAGTTCTTCTTCACTATATTCAAAGGCTTTTAATGCAGCAGGGTTTAACTTCTTAAAGTTTCCGTCAAGCCCGGCGGTTACAATAATATCAGGGGCAAACCTGAATATCTGGTCTAACTCAAGCTCTACCTGTTTCCGGTATATTTCGTTACCCAGTTGCGGCCCCACACTTACGAACAGAGAATGATAGATTTTGTCAGGATTAAGGTTTTCATCCGAACCTATCAGTAAAACCCCCAGAGTTATTCCCTGATGCGAAATAGGAATACCATAGGCCGACTTTAAGTTTGCTCGTCTGGCGTTTTCACTTCTTAAAAAATCGGTTCTTTTGTCAATATCAGACCAAAAAACCGGCTGTGATTCCATCCACACGGTACCAGGCAAACCAGACCCTAATTCAAAACTATTGATAGAGTCTGCCTCTCTGTAAAACTTAAGCGCAATGTCTGTTGTAGCAAACTTTGCTGCCAGACTAATCTTTGTTTTATCAGAAGCCACCATCCAAATTTCAGCAAACTTAAATTCTCCGAACGAAACCAGTTTTTGCAAAACATTGGCCAAAATTGTATTGAGCGATTCTTCAGCACTAAATATCTTACTTATTTCAGATAAAAACGTTTCGCGGAGTTCCTCCTGCTTGCGTTTGGTTACATCTCTCTGAATGGCAATCCAATGCGTATGTTTGCCTTCAGAATCCTTCAAAGGGCTGATTGAGAAGTCGGCCCAGTATGTTTGCCCGTCTTTTTTATAATGCAGCAGTGTAGACGCGCAAGGCTTTTTTCTCATCATAAATTCGACAATTCTGTTAACTTCTGCTTTATCTGTTTTAGGCCCATGCAGAAATGACGGCGGCTTACCCATTACCTCGGCTTCAGTAAAGCCCGTCATGGCGCAAAAAGCCTCATTTACATACACAGTAATTGGTAGTTTACCTGGGCTTTCGGCCACATTAGTAACCAGAACTGCATCTTTGGTATTAGTAATTACCGATTCCATCAGTTTCAACCTGTGTTCCTCGGTTTTACGCTTAGATATATCTCTTACAAACAAAACCAGGCCGCTTTCAGAAGGATAAATGCGGTTCTCTTGCCATAAATTCAACGGGGCGAAGTAATCTTCCATTACGATGTCTGTATGTTTCGTATGCGCTTCCTGAATGGCTTTGTAAGTAGCACTACCAACGGCATCCGGAAAAACCTCCCAAACGTTTTTTCCTATTAGCTCTGCCGCTGTTTTGCCAACGATTTGTTCCAGACGATTATTGACATATACGTAGCAAAGGTTGTGGTCAAAGGCAGCAAACCCGTCTGTTATACGGCCAAGAATGTTGGCTATTTCCTGTGTTTTGGTTACAGACTCCTGTAATGCCATTTTCAGGTCTGTCATATCAAATACCAGAGAATAAAACCCAACTACTTTGCCGTCTGCTACGTCTGGCACATACTGTGTATGGCTTATAATTTTGGGTTTCCCGGGCCGTTCGAGTACCCGCTCAAAAGATTGCGCTTCGCCTTTCAGCACCGCATCCATCCAGGGTTTAAGTTCTTTTACTTCTTCTTCTGTTAGTAAATCAGACAAATAGACCCCATCCATCTCTTCAATCGTTTTGTCAAACCACGTCCGGTATGCATTATTGGCAAACAAACATTTAAAATCGGTGGTCCAGTAGGCAATCATGGCCGGCACATTATCTGTAATGTTTCTCAGGAAACGCTTCCTTTCCCTCACCGCCTGTTCAGTTTGTTTCCGTTCGGTTAAATCAAACCTTATAGACAAATACTGCGTGGGTTTACCTTCTGTATTCAGAAAAGGGATAATGGTGGTATCAACCCAGTAATAACTCCCGTTTTTTGCTTTGTTTTTAATTTCACCTTTCCAAACTTTACCATTAGCTATGGTTGTCCATAATTCTCTGATAAATTCTTTGGAATGATGGCCTGAGTTAATGATGCGATGGTCCTGCTCGATAAGTTCAGCCTCTGAATAGCCTGAAATTTTGCAGAAATTGTCATTTACGTATGTAATTCTTCCTTTCTGGTCAGTTATGGCAACGATAGCCGCCTGATCAAGCGCGTACTTGTAATCAGAAAGTTCTTTTTGAGCAGACTGCTTTTTCATCAGGCAAATGGGCTTAATTGATTGGTGTTACAGGTTAAGCATTATTTGTAATGGTATCACAGCAGGGAGTTGACAAATATTATAAAAGCCTGAAATTCAGAGCTTTTTACAAATATAGTAAAACCTACAAAATTAAAAAGCCTTGTAGCAAATGTTTGTGTACCGAAAAAAAAGACTGCCTGCACAACCGTTTCTACTATTTTAGCCCTGCCCCTATAAAAGTTAGTACATCTTTACGCACACAATAAACCTACATATTTGTATATTTGGCTATACTTTTAAGTAACAATACAAACAAGACAATGAGGGATTCTTGCCGCTGAGGCAGTTTAAAGAATGCTAAACTATTTATTTAAATATTTACCGGAATGAAAAAATTAATTTTTGCGCTACAATTGATGTGCTCCTTGAGTATGGCATTTGGCCAGACAGACACCCTTACCAGCGATAAGGCAGCCAGCTATGTTGATAAGCAGGTAGTGGTAAAAGGGAAAGTAGCCGGTGCAAGACGCTTTGATTCAGGCAATGAGCGTGCACCATTTTTGCTGATTAATTTAGACGAGAATTATCCGAATAGCCCGCTTACAGTGGTGGTATATAAAGAGGTACTTGAAAAAACCACACTGAATGCCGAAGACCTGACAGGTAAGAAAGTAGTAGCCACTGGCAAGATTAGTGTTTTCAGAGGCAGAAACCAGTTGGTGATTGAAAAAATTGAAGACCTGAAAATACTGAATTAGAAATTACACCCGATATTAAAGCAAAAGCCACTGCAAATCTTAATTACAGTGGCTTTTTTATTTGAGGTGTATGTTATCCTATCATTAATGATTCTCTGCGGCGCATCTTTCCTGCAGGTATGCCAAACATCATTTTGAAACGACGACAGAAATAGGCAGTATCTTTATAGCCCACTTCGTGCCCGATGGCCCGGATACTTTTCTTTGACGTACGCAGCAGATTCACAGCTGCTTCCATACGTTGGTATTCTATATAATCCTGCGGATTAATACCTGTCAGCATCTTGAAATACTGGCCTACATAATCTTCAGAAACATTGGCTACGTTTGCCAGCTGCTTGTTAGACAAGTCTCCGGCCAGACTGTTTTTGATGTAAGTAAAGATGTCTATCAGACGAGGGTCTTTGAAATACGTACTGTTGGTTGCCAACTGCTCAACAAACATTCTGTTTTTCAGAATATGGCGCACAATTTCAATAACTATTTCTTCTGTTTTGTTTCTGATAACACGTCCGCGGCCTACTTCATCAGAGAAATCCTCCAGCAGAATATCATGTATCAATGAGCCAAGTTTGCTGTGTTGTTTTATAAAAAACGGCGGAATATCGAGAGATGTAAAGAAGTTTACCGAATCAAACACTTTGGCTTCAAAATTAATCAATCCAAAAGAGTTAGGTACTTTACCAATACTCGAAGAGTCTGTCATGGTCTCGAAATAACTTTCCCGACGTGTCATAAACTCTTCAAAAGAAATATTCTTAGGTTCGCCCACACCATAGCTAATCGTTGCTGCTTTCCCTCCGGGAATAAACAACAAATCACCCGGCTGTACGCGTTCGTCATTCCCGGCCAGTTTCACATCACCATCGTACAGAACCAGAATTGAGTTTTCAACATCATAAACATTCTTAATCTTGATGGTTTGCAAGATTCTGATATGACGCGCTTTGGCGAATTTTACACCAAGAGATTCGATAATCTTATTGTAATCTTCCATGTTGAAGGAGCATTTTCGTGATAGCTTAGAATACTAAACGCAATGTATTAACTAATATTGGACAAAACTAATATATTTTCTCTTTTTTTGTAACAAATAGAAAACAAAAGATGTTCCTTTAATTATATTTTTTTACTTCATTAAGACCTTTTTTCTAAAAAAAGTCTAATTTAACCCCTTTTCAGGACTGCTTTTTTATTATAATTACAAGGTAATATTCCAATATTTTTGATGTTTTATACATAAAAAAAGGCTCTTTTCGAGCCTTTTTTTATCCAACATAATATGTGTTTTGTACTAAAGAAGCCGCTGTTTACTTTAAAATTTCGCGTGCAATTACCAGCTTTTGAATCTCTGAAGTGCCTTCATAAATCTGGGTAATTTTAGCGTCACGCATCAATCGTTCTACATGATACTCCTTTACGTATCCATACCCGCCGTGTATCTGCACGGCCTCGGTAGTGGCCCACATGGCTACTTCTGAGGCAAACAATTTGGCCATGGCTGCCGCCTGAATATAGTCTTTGTCTTCATCTTTTAAACGTGCGGCCTTATATACCAGCATTCGTGCGGCTTCAATTTTGGTGGCCATTTCGGCAAGTTTAAACTGAATAGCCTGATGCTCAGATATGGCTTTGCCGAATGCTTTTCTTTCTTTTGAATACTTCACGGCCAGTTCATAAGCCCCGGCTGCTATTCCCAATGCCTGCGCGGCAATACCTATTCGGCCACCATTAAGGGTTGACATGGCAAATTTAAAACCGAATCCATCTTCACCTATCCTGTTTTCTTTAGGTACCTTTACATCAGTAAACATCAGCGAATGGGTATCAGACGAACGTATCCCCATTTTATCTTCTTTTTTGCCAACAGAAAAGCCTTCCCAGCCCTTTTCAACAATCAGGCAGTTAATACCCTTGTGTTTCAATTCTACGTTGGTCTGGGCAATGACAAGCGATATAGCAGAAGAGTTACCGTTGGTTATCCAGTTTTTAGTGCCGTTCAGCAGGTAGTGGTCGCCTTTGTCAATAGCGGTAGTTTTTTGCGAAGTGGCATCAGATCCGGCCTCCGGTTCTGATAAACAAAACGACCCAATTACTTCGCCAGTGGCCAGTTTGGTAAGATATTTCTGTTTTTGTTCTTCTGACCCGTATTTCTCAAGCCCCCAGCATACCAGTGAGTTGTTCACAGACATAATTACCGAAGCTGAAGCATCTACCTTTGATATTTCTTCCATGGCCAGCACATAAGAAATAGTATCCATACCTCCACCGCCGTATTCAGGCGATACCATCATACCCAAAAAGCCCAGCTCGCCCATCTTCTTCACTTGCTCGGTCGGAAATTTTGAATGTGTATCGCGTTCAATGGCTGTTGGGAGTAATTCAGTCTGGGCAAATTCACGAGCGGCCTGCTGCACAGCCAGGTGCTCTTCTGTTAGATTAAAATTAATACCTTCTATAGTTGTAGCTGCCATGAGATTTTAGTATTGACTTTATAGTTGATGATTGGATTTAACAAAATTACATGGAAATAAAATAGTATGCAAGCATACCATAGTACTTGTAAAGTAAAAAGTCAGCTGGTATGCCGGCTGACTTTCATGATGGTTTATAAGCCTTTGAGGATTGTCTTTAAAACTGCCTGTGCCGACCACTCACGGTTGGCAGCCTGCTGAATAACGACAGACTGATGGTCCAGCACCTCGTCGGTTACTTTCAGATTGCGGCGCACGGGCAGGCAGTGCATAAACAAGCCGTTATTGGTGAGGTCCATTTTTTCTTTGGTAATCATCCACGATGAATCCTGGGTAAGCACTTTACCGTATTCGTTATAGGACGACCAGTTCTTACCATACACAAAATCGGCGCCTTTCAGAGCTTCATTCTGGTCATAAATCACTTGGGCATTCCCTGCAAATTCAGGAGCCAGTTCATACCCATGCGGATGCGTAATCACAAACTCATAGTCTGTCTGGTTTACCCATTCGCAAAAAGAATTGGCCACAGCCTGCGGCAATGGTTTAAAATGCGGCAACCAGGTAAGCACTACCTTCGGCTTTTCTACTTTTTTATGCTCTTCAATGGTAATCAAATCGGCCAGCGACTGGCATGGGTGGCGTGTAGCCGACTCCAGATTCACAATCGGAACCCCTGCATACTGTCTGAATTTTTCCATCACCAGCTCGCGGTAATCTGCCTCTCGGTCTTGCAGGCCTGCAAAAGCTCTTACGGCAATAATATCGCAATAGCTGCCTATAACAGCAGCGGCTTCTTTTACGTGTTCGGCTTTATCGCCATTCATTACTACACCATCTTCCATTTCAAGCTGCCAGCTATCCTGCCCTACATTCATCATCAGCACTTTCATGCCCAGGTTTTCTGCAGCTTTTTGGGTACTCAGGCGGGTTCTTAAACTCTGATTAAAAAAGATTAAACCAATGGTTTTGTTTTTTCCCAGTTCCTGTTCTGCAAAAGGCGCTTTTTTCTGACGCATCCCTTCATTCACTAAATCCCGGATATTCTCTACATCTTTCAGCGAAATAAAATTTCTCATTTTCAACTTGGCAAAAATCGAATAGTATAATTAATAGATAACGATTGTATAGTGGTTTGAATCCGGCTAACCCCGGGCCATCAGGTCTGGGGCAGGCAAATTCGCCACAAATATGGCTATTTGAAAAACAATAACAACAGGCTATTGGTTTAATTTTTTTGTCAGCAAAAACAAAGGATAACTGATAATGAGAAAGATCAGTGCATAACCGCTGCTGCTGATGTCCTGATACACTGCGCCAATCAGAAACAAAATTGATATTACTATCAGTAACCAGGGTATAAAAGGATACCCCGGCACTTTGTAGGGTCTTGGTAAATCAGGCTCTTTTTTGCGTAGCATCATAATGCTGGCAAACCCTGCAATGTAGCACATCACAAAAAAGAAAACCGCAATATCTGATAGCTTCTCGCAGGTATCTTTCCCGCTTAGAATGAGCAATATTGAACAGAGTCCGGTAAGTGGCATGGCAATGGCGGGCGTGCCCCCGCTGTTTACTCTTTGAGCAGCCTTGAAGAAAAGTCCGTCGCGACTCATGGAATAAATCACCCTTGGCGAGAACATAATCTGCGCATTAAGAATACCAAAAATTGAAATAGTAAGAAAGAATGTTACAATACTGGCAGACTTGTTGCCGAAAATCAGCTTTATGGCATCTGAAGCCGCCAATTTAGAACCGGCCAGGGTTTCTATTGGCATAATGTAAAGTATAGCCAGATTTACCAGCAGGTAAATGGCTATGATTACCAGCACGCCGCTGATCATAGACTTGGGCAAATTACGGGCCGGGTCTGTACTTTCTTCTGAAAAATACGCGGCCGTATGCCAGCCATCAAAAGTATAAAACACTGATTGGAGCGAAACTATGAGGCCTGTTAACAGACCCGGGCCTGCCACTTTCTGAGTGGTTTCTACCAATTGCTGGCTTTTTATTTCACCGCCATATACAAAACAAACTATTACAAAAGCAAAAAGGCCAATGGCTTTAAGAAAAGAGATAATTTCCTGAGACCTGCCGGCCGACTTGGTACCCAGCCAGTGGAAACTCATCAATAACAACAGAATGCCAATAGCCACATAGCGGATGATGGGTTCAACATCAGGCAGCATTAAAGCTATAAATTCGCTCATGGTATAGGCGCCAAAACCCAGGGCAGCCACTGTGCCCAACCAGCTGGTGATACCGGTTACAAAACCCACGTAATCGCCAAAGGCACGGCGGGCATAAACATACCAGGCGCCTGCTTTGGGTACCGACACGCCCAGTTCAATAGCGCACAACACACCTAAAAAAGCATAGATGCTTACCAGTATCCAAACAAGCATAATTAATGATGGGTCGCCCAGATTAGCCGCTATAGGGCCTGGTTTACGCAAAATGCCTGTTCCTATCGTTCCGCCAATGGTAACGGCAATACCAAAACCTACGCCTAGAAGTTTGAGAAGTTCACCCTTGTTTTTTTCAGAAGCCATGCTTTTGCGTCATTAATTGGAACGAATATAGCAAATAATGAAACAAATAGAAGAAAAGCAAGAATGGAAAGCGCAGAAGAATAAGAAAAACTGATTAACAGAAACAGATAAACGTCTAATTATAAAACGCTTACATACGCAAACATTAACAGAATGCCTGCTACAAAAATTTATCTATTTTGATATTAACCCCACCCTGGCTTCTCCATTATTGATGCAGGCCAGGGTGGGGCAATAACTACAGCCTTACTCTTACCGCCAGCAGAAAATTGGTTCCTGCCTGCGGATAATAGAAGTTTTCTGTAACTACCTGTTGTTCATAAATATAGCTATAGGTATAGCCATTTGATTCGTACAGATGATTGAGAATGTTATTAACCAAAAGGCTAAAGGTCATTTCTTTCACAATTTTCGGATGCACCGTAAAATTGGCACGCAAATCATTCACAAAAAAGGCGTTCAGTTTACGTTTTTGGTCTGCTGTATTATCCATGTACTGCTTACCTACATACTTAGGCAGCCAGGTGAATTCAAGATTTTTTACCGGGGCAAAAGACAACTGCCCACCAGCTATCACATTAGGCGAAAACGAAATATCTGTTTTTGTGTACTGATTAACTTTATCGGCGCCACCATCGTAATTCACCACGGTTTCGGTAAAATTTTTAATTTTATTCTGGCTGAATGTAGCATTGGCGTTTAGTCTCCATTTTGGGGCAAAATTCCAGTTGGCTACCAGCTCAATACCTGCTCTGTAGCTTTTCGGAACATTCACCCGGATGGCCTCACCGACTCCGTTTACCTGTCCGGTCAGCACCAGTTGGTTGCGGTAGTTCATGTAATAGAAGTTCGCGTCGAAGCTCAGTTTCTGATTTGCCCAGCGATACCCGGCCTCTAAATCTTCCAGATGCTCGGGTTTCGGTGCTTTTATGTTATCCACAAAGTCGGTGCGGTTAGGCTCTTTATTACCTATGGCATAAGAAGCATATACAGATGCCCCGGTGCTTAACTGATAATTCATCCCGACTTTTGGGTTAAAGAAAGAAAAAGAAGTGTTTCGGGTAATATCCTGCAGTTTGTCGGCAATTCCTTTCATATCATACCCAACGGTGCGGTACTGCACGTCGCCGAACAGATTGAACCGGTCTGATAACTGATAATAAACCTTACCGAAAATGTTAAAATCGGTTTTAAGAGACCTGCTGGTGTACCATCGGTAATCGTTAGCAGGTGTCTCGGCCAGCTTTGTCCAGATTACTTCGCCGAAATGATGCCCATCATATTTGTTCCATGCCCCACCTATATTGGCTGAAAGCTTCTTATTACTCTGGTAATCAAAAGAGTACGTAATTCCATAAAAATGATTATCGAGCCACTTACGACGCACCAGGTCGGTAGAGGTAATGGTATCTCCGCCTATTATCACATTGGGTAGTTTATAGCCGGCGAGTGCGTCATCTGACCTGAACTGCTCATAGTAACCTTTACCACGCGTATAATGCAAAGTCGGATTGAACGTCCAGCGCTCGCTTAATTTAAAAGACGAAATCAATTGGTAATTATCCTGCTGATAATTATCAACCTGGTTCGGATACGTGTAAGGGTTGTATGTACGATTGGTTTTCAGAAGTTTCTCGGGTACCCCCTCCCAAGCCTGATAAGTAACTTCTTTCCCTGAGAAGATATTCAATCTGATAAAATTACTTTTGTTGTAGTAGCCCGTTGAAAAATAGAAAGATTTCAGGTCTGAACTGGCTCTGTCGATGTATCCGTCTGAAGATAATTTCGATAACCGGGCATCTACCACAAAATGGTTGTTTAGCAGCCCTGTACTTGCCATTACATTGGCTTTCATAGTGTTAAAAGACCCATAAGACAGGTTAGTCTCGCCAAAGGCCTCACGCTCATATCCTAAAGTGCTGATGTTCAGGCTGGCTCCGAAAGCCCCTGCGCCATTGGTAGAAGTACCTACCCCTCGCTGCACCTGAATACTTTGAACACTGGACGCAAAGTCTGGCATATTTACCCAGAAAGTACCCTGAGACTCTGAGTCATTGTAAGGAACACCGTTAAGGGTAACATTGATACGCGTAGGGTCTGAACCGCGGATACGTATCCCTGTATACCCGACACCCGCCCCGGCATCTGAACTCACTACTACCGACGGCAGTTGGTTGAGTAAAAAGGGCAAATCCTGCCCCAGATTCTGCTTTCTGATATCCCGCTGATATACGTTTGTGAACGCCATACCGGTTTTTTCGTTGGCACGTGTAGACCTCACCACTACTTCGTTCAGCTCTTTGATTTTGGTAGAGTCCTGAGCATTGGCTGAAAAAACTACCATGTTCATCAGCAAGACAACCGAAACGGTTCCCTGAAAAGATTTAGATAGGTTTAAAAGAAAACTGGCAACACTTTTTGTTAATTTTTTCATTGTATCACGAAAATTTTAACAAGGCAAAGGAGTAAAATCTTGTGAACCCATGAGGCTCGTTTGGTTAAACAAAATTTTAAATGGAAAACAATAGTTTTGCAGGTGCGCATCCTACAGTACTATTCTCTGTCCCTTCGGCAGAATTACCTGCATCAGGTTCAATGGGTATAATCTCAGCCCGTTATATTAAGGCACCCCTTTTGAGATAAGTTGTGCAAAGAAAACGTTTTTTTTAGAAATCTTGTTTATATTAGTGATAGAAATTTATGGCACAAATGGAATTGTTGACGTAATCCGAAAGTAAATAACCCTGCGTGATGTAGATTTTGTGCTGTTTTTATTTTAAAGAGAAGATACTATGACTCAGTTTATGGTGGAATTTGATTTGCCAGTGCCTTTCCCAGAAAGTTTCATTGCAAAAATTCCTTATCAAAGAATTGCTGTTAATCAATTGCTGGAAGACGGCAAATTGCACTCTTATGCGTTGTCTTCAGACAGAAGCAGACTATGGTGTATTGTAAACGCCCAGGATGAACTGGAAGTAATGGATATTATTTCTGAATTTCCGTTAATAGATTATATGTCTCATACCATTACCGAATTAATGTTTAATAATTCAGTAGTAATGAAAGTACCTACTTTTTCACTGAACTAACATCTTTTGGTGGCCTGCTTAACAGGCCACTTATATTCTTGTCTAAAACCTCATGCCCAATTTTCTTATCACTAATAATTTAGCTCTTCCAGAGAATTACTCGATTGTTGAACTGGATGGCAATAAAACACAGACACTCAGAGGCTTTTATGAAGAAATTGCCGATGCTTTGGCGTTCCCGGAAGAGTTTGGTTTCACGCTTGATGAACTAGACGAAATGCTAAGCGATTTGTCGTGGCTGGAAGACGAAAAAATTGTACTGTATATTTCTCCTTCCGACGTTTTCATTGAAAAAGAGAGGAACCCTGAGAAAACCGGAACCCTGCTAAATTTGCTGGATGCCATTTGTGAAGACTGGCGTTGGGCAGATGACGAAGAAGACTTGCCCAAAAAAGAACTGATTTTTGCTTTTTCAGAAAGTGCCAGAATAAAAGAGCTATTGACTAAACAGGAAATTACTTTTAGAAGCGAATGAATTTTTTCTTGAGAAAATGGCAGGCAGGAGACGAGCCATCTTTGGCAGAAAACGCAAATAATTACCGTATCTGGAGGAATCTGAAAGATATATTTCCGCACCCTTATACCATTACTGATGCTTTTGAGTGGGTTAAACTTGCCCGAAAAACAGCAGAAAACCTGGCTATAGTAGTAGAAAACAAGGCTGTTGGCGGCATAGGTATTCTGCTAAAAGACGATATTTATTGCCGAAATGCCGAAATTGGTTACTGGCTCGGAGAACCTTACTGGAACAAAGGCATCATGTCTGCAGCCATTGAAGAAGTAACTGGCTTTACCTTTGCCAACTACCCCATTCATCGCATTTACGCCGGTGTTTTCGAATATAATACCGGTTCTATGCGCGCCTTGCAAAAGGCGGGTTACCAAAAAGAGGCAGTTCTCAGGCACGCTCTGTTTAAAGAAGGGCAATTATATGACGAACATATTTTTGCCCGTTACCGACCCTGACATCAAATTGCTTCAACTTTTATGTGCTTGGTTTCAAGGTATTCAAAAACAGCATTTCGCGATAACTCTACCCCATAACCGGAGTCTTTCCAACCTGCATAAGGTGCATAATTAGTATTTACTGCGCCACTGTTAACACAAACGGTTCCGGCTTCAAGCGTGTCGCCCAGGTGCATACTCGTTTTAAAATCCTTTGTAAACGCATAGGCCACCAACCCATAGTTGGTATCATTAGCTTTGTTAACAGCCTCTTCCAGCGTTTCAAAGGTCTCAACCGCCACCACACAGCCAAAGGTTTCTTCCTGCATTACCTTCATGCCCGCATGGCAGTTGTCAAGTATGGTTGGCATAAAATAAAACCCCTTTTCATATTGCCCGCCTTCGGGGGCTCTGCCACCTGTAACTAATGATGCGCCTTTGCCAATGGCGTCTTCAATGTGCTGCTTTGTAGTTGTAATACCGTCAGCAGTAGCCATAGGCCCTAGGTCTGCTGCGCCGTCGGTAACTCCGTCGCCAATGGTCAGTTTCTCTGCATTTTTCTTTAATTCAGCCACCAGACTCTGATGCTTTGATACATGCACATACACCCTGTTAATACTACTGCACGACTGCCCCATGTTCCGGAATCCCTTATAGGCAATAACAGTAGCCGCATTTATAATGTCGGCATCTGCACACACAATGGCGGGACATTGGCCGCCGAGTTCAAGCGATATTTTTTTCAGATAGGGCGCTACCGTCTGCATCAGTTTTTTTCCGGTAGCTGTAGAGCCGGTCATGGCTACTTTCTTTACCAGCGGATGTTTCACAAGTACATCACCTACTACTGACCCCTGCCCCGTTAATACACTGATTACCCTGGCCGGAATGCCCCCCTCTACTAATGCCATGCAAAAAGCCATTGGCGACAAAGGCGTAACTGTTGTGGGCTTAACCACAACCGAACAGCCAACCGCCAATGCCGGCCCGAGTTTCCAGGACAACAAAGAAACCGGGTAGTTCCAGGGAGTAATTAATGCACAAACCCCAACCGGGTAGTATTTTACTATTGAAAAAACACCTGCCTTCTCTGTCTGATTTACATATCCCTCTACGCGTACAGCTTCTGAAGCAAAGTACTCGATGGTATCGCAGGAACCGATAATTTCTGCTTTGGCCTGGTTGAAAGGCTTCCCCTGCTCTAATGCCATCAGCATACCTATGCGGTCGGCCTGTGTGCGTACATAGGCAGCAGCTTTTTTAATGATGCTTTCACGTTGATAAGCCGTCAGTTTTGCCCATTCTTTATAGCCAGCCTGCGCGGTTTCAACCGCTTTGCTGATGTCATTGGCGGTAGCCCGGGCAATGGTGGCAATAGGCTCTCTGTTGGCAGGAGAAAATATAGTGATGGTCGATTCATCTTCGGCCGGAACAGACTGGCCGTCAATAAAAAGACCCCATGCCTGCCCTTTCAGGCTATTTGATAATTCTGTATTCATGGGTTGTTTTTACAAATTCGGATTCATACTCACTTTCAGGGCCTCGCCAGATTCCATCAGGGTAAATGCTTCCGTAATACTGCCCAGTGGCAGCGTATGGGTTACTATCTTATCTGCCGGGAAATCCTTTTTCTGAACCAAGGCCGTTGCGGCCTGAAAATCACTCATTTTCTCTGAATAAGACCCGCTGATGCGTAGTTCTTTGTAATGCAGATGATTGGTATTAAGCGTAGCAAAAGGATTGGTTTTTGGTAAACCGCCAAAAAATTCTACCCTGCCTGCTTTGCCGGCTATCTCAAGGGCATCGGCCTGTGCCTGTGCTACACTCACGGCTACAATTACCACATCATAACCCAATCCGTCGGTTAGTTCTTGTGCCCTTTCCAGATGGCTGCCTTCTTTTTCGGCTTTTACCGTGTGGTCAATATCAAAAGTAGTTGCCTTATCCAGCCTTGCTTGCATTACATCAAACATATCTACCTGCTGCGCTCCCTGATACCGTGACACCAGCGCATGCATCACGCCTATTGGCCCGGCACCAATAATGGCAACTTTGTCTTTCAAGCCTACTTCCAGCCTGCCTCGGCCGTGGGCGTTTATTACACAGCCCAAAGGTTCGGCAAGACTCAGATGCCCTGCGGGTAATTCTTCGCTTACTTTAAACAACTGCCTGCGGCGCACAGCTTTGGCTGGTACTTTCATAAAAGGAGCAAACGCGCCGTCGAGATGATACGACATCGTAGTACGGCTTTGGCAAAGGTTCTCTCTTCCTGCTTTGCAGTAACGGCATTCGCCACAAGACAAAACAATGTACATCAGCACTCTGTCGCCCACCTTTATATCAGTATCCTTACTTCTTGACTCCACCACTCTTCCACAAAATTCATGGCCTAATATACGTGGCGGTATAATTTTCTTATCTCCGTGCCGGTAAGTGCGCAAATCTGTTCCGCACACGTTACATGCTTCAATTTCAAGCAACACTTCGCCATCCTCCAAAGTAGGCATGGCTACCTCTTCTATTATTATGGCTTCTTTCCCTTTGTAAACTGCGGCTTTCA
This sequence comes from Emticicia sp. TH156, assembly GCF_002855535.1. Taxonomy (NCBI): domain Bacteria; kingdom Pseudomonadati; phylum Bacteroidota; class Cytophagia; order Cytophagales; family Leadbetterellaceae; genus Emticicia; species Emticicia sp. TH156. The sequence goes on from NZ_PKRS01000001.1 coordinate 472,618, forward strand.
CTTTAAAATCTTTAAAAATTGACAATCATTTTTAAACCAACTTGTCTATACAAGTTAACAATTACAAATGTAAGTTTCGATTGAGCCACAAACAAGGTTTTTAGAATAAAAATTCTGAAATACAGGCTTTACAATCATTAATTATTTGAAAAAACGTATATAAAAATAACCTTACTCCGATAAAAATTTTGCTTTTGATAGATTAGTATTATCTTTTTTTCGATAGTTTTGAAAAATATACCATAACAAACTCATAAAAACCTAAATATCTAAACACCCATGAGTAATTCGCTTTTTCGCAGGAAAGATGTCAGTAAAGCAATTCAGGAATCAGAATCGGGCGACAAAAGCCAATCACTGGCACGCATTCTTGGCGTAAGAGACCTTACAGTGCTGGGCATAGCGGCCATAATCGGTGCTGGTATATTCAGTACCATAGGGCTGGCCAGTTTCAACGGTGGCCCTGCCGTATCACTTCTTTTTGTATTTGTGGCCATAGCCTGTGTATTTACAGCGCTTAGCTATGCACAATTTGCCTCAATGGTACCCGTTAGCGGCAGTGCCTATACTTATGCTTATGTTTCGTTTGGAGAAGTACTGGCCTGGATAATCGGCTGGGCGCTAATTCTTGAATACGCCGTATCTAACATGGTAGTGGCCATCTCGTGGTCTAGCTATTTTGTATCTATGCTGGCTGGTTTCGGCATAAAATTTCCTATGTGGCTGGCTATTGACTATACATCTGCCAAAGAAGCCTATGAGGCCGTTAAGGCGGGAAGCGCCGGCATAACCAGTGGTGACCAACTTCTGGCAACGGCCTTTAGCGAAGCGCCAGACCTGGGGTTCATCAAGGTTATATTTAATCTGCCGGCCGGCCTTATCACTGTACTGATTACCTCCCTTTGCTATATTGGTATTAAGGAATCTCGCAATGCCAGTAATATTCTCGTTGCTCTTAAAATGGGAGTTATTCTGCTGGTTATACTGGCAGGCGCCTTTTATATAAAACCGGCAAACTGGTCGCCTTTTGCGCCCAATGGCATAGAGGGCGTTTTAAGTGGAGTGGCATCGGTTTTCTTTGCTTTTATCGGGTTCGATTCTATCTCTACTACTGCCGAAGAAGCCAAGAATCCACAGAAGGACTTACCAAGAGCCATGTTGCTCTGCCTGCTTATCTGTACTGTATTGTATGTGCTGATAACCACCGTACTTACGGGTATGGTTAACTATAAGGAACTGAACGTGGCCGACCCCCTTGCCTATGTTTTCTCAAAAGTAGGCTTCGATTTTGTAGCCGGGGTTATTTCAGTAAGCGCCGTGGTGGCTATTACCAGTGCCTTGCTGGCCTATCAGATTGGCCAACCACGCATCTGGATGGCTATGAGCCGCGATGGATTGATAGGTAAAAAATTCGGCGAAATTCACCCTAAGTTCAAAACACCTGGTTTTGCTACCATTGTTACCGGCTTTTTGGTAGCTGTGCCTTCACTCTTCTTCAAAATGAGTTTCTTTGTCGACCTCACCAGTGTAGGTACTTTCTTTGCTTTTATCCTGGTCTGTGCCGGCGTATTGTATCTCGACACCAAAGGCCTTAGCAAAGATGCCAAATTCAAGATTCCTTACATTAATGCCAAATACCTTACTGCCTTGCTGATGCTGGTTGCATTATACATGACCTATAGAAATGGAAACCTGGTACAACATCTGGAAGCGAGACCCCTGCTGGTTGTATTCTGGCTGGTATGGCTAACCCTCTCTGTGTTTAGCTTTAAGCACAATTTCTCTTTATTACCTGTATTGGGTATCTTAACTAACCTGTATCTGATGACAGAACTGGGCTGGTCTAACTGGCGCATGTTTATTATCTGGATGTTACTGGGTTTGGTTATTTATTTTACTTACGGCTATCAGAACAGTAAGCTGGCCAAGCAACAATAGGCCATGAAAAAGATTGATAAATTGGCCTGGATACGGATTGAAAACGGTAAAATACTGAGCACCAGAAGCAAAGGCAAGGATACCTTGTATTTTCCCGGTGGGAAAAGAGAAGCCAATGAGAGCGATGAAGCGGCATTGCTGCGGGAGATAAAAGAAGAGTTAACTGTTGATTTGTTGCCGGAATCGTTGCAGTTCTTCGGAAAATTTGAGGCACAGGCACATGGTCATGCAGAAGGTATACAAGTGACCATGACCTGCTATAAAGCCGACTACAGAGGCACATTGAAACCCGATGCTGAAATTGAAGAGATAGTCTGGCTCACCTATGCCGATAAAGAAAAAAGTTCTGCTGTTGACCAGCTCATTTTCAGATACCTGAAAGAGCGTAACTTAATAGATTAACCGACATTCTATCAATAAACCTTAACAAGAAAAAATTGGCAAATTTTAAGAAAGAAATCCGCCTTTACGATGCTGTGATGCTCGTGTCGGGGTCTATGATTGGCTCCGGAATATTCATTGTCAGTGCTGACATTGCACGGCAGGTTGGTTCTTCGGGTTGGCTTTTGGCGTCCTGGTTACTGGCAGGTGTACTAACCATGACAGGCGCCTTATGCTATGGCGAACTAACGGCTATGTTTCCGCATGCCGGCGGGCAATATGTATTTCTTCAGAAAGCCTATGGCAAACTAACGGGTTTTCTTTACGGCTGGTCTTTCTTTGCCGTTATCCAGACCGGTACCATTGCAGCAGTTGCGGTGGCTTTTGCCAAGTATTCGGGTGTGCTATTCCCTGATTTTATCAGCGATAAACACGAGATTTTTGTTTTAGGTGATACTTCTTTTAAACTTACAACGCAGCGTCTACTGGCTATTGTAAGTATCATTATTCTTACTTATGCCAATACCAGAGGGGTAAAGGAGGGCAAGATTATTCAGAATATATTCAGCACTACCAAACTCGGAGCCATTGCCCTGCTCATTATTCTGGGCTTTATTCTCGGAGCCAATGCCGACATCATTTCTCAGAATTTCTCTCATATATTTGACGCAACCAGCACCGCAAAAATAGATGACGAGTGGGTAACTACCGCCATAGGCGGATTTACTATTATTCTGGCTCTGGGCGTAACACAGGTAGGAACCTTGTTTTCAAGTGATGCCTGGAACGGACTAACATTTGCCGGAGATGAGGTGGTAGAACCCAGAAAAACTATTCCGAGAGGATTGGCCATTGGCACCATGCTGGTAACTGTTCTGTATCTGTTAATGAACGTGGCATATCTTTGTATTTTGCCCCTGAAAGGAGACCCTAACGGCACCGATGTGCTCAGCAGAGGTATTCAGTTTGCCAGCGAAGACCGTGTGGCTGCGGCCGCGGCCAATCTGATAGGCGGCCAGGGTTTTTCTATTGTAGTGGCCTTGTTAATTATGATTTCTACTTTTGGGTGTAACAATGGCCTTATATTATCGGGGTCAAGGGTTTATTATACAATGGCCAGAGATGGACTATTTTTTAAGAATTTCAGTAGGTTGTCTGATAGAGGCGTACCCAAAAATGCCCTTTGGTGGCAATGTTTCTGGGCTAGCTTCTTGTGCCTGACAGGTAAATATGGCGACTTACTTGATTACCTGATGGGCGTAGTTATTTTGTTTTATGCCTTTACTATTTACGGCATATTTATTTTACGCCGCAAAATGCCCGATGCCGAACGCCCTATCAAAGCGCCGGGGTATCCTGTTATTCCAATGTTATATGTAATTGTGGCTTCGGCCATTGTTCTGATACTAATCAAAGAAAAACCACAGTTTACTTATCCGGGGCTGGGTATAGTTGCGCTAGGCATACCGGTATATTTGTGGTTTAACCGGAAATCGTAAAATGCTTATGTTTATATATTCAAAAAGGCGGGAGAATGAATCTTCCGCCTTTTTGAATATCTGTAATTAAGCTCTTTTTTCTTTTAAGCATATACGTTCAATGCCGATACCACCTCTTTCACACCAATCATTTGCATATTAGAAAGGTGCGTGGTTACATTTTCTGCAAATCCACGTAGTTTGGTCAAATCACTTCCCCACAAAGCCTTGTTCGATAACACCTTATTCACCAACTGTTCTGTTGCGTTCTTCTGCCACAGTTTATAAAAATAGGCAGCCGAATCACACTGAATCAGATATAACTCTCCGTCTTTTTGTCCGTAATATTTGCCGTTTTCTTCTTTTATTGCTTTCATAAACAATAAATAAGCAGCAAAACCACGTGCAAAGTATTGAGGAATAGTATTAAACTCTTTATAATAGTTAAGCAATAGCGGAATATTACGCATACGCATCTTCATGGTATATTGAAGCGTAATGCTAATCCATTGGTGTTCCAGATATGGGTTACGGAAGCGGTCGAGCACCTCTCTGCCGTAGCGTTGGCAAACCTTTGGTTCTATTTTGTAAGGAATCGCCGGCACAATCTCGGTTGTCATCAGAATGGTGATAAACTTCTCCATCAATTCGTCAGCCAGTGCTTCCTTAACTGTTTCAAAGCCAGACAAATACGCCATGCCGCACATCAGGGTATGTGTACCATTCAGCATCCTTAGCTTTAATTCGCGATATTGCTCTATGTTTTTTTCTATCTTCACACCAGGGTCTGCTTCATAGAAAGACAAAACGTCTTTCACTTTGTCATCTCCTTCAATAGCCCACAGGCGGTAAACCTCTGCAATAGTCAGCAGGTCATCTTCATACCCCAGCTTATCAAACAACTCTTTCAGTTTTTCACCTTTGGGTTTACCTGGCACAATTCTGTCAACCAACGAATTACAGAACCTGTTTTCGGTATTGAGCCATTCGATGAAAACTTCAGGTAACTGATTAAATGCACAAAGTTGCAGAACAATCTCTTTTAGCTTGTCTCCATTACCAACTATCAGTTCTGTTGGCACAATAACGGCACCTGGCAAACCGGCCTGAAAGCGTTCATACAGCCAGGCGGTCAGTTTTGCCGGAAAAGAAGCCGGAGGTGTTTGCAAAATGCTTTCTTCTACATATTGCAGGCCAACTTCAGTAGTGTTTGAAATAACAATTTCAATGGCTGGGTCTTTGGCAGTGGCCAGAATATCAGACCACTGGCTTTGCGCCGATAACACACGGCTGATAGCCGAAGAGATGATATTCTCTTCTTTTGGTGCGCCCTTGTCAATACCTCTTACACAAATTGTATACAGGTTATCCTGCTCAGCAAAAGTGTCAGCTCCACCTGAATCCGTTGATTTTACAACAACAATCCGGCCATTAAATATTCCTTCTTTGTTAGCTTTATCAATAAAATAATCGCACAAGCCACGAAGCAAAACACCTGTACCAAATTGTAATACTTTTTCAGGAAGTTGAGTTAAAGCGGGCTCGGTAAGTAAAGATTTATCAATTTTCATTAAGGTCTACGTAAAATAGATTATTAAACAAAAATAGACATTACAGGTTCTTATATCAACTAATATTCAATTTAATTCTAATACTTTTTTGCGGCGACCTTTGTACTCATCAGGTTTTTAGACATTTAATTAGTATTATATTATCCATTTATCAAGTTCAGGCTTGTCATAAAGTATAAAAACCAATAATTTCGCCCACAATTAAACCAATTTAAACCGTTAATGGAACAGATTCTAACGACCGCAGCGTTGACAAGCATTGTTACCCTTACCCTATTAGAAATAGTATTAGGGGTAGATAATATCATTTTTGTATCTATTATTTCATCCAAATTACCCAAGGGCGAACAAAAGAAAGCCAGGCGTATCGGGCTTATTATGGCAATGGCCATTCGTATTGCCCTGCTTTTTGTTTTAGGCTGGATTCTCAGACTCGAAAAAGAGTTATTTAACCTGCAGGATATCGGCCTGCCGTGGAATATCGGCTTTAGTGGCAAAGACCTTATTTTGTTGCTTGGTGGTTTATTTTTGTTGTATAAGTCAACATCAGAGATACACCATAAACTTGAAGGTCAGGAAGAAAACATTTCGGGTAGTAAAACTGCCTCGAAACTATCGAGAGCCGTTATTGACATTGCCGTAATCAATATGGTATTTTCTATTGACTCTATCATTACTGCCATTGGTATGACCAACAACATAATAGTTATGGCCGTTTCGGTGGTGTTATCAACCGTTGCCATGCTTCTGTTTGCCGGAAGCGTAGGAGAATTTGTTGAAAAACACCCGACAGTGAAGATGCTGGCACTGGCGTTTCTGGTAATGATTGGTACACTATTGGTGGCCGAGGCCTTTAAAGTACACGTACCAAAAGGCTATATTTACTTTTCAATGGCTTTCTCATTTTTTGTAGAGATTCTGAACATCAAAATGCGCAAAAACTCAAAGCCTGTTGGCCTGCGGAAGGACATAAAATAAACCGATTTTTTTTCAGGGGAATAGATTAAGCATATATTTGTAGAATCATTCCCCTGAATTTTGCCCATGCACCGTCTTAAAAAACTATTATCTCAACTATATACAGGCTGGTGCCTTTTTTGGTTTGTATTAATCTTTCTGCTGTTATATCCGGTTGTTTACATTAGCCTTCAAAAAGAAAACTGGAAAGTTGTGGCCCATCATTGTAACCGTATCTGGGGGCAATTATTTTTCTTTATGGCGGGCATGCCTGTAAAGATTATTTATGAAGCCGAAATAGATCCTAAAAAGACCTACGTTTTTTGTGCCAACCACTTCAGTTATCTTGACATTGCCCTGATGGGTACCGTACTCAAAAATTACTTTGCATTTGTAGGTAAAAGCTCGGTAAAAAACATACCGTTGTTTGGTTATATGTTTACGCAGCTACATATTCAGGTAGACAGAAGTAGTAAAGGTAGCCGTACTAAAGCCTTAACCCGTTCTATAAAAGCCCTGAAATCTGGTAGAAGTATTATGATTTTTCCGGAGGGCGGCATTCATTCTACCAATTTTCCGCAGATGGTTCAGCCATTTAAAGACGGGGCCTTCTCTATGGCCATTGAAAACCAGGTTCCTCTGGTTCCTGTTTCGCTGGTTGATAACTATAAGGTAATGCCTGAAATACTGATGTGGCCTCACCAGATAAGGGTGGTTTTCCATGCCCCGATAGACACAACAGGTTTAACAAAAAAAGACCTGAACGACCTGAAAACACAAGTTTACGGCGTTATTCAGGGCACATTAGATAAATATAAAGCTTAACTTCTCATCATTTTTAAGTATTAGTCTTACATTTGCACCGCCCGTAAATAAGAGTTTTTCAGCTACTTTATTACGGTTTAAATATTGCAGAAAAAACAGTATGAAAATAGAACAACAAACTGTAAAGAAAATAGCCCATCTGGCACGTTTGGAACTAACCGAACAGGAAGAAGGAAAAATGGTAGAGGATTTATCTAAAATTCTTGACTGGATGGATCAGTTGAAAGAGCTGGATACAACCGAAGTTGCACCATTAACCCACATGAGCGAAGAAGTGAATGTATTCAGAGAAGATGTGGCTAACAACCAGCTTTCGCGCGAAAAAGGTCTTAAAAATGCACCCAAGCAAGATGGCGAATACTTTCTGGTACCTAAAGTAATTGACCAATAATCAGTAAGCCTGATGCTGTGCCGCCCTGCCAAAACAAAACAGGCTTATAGCCAGCAGGTAATGGTAAAGATTGGTACTGTCTACAAAACTGTTTGCCATAAAGTTCTTATTGAAAGTACCGGCAATAAGCACTACTACAGCTAAAAGCAGCCATACAGATGCCTGCTTTGCCGCTCTAAACAACCCCCATAGCCCGGCTAAAAATACAACAGGTATTGAAACTGTCAGAATTGTATTGAGCAGCGCATAATTTTCGGTTAGTCTTACTACGCTAAAAGTTACCAAACCTAAAGCCAGAACCTCGTAAACCTGTAAAGCAGGCATTGGTTTTCTGAGCGCCAGAAACACACTGGCAAACACCAAACCAAATGCCCCAATGGTACCTGCCGAATGCTGAAAAAGTTCGGATATTTTAACCGCAGCAGGCATCACTCCCAAAAAACGAAGTGTACCAAACAAAGCAGCTAAAGTAACAGACAAAACAAAGGAGCCCCAGCTTAAGCAAACTGGCAATGGAAGCCTGAGCAGATAGCGAAAAAACACAAAAATGCCCATTAATGTCAGCACAGCGTCTGATATGGCATGAGATAGTTCCATTGGCTGAGTAAGATAGTTAAAAAATCATAAAAAAAGGAAGTACCCCTTAGAATACTTCCTGCAAAATCTCTATTCAAAAATCAGAAACACAAGCTTGCTGCACCCAGCAGGCCGGCATCATTGCCCAATGTTGCTTTTCTGATACTTAAAGTCTTCAGGTAATAAGGTGTGAGCCAGTATTCCAGCTGTTTATTGATTGACGGCATGATATAGTCAAATGAAGCAGATAAGCCACCACCAATCAGAATGGTAGTAATGTCAAGGATTCTAATCATAGACACCAGACCACTGCCCAGCATTTCTCCTACTTCGTCGAATATCTTTTGTGCCAGCTCATCGCCCTCAGCTGCTGCCGCTACCAATCCGGTTGTTGAGATAGTACCGTCTGCAGGCAATTGGGTTTTACCGTTATAGTTTTTTCTCATGGCATTGGCCAGGTCGAGCAACTCATTTTTACCTATATTACGCTCTAATACTTTGCCGTGTTTTGATGGAATATGACCAGGCTCCATTGCATTTCCGCCACCGCCTTTAAATACCTGCTTGTCTATAATAGCGGCACCGCCAATACCTGTACCCAGCGTAACCATGATATAATCTTCAGGAATATCGCCTTCGCCAAAGTAGTATTCGCCCAAAGCCGCAGCGTTTGCATCATTCTCAAGGAAAAAATCATGATTCGGGAAACGCTCTTTCAAATCCGGAATTATGGTTATACCGTTTATTTCAGGAATGGCAGTAATTTCAATTAATGTAGAACGGTCTCTTGTGATCAGACCCGGAACACCGATTCCAACTTTCTGCACGGTTTTATTTTCTGTTAACTGAATAGCAATAGCATCGCCCAGGCGTTCAATAAAATGTCCTGATTTACGCCAGCTTGCAGTATCATGACTATAAAAATTAGAAAGTTTACCTGTTTCTGCTTCAACAATGCCCATTTTGACATTTGTGCCGCCTATATCAATTCCCAAATATTCAGTTGCCATTTATTATAGTTTTGTTATTTTATTCGGTTTAAGTATCCTAGTTTATAATTTTCAACAGGTGTTTTCATATTTCCCTCAAAATTAAAAATAAATCTTAATCAAGATAATTTGTAGCAAGGAAATATTACAATTATACGTTAATCAGGGCAGTTTTATCCCCGTCAGATACCTCCCATTCCATTTCAAACAAATCAGCCAGATGGCATTTTAGTTTTTCGGCCACTTCGTCTATTTCTACCAGGCGGCCCAGTTCCAGAGCCAATGAGGTTACGGCCTTGTCGTCAATACCACAGGGTACTATATTACTGAAATAATCCAGATCGGTGTTTACATTCAATGCAAAGCCGTGCATGGTTACCCATCGGCTCGACTTCACGCCCATTGCACATATCTTACGTGGATTCTTCTGTTCTTTATAATCAATCCATACGCCTGTCAGGCCGTCAATTCTTCCGGCATCTATACCAAAATCAGCAAGTGTACGTATAATTCCTTCCTCCAGTAACCGCATATATTTGTGTATATCAGTAAAGAAGTTTTCAAGGTCAAGTATCGGATACCCCACCAGCTGGCCCGGCCCATGATACGTAATGTCGCCGCCACGATTGATTTTATAGAATCGGGCTTCTTTCGCTGAAAGTCCCTGCTCGTCCAGCAGCAGGTTTTCCATTTTTCCGCTCTTGCCCAGCGTGTACACGTGCGGATGCTGGCAAAAAAGCAGATAATTGTGTGTAAGTAATTGTTGCTCAGGGCTAAGACTTCTGTTTTTTACTTTCAGGTCTATGATTTCGGCAAAGAGTTTTTCCTGAAAATCCCAGCCATTCTGGTAGTCAATAAGTCCTAAATTAACAAACCTTACTTTTTTATTAATAATATTATTCATCAGTTTTGTAACTTTGTGATATGAATACAGGTGCAAATGTAACGATTCGGGTAGGAACCATTGCCGAATGCATAGCAATTTCTAAGCAAATCCCTGAATTTATGCAGGGAAACTATGAAGAAAAAACCTACGAAGAACGCTTATTTAACACCAGATTCCTGATTTTAGTTGCCATTGCCCACCAAACCCCTGTAGGGTTTAAAATAGGGTATCAGCGAGATAACGACGGCAGTTTTTACACATGGCTGGGAGGTGTTTTACCGGCTTACAGAAAGCTACAAATTGCACAGAAACTGGCCGACCAACAGGAAACATGGGCCAAAGAGCAGGGATTTAATGCTATTGTGCTGAAAACCCGCAACCGGTTCAGACCCATGCTGATATTTGCGCTGAAAAACGGATACTGCATTGAATTGGTTGAACCAAAAGCAGAAATTGAAGATTATAGAATTATTCTTCGAAAGAAATTAGTCACTTAGCATTTTTAAGAATACAATGATTTATCCAATAGTAGCCTATGGCGACCCGGTTCTGAGAAAAGAAGCACGTGATATTGTGCCGGGTGAAATTGATGTAAAAAAACTGGCCGAAGACATGTTTGAGACCATGTATAAGGCATCGGGCGTTGGGTTGGCTGCCCCGCAAATCGGGCTTGACCTGCGCATTTTTGTAGTAGATGGCACCCCTATTAACGAAGGTGCCGAAACTGATGAAGATATTGACGAGTCGCTCATAAATTTTAAAAAAGTGTTTATCAATGCCGAAATCATTGAAGAAGACGGAGATGAATGGGCCTATGAAGAAGGATGCCTGAGCATACCGGGTATCCGTGCTGATGTTTACCGCCCTGAGTTTGTAACCATCAGGTATTTTGATACCGACTGGGTAGAACATACCGAAACCTTTGAAAGCATGGCTGCCAGGATTATCCAGCATGAATATGACCACATTGAAGGTATTTTGTTTACAGACCTGATTACGCCTCTGAAAAAACAAATGCTGAAGAAAAAACTGGCCAATATTACTAAAGGTGATGTGGATGTAGATTATCGCATGAAATTCCCTAAGTAATCAATCAGATGGCTGAAACTACCACTGCCCAACAGGATTTAAGCGTTACGCTTGTGCAAACCCAATTATACTGGGAAGACGCCACAGCCAACCGAGCCATGCTGGAAGAGAAGATTTTTGGTATTACAGCCCCTACCGATTTAATTATATTACCTGAAATGTTTACCACCGGATTCTCGATGAATCCGGCTAAGGTGGCAGAACCCATGAATTTGTACACTACCCGCTGGATGCAGCAGATGGCTGCCCAGACGGGGGCCGTCATAACGGGTAGTGTGGTAATAAAAGAACACCATAAATTTTACAACCGCCTGCTTTGGGTAAGCCCTGATGGCCAGGTTGACACCTACGATAAACGCCACCTTTTCAGGATGGGCAACGAGCATGAGGTGTATAGTGGTGGCTCTCAAAGGCTTATCAAAGAACTGAAAGGCTGGAAAATCTGCCCGCTTATTTGCTACGACCTCCGTTTCCCGGTCTGGAGCCGCAACACCAACCTTGCGTATGATGTTCTCATTTATGTAGCCAACTGGCCTCAGGTCCGCATGTATCCGTGGGACTCCCTGCTGGTAGCACGTGCCATAGAGAACCAGAGCTATGTGGTAGCAGTAAACCGTGTTGGCCTTGATGGAAACGATGCTCCACATGCAGGGCATTCGGCTGTTATTGATTTCGCAGGTAAAGTGTTATTCCGGGAAGTTGACCACGAAATACTACATAAACATACGCTCAATAAAGCAGCTTTAGACCAATTCCGCCGAAACTTCCCTGCGCATCTGGATGCCGACAGTTTCAACATTTACTAATCAGGCTTCCTGTAAAACTGGTTTCGCGGCTTTTACATTAAACTTCAATCTGTACTTTTTCAGTATTCTGGCAGCAACTACCCCTATCGCCACTCCGGGTAAAACCCAAGTCAGTATAAATACAAAGGCGGGTGTGCCGGCAGGCAAATATCTGGGTACAATGTTTACGCAAAAGGCCGTTAGCGCAGCCGAGTAAGCCCCCATCATTTTGCCTCCATGCCCTAAAAACCAGTGCATTTTCTCGGGTTTCTGATACCCGAGGTAAATTTTCAAATCTCCATAGGCATTAAAAAGGCAAACTATACCGAAGATGGCAAAAAGAATGGCCAGTCCATTGAATCCTTCCGGATGCAGAAATCCATAAACAGAATAGCCCAACATTACCACACCGCACAAACCCACGGCCCAGGCAGCAACCCAGTCAATTAATTGCGGAACAATGGCCTTTTTCATACTCAATAACCTTTTGCCAGAGAAATTAGGGTAAAAGCTAATGATGCCTATTGTAAGAAAGAACTGATACTTCAGTTGTGCGGGGTAAATAACAAAGAAAACAATAGTAGTTACAAACACCCCCAACATAGCCCAATAGAATGTCTTACCGCTTAAGTTATGTGTCTTTTTGCCCTTTTCGGCTATCATAGCTACCAAACCGGTAGATAAAGAAAGGAATCCGCAGATAACGTGTATTACCAGAAAGAAATTGAAAATTAGCTTTTCCATAGTTTTGTATTTTTCTGAATTGAAAGAATAATAAAAAAAGGCTTATCAGAATGCCATCAGGCCAATAGCAATTATTTTGTTTTCGTTTACATCAAAGGCGCATTGTTCAAAGTTCGGAGGCCCCATCAGCATAGATACGTTCGAGAACCCAAAAGGCTCTGCCGGCATTTCTCCGTTCATGTCCAGCTGTTTATTATCGTTCAGGTCCTGATACAACACAATGGCATATTTACCTTCCAGTATATTCTCAAACTTTAATGATACCTCACCGGCAGGGGTTACTTCTGCAATGGCCGATTTGATTCCTCCCCTCGGGAAACTACCAGCATCATTGGTGATAGAAGCGTAAACTTTGCCCTGGCGCAATTGAAGGCCCTTTACTACCACAGTAATACTATATTTGTTTTGAGCAAAAGAAATAGTAGAAACAAGACCAAGAATGGTTGAAAAAGCAATGGTTCTGATTAGGTTCTTCATCGGATTGATTGATTTAAATTCGTGTTTTTGATGACACAAATGTATATCAGGCCAATGAATGACACCAAATGAAAGGGCTGGTTATCAATCCTTTGGGATGTTTGACAAAGCAGAGGGGAGATTGACAGGCTTGAGGGAAGAATGACAAAGCCGGTTGTTTTAACCGGCAATGATTATTTAAGCTTATCGACAATTTCAGAATACTTGCGGGCTACAGGAATAGTCAATTCAAACAGTTGCAAATGTAATTTATACCCCTGCGCATTACCGGTTACCTTTTCAACCTTGCTAAGATTAACAATGTAAGATCTGTGGCAACGAACAATAGCGGGCTGGTTTATCTGGTTCTCTAAACGAGTCAGACTACTTCTCAGTAAAACTTTTTGCAGGGTTTGTGCCTGATTATAGACTACAGTAGAATAATTGTCTGATGACTCAATAAAAAGCAAATCGTCAGCTTGCAGCTCTAAAACATCTTTCTCATTTTCGGCTATCAGTTTTAAAGTAATTCCTTTTTCTTCTTCTTTTGTGGTAACATTAACTGCTTGCACTATGATTGTCTGATTGTATTTTTTAAGCTGAATAATGTAGTTAGACATTACCCCGAAAGAAATGGGTATCAGGCCAATTAGCGCTACAATAAAGAACATTACCAGAAAGCCACTAACTGAAAACGGAACATACCTGAAAAAAAAGCTGGAATACAGCATATTGGCGATTGAAATAAGCGCAAGCAGCAGCAGTATATCTGCAATTTCTTTCCAGACAACCCATACTTTTTCATTGTAGACACGCGGAAAAACCGAAGGCAGCACAAACCGATGTATAGCTGTGCAGATACTGACAATAGCCCCAAAGCCTGTCAGTACCCAAATTTTATAGGGATGCTCCCATTCGCTGAGGCCAAAAGGCTGAAAAATGATAAAAAACAGGGCTACGCCGCTTCCCTCTGCCAAACTTTTCCAGAAACGTTTTTTTCCGGACTTATGGTGAAAAGGATACGGCTGCTGTAAGATTTTAAACATTACTAAAAACTATTGGCAATTTTGCTGATGAATAGCGTAATGATAGACGGATATGAAAGCATAACAAATACAATACCCCATAAAGCACCGTAGATGTGCGCCGTATGGCCAATGTTGTCATACTGTTTTTGAGCCATGTATCTTGAATACAATAAATACAAAATACCAAATATCCAGGCCGGAATAATAGGAGGCAAAGGAATAAAGCCCATTTTGGCAGTGGGCTCAAACATAATAAAGGCAAAAACTACCGAGGCTACCCCGCCCGATGCACCAAGCGCATTGTAACCCGAGTTATTTTTCTTACTGAAAGTATCTGGTAAATTGGCGACTATAATGCCCGTCAAATAAAGTAACAAATAAAAGAATCCGGCTTTGGCACCAAATATAGCGCCAAAATATGCCTCTACGCCGTCGCCGAATATGTACAAACTGAACATATTAAAGAACAAATGCCCGAAGTCGCCGTGCAAAAAGCCCGAGGTGAGCAATCGCCACCACTCGTTGCGGCGGTGTACTGTATAAGGATTAAGAATATACTGGTACGTCAATCTACTATTGCTGAATGCAGCAATACTTACTACCGACGTAACAATAATAATAACAATGGTTATAGACATTATGGTTTAGTTTTCGCGTTCAATCAGCATTTGTATCAATTCAAGCAGGGGCTGTTTCTTTTCAGCCGGAGCCTCCAGTTTCTCAAGGTCTTTCAACCCTCTATTAAAGTAATCGTTCATTCTGGCCTCAGCCAGTTGCCTGATACCAAGCGAATCATAAATGGTAGTTATTGCCTTTACTTTTTCATTTTTATCAAAAACCGGGGCTGCAAGCCATTGGTGCAATTCTTTCTCTTCTGCCCTACCCTTGGCCTGTGCAAGTGCTTCTATCAATAAAAACGTTTTTTTGTTTTCAATAATATCTCCGCCTACCTGTTTGCCAAATTTCTCCGGGTCGCCGTACACATCCAGTATGTCATCCTTCAGCTGAAACCCTATACCCAGATTGGTACCTATTTCAAACAATAATTTTGTGGTGGTTTTGTCAGCTTTGGCTATCATTCCACCTAATTCAAGCGCAAACCCCAATAAAACAGAGGTTTTCTGCCTGATCATTTCAATATACTCCTCTTCCGTTACATCGTTACGGGTAGCAAAGTTCATATCCTGCTGCTGGCCTTCGCATACTTCGGCTGCTGTGCGGTTAAATCTTTTAATTACCTGCTTAAATATAAGGTCGTTAACGTCAGTCAGTAATTCATAGGCGCATATCAGCATTACGTCACCAGAAAGAATTGCCACATTCGGGTTCCATTTTTCATGAACAGTTGGTTTTCCACGCCTTAAAGGGGCTGCATCCATGATGTCGTCATGCATCAGGGTGAAATTATGGAATACCTCTACCCCAATGGCCGGGCGAATGGCTTGTTGCCAGTTATCTGAGAATATATGGGTAGCCATAACCGTAAGTAAAGGGCGTATCCGCTTACCGCCGATAGACATCAGATAATCAATGGGTTGATACAACTCCGCCGGGCTCTCGCCATAGTTCAGATGACTGATTTCGCTTTCAATGGCGCTAAAAAAAATATTTGTGGGCATCTTTTTTGTAGAAGTGAGCAACAAAATAAATTAAACTTGGCAACACTACCAAGTTGCAGGCATATATAAAGTGTGAGTGCCTGTAAATTGCAATGGTTTAGCAGATAAACGCTATTCGCCACCCAGGTATTTCTGAATAACCCTAACTACTGTGTCTTTTACAAATGGCTTGGTTATGTAATCATCCATTCCGGCGTCCAGACATTTTTCTTTTTCACCTTTTACTGTTCCGGCGGTTAAGGCTATAATCGGTACCCGTTTTTCAGGGGTTTCCATTTCACGAATCACCTGGGTTGCTTCCAGCCCGTTCATTTCAGGCATTTGCATATCCATAAATACTATATCCGGATTTTCAGCCTTAAAGATGTCTACGGCTAATTTTCCGTTTTCGGCCTCTAAAATTCTGCCATAAGGAAAAACCGACTTAAAGATGGTTCTGGCAAAAAGCATATTTACTTTGTTGTCTTCCACCACTAATATGGTCAGGCTTCGTGAGTCGGTATATTGCAGCGGGTTGGGTGTATCAGACTTTTGAACCTCCTCAATTGATTTCGTTGCTATTTTCGACATTGCCTCAAATACCCTCTGCATAATTACAGGTTTCACCAGCCTTTGCCTGATATGCAATTTCTCAGATTCGGAGTTGATGTATTCATGATTATTTGAGCTGTAAATCAGCATCACAGGTAGCTTTCTGGCATGATACTTTGGCTCGTGCCGCAAAATGCGCACGGTATCGAGGCCATCCAGAAACGGCATGTGGTAATCAATAATGAGCAGGTCAAACTTTTTACCTCTTTCTAGCATCTCTAATACTTCCTGACCGTTCTCTGCTTCTTCATAGCTGATTTCACGTAAATCGAGCATACTTTTCAACAAGGTACGGTTCGTTTTATTGTCGTCCGCAATTAAAACCCTTTTAAACAAATCCAGGTTTTCCCATTCGTCAGCCCCACCTGCTTCTGATTTAAGCTTCAGGTCAAAATAAAAAGTTGTCCCACGGTTCAGCTCGCTTTCTACTTTCAGGCCACTGTGCATCAGAGCAAGTAATTTATTGGAGATAGTGAGCCCCAGACCTGTCCCTCCAAACTTGCGGGTGGTAGAGGAATCTTCCTGCGAGAACGCCTGGAAAATCCGTTCCCGATTCTGTGGTGCAATGCCAATGCCAGTATCTTTTACGGTGAACCTGAATTTTTTCTGGTTAATGAGTAAATCACTTAATAGTTCAACTTTAAGTTCAATTTCGCCAACTTCCGTAAATTTAACCGCATTACTTAGCAAATTTACCAGAATCTGTTTTAAACGAACCACATCTACCCAGATGTATCTGGGTACATTGGCCGGAATATTGAGCAATACTTCCAGGCTTTTCTGGCTGGCCTGAAAAGTAATAATATCTGTAACCTGGGTTAACAGTTCATGAATATCAGCCTTTACTTCCACTATCTCCAGCTTGCCTGCTTCAATTTTAGAGAAGTCCAGAATATCATTAATGATATCAAGCAATGTATTGGCTGACTGAAAAACGGTAGACATATACTGTTGCTGGGTTTTATCCAGCTTGGTTTTCATCAGCAAATCAGTAAAACCGATAACGCCATTGAGAGGTGTCCTGATTTCATGGCTCATATTAGCCAGAAACTCCGACTTGGCCTTGGCGGCTTGTTCAGCCTGCTCTCTAGCTTTTTTGAATGAACTAACAAATCTAAATGCAAGAATGAGTGTCTGGAAAAATATAAACCCGAAATAACCAAAAAACAAATAATACGAAGATGGCTGAATGTATCCGAAATATGCAAAAATATTTAAGGTAATTGCTAAACCCAGGCAAGACATGCTCAAAAGAGAAAAGGTTGACCCTCTTTTCTTTTTTATAAATGCTGCCAGAGCCTTTAATGAAATGTAAAGAACCAAAAAAAGAACTATAACAAAGAAAAACTGAGAAATGTAAGATATAAAATAAATGGGCGATACCACAAGCGAAATAATATAAACACCGCAAATAAATTTCACGGCATCAATAACCAAATCTTTTCCCGGGTACAAGGCTTTTAGGAATGTTGAAAACAGGTAAATACAAATAAAAATTGTAAAATATTCGAGGAAGAAAGTAATTCTGAAATCAATGCCAGGAATAGCCTGATTTATATAATAAATTTTGTCGATACCAATAAGCCTGTATATGTAAAATAAGCAAAAAAGAGCAAAGTAAATAATGATTGGATCTTTCTGCCCAAGAAAATACAAGCCAAAGAAAATCAAAGTAACCATCAGCAGAATGCCTGTCAAAATAAGCACTATCGAAAGCTCGCTTATCCAGAAGTCTTCCAAGTACTGATTACTGCCCAGTATGATTGGCTGCGAAAAACCACCGCGGTAATGGTCAAAATTTGCCACCTGCATTACCAGATTCAGGGTGTCCGACTGCACCATATACATCTTCTTAACCGGCAGCCAGTAAGGTCTGTAGGTTTCTTTAGAAGTACCCACCACCCCGTTTTCAGAAAATTCCTGACAGTTAATCCATATTTTATAGCTTGAATAAGCTGCCGGTATAAAAAAAGATATCTGCGGGTTTTTCTTGTGGTCTATATAAATTTTAAGTGTATAGGTGGCGTAGCCAAATGCCTTGAATGGTTCACCCAGTTGTTTCAGGTTGTTCCAGATAGTAGTTTGCGGTACGTAATAATCAGGCCTGGTATTGGTTGCCTGCCCGGGGGGTAACAGCTTGTTCCAGTAGAAGCCCCATTCGCCTGAAAGGTCTATATGATTATTATTGTGAGAAAAATCTGCTTTACGTAAATCTAATTCACCAGATTTAAAAGGCTGTGCAAATGCAAAAGAAGACAGCGCTAATAAGATAACGCCTGTCAGGGCTAATGCTAAGCATTGGTTGATGTACCGAAAACAACTAATCATCTACCTTATAAATAGTTTCAGGCCTTTTGTCATAACCGGTTTCACAAGTTTTAAGTACTTAATAATTCAAACAACAATCCTGCTGAATTAAATGCTTCCAAGCCGGTATCTGAATACAAGTAAAAAAATCTTATTGAAAAATACGAGTAAAAAAACAAATCATTTTCTACCATATTTCATATTTTTTTATTTACAGCAACAAATGTGCCTAAATAAATATTTATCAAAAAAAACATTATTATACGTACATAAACCAGGCAGCATAAAAAAGCCCGGCAAACGTTTGCCGGGCCTGTGTTTTTTTAATTACCGAAAGACATTTATCGTAAAGTTTTCTAAAAAACAATATCCATAAATGCAAATTACTGAAATCATTAACCAGAGCAGATGCCCTGCCGTGCCAGAATTACTACTTAGATGTTACTTCTTTTAAATCTACTTTAATTTGTGTGTAGTAAAGTGTTGTGGTAGCTTCAAAACCTGAGTCAGTTCCTACAATTACCCAAATGTTACCGTTGGCATCAGACTTACCGGTAAACTCTCCGGTTCTTTTTACCAGCTTGTACTTGCTTTCGGTGGTTCCGTTGGCTACATTGCCAATTACTTTCATGTCGTCTCCGCTGGTAGCCTGTTGCATTTTCTTGATGTTCATCTCATAATTCTTGGTAGTATTATTGGCAACTTTTTTCGGTTCTGTTGAAGTAAGGCCAATACCTACATACACACTTTCAGCCGGCGACCCGCCAACACCTACCGAACCATCTGGTGCATTAGATGCAAATTCAACCTCGAATGTACCTTTGTAAAACTGGTTGGCTTTAGGTACGGTCATTTTCTTGGTTAGAAACATGAAGAGGTCGTCGCTGTGGTTGTTTCCTGAAATCCTGAATCCTTTTTTGAGGGTATCAAGAGGCGCAGGTAATTTAGCATCTTTTTTGGTTGTCAATTCGTAGAACGTTTCCTGGCCAATCGGATAATCTGCAAAGTCGGCGCTCCAGCCTTCAGCAGAAACATTAAACTGGTCGTTTAGCGATAGTTGTGGGGTGGTGGTTTCTTCTTTTGAACAAGCAAATAAAATAGCTACCGAAACAACACTTAAAATGATTTTTTTCATGATTTTTTATTGGATTTGTTTGTTACAGGGATACAGTTTGAAAAACATTAGTTGGAACTGGCAGCTAACAAAAGCGCATAAAAAATTGTATCTTATTGAATGTCAGGCCAATAAAAAACAAAAAAAAATGGCAAAAACTTTTCAGAGTTGCCCATACACCCGGGTACGTATATAGTAAAATTTTAAGCGTTTATATGTAGTTTTTGACGGCTGAAAAGGTATGGCGGACATACCTTTTTGTGGGATATTCCGTTATTTTTTTGTTTGAAATAATTTAGGCCCGCAACGCATTTATCAGCCTAAAATCTATCTAATATGGAATTGTGATTGTACCTTTGTTGTTTGTTATTGTATAAAGATTTCCGGAGATTAGAACATGGTAGTACCTTATAAAGAAAAAGAACAAGGAAAACGCGAGCAAATTGCTGAGATGTTTGACAACATTTCGCCAAAATATGATTTGCTGAATCGTTTATTGAGTGTGGGCATTGATGTTTGGTGGCGAAAAAAAGCCATTTCAATGCTTCGTTCGGCCAAACCACAATTAATTCTGGATATTGCTACCGGCACCGGTGACCTGGCCATTGAAGCCGTAAAACAACTGAAGCCGGAAAAAGTGATAGGTGTAGACATCTCTGAAGGGATGCTGGCTATGGGTCGCGAAAAAATGAAGAAGCTGGGCCTTGACAAGGTAATTGAACTCAGAAGCGGCGACTCAGAGAAATTACTGTTTGAAAACAATACTTTTGATGCCGTTATCGTTTCTTTTGGAGTAAGGAACTTTGAAAACCTTGAAAAAGGGCTTGCCGATATGTATCGTGTTACTAAAGACGGCGGCACCTGTTTAATCATTGAGTTTTCAAAACCAAAAGCACCCATAATCAAGCAGCTATATTGGTTCTATAATTCTACTATTATACCCTTAATCGGGAAAATAATTTCTAAAGACAACGCGGCTTACAGTTATCTGCCTGAGTCGGTCAAAGCATTTCCTGAAGGAGACGATTTCCTTCGTGTTTTTCAGCGGGCCGGCTATTCAGAAACCAGACGTGTGCCTCTTACTTTTGGCATTTGTACGGTCTATATCGGCAAGAAAAAGGCCTGACGGGTGCTTCAGAATTATGGATGATTCCTTTTCTTTTGTTTGAATGAAAAATTACCAAGTATCCTTTTCACTAACCCTGATTACCTCACAAAAAAAAGCCTTTCTGTTTAGAATGGCGTGCCTTCTTATAGCGGTTTGTTTATTTTTGCCTGCCCGGGCGCAAATGAATAAACGCATCTATCAGGCTGACTATGATGCCAAAACCGTTAAATTTGGCTATTTTGTTGGCATTCCTTTTACACACCTGAACATGAAGTTCAACAATTACTTCATGAATTCAGCCAATAACAATTATGCAGTTTCTTCTCCGACTACCATTGGCTTGAAACTGGGAGGAGTGGCCAACATTCAGCTCAACGATTACTTTGATTTCAGGATTTTACCCACAGTAGCCCTGTATAACAGAAAAATTGATATCAGATACATAGACCCGGCTTCTACCCCCCCGTTTGAAGAGAGAAAGGAATCACGCGAGAGCGCCTGGTTCGAACTCCCCCTTATGGTAAAGTATAAGTCTTTAAGACGTGGTAACGTGCGTATGTATGTTTTTGGCGGGGTAAGATATGCCATAGAAACCAACCCCATTAAGAGAAGAAATGCCACGCAGTTTAACTCAAAAGCCAGCGATTTCAGCCTGGAATACGGCACCGGGCTTGAGATTTTCAGAGAGTATTTTAAGTTTGCACCAGAGCTGCATTTTTCTCATGGCCTGGCCAATCTGGTAAATCGATCTTCCGCTGCCGGCACAACCATGGAAGGCATCGACAGGCTCACTACGCATACAGTTACTTTATACTTTTTATTCGAATAGCTCATGAAGCACATCGCCATTTTTCTGGTTCGTCTTTATCAGGCAGGCATTTCTCCCTGGTTTCCGGCCTCATGCCGCTATACACCTACCTGCTCTCAGTATTCGGTAGAAGCATTTCAGAAACATGGTTTTTTTAAAGGCCTTTTACTGACAGTCAAAAGAATAGGCCGTTGTCATCCCTGGGGAGGCCATGGTTATGACCCAGTTCCCTGAAAAATTACTATATTTGCATTCTTCTTCATCAACTATTGATATTTTGCATTATATCAAGAATAATCTTGACATTTCGTTTAATTATTGAAAATCAATAGCTTAGCTCGTTTTTAGGTCTGAAATAGTCTGTAAATTTGAGCTGCAACAAAACCTCCCTAAAGCAATGACTCTCGAAGAGCGCCAGTTCCCGATTGGCAAATGGAAACCCGAAGAGCTATATTCTGAAGAAGAAATGGCCCAGAACGTAAGCATTATAGAGCAATATCCGGCTAAATATACCGAGCTGACTAAAAATCTGTCGGCAGAGCAACTGGCGCAGTCTTATCGCGAAGGCGCCTGGAGTATTCATAAAATAGTGGTGCATATTTCAGATATGCATATCCTTCATTTTGCCCGTTTTAAACAAACGCTTTGTGAAGATAATACACAGGGATACGGCTCAAATATAAATGGCTGGGCGAATAATCCGGAGGTAGAAACCGTACCGCTTGCAGATGCCCTGCTACTACTGGAAGCTACACATAAACGCTGGGTTCACCTGCTGAAATCAATGTCGCCCGCCGACTTCAACAAGAGCTTTTTTCATGTAGGCCGGCAAATGAATGTAACATTAGCGCAGGCCTTACACATGGGAGCCTGGCACAGTAAACACCATCTGGAGCATATCAAGATTGCGTTGCAAAATCCGCAATAAACCTAAATTAATCAGGCTTTAACATCAATACCTATTTTTAAGAGACTTTGTTATCCATGAGCAATCCGTATTTTATAATTGATTTCGACAGTACTTTTACTAAAGTAGAAGGGCTTGACGAATTAGCCAATATAGCCCTGATGGGTAATGCCAATCAGGAAAAAATTGTAGGCGAAATAAGAAAACTAACCGAAATGGGCATGAACGGCGAAATTTCGTTCGGCGAAGCCCTGCACAAAAGAATAGAGTTACTAAGCGCTAACCGCAGCCATATTGATAAACTTGTTGACTTACTGCATACCAAGGTATCTGACTCTTTTCAGAGAAATGAGAAATTCCTGCGTGAGTATGCCGATAATATTCTGATAATTTCAGGCGGATTTAAAGAGTTTATTGTACCTGTGGTAACTGCCATGGGCCTACGAGAAGACAAAGTATATGCCAATAACTTTGTTTTTGATGCAGAAGGCAACATTATTGGCGTTGACAACGACAACGTGCTGGCACATGCCAATGGTAAAGTAAACCTGCTGCGTTCGCTGAATCTGGAGGGCGACGTATATGCCATTGGTGACGGTTACACCGACTATGAGCTGAGAGCTTCTGGCCTTGCCAACCGCTTTTATGCCTTTACCGAAAATGTAGAGCGTGAAAAAGTAGTGGCCATAGCCGACCACGTGGTGCCGTCGCTCGATGAGTTTTTGTATCTGAACAAACTGCCTCGCAGCCAGTCATATCCCAAGAGCCGCATTAAGGTACTTTTGTTAGAAAATGTACACCCGGTAGCCATTGAATCTTTCAAATTTGAAGGGTTTGATGTTGAGTTTCACAAAGGTGCGATGGATGAAGCCGAACTCGCAGAGAAAATAAAAGGGGTGTCTATACTGGGTATCCGCTCAAAAACCAACGTTACTAAAAAAGTACTTGAAAATGCCGATAAACTAATGATTATCGGGGCATTTTGCATTGGCACCAATCAGGTCGACTTAAAGGAATGTACCGACAGAGGTATAGCTGTTTTCAATGCGCCTTACAGCAACACCCGTTCGGTAGTTGAACTGGCTGTGGGTGAAATGATAATGCTTATCCGGAATATTTTTGAGAAAAGCATTGGTATGCATGCCGGTAAATGGGATAAATCGGCCAATAACAGCTTTGAGGTACGTGGTAAAAAACTGGGTCTGATTGGTTATGGCCATATAGGTACTCAATTATCAGTAATTGGTGAGGCACTGGGTATGGAAGTGTATTTCTATGATATAGTAGATAAAATGCCTATTGGAAACGCCAAAAAATGCCGCTCACTGGAAGAGGTACTACGCGTAGCCGATGTGGTTAGTATGCACATAGACGGCCGTAAAGACAACACCAATATTTTTGGCAAGCGCGAGTTTGAACTAATGAAAAAGGGTGTGATATTTCTGAACCTAGCCCGTGGGCATGTGGTAGATGTACCTGCGTTGGTAGAAGCCATTAAAGAAGGCAAAGTAGCCGGTGCTGGCGTAGACGTGTTCCCATACGAGCCAAAAACCAATAATGAAGAGTTTATTAATGAATTAAGAGGCTTGCCGAACGTGATTTTAACCCCACATATCGGCGGCAGTACAGAAGAGGCACAGGAGAGCATAGGGCATTATGTACCTGAGCGTTTGCTGGAATTTATGAACAACGGCAGCACCACGGGCAGTGTCAACTTCCCTGAGCTGCAATTGCCGCTGCTGAAAGACTCGCATCGCTTGTTGCATATTCATAAAAACGTACCGGGTATTCTGGCTAAAATCAATAATATTTTTGCCAAACATGCCATCAATATCAATGGCCAGTACCTGAAAACCAACGAGAAAATTGGTTACGTAATTATGGATATAGACAAAGGCTATACCGATGCCTTTTTACAGGAGATTAAAGATATTGAGGAGACAATACGGTTCAGGATGTTGTATTGATAATCCTTATTATTGATAATAGATAGCATCTGCTTAATTAATAGGCGGATGCTATTTTCGTTCACACAATAATATGTCTCAAGAAATAATAGATAAATCGTCCAAATAATTTAATACCTCCCAGTTATTAATCGATTTAAAATAATCTCAAAAATAGTAGAGTCTTCATTTATTTTAAATATTGGGCTTCTCCCTGTTAATTTATCAATTTCAATTCCATCTTTGTATTTGTTGGTATTAAGTATTTTTTCAAGGTGTATACTTGATGTTTTTTCAATCCCAATAAAAACAATTCTTTTGTTAGTCAGAAGAATTGCGCCCCTATCTATAAATTTAAGATTTTGACTTGAAATTTCATTTTGCATATTAATCTTAGAGTATTTGTAAATCTTTTTTAATGATTCACGTTCCTCGAACCATGAAGAATTCTCAATCAAATAATAGCAGTATTCATTTTTCTGAATTTTGTGAGAAGTAGTAACAATTTGCAATCCAAGATTTTCATAACTCCAATACTCCTTTAGCCTTTTTATAGTCGATTTAACATTGTT
This sequence comes from Emticicia sp. TH156, assembly GCF_002855535.1. Taxonomy (NCBI): domain Bacteria; kingdom Pseudomonadati; phylum Bacteroidota; class Cytophagia; order Cytophagales; family Leadbetterellaceae; genus Emticicia; species Emticicia sp. TH156. The sequence goes on from NZ_PKRS01000001.1 coordinate 497,684, forward strand.
TGAAATAGTAATATTTAAACTTTGGGCGACTTGAAGAATTTCATTCTCTTCTTCAGGACTAACTCTATGATCTTTAATGATTTTAGTATAAAGTTTTTCAAAGAAACTCTCAGTTACATTTTTATATATATCATTTACCATTTCCTTAGGCAAATTAAGGGTAACCTCTAGTTCCAATAAAAATTGCTTATCCCTTTCTGATAGTCTACCGTCTTCTATTGCTTCTTCAAAACTCTTCTTATAAATACTTTTACCAAGTAGATGAGAAATGGTTTCAATATTCTTTTCGTCCAATTCCAAAATAAACTTTATATGCTCTAAATCCGCTATTTCATTTTTAGTTAATTTTCTATCTTGTAAATTATAATTAAGTATTACAGCATAAAACTCTTCCATATTTAAGCTAAAATCTCTTAGTATATTTATTTTATACTTGACTGATATTAGTTCAATTTCATTTTTCGTAATTTCACCGACATCTTTATTAGCGAATAAGTTATTTACTTCAATTAAAGCATTTTCTAATGGCTTCTGTTTCAAAAATCTTTGTGCAAAACTTGCCTTTTTCAATGGTTTTTCACTAAAAATTGGATATTTCATATTTTCTTCTTGTTTCGTAAACTGGTGAATTCCAATTACATACACCTCCATGATGTGAACAAGCACCTCTACCCTTTGCATTTGATGGACTAAATGTCCCATCACAACAAAGTGTTCTATAATCAACAACATACTTAATCATAGGATTTAATTTGTTGTATTCCTTATCAGCATTTTCACTCCCTAATTCAGAAGCTCGTTTAAAATTTGCCAGTGCAATTCTAATATTACCAATCTTATTGTTACAAATACCTTTTTTGTAATAAATTTCAGAATTAGTATTAGATAGCTTATCATAATTTTCATTAGCTTTTTTAAAGTTTTTATCTTCAAAATAAGCTTCTGCTAACCCAATATAAATGAGATCAATTTCACTATTTCTAGCAAATTTTTGCGCATTTACTAATTGGTTAATCGCTTTTTTATATTTCTTTTGTTTTTGATATAAATGTGCATAACTAATATAAAATCCAAGGCTATCCTTCCTTAATCTCTCAGTTTTATTAATTGCCTGCTGTTCGGCAATACTTTTCAATTCTACTTTACGATTTCGCTCATTTATTTCAGCTATAGTATCAAAAAATTGGTCTCCAGTAAATATTGTAAATATTGAAATAAATCCTATTACCTTCAGTTTAAGAGAAGTGGTAAAATCAAATCTTACTTTTTTTTCCAAGAAGCTACTACCCCAAGGTAAAATGATGAAACCAATAAGAAAAAGTAATAGACTAAATATAAAATGAATAGCAATAGTTACAAAAGAGAAAAAAAAGAAGATGATGGCTAAAGCGCTTTTAAAAACATCTAATGGATTAGACTTCTTTTCAAGGCTAGATTCCTTAAAATAATCTGGAAGTATCTTGTACTCTTTTGAAATTAGATTTGGAATATACTTTTTCAAGACCCAAATAATTTTAATAATACAACGAGTTTAGGTATTTCAATAATAATAATTTACTGGGCAGAAAACAAATTTTCTTATTTTCCGGTATAGCTTACTAGATTACACATTTATGTTTTGCTTTATAATACAGCACCTTACTTAATGATTCATGGCAGGAAAATACTTAAATTCTTATTAAAGACTATTTACAATACTAGCAAAATCTTACATATAACAGAAAAGCCCTGAAAAGAAATTCTCTCAGGGCTTTTCTGTTAATATATGGCTTATGATTATCAGTCTTGTTTATCATAGAGCGGGTCGTATTTCAGGCCGTATTTGTCTAATACATCCTGTGGTACGCCTTTCCATTCGTTAGGGGTGTTACCCATGTAACCCAAGTCATCAAAGCCCATACGGGTGGTATAGAAGCCGGTTACAGTGAGGTTTCTGATTTGTGAGAAAAACATCGCACCCTGGCTGAACTCCGGTTTTACATCGTCCGGATACGCTATATCTTCTATAATCTCAATGCGTTGTGCAGGCGTAATCAGGGCAAAAGTTTTGCCAAAGCGCTTGCCGCTCTGGTTGTCCAGCCATTTTAAACCACCTCTGATAGGTGTCTGGTATTGCGGCATATCTTTTACGATAAATTCGATAAAAGCAGGTACGCCGGCTTGCGTGGCACTACCTGATTTGCTATCGGCCGGAATAATGATGTCAACCAATATGGCAATAGTGGCTAATTCTGACGCCGTCAGGAATTTATCAGCCATTATTTTCTTATCTCTCTCTATTTCTTCCGGAATACGCGCCGGAGTAGTCTTAAACGGTTTTGGTTCCGGTGGAGCCGCTACGAGGTCGGTGGTTGGTAAAACGGCCATTCCCAACGAGCTCAATGAAAGTGCTTTTAGTGTATCTCTACGTTTCATGTCTTGAAAATGGTTTTAGATGTTCTTTGCTTTTCTCTGTTCAATGATATAATCAGAAGTGCGCCATGAGCTCGCCAGGATGGTCCAGGTAACGTTCTTATCACCTTGCGATACAAACGGAGCAGCATCTACCACAAACAGATTTTTTACATCGTGGGCTTGTTGCCAGCCATTCAGAGCTGATTTCTTAGGGTCGTTACCCATACGAACCGTACCTACTTCGTGGATAATCTCACCCGGCTGAGCCAAACCATAATTATTGCTGGCATCAGGTTTTTTACCCAACGGAATACCACCCATGGCATGGATAATCTGCTCGAAAGTATCCTGCATGTGTTTGGCTTGTTTGATTTCGTTTTCGCTCCATTTGTAGTGGTAACGTAACGTTGGGATACCGTATTTATCAACACCGTTCGGGTCAATTTCACAATAGTTTGATTCTAACGGAATAGGCTCTCCACGGCCTGCCATACCAATATAAGCCCCATAAGTAAGGCGGATATCTTCTTTCAGACGTGAGCCATAGCCGCCCGCTTTTCTTTTGTTACCGTTTTTATCAGGGAAAAGCCCGTTTACACGCTCAATGCCACCACCAAAGCCAAAGCCCGGCATACCCATACCGCCACCGTATTCAATATGGTAACCACGCGGGAAATCCAGTTTGCTGTTATCTTCCCACCAAGGCGTAAATACGTGCATACCACCTACACCGTCTTCGTTGTAGCGTTTACGATCCATCAAAGCAGGAATAAATGCCGAGCGGCTGGCACCTGTTGAGTCGTTCAGGTATTTACCGATGATGCCGCTGTCGTTGGCTATACCTCTCTGGAATCTCGACGATTTAGAGTTAAGCATAATACGTGCGGTTTCGCAGGTACTGGCAGCCAGAATAACTATTTTACCTTTTACTGAATACTCTTTTAAATCAAGTTTATTTACATAAGAAACACCTGTAGAAAGACCAGTGTTAGGGTCTGTCAACACTTCTCTTACCATCGCGTTGTTAATCAGTGTCAGGTTACCTGTTTTAGCGGCAGGAATACATAACACTGACGACGACGAGAAGTCGGCATACGCCTGGCAGGCTCTGCCACATTGTGCACAATAGAAACAGGCACCCCGTGAATCGTTGATAGGCTTGGTAAGCATGGCCATACGCGATGGAATAACCGGAATACCAATACCTGTAGCCGCTTTCTTCAACATCAGCTCGTGCAAACGTGGTTTGGGCGGTGGTAAAAATATACCATCGGGTTCGTTACGGATACCTTCTTTAGTACCAAACAAACCGATTAATCTATCTACTTTATCATAATAGGGTGCATAATCTTCATAGCTGGTAGGCCAGTCGTCACCAATACCTGTCATAGAGCCTCTACGGAAATCGTCCGGACCGAAACGCATAGAGATACGTCCCCAGTGGTTGGTTCTACCACCTAACATTCTTGAGCGGAACCAACGGAATTGAGTGCCGGGCATAGCAGTGTAAGGCTCGCCTTCAATATCCCAACCTCCCCAGGCTGCATCAAAATCACCGAAAGGACGGGTACGTGTGCTGGCACCGCGACGAGGAGACTCCCAAGGATTTTTTAATTGCGTAATGTATTTAGGGTCAGCGGGATCAAAGTATCCACCCGCTTCAAGCAAGCAAACCTTTGCTCCGGCCTTAGTAAGCTGGTATGCCGCCATACCACCACCTGCACCTGAGCCCACAATAACAACATCGTAGACTTTCGGTTGCTCTTTAATTTCAAACAGGTTCATGTTTAATTGGTCGTAAATAGATATTAAGAGATATAATTTCGAGCTTTAAATGTAGTAATTTTTTTGATAAAAAATTCATTAAATAGCAAAGTATCAAACGCTACAGGTTACAAGATATAACCGGGCAGTTTTTACTTATTTTATGATTCCGGGGAATAAATTTTTTACCCTGCGCGGTTCTTGCTCATTCTTTTGAACCACTTAACGATTTCAAACCAGATAACAGAAAGAAAGCCCGTTAGCATGGCGAGCATTAGCTGATAAGCGTTAAGACTCTGAAACCCGAAAAACACTGTAACTGGTTTTAAATATAGCATAAGCATTACCAGAAAAGTTGTAATTGAGACTATAAATAAAACCAGATTATTTTTGTACCTCAGCGTTGTAAGTATAGAGTAATAAAACGAACGGTTGATTAACGTCAGAAAAATATTTGCGGTTATTAAAACCGTAAAAACCATGGTTCGGGTCAGGGCTTCGCTGTATCCGTTCTGAACGGCATATACATAGGTACACAGCGTACCCAGAGTGATAACTAATCCCTGCCCAATACTGGTGGATAACTCTTTCCAGTTAAAAAACGTAACAGACATTGGTTTTGGCCTTTGCATCATTGTGTTTTTTTCCATTGGCTCGTTCTCATATATAATTGAGCAGGTGGGCCCCATGATGATTTCAAGGAAAATAATATGAACCGGCGAAAAAATATTGGGATACACCCACCCCAACGCCAATGGTATAAACACGGTAAGAATTATTGGAATATGAATGGATATGATATACTGGATAGCCTTTTTAAGATTGGCGTAAATCTTTCTGCCCATGGCCACGGCATCTACCATTTTTGACAAATCATCTTCCAGCAAAATCAAAGACGCCGCCTGTTTAGCTATTTCGGTTCCTTTTTTTCCCATTGATATACCGATATGTGCCGCTTTCAGAGCCGGGCCGTCATTTACGCCGTCGCCTGTCATGGCCACTATCTGGTTATTGGCTTTCAAGGCATTGATAATTTTAAGTTTAGCTTCCGGAAACATACGCGTAAATATGGCGTTCTCCATTACACTCTTTTTGAGTTCATCTTCTGTCAAAGCCATTAGTTCGTCGCCGGTAATACTGGTTTCAAATCCTTTCAAGCCAATTTGCCTGGCAATTGATGCCGTAGTTGCCGAGTTGTCTCCGGTAATTACTTTTACATCAATGCCGGCCTTATAAAAACCTTCCAAAACCTCTTTTATGTTAGGTTTTGGTGGGTCATAAAATGCCACAATGCCCTTGAAACTGAATTTAAAGTCTTGCTGCGCAGCAGGGAAAACATCACCGGGGTGTTCGGTTACGGCTACGCCCAGCAAACGGTAACCATCGGCGGCCAAAAGATTTATGGCTTCATTAATCTGTTTCGTTTCAACGTCAGTTAAGCCTGAAATGCTCATCAGGGCTTCGGGGGCACCTTTGGCCGCTATCTTTCTTATACCGGCCTTGTTTTCAAAAATGTGTGTCATCATGGGTGGCTTACCACTCAGAGGGTATTCATGAACCAGCCGATAATCCGGGCGTTCGTCAATGGCCGCCACCTCACCATAGGCATTGTGCAGCGCTATTTCCATAGGGTCGAAAGGAACAGGCTCACTTGCCCACATGGCCGCAGCCATGAGTTCTTTTTCCTGTTCGTTCAAAACATCGCCTGCTTCAAATATTCTGTTTGCCGACAAAAGGTATAATTTTGCCAGGCTCATTCTGTTTTCGGTAAGCGTACCCGTCTTGTCGGTACAGATAACCGTGGCACTACCCAGGGTTTCAACGGTTTTCATTTGTTTTACCACAATACCCTCTTTCATTAATCGCCAGGCGCCCAAAGCCATAAAAGTGGTAAAGGCAACGGGTATTTCTTCAGGCAGAATGCTCATGGCCAGCGTGAGCGACTGCAACAGGCTATGAAGCACCTGTTGCGTATTTATAAAATTAATGGCCCACACAATTACAAAAACTACTGCCCCAAGCATTGCCATTTTTTTTACAAAATTGGCAATCTGGTTTTCTAATGGTGTTTTTTCTTCTTTTATGCCTTCCAGGCTACTGCCAATTTTACCCAGCCTGGTTTCGTTACCAATAGCGGTAACAGTTGCCACAGCCAGACCCCCTGCTACCGTTGTGCCGCTGTAAACAAAGTGATCTTCTGTGGTTTTATCTTTAAGCACTGCCACCGACTCACCCGTCAGTATAGATTCATTGACTGAAAAATCATTTGAATGAACAATAACCCCATCAGCGGTAATCAGTGTGCCTTCTTCTACCACCAGACTATCACCAACTACCAGCGATTCGCTTTTTATCTCAACAATTTCGCCGTTTCTGATAACCTTGCAGTTGGGTTGCGACAACGCCTTCAGTTTCTCAAGTGCATTTTTACTTCTTGAATCCTGATATAAAGAAATGGAAATCTGAAATATAATAGCGCAGGTCATAAAAATCGCATCACCCACGTTACCGCTTATGAGATAAATAGAAGCGGCTACCAGTAAAAGAATGAGCATAGGCTCTTTAAAAATACCCAGCAGATTTTCTAAGAATGTGTTTTCTTTCTTATAGCTTAACTGGTTAATACCATAAGCCTCTCTGGCTTTTAGTACTTGCTCATCAGTTAACCCTTGTATATTAAAATTATTTGCAGGCATATTCAGGTTAGTTTTCAATAGTTGGCAAGGGGCACAGGCTAAAGATTAATCGGATAATTAAAGGAGCCTTTCTGAATCTGCTAAATGAGCTTTGCCAAAAAAATAACGCAAACCATAAATAGACAAGACCGGCCAATTGCATCTGACACCAAATAAAAGCCTAATGTAACTAAAGTTGCTGAAAAATACTTGAAAAGTATCAATTGTTGCAGTAACCGGGCGCACTAAAAAAACCCAAACTTAATTGAAGAGGCTCTACTTTTATAAATACTTGATTTTAAGAATTAACTACCCTTTAAGAAGCAAATTTTCTTTTGCGAAGCACAAATAAAAGAACACCAAACAAGGCTAATAAGGCCAAAGGCAAACCAATATTAATAACCTGCCATTGGGTACGTTCGTCGCGGGTACGTAGTTTATCAAGGGGGCGCAGTTTTACTTCTTTGCCACGTGCCTGAATCACCCCGTTTTCATCAATCAGGTAGTCAATGGCGTTCATTACAAAATCTTTGTTACCAAAAATATGCCGGGTGGTTTTATCAAACCCTAAGGGCAAAGGATTACCGGTTTTAGGATTAATGTCATTTACAATTAAATCGCCATCAGAGCAAACGAGCACTTTAGTAGGTGTGCTTTCGGCCTTAAATGTTTTATAGTTGGGGTCTGACGGCAGCAGTCTGTTCTTGTAGAGCGACTCAAACCTGCCTTCCAGCAAATAGGCTATAACTTTTACGCCGGCGTTATAATCTTCCTGTTGGGTTTCGGTATGTGCTTCGTTGTAGGTAACCAATGCAGGGGCATTGAGTACTTTTGTGTAGGGGGTTGTCATTAGCAAGGGGGTTTTCTGAATACCCGGTGAGCTAACTGTATCAATAGAGGCTACATAGCGACAGAAAATCAAATCAAGATTATTGGTTATGAGGCTTTTGCCAAAATTGTTAATAACCGGAAAATAACGATATGGTATGGGCTGAATATTAGGCTTGTCGCCCATGTTACCTACCACCATCGGAATAGCCGCCGAACTGGCTCCGTCTTTCACAATATTACTATTGATACGCACACCATATTTAAAAAACAGGTCGGTCAGGTTCAATTCCAGTGGCTGGGCGTATGTACTTTCCAGACTTACCGAATCTACTTTAAGGCCATCAACAAAAAACAAGGCGCGCCCGCCACTCATTACAAACTGGTCTATTTTATACTTGGTGCTGTCGTCAATCGGAGAGTCAGGTTTGGGTAAAATCAGCGCATCAAGGCCATCAAAAGTTGGAGATAGCCTGGCATCAACAATGTAAATTTCGTAACGCTCCTGAAGCGAGGTAATCAAATCAGCAAAATTAACGGGCTGTAGTTTGGTAAACTCGGTCAGCAAACCTATTTTCTTCTTCTCCTTAAGTGTCAGTTTTCTGATAGCCGTTGCCAGTTCATATTCAACATTTTCGTACGACTGATTCAGTTTCTCTTGTGCTGTTCTGCCTTCGGTACCTTTTAACAACAAAACCGGCACCTCTTTACCCTCAAAAGTAACTACGGCGTATGGGAAAATGATGTTTTCGACCTGACGCCCGCCTTTGGTATCAACCACGCGTGTGGGTTGCATGCCCCGTTTCATCAGTTCGGCGTAAAACTCTTCACGTTTTTTGGTGTCATTTTCTGCGTTGGGGTCTATGGCCCTGAACTCAATGTTTTTACCGCCATACACCTTGAATTCATCCAAAGTAGTATTTACGGCTCGCTTCAATCTTTCAAATCCTCCGGGCAGCTCGGTTCCTTCCAGATAAACTTTTATCAATACTTCCTTATCCAGGTTTTCAAGCAGGCTTTTAGTGGCGTCAGAAATGGAATATCGTTTTTCTTCGGTGAGGTCTAGACGAAAAAAAACGAACGACGCCAGCACATTTAGTACGATGATTCCGCCGACAATAGAAAGGATTTTTATAAATTTACTTTTCATTAAGATTTTCTGACGACTCCGGTTCTTTTTAATATTTGCCCAAAATTAAGATATTCGTTCATCTAATTCCACATTAATAATGAAAACCGCTCAATATTGGATCGAAAAATATCAGATGCAGGCACACCCTGAAGGCGGTTACTTTGCCGAGAATTACCGTGCAGCCGAAACCATTCGACAAGATGCTCTTCCAAAACGTTTTGAAGGCGACAGAAATTTCAGCACCGGAATTTATTTTTTGCTTGAAGGCCATCAGTTCTCGGCTCTCCATCGCATAAAGTCAGACGAAATCTGGCATTTTTATTATGGCTCACCTCTTTATGTTTTCTATATTGATAATCAGGGATTTGTGCAAACCCTGAAACTGGGTACTAACCCCGAAAACGGCGAGGTATTTCAGGCCGTGGTACCTGCCGGCGTTTGGTTTGGCAGCAAACCTGCACAAACTGACGGTTTTTCGCTGGTTGGCTGTACAGTAGCGCCCGGATTTGATTTTGCTGATTTTGAGCTCGGCACCGGAGAAAAACTGGTATCTGAATACCCCGAGCACGGTGAAATTATCAAGATGCTTACCCATCAATAAAAAAAGACGGAGGAATCGGAAACGATTTGCCTGATTCTTTACCTTTGCAGAAGTTTTAAATTTTGAATTATTAACGTATTGTTGAAATGTTACAACGCCCCCAATCTTTGTTATTGCTTCTTACAGCTATTTGTATGATTTTGTTTATGGCTACCCCGATATGGCATAAGGCAGGTACAGGAGAAGAAGCCATATTAAGCCCTTATTATCTGGCACATATGAAAGGCACCCTGGCAGCCATTGCCAAACCGGTATATTATCTTGCCATATTGGCTGTTGTTTCGGCCGGGGTATCTATATTTACTATTTTTCAGTATAAGAACCGTGTACGGCAGATGCTTTTTGTGGCACTAAATTCGCTGATTGGTGCCGCTTTGCTGGGAGCAACGGTGTATCTTATACAATTTGAAGGCACCAAGTTTTTTGCCCCCGAACAACAAGGTGAGTTTGGAATAGGTTTCTGGGCAGCATTTGCTGCGCTGGTATTCAACTGGATAGCTAACCGTCTGATTCGCCGCGATGAGAAAATAGTAAGAGACGCCGATAGAATGAGGTAATCATCATCTTAGTCTTTATTAACTAAAAAATCCTGACCTTCACAGATCAGGATTTTTTAGTTTGATATCGTCTTAAACACGCTTGCTGATGTTGCCGAACATCTGGGTGAGTGTTTCTTTCAGGTCATACTTCCAGGTCCATTCCGGATAATGCGTCTTGAATTTGGTAAGGTCAGAAATATACCAGATATGGTCGCCGCTGCGGTTATCATCTGCGTAGCTGTAATTCATTTTATTACCTGTTATTTCTTCACACAAGGCTATTCCCTCTGTCATTGAACAGTTGGCAAAACGGCCACCACCGGCATTATAAACCTCACCCGGGCGAGGCGCATTATAAAAATGCCAGAACATATTCACGAGGTCCCAGCTATGAATGTTATCTCTTACCTGCTTGCCTTTGTAACCAAAAATGGTGTAGTGGTTTCCGGTAATGGCACATTTCATAAGATAAGCAAGAAAACCATGCAACTGTGCCCCTGAGTGATTAGGCCCTGTTAGACAACCACCACGAAAAACGGCGGTTTTCATACCGAAATAACGGCCGTATTCCTGCACCATTACATCTGCCGCTACTTTTGACGCCCCAAAAACAGAGTGCTTTGAGTGGTCAATTGACATCAGCTCATCTATACCATTTTTATAATAAGGGTGTGCCTGGTCTATTTCCCAACGGGTTTCAAGCTCTACCAATGGCAGGTAGTTTGGCGTGTCGCCATATACTTTATTGGTAGATGTAAAAATAAACACAGCGTCCGGACAGTGCCTGCGGGTCATTTCCAACATTACAAGTGTGCCGTTGGCATTTACCGTAAAGTCAGTAAATGGTTCACGCGCTGCCCAGTCGTGGCTGGGTTGGGCGGCAGTATGCACAACCAGCTTGATATCATGACCGTACTCGTCGAAAATCTTGCCGATTTGTTCTTCCGAGCGGATATCGGCATTATAATGTTTGTAGTTACTAAACTGCTCTTCCAGCCGGTTACGGTTCCAGTCTGTTGAGGCCTCCGAACCAAAAAAATAAGAACGAAGATTATTATCTATCCCAATTACCAAGTCAAATTTTTCAGCAAAAAAAGCTACAGATTCGCTTCCTATTAAACCCGCCGAGCCGGTTACTAGCGCTATATTCATTTCAGAATTTTTAGTGTGAAGTTCAAAAAACAAAAATAGGCATTTTACAAAAGTACGAATTGCCAGAAGCTCCATACAAATTGTAAATGCCTATACTGTGAGCTAATAATTAAGCTCCGGTTTTCCCGTACAACTTCTCGCGAATCTCGTTGGCACGTTTCTCGAGGTCAGGGTTAGCCGTATATTTATTCTTTAACTGTCTTGCGGCCGAATCGGGGCTTACACCATAAACCCACTCATCACCCTTGCGGACATCCTTTTGCTCAATTCTGTTAGTCTTTTGATAATTGCATGAAGCCAACGAAACAGCAACAATTGCAAATGATAACACGCTCAACTTTCTCATGTTAATAATGATGGTATTTAAATTTGCACAAATTTAAGTTCATCCGGCCAAACTGCCAAAATAAATTGTCTTTTTTAAATGCCTTCGTTTCTTTTATTAGAAGTAATTGATAAATTTACACATGGCACCATCACAAGAAGAAAAACTGCAAAAAAGCCTTACACCTACGCTATTGTGGGGTTTAGGCGTTGGATACGTAATCTCTGGCATGTACTTTGGCTGGAATCTCGGCCTTGAAAAAGGCGGAACATTAGGCATGGCAGTTGCCACCTTCATTGTAATTATATTATATATTACTTTTTCTTTGAGCTATGCTGAGCTGGCTTGTGCCATTCCGAAGGCCGGTGGGGCCTTCGACTACGCCAACAGGGCACTAGGCAAAAAATGGGGGTTCCTGGCCGGGATGTCTCAAAACATTGAATTTCTTTTCGCCCCCCCTGCCATTGCAGTGGGTATAGGTTCTTACTTCCATGTTATATTTCCGCAGTTTTCAGTTACAGGCATTGCCATAACCGCGTATATTCTATTTACGTTATTGAATATACTCGGCACTAAACTGGCATCTGCATTTGAGCTGGTTATTACCATACTGGCCGTATTGGGGCTGATAATATTCTGGGTTGTGGTTTTTCCGGATTTTGAGTTTAAAAACCTGCGGGTAAATGCTTTACCCAACGGCTGGTCGGGCAGTTTTGCGGCCTTGCCGTTTGCTATCTGGTTTTTTCTGGGTATTGAAGGCCTGGCCAATGTAGCAGAAGAATCGGTGAATCCTCAAAAAGATATCACCTGGGGTTTCGGTTCGGCCATGACAACCCTCGTGGTACTGTGCCTGCTTACTTTTCTGGCTGCTGTGGGCGTAAACGGCTGGGAAACTATCGTTTATAATGCTGACGGAAGCGCTTCTGACTCGCCACTGCCAATGGCTATGAGCCAAGTAATTGGTAGCAACAGCGGTGTTTATCAATTAATTGTAGGTATTGGTACCTGCGGACTGATTGCGTCTTTCCATGGCTTGGTTTTGGCTGCCGGGCGCTCAACTTTTGAGTTTGGCCGGGTAGGCAATGCCCCCGGTTTTCTGGGCAGAGTAAATAACCGGTTTAAAACCCCTGCCAATGCATTATTGGTTAATATGGTATTGGGTGTACTGGCACTGCTAACCAACTCTACGGCCGACATCATCATTCTTTCGGCATTTGGGGCTTTAACCATGTATATTTTCTCGGTGGTTTCTCTGCTGGTGCTGCGTAAAAAAGAGCCAGAATTAACCAGACCATTCCGCGTACCATTGTATCCGGTTTCACCTCTCATTGCTTTGGTTATTGCTTCTATTGCCTTAATGGCCATGATTATTTATAACCCGATGCTGGCACTTGTGTTTTTTGCGATTTTGATTGGGAGTTTTGTTTTGGCAGAGATAATTAAGAAGGTATAAAACAGAAATCACTTCCGTTTTTTTTAATGGGTGCAGACAGCGGATTCAAACAATTTCCGTTGGCAATAAACAATAAAAGCGACACAAGTTGAAGGCTTGCAGTCGCTTTTGTTTTAAGGTTCTGCCAGATGCTGAACTATACTCGCAGGAATATTTTGTTACGATACATAAACCAAAGGAAACCCCATTTAACTGCAATAATGCCCCCTGCCAACACTACCTCATAATAATGCTCACCGGCTAAATCGGCCATCCATTGAAAAACCCCTTTTGAGGTATAGTACCAGTCAATGAATTTTCCCGACATATAAATCAGGATAGAGTTTACACCTATTATCATAAAGAAAAAGGCCCATCGGCGATACCCCAACACATCAATTATAAAATAAAACACAGCCAGCAAAAGCAGGCTGCAGCCACCCACATAGAGTACGAAAGAGCTTGTCCATAGATTCTTGTTGATAGGAAAGAATAAATCCCAGAAACCACCCACAATGAGACAAACAACCCCGGCCAACGCCAACGATGGCGCTTTTCTTTTAATATCAAGAGTACTGTTTTTCAAAAAATTGCCTGCAAAAATGCCCAGTAAACCTGTGCCAATGGCCGGGAAGGCCGATACAAGCCCCTCGGGGTCATGAATGCCCCGGTGTAATCGCCCGGGAAGAATGGTTCTATCTACCCAAGAGGCAAAGTTTCCTTCCATTGATAAATCACCCATCGGGAAGCCCGGCGCTGAGGTAAATTTCAGCAACAGCCAGTAGCCTATCAATATACCTACAAACCAGACATACTGAAACCGCTGGCTGGCGTATATGTAAATAATACAGGCAAACATATAGGCTATGCCAATGCGCCCTAAAACGCTCGGGAAACGCACTTCGGCCAGTGGCTTAATATGTAAGCCGTTATTATAGATGATACCCAATACAACCAGAATAAGCCCTCTTTTGATTATCCTTTGAAGGAGTTTAGATTTGTCGGTTCCTTTTTCCAGCTCACGGCCTACAGAGTAAGGTGTGGAAACGCCAGACATGAACAGAAACAGTGGAAAGATGAGGTCATAGAACCGGAAGCCGTTCCACTCTACATGCGAAAGCTGGGTGGCTATCCAGATAGCCGCAGGGTGTTTGGTGGCCACCATTAATTCATGGAAAAAATCTTCTGCACCCATTATCCAGAACATATCAAAACCGCGCAGTGCATCCAGGGAATAAAGTCGTTGTGAAGGCGTACTTTCACTCATTTTTTTAGGGCTTAGGTTTATTGCTTAAAAGTAAACATTTTCTTATATTTTAATACATTAAAAACTATAATTTTGACTACTGATTTCGGGTATTTATCATGGTAGGAAGTAAAGCTAAATCTGAAATATAAACATCTAAACAGGGTTTACATATAAAACCTGATAGCGGAACGTAACACAATACTTTTTCTTCTAATAAATGTTATTCAACTGTATGTTAATAAGACTGGCTACTATTACCGATGCGCCCCGTTTACGCGAACTTTCAGAAACTACTTTCCGCGATACTTATACAGAGTATAATACTGCTGAAAATATGGAAAAGCATGTGGCTAAGAACTTCACCATTGAGCAGATAGAAAAGGAATTAAAAGACCCTGCTAATCAGTATGTGGTTTGCGAGGATGGTGATAATCTAACGGCTTTTGTAAAACTGGTCAGGAATCACTCTGCCAAGGGTTTAGAGAGAGAACATGCCATAGAAATAGAAAGAATATATGTGCGAAAAGTTTTTCATGGGATGCAGCTAGGCCGAAAACTAATTGACTTCTGCACTGACTGGGCAAAAGAAAACGGTTTTAATGTAATTTGGCTGGGTGTTTGGGAACACAATCATAATGCCATGCGCTTCTATGAAAAGATGGGCTATGAACGCTTTGGTGAACACTCATTTGTATTGGGAGATGACAATCAGACTGATTATTTGATGAAGAAGTATATTTGAAATAGAAGACCTAAACGGGGCAATCGCTTAGGTCTTTTATAGCCTACTCAGGTATCTCCATCCTGATACGCCATTCTTTAGGAAGATAATTATTCACTCTGTCACCGATTACCTTCATAAAGCCGAGATTCAAACCCTGATATTGAGCCAAAAGCCAACCCTTGGGCTGGTCAGAGAAGTCGATAGTCAGGTTTTCTTTTTTAAGGAATTTTAGCGCTTCTTCTTTGGGTAACTCAATGGCAGGTAAATTTTTGGCAATGGCTGTGCTAAGGGCTAAATCATGACTCGGGATGAAGTCATTACCCTTAAACTGCCCAATCTCTAAACCGGAAGAGCGTTTCTGCAAAGCCCTGAAAACAATAGCATAATCGCTGGTCAGTGCTCCAGGTATGGCTACTATTTGTCCGTCAGGCTTTTCAAAATACTCGAAGGCTGTCGGTTCCTGAAGCCATTCTTTCAAAACATCTATTTTTTTCTGTGGCACACGGTTCAGCTTTACCTTACCGCTGCCCTCCAATTTTTTCCCTCTGGTTTTTCTGAAAACCGCCAGATAGAATCCTTCTCCTTTTACTTTATGTGGGAAGAACTGATACCCGTATTTCTTTTCTGCAATGCCCCATTCGGCAGGTATGTTTAGCTTAACAGATTCAAAATCGGCTATCTGGGTTAACCAATGGGCATTCTGCTCGTTTTCTTTTTCATTATAGGTGCAGGTTGAATAACACAATATACCCCCCGGTGCTACCAGCATGGCTGCTGCCTGTAGAATCCGTTTTTGGCGGGCACTACAAATCTGCACACTATTCTCCGACCATTCGTTCATAGCCTTGGGGTCTTTTCTGAATAGCCCTTCGCCTGAACATGGCGCATCCGTTAGCACCACATCAAAGAAGCCTTCCAGATCAATCATTTCCTCAGGATCATGGTTGCTTACCACATAATTCGGGAAGCCCCATTTTTCAAGGTTCTCTTTCAAAACCCCTACTCTGCTTTTGATTACCTCATTAGCAACCAACAGACTTTTATCATTGATTAAAGAAGCCAGTAATGTACTTTTACCACCCGGTGCGGCACATAGGTCCATTACACGCAACGAATGGTTTAAATCGGTTGTTTGCTTCACCGCCTCAGCTACAAACATAGACGAGGCCTCCTGCACGTAATAGGCACCGGCATGGAAGGCAGGGTCTAGCGTAAAAACAGGCCTTTCGGGCAAGTAAGCAGCATCAGTAAGCCACTGAACTTTACCAGCAGATGCCACAGGTTCTGCTATTTTCTTTCTATCATTCAACCTGATAGTAACGGGCGTGGGTTCTGAGAGGCTCTTCAAAAATGCCTCATGTTCGTCGCCCAAAATGGTCTGCATTTGCAGCGCAAAAGCTTCAGGTAATTCCATTGTTTATTATTTACTAAAGTCTTGTTTGTTAAATCCCGCGCCTGAATACCAGAAAGACTTTACACTGTTATTTACAAATCTACAAAAACTGTTTATCTAAATCAGCCTGCATTTCAAAACTCCTGATTGGCAGCCGTTCCGCGTTTATATATTCACTTACTCTCATAAAAAATAAAACCCCTATCCGAAGAAAGGGGTCAATTTCAAAAACAACGATTCTGAATCGTGTGACAAATTAGATTTGTACACGTTTGAACGCTGTCACTTTCAAACCTTTTTGTGTATTTTCAAGTAATTGAGCAATGGTAACAGAGCTGTCTTTTACGAACTCCTGGTTCAACAAAGTGTTTTCTTTGTAGAATTTGCCAAGTTTACCCATCGCAATTTTCTCAAGCATTGCTTCTGGTTTACCTTCCTGACGAGCTACTTCCATACCGATTTCAATTTCTTTCTGAACAACAGCCGGATCTACATCATCTTTATCAAGACCTACGGGTTTCATAGCTGCAATCTGCATGGCAATATCTTTACCGACTTCAGTTACGTCAGTTCCCTGAGTATTATCAAAAGCTACCAATACACCCAGTTTACCTGTTGAGTGGTTGTATGAAACCACCTGAGCTGATTCAAGCGTAGCGTAATCGGTAATCACTAATTTTTCTCCGATTTTACCTATCAATTCTGTGATGTTTTCATCTACCGAGCGGCCATCCGCCAAAGTAGTGCTCAATAGCGTTTCTTTGTCTTTAATATTGTTGGTAACACCAGCCTGAAGAATTTCTTCTGCCAATGTACGGAAAGCCTCAACTTTAGAAACAGGCTCGGTTTCGCAGGCAAGCGCCATGATGGTTGCACTTGAACCGTCTGCGCTAACACTTGTTAAAACAATACCTTCTTTAGTTTCGTTGTCAGCGCGTTTAGCTGCTACTTTCTGACCAGCTTTACGAAGAATCTCAACGGCTTTATCGAAATCGCCTTCAGCTTCTGTTAAAGCTTTTTTGCAGTCCATCATACCAGCTCCTGTCATCTGACGGAGTTTATTTACATCTGCTGCTGTAATATTCATGATTTTATATAATATAAAGAGTTTCTAAAAAGATTTATCAACAGTAAGCTATTGATTTTGTAAGAAAAAAGCCTTAGTAGCTACTTTCGGGGTGCAAAATTATAAGTTTTTTCAGTAAAAACCAAAAATGCAAGAAATTAGCAAGGGAATTTATGGTAAGATAATGTGCATGTTTATAAACAGTTTCTTTAATCTTAAAAAACAGACTAAATTTAAAAAGATTCATAAAAAACTTTCGCTAGTCTACTAAGCTAACGTTAAATAGAAAAGTTTCAATAAAATGTACTTTCATTAATCTGAATTAGTATATTGCACTCAGAAAAGTTAATATTTTGTGACCATTTAAATCCCTTAAGTAAATGAAAAGAACATTACCAATTATCTTCGCAGCTGCCCTATCTCTCTTGTTTCTGGCATGTCAAAAAAAGCAATATGCTTATGTTCAACAAGGAAAAGCTGACACTTACACCTACACAAAAACCACTAAAAGTTACACTCCTGCCTTAGAACAGACTTCTGCTTTGCCCGCGGCAAGGGTAGTGGATAACGAAGAAATTATTACTTCTGTTACGAATCCGACAGAAACCTTAGCAGCCTCAAATGAAGTAACTGTTCCTGCCTCGCAATCTATTGCTACTGCTACGGCAGAAGTATTAAATTACAATGACAAGAGCATTGATGCAGAGTTTGAAAAACTAAACAAACTTGAAGCATTTGTAAATGCCAATGAAGGCACAACGTTTGAAGACGTAAAAGAAACTGAATTGGTAAAAGATCTGAATCTTGATACAAAAGCCACAACCAGTCTTGCAGTTGACGACTTGCCATTGAACATTCCGGCATTCTGGTGGGGTTGTGTATTAGGTTTAATTGGTGTTTTGCTTGTTTATATTATAACTGACAAAGATAAGGCTCAAACCAAAATGGCATTATATGGTTGTTTAACCTGGACCGCCCTTTGGATTGTTTACTGGGTAGTTATAGCTGCCGCTGCCGCAAATTAACAAGTATTTTATTTGACAATTTCAATAGTCGAAAGCTCAACAGCTTGTTGAGCTTTCGCTTTTTAATTTCACGTAACTTATGAAAAAACTACTTCTTTTGCTTTTTGCGTTGGGCGTCCGACTCTCTTTTGCTCAGGAGTTTTACCGTCTGAAAGCCGATGTATCAATTAAAGATAAATTGGCCACAGGAGCCTATCGGCTTACAGTAGGTAAAGTTTATTACGACAAACCCTCTTTAAGCCTTACTTACAAACTTCATTTTCCGCAGGAAGAAACAATCATTATCAAAGATACCACCTTATTTAAGCTCAATAAAAAAGATTCGCTGATGGGTACTCAAAATATAACCATCATGAACGAATTCTCTATTTTTCACCTGGCCTTAACCGGCAGACTGGCAGATTATGGTATCAATTCTGGCAAAGTAAATGGCCTTTACAAAGTTGAAAAAGTAGAAAAAGATAAAAGTGGCAAAGTAATTACAACATGGAAAGTAACCGAAAAAAAGCTACAGAAAACTATGGGTAAAATAAAAATGGCAAATATTGATAAAAAATTAGATGCCATTGCATTTTATGATGTGACAGATAAGCTTCTAAGCCAGCAGTTTTTTAAAGATTATGTTAACATTAAAGGTGTGGTTTTCCCGAGGCAGGTTACACAAATTGCATACAATGCCGACGGCACACAGAATATTCAGCAAACTACCTACAAAAATATTTATATAGACGAAAATGGCGAAGACAAACTTTATAATCGTATTATTCCTGTTCCTGCTTTGCCCGGGTCTGGTAAAAGCCCAAAGTAAAGATGAAATAAATCTGCTCAGAGGCGTTATGCAACAACCACCTAAAAAAACCTATAAAGAGGCTACTGGCAATAAAAACGAGGTACAATATCTGTTTTCAGGGCTGTTTTTGTTTTATAAAACCTTTTTTTCTTCTCAGGACATGACTTCTTGCACTTTTACGCCGTCTTGCTCTGAGTACGGAATTTTGTCGGTCAAAAAATATGGTCTGGTAATGGGCGGCGTAAGAACAATGGACAGACTTACCCGTTGCAATGGATTAAGCCCAACCAAGTATGAAGTGGACATGAAGGCAAAGTTATTGATTGATAAACCCTAACCTGATGAAAAGACTATTATTATTATTTTGGCTCTCTCTAAGATTCATACATATTTCTGCACAAGACCTTTACAACTACGATAATTCCAAAAAATTTGCCGAATATCTTTCTAAATCCGGTCAATATGAATTAGCGACAAGAGAGTTTGAACGACTGACTTTTATGCAGCCGCAGAACGACTCGCTCAAAACTTCACTTTTAACTATGTACAGGCGCTCAGGCAAACTTGATGACGCTGTGGCCCGAGGAAGACAATTATACCCTGACCTTTCATTGATGCCAGCACCTTCTGCCATTGAATATAGCAGAATTTTACTACTCAGGAATGACTTTAAAACGGCCGGAAACTTCTGGGCAATTAACAAAAGGCTATCTCAGCCAGATAAACTGATTCTGCAGGCTACGGCTGAGATTTTGAAGGACGATTATAAAGAAGCCAATGAGATACTTGCAACATTGAAAGACAACGACCACCAACTGGCCTATGATTATAAAACACTGGCGGCTCAGGCTGTTAAAGTTAAAACCAAAAGCCCGGCTTTGGCAGGTATCATGTCGGCGGTGGTGCCGGGTACAGGCCGTTTTTATGCCAAAGACTGGAAAGACGGCATCGTTTCTATGTTTTTTGTAGGCACTATGGCTTTTCAGTCCATCCGCGGATTTAATAAAAGCGGTGTAAACAGTACACGCGGTTGGATATATGGCACCGTTGGCCTGGGCTTTTATCTGGGCAATATTCATGGCTCGGTGGTTTCTGCTAAAAATTACAACAAAAAAAGCCGGCAGACCTTCAGAAATCGTATTGACAATTTATTCAACAGTTATTTCTGATTATTCTTTACCTTATTAATTATGCCGGTTCCAAAACCACATCAATTTATAGTCAGGCTTCTGGCAACTGTTTGTCTGACAATCCCAAACCTGCTCTGGGCACAAAATCTGAAAGAGACGTTTGACTTTGCTAATCAGCTCTATGAAAAGAGAGACTTTGACGGCGCAGCCAATACTTATAGAAGAGTTATTTTCTTTGATAAAAAAGAGGAGTTCAGAAAGCAATGTTATAAAAACATTGCCGATTGCCTCTATGCAACCCAAAACTTTGAAGAAGCCGCCGATTACTATGAGCTGGCTTTTTATCAGCAAAAAACTGATAGCCTGAAAGCAGAGATTCTGTTCAGGAAACTTTCTTGTTTTTTACTGACTAATAACTTTCAATATGCCGAGATAGAACTATTCAGCTTACCAGAAAACCTCAGCGAATCACAAAAAAGGCGAAAAACTTTTTATGCGGCTGTTCTTCATTTTTCAACAGACCGATACGAAGAGGCAAAAAAGGAATTTATAAGCCTGATTGATTCAACAGACCTGGAAGCGAAGCAGAAGATACTTGAGTTGTTTGCAAAAAATGAGAAAATCAGTCGGCTCAACCCTAAAACTGCTCAGACTCTGAGTATGATTCTACCCGGATTAGGGCAGTTTTATGCCGGAGATGTAAAAAACGGCTTTAATTCTTTTTTGCTCACCGGAGGCATTATCACCTGGGGAGTACTTACGGCGATTAATAGCGCTGCACGGTTTGATGTTTTCATTACCATGGTTCCGTGGTTTCAGCGATACTACATGGGTGGTTACAATAAAGCTGCCATTATTGCAGAAAATCAGAAGAAAAAACGAAGAGCAAAAGTTTACAATCAGCTGCTCGATGTAGTTTCAAAGTAAATCTGTTTACATATAAAAGATTTTACTGCATAAAAAAGCCCCTGAAAAGCCTTTATCAGCTGTTTCAGGGGTGTTTATAACAATACCGGCAGCGGGCATTGCATCAAATTACTTGCTTACAACATACAACTCAACCACATTTTTCTTCGAGTCGATATCAATTCTTGTTGGATTCAACATGGCAGTTTTGTTGTTTTTAGATAATGTAATGTCATACACCTTTCTGTCATATTTCAATACAGACCCAGACAACGCATCGATACCCCAACCCAATAAATTGCCAAGATTCAAGACACTTACCACATTAAATTCTTTGTCAAGCGTAATCAATCTGGTTTCGTAGCCATCAAGTTTGTATTCAACATCTGTATCGTTCAGGCTTCTTTTCATATTAACTGTACATGGCGTTTTACATAGTTCAATGCCATCTTTGTAGATTGTTGCACCAGACGGTGTACTGTTAAAGGTAATTCTGTCTTTTGTGCCTGTAAAGATAGTTGCGCAGCTTGTCATCATCAGGCCAGTAATGGCCAGTAAAAAAAATCTTTTCATAGTAATACTTAATAATTAAAATTTGGCTCCTACTCATCAGGCTTTTCGGAAAACGCCCCGTTTTTTATGATGGTTTCTGGTCTCCATCTTTTTATGTTTATGTTATATGAGGCTTGGGCTTCCTCTTGATACATAATATATACCATTTACATTTTATGGCTCATTATGGTTTATATCTCTAAACCGTTACCAATAATCAGCATGCAAGGAAGTTTCAATCTGGCCTCTGCTTCCAGACAACCAAGAATAGCATTACCCCTACAAAAATTGAATAATTATTTTAAGCAAGGTATCTTTCAGATATTATCTATTGATTAAGAATCCATTTTACCGAGAAGCCTGAAACAACCTGTAAACAAATTGTAGGCTTTATGCAGGCAGCAAAGGTCGTATTATGCAGAGGCTACTTAAACCTCATAAATTTATGCAAGCATGCAAAAAACAAAACAAATTGGCAAGCCGTTACCTGTAAAAATGATAACAATTACCAGCCGTTATGAGCCACTTTAAAATCTGAGATTATGAAAAAAATAATTACCACAGCTATGCTGTGTTTTCTTTCCTTTTTATCAATACGCAGTTTACAGGCACAGGGATTTTACAACGGGCCGAAAACCCTTAATGCCGGATTGTTTTTCGGATATGGAACAGGCGTGGGAGCATCTTTTGATGCCAGAGTGCACGAATATCTGAGTGTGGGAGCCATGGGGGCTTTTACGTCACAGAATTACATTGGAGGCACCAGAAGTTCTGTAAGTTTAAGTGCCCGCGGTGCGTTTCATGCTGGCAAGCTCATTAATCAGACTATGCAAACAAATAATGAAGATTTTGACCCTTATGCCGGAATACTGGTTGGTTTAAGAGCTGAAAGCTATTTACAAAACCAGACAAAGGGCCTTGTAGGAATATTTGTGGGGGGCAGGTATTATTTTCAGAGCAAGCTGGGCATATATATGGAACTGGGCGCCCCTTATTCGTCAGTAGGTATAACTTATAAATTCTGAATCAGCAAAAACCGCTGTATAACAGAAGAGGCGGGCTTTTACCCACCTCTTCTGTTATTTTTATAGCTCTCTGATACGTATCGATTTAAATGAAATCATATCGCCATGGTCTTGCAGGGCAATTTTGCCTTTTGCATGGGGCTTGGCGTATTCTGCGTCAGCAAATTTACTTTTGGCCACCATTGCTATCCAGTCTGTACTGCCATACTCATACTCTACCAATTTTTTGCCATTCAGCCAGTGCTCAACGTGGTTATCTTTCACAATAATCTTACCGGTGTTCCACTCGCCGGCAGGTTTTACTACCGTAAAATCGTTGGCTGGCTGCATATCATAATTGGCAGCTGTTTTCTGGGTATCTTTCAACTTGGCCGGATACCCGCTGTCATCAATTATCTGATACTCGGGGCCAGACATATATGAGGCACTTGATTCAGGTTTTTCAATTACTTTATAAATAATACCGCTGTTACCCTTAGGAGCCACTTTGTATTCAAATTCTAACTCAAAGTTTTCATATTCTTTGTCAGTCACCAGATCTCCGCTTTTGCCGTGGGTCATCAGTGTGCCGTTCATTACATGCCAGCCTTTAACGCCGGTGCCATGCCAGTTATGCCAGCCGGTGGTTGTCTTGCCATCAAATAGTTTTACCCATTTGCCTTTCTGTGCAGATGCATTCATTACACACAGTGCGAAGGCCGCAATCAGTATTTTTTTCATGTTCAATAATTAGGTTGATTAATAGATAAATTTACTCACTAAAAAACAAATTTAAACTTTAAAAATTAATTTTCTTCTGTAAAAATAAAGCAGCATAACATACCATATCAGCAGATAAATCAGCGCACCTGCCAGCGAGGCATTTTTGGGCTCGCTAAATAAAGATGCAATGTTGTAATCATAAAGCCATGATATTAAACCAGGGTAGTCATTAGCAGCCTTACCGTTTAGCGGAATCTTGATGGCATCAAACGCCCTTGGAACTATACCAGAAAAGAAGAAAACAACCATTGGGTTTACACCAAAAATCACAAAGGGCTTTGTCCAGAAATTCACAGCCAGAACATCAACTATATAATATAGTATGGCCAGTGTTATTAAAGCCCAACCACTTGTATAAAAAACAAAAGAGCTTGTCCACAAAGCCTTGTTGATAGGAAAAACCATATTCCACAATAAGCCTATGCCCACACCGGACAATCCGGCTAATAACAAATACAATGCTTTTTTCTCGCTCGTAAAGCGCACTGTTGTTAGCATTTTTCCGGTTAAAACACCTGCTATCCCGGTTGCAATGGCTGGTATGGTACTCAAAATCCCTTCCGGGTCCCAGGTTTTGGAAACACTCCATAAGTGCCCCGGCAGCAAGACGTTATCCAGCCAGGCAGCCAGATTAGTTCCTTTTTCAAAATTGGCTTCACCTATACCCGGCACAGGCACCAAACTCATTAATGCCCAGTAACCCAACAAACACACCAAAGCAACGGCTATATGCACGGGGGTTTCGGTGGTAGCATAGAAAACCGATACTATCAGGTACACCAGAGCTATGCGCTGCAATACACCTGGTATGCGAACGGTGCTGAAATCTTCTGCCACAAAAGCCAGTATAATCATCAGTAAGAATAAAGCAGTGGCTACCACAAATTGCCTTTGCCTGTTATACTCGCCCAAAAGCGCTATGGTAATAATGGCGGTTAAGCCTAAACGAACCAGCATAAGCGATACGCCGGCCAGCTCACCAATATGTATTTTAGAATAGAAGTTAAGGAACAAACCTAAAAGAAATATCCTGAGCGTGCGGGTAATTATCCGCCCGAAAACAACGCCATCAAAGCGCTTGACCGGCATTGACAAAACCGTAGACACCCCCACTATAAACAGGAAAAACGGAAACACCAGGTCGGTAGGTGTGCATCCGTGCCATTCGGCATGTTCCAGAGGTGGATAGATGTGCCCCCAGTCGCCCGGGTTGTTCACAATAGTCATCAGCATAATAGTCATGCCCCTGAAAACGTCTAGCGACGTCAAGCGTTGTTTCATCTGTATATTAGTAGGTTATCTTTAGCAATTTAGCGATTAAACAATACATACACCAATGTATTATTACATAAAACATTACACTATTAATTACACTACTGACATACAGCCTTTAAATACTACTATGTTTTCCAATTACGCTATTTCCGTTTAACTAACTATGTATCTCAAACATAAAATTTCGTAGCTTTGGGCATTATCATGGTCATCTGCCCTGATAATGCCTTTTCTCTGCAAAGCATTAATAAATCTGAAATTATTTTATCATTTAAACCAACCTGCAAGGGTAATAAATATATGCAAATCGGAATTGTCGGCCTGGGTAAAATGGGCTATAACCTGGCTCTTAACTTACGAAATCATAACTACGACGTAGTTGCGCAGGATGTAAACACAGAATCGGTTAAAAAAATAGGAGAAGAAGGCGGCATAACCATTGCCTATACGCTTAAAGAGGTATGTGAGAAGCTGACAGGCCGAAGAGTGATATGGCTAATGGTACCGGCAGGAGACATAGTAGACAGCGTTATTGAAGAGTTACTGAATTACCTGTCTCCTGACGACATCGTGATTGACGGCGGTAACTCTCACTTCAAAGAGTCGGTTCGTCGATATAATTATTTAAAATCAAAAAGCATAGAGTACCTCGATTGCGGCACCAGCGGTGGCACCAGCGGTGCCTTAAATGGCGCCTGCACCATGATTGGTGGCGACAAACAAACTTTTGAATACGTTGAAGCCGTGTTTAAAGATATTTCACTGGAAAACGGATACCTCTACACAGGTGCTTCCGGTAGCGGGCATTTTGTAAAAATGGTACATAATGGTATTGAATACGGTATGATGCAGGCCATTGCCGAAGGCTTTGAGGTTTTTGAGCGGTCGGAATACGATATTAATTTTGAAGCTGTTGCCAAGTTGTTCAACCACGGCTCAGTAGTACGAAGCTGGTTGATGGAGCTTACTGAAAACGCGTTCAGAAAAGACCCGCACCTGGATGCGATCAAGGGAATTATGCACTCGTCAGGTGAAGGCAAATGGACACTTGAAACCGCGCTTGATTTAGGTGTGCCGACACCTGTTATTGCTTTGTCGTTACTGATGCGTTATCGTTCACAAATTGAAGATACCTTCTCGGGTAAAGTGGTTGCAGCTCTTAGAAATGAATTTGGCGGACATGCCGTAGAAAAAGCGAACGGGTAAGTACAGGACATGACAAACACTGTAACAGAATATTTTATTGGTATTGATGTAGGCACTACCACTACTAAAGCCGTTGTATTTGACAGAGCCGGCAATGTACTGAACCAATACAGCAGTGGCTATGGAATGACCCACCCAAAAGCTAACTGGAGCGAGCAAAACCCTGACGAAATCTATGAGGCATTCAAGGAGGCACTCAATGTAGTTGTAACGCCTGCTATTGCCGAAAAATGCATCATTTCTTTTTCGTCGGCCATGCACGGGTTGATTGCTGTTGACGAATCGGGTAAGCCACTCACCAATCTGATTCTGTGGGCTGATAACCGCGCCACCGATTTGGCTGCGCAATTAAAACCTACTGAAACCGGGCAAGAAATTTATCATAGAACGGGCATCCCCATACACCCGTTCTCGGTTTTCAGCAAGATATTGTGGCTGAAAGAAAACGAGCCGGATGTTTACAGGCGTACGCATCAGTTCATCGGTATTAAAGAATACCTGTGGTTCCGGCTGTTCGGCGATTACACCATTGATTATTCGCTGGCATCAGGCAGTGGATTATTCAATTGTAAAGAAATGGCCTGGGACAGCATGGCTTTGTCGATACTGGGTATTTCTGAGACACAACTTCCTGCATTGGTCGCTACTACTCATATCAGAAGAAACGAGAGCAATCCATCGCTGCCATTAGTCAATTACGTGATTGGTGCAGGAGATGGCCCATTGGCCAATCTGGGTTCTGGCGCTATGAAACCCGGCCAGATGGCATTTACAATGGGTACCAGCGGTGCCGTAAGAATGTGCGTGCCACTGCCTTACACCGACCCCCAAATGCGTACTTTTAATTTTTACCTTTCAGAAAACCAGTATATCATAGGCGGCGCAACCAACAACGGGGGCATTGTGCTCCAATGGCTGGAAGAACAGATACTGATATCAAAAAATACCAAAGCCCAGTTAATAGCAGAAGCGCAAAAGCTGGAAACGGGCAGCGCAGACCTGTTGTTTTTGCCATATATTTTAGGAGAAAGAGCGCCGGTATGGAATGCCGAAGCTAAGGGCGTTTTCTTCGGCCTGAGCATTACGCATAAACAGGCACATCTGGTAAGAGCCGTAATGGAAGGCCTGATACTGAATGTGTATTCTATTGGTAAAATACTGATGGAGCAGCAGCCTGTTAATGAAATATTTGCCAGCGGCGGATTTGCTAAAAGCGACTTCTGGCTTCAGCTGGTGGCTGATATTTTTCAGAAAAAAGTAGTTGTATGCGAGACCGTGGAGGGGTCGGCCTGGGGAGCTGCTTTACTGGCCATGCAGGCTTTGGGAATTACAGAAGAAGCGGGGGGAACGGCTGAAGGAAAGGTGTTTTTGCCTGATACCGGGGCGGGCGAAAAATACCAACGTATTCATGAGAAGTTTGAACGCCTGTATGATAAACTGAAAGATGAATTTTAACGTATTGCGAAGCGATGCTTCGCATTAGTTCCGCGGAGTGATACTCCGCGAGTCATTGAAGAGCAATTTGAAACTAGAATAATAAAAACTAACCCAATCAGAAATCTACTTAATTTCCTTTAAAAAACAGCTTGAAATTGTGGTACAATCCGGTTGTTCTGAAAGTAAAGTGCTTATGCGATACGAAGTTGACCACGAAGCTCATACCCATACCAAAGAAGTGAGAAATAAGCGCTCCAAAATCTATACTTTTACCAAAAACAAGCTGTTCTTTTTCAAAAATGGTATATTCTCTTAAAATGTGCAGGCAATAGTAAGCTCCTTTAACTGTTATAATACCCGAAATAAGAGAGACTAACAGAAATTTGATGCCCTCGCGAAAAGAGTTTTTTGAATGCCTTTGATTAAAAGCAAAAATTTTGGTGAGAAAAAAACCGATGATAAAAGCGATAACATAACCAAGGGCAATTGATAGCTGAAACGAAAACCCAAAGAAGTTCTGTGTAATAGAACTTACAATTAATTGTACCATTACACCAGAGCATGCGATAAAAAAATACGAAATCAGCTCTTTATATTTTGCCAGTTTGCCTTCTAACTTTATCACCTGTAATTCTTTTACTATTCGATTAAATTATTGTAATAATAATAGAACGCCAAAAGTAATAAAAATTTATGAGGAAGGCATATTAAATATTGTGGGCGGTTGACCCACAATATGAATATTAGTATCTCCAGCTTTTTAAGTCTACACCTTTAGGCGCTGTTTTCTTTACTTCTTCTGCCCACTTGGGTATAAACATACGGTGGTAACGTAATCTTGAAATATAATTGGGCTGTGTGTGGTCGCCATTCCAGCAATGCTCGGCTCTGTCGCCGTAATCCACTTCTCCGTCATAGGCGGGGTTAGATACCCCCTTCAACATTTCTTCGGCCAGATACACGGCATTGTTGAGATAGTAATTATCCATATCGCCACAATAAATATGGATTCTGCCCTTCCATTTTTCACCGTTTTTTGCCCAGTCACGCTTCATAATATAGGCAAGGTCATAGTTTTCTTTCCAGTAATTGGCTACCTCTTTATCTATCACGCCGGTTTGTTTATCCCATATTCTTTTGGGGTAACCATCTTTGCCAATGGGAGAATACACTGCTTCCCAGATATCAAACTGCTGGCCGCTTCTGGTTTTAGTGCCTAACGCCAGCTCCCGCATGTTCATTTCAGCTACTGTGGCTGATATTTGCCCCAGATAATCACGGTGGCCGGGCCTGGGCAGTTTTTTAAACTGACTGTCGTACCAATATGCATTCTTATCTTCATAAATATTTACGGTTGTAAAAGCTCTGAAATCAATCGGGTCCGGGCATGCCGCATAACAGCCATTGTACTGGTCAGGATACTTGACCTGTACTGCCAGGGCCTCCCAGCCACCCGTTGAGCCACCATAGGTGAATCTTGCCCAACCCTCACCAATACCTCTGAACCGTTTTTCAATTTCCGGAATCAACTCATAGGTAATAGCATCGCCATAAGGCCCGATGTTTTCTGAATTAACTGCGTACGAATCATCGTAAAACGGACAAGCGTGTTGTATCTCGATAGCTATTACCCGCGGGAAATCCTTTCCTGTCCACATTTTATAGAAATCGTAAGCTTCCTGCTGTACTATTTTATTGTAGCCGTATATCTTGAAACGGACGTTATAATCATTCGGAAGATTGGTATCGGGAGGAGTGGTGCGGAATCCATCAAAATCTTGAGGAAAATGCCCATGAAAAATAGCCAGCGGATACTTCACGTCAGGGTGTTCATCAAAGCCTTCAGGCAACAAAATATGCGCGCCCAAATACATAGGCCTACCCCAGAACTCGGTGAGCATTTTACTCTGTATCTTAATGTGTTTGATATACTTAGTATCTTTAGGCTCTTCAACCGGAGGTATTATCTGGTCCAGATTTAACTTCACAATGGCTGCTCCTTTAGGGTCAAATCTTACTTTAACGGGTTTTGAGTACAGGTTACCCGGTGCCAGATTCCATTGCTGGCCTTCGCCCCTATCCATTGGCATTTTTACTGTATGGCCATCTTTCCGATGAAAGGTCTCGTACTTATGTAACAAAACCTGCACATAATATTCACCTGCCGGCACCTCTTTCAGGTATCTTTTCGGATACCCGAAGCTGTTATTGTTGTTTACTATTCTCACCTGAGAGCCATTCCAGTTTTCAACATCAATGCCAAATACCAGTTGCGTATTCAGGGCATCGGTAATATCAAAACGGGGTTCCCGGTTCGGGTTTGTTGAGAGCATTACCAACAGTCTTCCGTCTAGCAGGCCTTGCTGGCCGGAGGCTGTTACAGAAAACTGCGTTTGCGCAAACCCTGCTGCCGACAAAAGCAGAAGGGCGAACAATAGAATTTTTTTCATGAATGTTTAGTTTAGTAGTTTATGGGTTTATCAATGATGTTGCTTACCATATTTCTTCAGGGCTGTTTCTACATCCAGCTTTGCAGCTCTTATTAATCCATTGCCTGCTTTTTCTCCGGCGGCTATGTCAATATTATGAATATCGTAGGCTTTGCCACCCAGGTCAACCATTATTACATCAAAAGTAAAAGCAGTTTCAGTATTGGCTATAAACCAGTGAATGTTGTTCTTCTCGTCTGAAACAGACGAACTGCTGCCCACGCCGGCCGTTTTTTCAATGGTGGGTTTTATAAGCAGGTATTTATCTTCTTCTGCTACTTTGTCATAGTGTTTCAGTGCAAATTCACCTTTTAAAACCAAATGTGCCGACGACATATTTGAATGCCCATGCGGAATAATAGCACGGCCTTTTTTCATACCAAAAATCTTCCTGATAAAAACTGTTTTTTCAGGCAGCCCATCCAGTTTCGGAAACTTAACCATTCTGGTATTTACACCCAGGTCGGGGTAATCAAACCCACGCGTCAGGGTTTCAAAATCAATAAACTTTAACAGCTCGGGTAATTCTATCTGATTAAAGAGCTTTTCAACCTGCTGCTGCCACAAAACCGGTGGAATCTTTTGCAACTTCAGGTCATTACAAATTTCTGTCAATTGTTTTGCCCAGTGGGTGGCAACAGGCCTGACCGAACTTGCAAAAGCCTGAGAAGTAAATAAACTCTCTAATAAAAAATAATTAAGAGTTGTACCCAGCATTTTTTTTCCGAACTCCCGTCGGTTTTGCAATTCCATACAATTATTTAGGTTTTGGGGTATATTGATTGGCCCGTTCGTTTCTTTCGGCCAGTGTTACGGTTTCCAGAATCCTCTTCTTTCTGGTTTCTTCCTGTTTTGCATTCAGCAGCCATTCAAGTATGCCTCTTTTTACCGACCGGGGAAAAGCCTCAAAATAGGCCTTCGCCGTAGGATTATTATCTAATGCCTGTTGCAAATCTGGCGGATTAATCAGGTTTTCCACCTCATCAAGGGCTGTCCAGTAACCATTTTCTTTGGCGAAATCAATTATTTTTGTGCCCGGTGCTGTCATTAACCCATCGGCTATCAGTTTTTCAACCTTTGCCTTGTTTACTCTGCTCCAATTGCTTTTAGGATTTCGCCTGGCAAAAAACTGATAATAAAAATCATCATTACCACTTTTTATTGAACTATCTACCCACCCAAAGCACAGCGCTTCATCTACGGCTTCATCATAAATGACACTTGGCACGCCGCTTAGCTTTTTGTATAGCTTTAGCCAGATGCTCGTGTGCTTATCGTGGTTATCTGAAAGCCATTGTCTCCAGGCCTTTCTGTTCTCAAATGCCATTGCATTAGCCAAATCATTAGCAGCCATAATAAATTCAATACAATAATTAAAAACCGTAATTTAAGAGATTGCAGGCAGCATGAGCGCGTTTCAAGCAAGAGCAAAACCACAGCCTGCACGCATTTAACAAATATAATAGCAGGCCATGAAAATAGAAAGTATTGTACAGGTAATTTAAACGGTAGTTTTTAAGGGGGCGAGTGTGCAAAATTAATAAATGCCTGTAAAAAATCAGAGGCACCTTTTCTGGTACCTCTGGTAGTTTAAGCTGCTACGGTTGGCTCTTTTATGGCCAGTTGGCCACAGGCGGCGTCAATATCTTTCCCGCGGCTTCGGCGTACATTTACTATTACGCCTTTATCTTCCAGAAATCTGGCAAATTTGCCGAGTTTATCTTCTGTGGTATTCACAAAGTCTGCTTCTGCTATGGGGTTATATTCTATGATATTCACTTTTGCAGGTACTTTCTTGGTAAACTCCCACAATTCTTTAGCATCCTGCAGGCTATCGTTAAAATCATTAAAAACTATGTACTCGAACGTTATCCGGTTACCTGTCTTTTTATAGAAATAATTCAAGGCAGTAGCCAGGTTTTTCAACGAATTGGTTTCGTTAATGGGCATAATCTCGTTACGCTTTACATCATTGGCGGCGTGCAACGACAAAGCCAGATTAAACTTCACGCCATCATCACCCAGTTTCTGAATCATCTTGGCTATACCTGCTGTACTGACAGTAATACGTTTCGGCGACCACCCCAAGCCATCAGGAGATGTAATTCTGTCTATCGATTCAATCATACTGGCATAATTCAACAAAGGTTCACCCATACCCATATATACTATATTGGTAAGCGGAGCCTGATAGTGTTCTTCTGCCTGTTGTTTTATTAAAACTACCTGGTCATAAATCTCGGCGGCATCCAGGTTACGCTTGCGGGGCATATAACCGGTTGCACAAAACTTACAGGTAAGCGAACACCCAACCTGCGACGACACACAGGCGGTCATACGGTCATCAGCCGGAATCAAGACCCCTTCAACCAAATTACCATCAAACAATCTGAAGCCCGACTTAATGGTTTTATCGTTCGAAACCTGTTTTCTTAAAACCGATACCGGTCTTATTTCAAAATTCTCTTTCAGTAAATTGCGGATTTTTAATGAAAGGTTTGTCATTTCATCAAAACTTCTCGCCGATTTTTTCCAGAGCCATTCTAATATCTGCTTGGCCCGAAACCCCTGCTCTCCATGGCCCGAAAGCCAGGTTTTCAGTTGGTCGGCAGAAAGCTTTCTTATATCTTGTTTTTCCATATTTTCTTCAACTATTTTGCAAAGTTCTGAAATTATCGGGGGTTTTACCAAAATATGCTGAATTATCATAATTCATACCCCGATTGAGGTAAACAATAATGTGCTAACAGAAGTTTGGTAATTGTAAGAATTAAACAAAAATGAAAAGATTTTCAAACAAGGTTGTCTGGATTACGGGGGCTTCTTCCGGCATCGGCGAAGCCACCGCTTATGAATTTGCCAAAGAAGGCGCAAGACTGGTTCTATCGGCAAGGCGGCTGGATGAGCTACTGAGGGTTAAACAAAACACAGGCCTGCCTTACGCCGATGTGCTGGTTTTACCAATTGATGTGGAGCGCCAGGATGAGTTTCCGGAAAAAGTACAGGCGGTTATCAGGCATTTCGGCAGGATTGATGTATTGTTCAACAATGCCGGGATATCACAACGAAGTTCAGTAGCTGAAAGCAGCATGGAGGTGTACCGCAAAATTATGGATATCAATTTCTTTGGTGTGGTAGCGCTAACGAAAGCGGTTTTGCCTGTAATGGTAGAACAGAAATCGGGCCATATTGCCGTAACAAGCAGTATATCTGGCAAGTTGGGTACGCCTATGCGCTCAGGCTATTGCGCTACCAAGCACGCCCTGCATGGATTTTTTGATTCTTTGCGTGCCGAGGTCTGGAAAGAGAAAATAAATGTAACCATTATCTGCCCGGGTTATATACATACAGATATATCAATCAATGCCATCGCAGGTGATGGTGGGAAACATGGTAAAATGGATAAAAATCAGGAAACGGGAATATCGCCGGAAGCATGTGCAAGCGAGATTGTAAACGCCATTGCCAAAGGCAAAGAAGAAGTGTACATCGGGCGTAAAGAAGTAATGGGTGTGTACCTGAAAAGGTTCTTCCCGGGTATTCTTTCAAAAATTGTCAGAAACCAAATGCCCAAATAATATTCGGCAAAAATTACAATTGATAAAATATTAAATAAAGGCTCCAAAATTGGAGCCTTTGTCTTTTCCAGGAATAATACAACAGTATTTGGCCTTTTGTCCATTTCTTTGTAAAAAAAATTAAAAATTTACTTTTTTTTAATTTCACTTGACATTTTAACAAAAAAACTTACTAATTTAACGCCTCAATAGATGGCCTAACCCATGTATTGCATTTACTAAACTAAAAAAACAAACTAAACAAACTGTATGAGGAAACTTCTACTTGCCAGCATAATGCTGGTATTGGGTAGCTATGCTTATGCCCAAAATGTCAATGTAACTGGAAAAGTTACAGCTGATGATGGCTCCGTTCTACCGGGAGTGAGTGTCGTAGTAAAAGGCACAAACGTAGGTGTACAAACGGATGCAAACGGTATCTACAAAATTTCTGCAAAGAAAGGTGCTTCACTTTTATTCAGTTTTATTGGCTTCGAATCGCAAACAGTTCCTGTAGGCAATTCATCCACTATTGATATCACTTTAAAAAGTGATGCGGCTCAGCTTAACGAAGTAGTTGTAACAGCTCAGGGTATTCGTAAAAACCTGAGAGAGGTTGGTTATGCTTATTCAAAAGTTAGCACAGAAGACGTAACGGTGGGTCGTTCTCCGCAGTTAGCTCAGGCACTTTCTGGTAAAGTAACCGGTTTGGCTGTCTACAACGTTAACAATAGCGTTGACCCGCAGGTGAAAGTGGTATTACGTGGTTTCCGCTCATTGACGGGTAACAACGAAGCCCTTATTGTTCTTGATGGTATTCAGACCACCTCTACTGTGCTTGCGCTAATTAACCCTAATGATATCGAAAACATCTCGATTCTGAAAGGTGGCCAGGCAGCAACTCTTTATGGTTCTGCCGGTATTAACGGGGCTTTGGTAATTACCACTAAAAAAGGTTCTAAAGGCAAGTTGAAAGTAAATTACTCTAATAGTACGAATGTTGAGCAAATCAGCTTTTTACCTGAGTTTCAGGATAAATATGGTTCTGGTTCGCACTACTACCCTTCTTATGGCTCTGCAGGTTACAGCAGCGACCCCCTTGTGCGTATGAAAGGCAACTGGCGTTCTTATGAAAACCAACAATTCGGCGACCCTTTTGATGGTTCGCTTCGTCAGTTAGGCCGTTCGGCATCAGATGGTACCACAAACATTGTACCATACGCAGCTGTTAAAAATGCACGTTACAAAGCATTTGACACAGGCGTATCAATGAACAACCAGATTGGTTTTACCGGTGGTGACGAAAACGGCACCTACTACATGTCGTTAGAAAATCAGAAAATTCAGGGCATTGTACCTGGCGATAAAAGTGAAAGAACAGGCGCCAGGGTTGCTTCTTCAAGAGACTACAACAAACTAAATGTTGGTTTCAATGCAAGTTATACGCAGGCAAAATATGACAGAACCTCGTCTGACTTCTATAATGACGTAATCAACCAGCCTGCCAACCTTCCTCTGCAAGATTATCGTGACTGGCAAAACAACAAATTTGCTAATCCGAATGCATTTTTTAACGACTACTACAATAACCCGTATTTTAACGCAGACAATAACCGTCGTGTTTATAAGGATGCAAACATTTCAGGAACGCTTAGCTTAACTTACAAAGTTACCCCTTGGGCAACTATCAGCAACCGCCTGGGTGCTATGAATAACTCACGTACACAGAAAAGTACTACAGGTAAGTTCTTGTATTCAGACTACGCCAAAACAAAGGCATTTATTGCTGAACCTTTCTATCGTGATGGTGACGGCACAGGTGTTTATCGTGCCATTACAGATATCTTAGGTGGGGTTACAGACTACACCAAAACTGAAAACGTAATCAATAATGAATTCCAGTTATTGTTAGAAAAAGACTTCGGCCCGTTTGCTAACAAATTGATATTTGGTAATAGCGTTTACCAGAGATATATTAAAGAAGTACAGGTTGGTTCAAGCTCAATTGTGGTGCCGGATGTTTACAACGTTTCGAACCGCCAGGGTGAGTTAACCGGTTATGAAAACACTTACATGAACCGCCGTGTGGGTTACTATGCAGACTTAACCAGCAACTTTAAAAACTGGTTGATTCTGAACGGTACATTCCGTTATGACCAGACATCATTGTTCTACAAACCTACACGTGCTACCAACCTTTGGTCATACCCTTATTATGGTGTAGCGCTTTCGTTTATTCCTACAGATGCCTTTCCTTCAATTAAGAGCAGTGTATTGAATTACGCCAAATTGCGGGTTAACTATAACAAAAACGCAAACGATAATATTGATTTCTACGGACTTGACCTGACTTATCCAAACGGCGCTAACTTCCCTTATGGTAACACAGTTGGTTTAACTGTAGGTAATACATTGCCTGATGCAAACCTTAAACCTGAATCAGTAACGTCAGGAGAGATTGGCGGTGAATTCCAGTTGTTCGACAACCGCGTTAACATTGACGTTTCGGCCTATACTCAAAAATCGGTTGGACAAGTAATCACTGTAAAAGTACCTAACTCCACTGGCTTCCCTAATTTGTTGATTAACGTGGGTGAAACTAAAAACTTTGGTTATGAAGGTGAGTTTAAATACCTTATCTCAAGAGGCACAAAGTTCTCATGGGATGCCAGTGTAAGATACTCTTACAATGATAACAAGGTATTGGAACTGTATCCAGGTATCAATGAATTCGTTCTACCTGATGGATATTCTTATGCTAATACCAATGTAATAAAAGGCTCACGCTTTCCGATGTTGAAAACTGATGGTTATCAGTATGCCCCGGATGGATCTGGCTATCGTTTGGTTAGTGCAACTACCGGGTATCCGTTGCGTCAGACAACTCTTACGCCAAGAGGCGGAACATTGCCTCGTCACATTGTAGGTCTTGGCTCAAGAATGAATTATGGCAATTTTACTTTTACATTTAACTTTGAATATCGCGGTGGTAACTATATGTATAGTGACCTTGGACGTCAGATGACCTTTACAGGTTCTGGTAAATGGACAGAAAACAGAACTGACCAGATTTTCCCTAATTCGGCTTACTTAGATGCTGATGGCAAGGTAGTACCTAACACAACCGTTAAAGTACGTGAACCTGAGTACGCACTTTGGGTTGACCAATATCGTAACATATCTGAGAATTTTGTTACTAAAGCATGGTTTATCAAACTGCGTGATATTAACCTTTCTTACAATGTTCCACAAAGTGTACTCAGCAAAGTGAAGATTTTCTCAGGTGCAAGCATTGCCCTTTACGGACGTAACCTGATTACTATCGTAGACAAAATGAACTACTACACTGACCCTGAGTACAGCAGAACTACAGGAAATGGTCTAGGTCTAAACAGTACCGGCCAGACTCCTCCTGTGCGTCAGTATGGTGTAAACCTGAATCTTACATTTTAATCAACATTACAATTGACTAAACATGAAATTAAAATCAATATTTATATCAGCTCTGATTGTTCTGGTTGGTAGTAGCTGTCAGGAGTCATTCTTTGACATCAACACAAACCCGAACTCTCTTCCTACAGCATCTCCAAGTTACGTGTTTTCAAATGCTGTAAACGTTACATCAAATAACCTGTTGAATTATAATGAAATAGGTTCTTACTGGTCTGGACAATGGACACAGGGTAATGGTTATATCATTAATACAGCGCAGTTTGCCTATAACTTCACCAACGGTGATTTTAACTACTGGGATGGTATTTATGATAACCTTCAGGATTATGAGTATGTAATTAAAAATGCAGATGCCAACTCGCAAAGCTATTTCAAAGGCCCTGCCAAAGTAATGAAAGCAATGGTGTTCCAACATCTGGTAGATATGTACGGTAACGTGCCTTTTACAGACGCGCTAAAAGGAACTTCTTCTCTGGCTCCTAAATTTGATGACCAGAAAGCGATTTATGATTCTTTGATTTCACTTCTGACAGAGGCTATTGCTGACATGAAAGCCAATCCATTTGCAAGTGCTTTCAATGGTTCAGACCTTGTTTTCAGAGGTAACCTGACAAAATGGGCACAATTTGCTAACTCATTGAAGTTAAGAATCCTTATCCGCCAATCAAAAGTAAGTGGTAAAGACTCATACATTAAAACTGAACTTGGCAAAATTTTAAGCGAAGGTAGTGGTTTTATTACCGGTGAAGAAGTAGGTATAGGTGGTTCTTTCTTCTATCTGGCTACTGCGGGTAAGTTAAACCCTTTATATGACCGTTGGGGTTATGATGCGAACGGTGCCAAAAGAGCATTAAACAATTACCCGCGTATTACTGAGTTCCTGATTAATGGTCTGAAAGCAGCAGGAGATACCCTGCGTATGAAAAGAATTGCTTACGCCAACGGTGGTGAAAATGGTAGCGTGCCAGGTACAAGTACACAGAAAGAGATTTCTGCCAACTACAGAGGCACTCCATTTGGTGTGAGCTCTGGCTACCTGCCTGCCAACACTGTACCACTAGGGCCAAGCTTGCTAGTAAAAGGTGAATACAACCGCCCTTATGTTATCATGACTGCCGCCGAAGTACAGTTCTCGTTAGCAGAGGCAAAAACAAGATACGCTGACGTAGCGCTTCCAAAAACAGCACAGGAATATTTTGAAGAAGGTATTAAACAGTCGTTCCGCGTTTTAGGAGCAAACACTGCTGGTGCTGAAGCGTACAAAGGAAGCGGCATTGTTAACTATGACTGGAACGCATCTCCGAATAAACTGACCGCTATTGCCATTCAAAAATGGATTGCCTTGAACAACTTCTCTGGGTTTGAAGCATGGGCTGAATACAGAAGAACCAATCTTCCTGTTACGCCTCAGAGTATACAGTTAGTGGGTGAAACCAAACGTCCTTTACGCTTATTCTATCCTGGTACTGAGTTAGGTTCTAATGGAGCCAACGTAAATGCACAAGGTACGATAGATGTATTCACAACCAGAATTTTCTGGGATGTAGACTAAAGGTTCGGTACCGATAAAAAAAGACAACAGGCAGGCCTGTTGTCTTTTTTTTTGCCTCAAAAAATACAAATTATTTGGCAAACCGGTTTATCATAGCAAAATGTATATGTTTCTCTGTTAAGTTTCAAGTTGCTCTTCGTCGAAAAATAAATCAGAAAAATCGTTACAATAAATTAATTCATTTAAAAAGATATTTAAATTTTTTTAAAAAGTATCTCAAATTTCAAAAAAACACTATACCTTAGTACCAAAGTACAAACGTATTGTATAATTAATTAGCTAAACAAACTAACGAACTGTATGAAGAAACTTCTACTGGCCTGCTTTATGCTGGCTTGGGCGAGTTTTACATTTGCCCAAGATGTGACTGTAACCGGAAAGGTTACCGCTGATGACGGCTCCGCACTGCCCGGGGTGAGCGTTATTCTGAAAGGAACAACAAAAGGTACACAAACCAATGCCGACGGTAATTATTCAATTGCTGCAACAAAAGGCTCCTCTCTCCTATTTAGTTTTATAGGCTTTGAATCACAAACAGTTGCAGTTGGCAATATGTCTGTTATCAATGTTACATTGAAGAGCGACGCCGCACAATTGAATGAAGTTGTGGTAACTGCATTGGGTATCTCTCGTGAAAAAAAATCACTTACCTACACGGCTCAAAGCATTAGTTCAGACAAACTAACGGTTTCTCGTGATGCCAACGTGGGCAATGCCCTTGCCGGTAAAATTGCCGGTGTGCAGGTATTGGGCCAGTCGGGCGCCAAATTTGGTTCACCAAATATCCGTATCCGTGGTGTAAACTCTCTTACAGGCGGAGACCCCCTTTATGTGGTAGATGGTACGCCGGTAGGTAGCATTGCCGATGTAAACATGGACGATGTTGAAAACCTGACTGTATTGAAAGGGCCATCGGCTACTGCCCTGTATGGTAACCGTGCATCTGGCGGGGTAATTGTAATTACAACCAAACGTGCCAAATCAGGTGAGACAACCTTTACTATCAACCATAGTACTACTATGGATCGCGTAGGTCTGCTACCAAAATATCAGAACGAATACGGTGGTGGTTACTCTCAGGAATGGGAAACATTTAACTATAACCCTGCTATTCACCCTGCTGCCTGGGCTTCTTTCAACGGACAAAAAATCCTCGACTACTCGGCTGATGAAAGCTGGGGGCCACGCCTTGACGGCTCACCTCACCGCTCAGCGTTTTCTTGGCAGCCTGGCCCTGAATTTGGCCAGCTGACACCATTTGAGGCTTCACCAAACAACGTAAGAGATTTCTTTGAGAAACCTTTCAGCCACAATACAAACCTTGCGTTTGCTAAAGGTGGCGATAATTTCCAAAGCCGCGTTTCATATACTCATCTTGACAACAACGGTATTATACCTAACAGCAAGCAGTTGAGAGATTATATCAGTGCCAAGAACACTTTTAATATTACAAAGAAATTTTCAGCAACGCTTGATATTACCTACTCAGCCACACGTGCCAAAAACGTACCTGCAGATAACTACGGTTCGTCAGGTGGTACAACAGGAAGCATGGGTTTGCCTACTGGTGTGCCGGTAGCGGCGGTTGGCTATAACCAGACTGTGGGTTCATTTAACCAGTGGTTCCAACGCCAGTTGAAAATAGAAGACCTCAGAAATTACAAAAATCCTGACGGAACTTACAGAAGCTGGAATATTGGTGGCCCACTTGACCCAAAACCAAAATACTGGGACAGCCCTTATACACAGATGTATGAAAGTACTAACCTGAACAATAACGACCGTA
Organism: Emticicia sp. TH156; assembly: GCF_002855535.1. NCBI lineage: Bacteria > Pseudomonadati > Bacteroidota > Cytophagia > Cytophagales > Leadbetterellaceae > Emticicia > Emticicia sp. TH156. The sequence goes on from NZ_PKRS01000001.1 coordinate 537,903, forward strand.
TTTATGGTAGCTTTGGGTTGAGTTATAAAATCTTCGATTTCCTTACTGCTTCTGTAACTACTCGCAGAGACTGGAGAAATTATTACGGAGAAGGCCGTATTGCAACAGGAACCCTGAACGCAGGTGGACTAGGTGCCTATGCTAACTATACAACTACCGGCTATGAAAACAACCATGAAGCCTTGTTGGCACTTGACAAAACACTAGGCAAGATATCATTGGTTGGAACTGCCGGTGGCAACATCAGATATTCAAGAACAACTGTGCTTTCGCAAGCTACCTCAGGTGGCCTGACGTCTCCGGGCTTCTATAACATAGCGGCTTCAAAAGACCGTCCTTCTGTAGGCAACAGTTTAATTGAAAGGCAAGTAAACAGTTTATTTGGGAGTGCAAGTATCGGTTATGACAACACCTACTTCTTAGAAGGAACTGTTCGTAACGACTGGTCGTCAACATTGCCAGTGGCTCATAATTCATACATCTATCCATCGGTAGGTGCCAGTGTTGTAGTTTCAGAGCTGATTCCGAAAAACAGCATTTTGTCATTTGCTAAAATCAGAGGTAGCTATGCTCAAGTAGGTACAGACGTTGACCCGTACAGAATTTATCAGACCTATTCAATTGGTAATGCGTTCGGCTCAAACCCGACTTTGTATCTGCCAACGCAGTTACCTAATGCCGACCTTAAACCAGGTCTTTCTTCGGCGTATGAAGGAGGTATCGATTTAAAGTTCCTTAATAATCGTATCAGCGTAGAGTTTACTGCATATAAAAACCAGAATAAAAATCAGATTCTTGCATTGTCGGTACCACCAGCCAGTGGTTACAGTTCAACACTTATCAATGCAGGTATGATTGAAACCAAAGGTTTTGAATTACACATTGGCGCTACGCCTATCAGAACTACCAGCGGATTTACCTGGGATGTGGATATTAACTTAGACCGCAATACATCAAAAGTTGTTGAATTGCAGGAAGGTCTTACTAACTATCAGTTAGGTGGCCCAACCTGGAGAACCTTAACTGTAAACGCCCGCGTAGGTGAACAATGGGGTATCTTACAAGGTAAAGGATATGTAACTAATGACAAAGGCGAAAAAGTAGTAGGAGCCGATGGCCATTACTTAGTGCAGGACAACAAATTGCTTGGCTCGGTACTGCCTAAGTTCAAAGGTGGTTTGTTGAACGTGTTTACGTACAAAAACTTTTCGCTAAGAGCTAATATTGACTTCATTGTGGGAGGTAAATTCTTCTCTACAACCCGTATGTTTAACGCTTATGCTGGTCTTGCTGCCGAAACAGCCGGCCTGAACGAATTGGGTAAACCAAAACGTGACCCGGTTTCAGCAGGTGGTGGTATTTTGTTGCCCGGCGTTACTGCTGACGGCAAACCAAACACTGTTCGTGTTGAAACGCAGGAGTTTTATGAAGACAAAATGTTTGGATTTAACGAAGCTTGGATTTATGATCAGACTTATGTGAAACTAAGAGAGGTTTCGCTGGGATACAACATTCCTAAAGGATTTTTGAATGGTAAAGCATTTAAATCAGCCAGAGTTTCATTGATTGTTCGCAACCCTGTGTTGATTTACAGCGCCGCTGGTGGTGGTATTGATATCTCGGAAGCTGAAGTTTACTGGACAGAAGGTGGACAGTTACCTCCGGTACGTTCATACGGTATCAACCTTAATTTAGGATTCTAATCTCAGAAAACCAGTATAAAAGTCATATTTCATACTGTTTAAAAATATTGACACATGAAAAAAACATTTGCATATAAATCATTAGCTGTTGCAGTTGCATTGTCAATTGCCACTACTTCCTGCGATCCGGGTGATTTTGGCGATATGAATGTCAGCCCGAATAACCCTTCAACTCCTAATACTGCCGGTTTTTTTACTTCGGCATTACGCAATTTTGGTGCCATGACTACCGAAATGGTTCCTTCATTGTACACCCAACATTTTGGTGATGTTACTTACATTGAGGATTCTCGTTATAAAACCATTAATTTTAACTTCAGCGGTTATTATACCGGCCCACTAATTGCATATCAGACCATTATTGATTTGAACACCAACGCAGATACCAAAACTACGGCAGCTGCTAACGGCTCAAATAATAACCAGATTGCCATTGCGCGTATCGCAAAAGCATACACATACATGTGGATGACCGACCGTTGGGGAGATATTCCTTACTCACAGGCATTAAAGGGTAAATCAAACTTCAGCCCTGCTTATGATACACAGCAGTCAATCTACACTGATTTGTTTAACGAATTAAAACAAGCACAGGCACAGTTTGATGGCGGAGCAACCGTAAAAGGAGATATTATCCTGAATGGAAACGCAACCCGTTGGAAAAAATTTGCCAACACCTTGCGTATGATTATGGCATTGCGTCTTTCGAAAGTTGACCCAACTAAAGGGAAGGCCGAATTTGCCGCAGCCATGGCAGATGGCCCACTGGCATCAAATGCTGACAACGTGAAGTACGGGTATCTTTCAGAGGCAAACAATGAGCACCCATTGTATAATAACTATATCACAACAAACCGTAAAGATTTTGCTGTGAGCAATACTTTTATCAATTATCTGGTAAAAACCAAAGACCCGCGTATAACTGCTATGGCAGACCCCAACATTGAGCAAAAATACGTTGGTGTGCCTTATGGTGTGTTTCCTCCTACCTGGAAAGCACAGGATGTATCACTTGCTGCCAGTGCCATTCGTCAGCAAAATTCAACTGCAAACATAGTAACTTATGCCCAGGTATTGTTCTCTCAGGCAGAAGCTGCCAAATTAGGATGGATACCTGGTGATGCTAAAACGTATTATGAAAGTGCCATCAAGGCTTCAATGGAACAATGGTTAGGCGCTGCTGCTACTGCGGCGGCTGTTAGTGATTTCTTGCAACAACCAGATGTTGCCTATGATGATGCCAAAGCTTTGCAACAGATAGCTACGCAAAAATGGGTTGCCTTGTTTTATCAGGGCAATGAGGCCTGGGCAGAATGGCGCCGCACAGGATACCCGGCACTGACACCACCGGCAAATGCTCTGAACCCAAGCAAACAGATACCTCACAGAATGGCATACCCTGTAACAGAACAGACACTTAACAAGGTTAATTACGACAAGGCCATTGCCAATCAGGGTGCTGACACACAGGATACCCGAGTATGGTGGGACAAAAAATAAGCATAATTACCGAAACACATATATCGCAAAGAGGCAGTCAATCGGCTGCCTTTTTTGTTTTTTTGGTGGGGATAATTTAGACAAAATTAACAACCAAAATACCTTTGCCTGTAACTAAAAAAAATACCAAAATGATTTACATAAAACATTAATATTGAGACGCTTACAAAAGTATCATTTTAAGTTTTATTAAAATTATTCAACAGATCTTCCCGTATTTTTTACTATAAACAGTTGTTTTTTGAATCTTATCTACATTATTTTTGTAAAGAGAATAATCTAACAATTACTTTTCTCAAGTAAACAAACTAAAAACCAAACAAACTATTATGAGGAAATCTCTTCTTTCAAGCCTTCTTTTGGTGTTGTTTTGGAGCGTGCAGGTCTTTGCACAAGACAAAACAGTTACTGGTAAGGTCACTTCATCTGACGATGGTTCTCCACTTCCTGGTGTAAGTGTAACATTAAAAGGCTCAACCAAAGGTACGACCACAAATGCTGATGGAGTTTACAGCATTTCAGCACCAGGCAACGCTACCCTTACGTTTAGTTTTATTGGCTTTGTTACGCAACAAGTGCCCGTAAACAATCGCGCAGTTATTAATTTACAACTGGTATCTGATGCCACAGAACTGGCAGAAGCCATTGTAGTGGGTTATGGAACAACCTCTAGCATTAAAAAAACCGGAGCAGTAGGTGTAGTTACATCTGACAAAATTGAGAATACTCCGTTTTCATCGGTTGACAAGGCTATTCAGGGTCGTGTGGCCGGTTTACAATCAGCTGGTGGTTCTGGTCAGCCGGGTTCAATCCAGAATATTCGTATCCGCGGTATTGGGTCAATGACAGCTGGCTCTGATCCTCTTTATGTAGTTGATGGTATACCAATCAACTCTGGTGACCTAACAAGAAATACAACTACAGCTAATGCTTTGGCGGGAATTAATCCTAACGACATTGAGAGCGTTACCGTATTGAAAGATGCAGCATCAGCCTCTATTTATGGTTCACGTGCGGCTAACGGAGTTATCCTGATTAACACCAAAAAAGGTAAAGCCGGAAAAACCAAAATTCGCTTTGATACTGAAGTTGGTGTAGTAGGTATTGCTTACTTAAGTGATGCCAACCGTCCATTAACAAGTTCTGAGTGGCGCGAATTAACATCTGAAGGACTTGTAAATTCAGGGCAAGCGCCTGATCTTGCTGCTGCTCAGGCTTTGGTTGACAAAAATTTTAGAACTGATAACGGTATCAACACCAACTGGCTTGATGAAGTTACCCGCCAGGGGACTCAACAGCAATATAACTTATCTGCTTCAGGTGGTAACGAAAAAACACAGTTCTATTTTTCAGGTGGTTATTTCAAACAGGAGGGTAACGTAATAGAGTCGAAGTTTAACCGTTATACAGGTAACTTGAACCTTACTAACAAGATAACTGACAAATTGACCCTGAAAGCAAACATCATGCTTTCTGCAACCGGTCAGAGGGGCCCGGGCACTGGCGGTTTATTTGCAAACCCTGTTTTGAATGCCTATTTCTTGTTGCCCTCTTACAATCCGAGAAATACAGATGGCACACCAAATATCTCTGGTCCTGATTTTCCTGCAGGTGCACTTTACAATCCACTTGCTATTGCCACAATGGACAAAAGAAATACCACTGGATTAAAAGGCATTACCACCACTTCGCTTGAATATCAGGTTTTAAAAGATTTGAAACTTTCAAGTAAAATAGGTATTGACTACAATAACTATGAGGAAGATGTTTATAACAACCCGTTCTATGGAGATGGAAGAAATGATGCTGGTCGTTCTTACAGATATTACACCCGATATTTCAACTGGGTTTGGACTAACCTTGCCGACTATACCTGGGATATAACAAAGAATGATGATTATGTTCTGAATGTAATTGCTGGATATGAGGCACAGAAATCTATGCAATATACATCTAACGTAGCTACGTTTGGTCTCCCAGGTAACCTGAATATCACCGTTCCTTCAGCAGGTTCTGTTTATAATTCAGCGATTGGTTCAAATAGTGACTACTCATTCTCTTCGGCTTTGGCTATGGCCAACTTCTCTGTTCAAAACAAATATGTATTGTCAGGTAGTTTCCGTAGAGATGGCTCTTCAAGATTCGGTAGTAATAACAGATACGGTAACTTCTGGTCAGTTGGTGGTGCCTGGAATATCCATAAAGAAAGTTTCATGGCCGATTTGAAATGGATTGACCAGTTGAAATTAAGAGCATCTTATGGTTTGAATGGTAACGCTGCTATTGGCAACTATGACTGGAGACCTACTTATGCTTACGGTTCTGGTTATAACTATTTAGGTGCAACAGGTAGTGGCCCAAGTGCTGTAGGCAATGTAAACCTGACATGGGAGGTAAACCGTCCTTTAGATATAGGTTTTGATGCCACGTTGCTAAAAAAACGCTTAAATGTTACTTTTGAATGGTATACCAGAAAAACAACAAGCCTCTTGTTGGATGAGCAACTTTCGAGAACTTCAGGCTTTACAAGCTTTAAAAACAATATAGGTTCATTGCAAAACCAGGGTATTGAGCTAGCTCTTTCAGGTACCCCATTGATTATCGGAGAGTTCACTTGGGATGCAAGCTTTAATATCTCAATGAACAAGAATAAAATCCTTGCTCTTGCAACTCAGGACCAGGTAGATGGCGCCTTCATTAGAAAAGTTGGTCAAGACTATCAATCATTCTATGTAAGAGATTGGGCAGGCGTTGACCCTGCTAATGGTGCACCATTATGGTATATTGACGATACCCGTACTGAGAAGACAAGTACTTATAACACAGCTAAACAACAGATAGTAGGATCTGCAACACCAAAAACATTTGGTAGCTTTAGTTCTACGTTCTCGTATAAAGGTTTGAGTCTTGACTTCATGTTCTATTATAACTTTGGTAACCTTGTACGCGACAGCTGGGCAAACTACACACAAAGTGATGGTTATAATGCCACTTTCAATAGAGTAGCAATACAAATGACAAGATGGCAAAAACCCGGTGATGTTACAAATGTGCCCAAATATGTATATGGTGGTTCGCTTGCATCAAACTCGCTTTCCAGCCGATACCTTTATGGTGGTGATTATATCAGGGTAAGAGATATTACACTTGGTTATACATTACCTGCATCATTGATTTCAAAAGCAAAATTGAGCAATGTTAAATTGTATGTAAGAGGTAGCAACATCTGGACATGGGTAAAAGATAAAAACCTTCCTTATGACCCTGAAACATATATCAACAGTTCTACCAACTTAGATATTTATATTCCAAAAACGTTTACAGGTGGTTTACAAGTCGCGTTTTAATACTCAATTTTTAAAAAATCATCATGAAAAGATTTAATCATAAAATAGTAGTTTTAGGAATCCTGATTACAAGTTTTTTATCCTCTTGTAAGGATTCCTTCCTTGAACTATCTCCTTACACTCAAATACCTAACGAAGCCGCTGTAGCCACAGAGGCCGATATGTTGGTAGCTCTGAGAGGAGCATATTCTCAGATAAGAAGTGCAAACTTATATGGCCGTACTATCCCTGTTATAGGTGACCTTGGTGCGGATAACGTTTTTCTTTCTTCAAGAAACTCAGGCAGATATTTTGCTTTTGACCAATACATAATTACTACCAACAATGCAGATTATGAAGGTTTCTGGAATAACGCTTACACTGGCATTCTAAGAGCAAATAACATCATCAATTCTAAATTGGCAGACAATGCCAATGTTCTTCAGTTGAAAGGAGAAGCTTATGCGTTAAGAGCCCTTTTATATTTCAATTTGCTACGTAGTTTCTCTCAATCAACAGATGGTAGTAAAGAAGGTGTACCTTTGGTTTTATCTTATAACCCAACTTTGAAACCGTCTCGTAATACTGTTCAAGAGGTTTACGCCCAGATTCAGGCTGATTTAGACAAGGCATATACCTCAATGACAGTAAATAATGGCTCAGCCAGATTTTCTAAATATGCTGCGCGTGCTTTAGCTGCTAAAGTAGCATTGTACCAGGCTGATTACGAAAAGGCATTAACTTATGCTACTGATGTTATAACTAATGGTGGGTTTACACTCTTGACAGCTAGTGGTGTAGCTTCTTATTGGGCTAATCCTGCTTCAAATGCATCAACCGTAAAAACTGAAACGCTGTTTGAAGTATCAGCGGATGCAGTTTTGAACGTAGGTACTGACGAACTGGGTTATATTTACAACCAGGCTGGTTATGGTGATTTACTTGCTAACGAAGAATTATACAAATTGTATGCTGATACTGATGTTAGAAAAAAGTTAATTGTAATTGGCTCAAGGGCACAAGCAGAAAATCCGGCTTACATTGTAAACAAATACCAAAACGTAGCAGGAGACAGAGACGATAAAAAAGTACTTCGTATGTCTGAGGTATATTTAATTGCAGCAGAAGCCGCAGCTCGTACTAACAAAGAAGCAGATGCATTAAAATATCTCAATACCTTAGTTGCTCAAAGAGATTCAGCTCTTGTTTACTCTTCAAGTGGCGCTACATTAATTGAAAATATCATTACAGAACGCAGAAAAGAATTAGCATTTGAAGGAGACCGATTCTATGATTTGAACCGTCTGAAAAGAGACATCGTTCGTGTAGGTGGGAGATACTCAGTTAGATCTATTCCGTTCTCAAGCAACTTCAGAATCGGGCCAATCCCACAATCTGAAAGAAATGCGAACCCGAATATTTCTCAAAATGCAGGATATTAATCTTAAATAGTTTTAAATGCCCGGCTTTACTATTAAGTCGGGCATTTTTTATACCAATAGTATTTCCGAATACGTTATTTCATCAAATTTATTTTAAATTATTCTGTTTCTTATGAAAAAAGCCCTTTTAAACCTTTCTATGCTTTTTTGCTGTATAACTGCACAGGCGCAATACATGCAAGATGTTAGTGGAAAACCCTTATTGGCAGGAAAATACGTAGACGTAGTTGGTACTCCCTATCTATTTGAAAACTGGACAAAAGGTGAGGTTATTCTGGCCGATGGGAAAGCCTATAAAGAACTTGATTTGAAATATGACCAAGTAGAAGGCCTGGTTTTTTTTAAGGGTAAGAAAGGAGAAGACCTCGGTTTTACAACAGTAGTAAAATCATTTAAATTATTTCCCGGTAGTATTCCAATGGTTTTTATTCAGGTACCTCAAATAAAAGATGGCGAAAAAGACCCCTACTTTGAAGTACTACATGAAGGTAAAAATGTGAAGTTTTTGAAAAAAACAGTCAAAACGATACGGGAAGGGAATAGCTATGGGTCAGCAAGCTCAACCAAAAAATTCACTGAAAATATACAATACTATCTACTCAAATCAGACGGCACCTACGCTAAAATCAAGAAAGACAAAAAGTCTATTCTAAACACACTAGGCGACAAATCTGAAGCTTTGGAGAAATTTATAAAAGATAACAAGACGAACTTCAAAGAAGATGCTTCTGTATCTGCATTGATTGAATACTACAATACTTTGTAACAAAAAAGGGCATTAAAGCCCTTTTTTGTTTTTAAGCCAATATTTGCTTGGCATATATATCTGTTAGTACTTCTACAACTTTATCTATTTCTTCAGGGGTATTATATTTACCAAACGAAAACCGTACGTTCCCTCTATCGGGGTGTACATTTAATGCCCCCAGCACATGAGAGCCGACGTCTGTTCCGCTTGAACAGGCACTCCCGCCTGAACATGAAATCTGGGCGATGTCCAGATTAAATAAAAGCATATCGTTATCCTCACTCGGCGGGAAACTCACATTCAGAACCGTATAAAGGCTGTTTTCAACATCGGCAGAATTTCCATTAAATGTAACGCCTGGAATATTTGCTTTTAATTTATCAATCATACGGGCTTTAAGTACTTTCAGATAGGTCTGGTGCTCTTCCATGTCACGGTATGCAATCTCTAATGCTTTAGCCATGCCCACAATGCCATAAACGTTTTCGGTTCCTCCTCTCATGTTACGCTCCTGAGACCCCCCATGAATAAACGGGTGTATCTTATTATTGGCATTGATATACAAAAAGCCTACCCCTTTAGGACCATGAAACTTGTGTGCTGCGCCTACAATAAAATCTACTGGCAGGTCTTTCAGGTCATGCTTATAATGGCCCATGGTCTGAACAGTATCTGAATGAAAGACCGCTTCATATTGTTTACAGATTTCACCAACCTTTTTCAAATCTATCAGGTTACCGATTTCATTATTACCGTGCATTAACGAAACCAGCGACCGTGGTTTGGTTTGTAACAATTCTTGCAGATGCCCCAAATCAACCCTGCCTATGTCGTCTAGTTTTACAAAGCTAAGCTCTATAACACCTTGCTTGGCCAGATACTCTAATGTATGTAAAACAGCATGATGCTCAGTTCTTGATGTAATTGCGTGCTTTAACTGATACGTATCTATGCTGCAGGTAATGGCTGTATTGTCAGCTTCTGTGCCGCCAGAGGTAAAGAATATCTCAGATGGCGAAGCGTTTAACAACGAGGCAATAGTTTTACGTGCTTTTTCAATGGCCGAGCGCACCTGCCTGCCATGTGCATGTATAGATGAAGGATTACCGAAGTTTTCGGTCATTAACGGAAGCATGGCTTGCAGAACGTCGTCATCAAGACGGGTGGTTGCTGCATTATCGAGATAGATACGAGGCATAAATTATTTGGTTTCCGCAAAATTAATACTTGTTTTTATATTGTACAACCCACAGATATTATAGACTAAGCAAATTTTATTTGGCAAAGCCGGTTATCCGGCTACTATAACTCTACGCTGGCATTCCTTTTAAAGGCAGCTCCGAAGTCAATCATCGATTCCGTTTTTAATACACCGTCAATATTATCTATTTTATCATATAAAACAAGGCGCATGTGCTCGCTAGACTTAGCCACTATACGAATGTATAAAGTATACTGCCCGGTAATATAATAACACTCCGTAACTTCAGGTATCTTCCGTAACTCTTCAATAATTTGTTTAGAGTCTGAGTCTTCTTTCAGAATAATGCCTGTAAAGGCGCTCCACTCATATCCTAACTTGCGCTCGTCTAAAATAATTCCGGCGCCTTTCAGAATACCAGCCTTTTTCATACGGGCAACGCGCTGATGCACCATTGTGTTAGAAATATTCAAATTTTTGGCTATTTCAGAATAGGGTTTCCTTCCATCTTTTTCAAGATGAATAAGAATCTGCTTATCAAAATCATCTAAAAAGTTCATATATTTAACAAGTCATATTTACTTAATATTTGCATTATTTAATACTTATCACTTTTTTATTAGGCATATTTAGTAAATATAACTTATATATTGATAAAACAAAGTCATTTTAACATTTTTATGCGAGAATCCATAAAAAGATCTTAAATATATTACTAAGATGACAGATACTTTCTTAAGCGACCAACTGATTGAACTGGAAGAGCGTTATGGCGCACATAATTACCACCCCCTACCGGTAGTGCTGGAAAAAGGTGAAGGAGTGTACTTGTGGGACGTAGAAGGAAAACGTTACTATGATTTCCTGTCGGCCTATTCGGCGGTTAACCAGGGGCATTGTCATCCGCGCATCATAAATGCATTAATTGAGCAATCGCAGAAACTGACGCTTACGTCTCGCGCATTTTATAACTCAATATTGGGCCGTTTTGAAGAATACATAACCAATTATTTTGGTTATGATCGGGTACTACCTATGAATACCGGTGTAGAAGCTGTTGAAACAGCCATGAAGTTGTGTAGAAAATGGGGGTATCAGGTAAAGGGTATTCCAGAAAACAAAGCTAAAATAATATTTGCGGGTGGCAATTTTCATGGAAGAACGTTATCAGTAATTTCAGCATCTACCGACCCGACAGCGCGTAAAGATTTCGGCCCCTATATGAGCGGCATTGAAATAGTGCCTTACAACAATATTGAAGCATTAGAGGAAGCGCTGATAAACGACCCTTACATAGCCGGGTTTATTGTAGAACCCATGCAGGGTGAGGCTGGCGTAGTAGTACCCGATGACCAATATCTGCCGGAGGCCTTCAGGCTTTGCAAAGCAAGCCGGGTACTCTTTATTGCCGACGAAATTCAGACTGGTATTGCACGAACAGGCCAAATGCTGGCCACAGACCATTATCATATCAGGCCTGATATGGTAATTCTGGGTAAAGCGCTCTCTGGTGGCGTGCTGCCTGTTTCGGCTGTATTGGCTGATGATGAAATTATGCTGACATTGAAACCCGGAGAACATGGCTCTACCTATGGAGGGAATCCTCTGGCATGCGCTGTGGCCATGGAAGCGTTAAAGGTAGTGAAAGAAGAAAACCTGGCAGGTAATGCCGATTATTTGGGACGGATTTTTCGGCATGAAATGCAAAAACTGGTTGAAGAAACCGATATTGTAACAGAAGTACGAGGAAAGGGTTTGCTGAATGCCATTCTGATAGACACCACTGAGGAGTCTGACCTTGCTTGGGACATATGTCTTGAGCTGAAAAACAACGGATTGCTAGCCAAACCTACGCATGGTAATAAGATAAGGCTTGCACCGCCCTTGATAATGACTGAATCTCAGTTATGGGATTGCATAGAAATTATCTCAGACACCATCAGAAGGTTTGACTGACACCAGGTGATACAGGTGTCATACAATTATTAGTATTCCCACTTTTGAGGTATGCCCATTTGCCTCGCGTAGTAGGCCGGAGCATAAGTATTCACCCTTTGTAAAAGTTTATTTATTTCCTGCTCAAACTCTACGTAGTAATCTTCGTGAAGTTTGGGCATTTTTTTTAGTATAAAATCAGTACGCCTGGCTATGTACAGCGCCAGGGTATCTGTTTTGGTACTGTATTTCTCAAGCATTTTAAACTGATTCTCAAAAAAGGTATTCAGGAGATAAAGCGTAAGTTCTATTTCGCCATATTTATCTTTGGTAACCTTTACATGGGTTGTAATCTTACTGTTGAGCTCTCTTATGTCTTTCAGCATCCAGCTTGCAATACTATGACTCATTATTGAGACCAGCTGAATAGCCTTTTTTATTTCGTCGCGCCGGTCATCCAGAAACGATTCGTTTTCCAGTAATTGATACTGTAATTGCTGAGCCAGTAAGTTGTTTTTGCCAATGAGCCTTAAAAGCATCTTATCTTTTTCTTTGGCGGGCAAGTCTAAAATAGCTTTTTCAAGCTCCTTATGTAATTTAGCCATAGAATAACAAACCGTATTACTGATATAAAACTTAAAGGCCCCTGAAAAGTTCAGAGGCCTTTGGTAAAGCAAGGTATTCAATAAGAATATTATCTTGTGCTTTTTATTTCAACCACAAAAATCAGCGGTGAGTATGGTGGTATTTTGTAACCACCGTTGGTATTGTCCGGAACACCCTGGGTTCCGTATCCTAGTGCAGATGGGAAAACCAACACGGCTTTTTCACCAACTTTTAATTTTAGCAAACCTTCTTCAAAGCCTTTAACCACACTGTTACTACCTAAATACACGTCTATCTGGCCTTTGTCAAATTCTTTTATACTGCTTGCCAGATAGCCATTATAAACAACACCGGCTGTCTGGCCTGAAGCTAACTGTGTCCCCGTTGTCTGAGATAACTTTAATACACGCAGGCCTGATTCTGTTTTCTCTCTAGAAACTACCGTAACATTTCCCATACCGGTTGCTATGTAGTCTTCAATCTGTTTGTCTTCAGAGCGATTTTTTACAATCTCCAGATCTACTACAAGAACAGACTTACCAGGAATTTTCTCATAATTCTGTGAACCATAAGCAAGATAAGAAGGTATCAGGAAAGTACCTCTTTCTCCTGATTTAAGTTTGCTGATAGCATCCGAAATTCCCTGCAATCCGATTGTACCCCCAAAAATGACAGTAGCGGGTTTATTTGTTGAGCGTAAAGAACTGTCAATCTTGGTACCATCTAACAAAGACATTACGTAATGAAGTACCACTTCATCGCCTACCTTAATAGAATCACCAGAAGCATTAGTCTTGGTAATCTGATAATACATTCCATTATCTGCCTTTTTCATATTCAGATTTTTGGAATTGATATACGTCAACATTTCCTGTTCATTCTTCTTGACGGTTTCTTCCAAATCGTTCTTCAAAAAGTCTGAACAAGAGCTCACAAGAGCGGTACAACCAACAAGTAATCCGAGTACTATCTTTCTCATTACATTTAATTTATTTATTTCACATCGATAATTTCCATTTCAAAAATTAACGGACTGTACGGAGGAATAACACCCCCTGCACCCTGCTCGCCATAAGCCAGATTAGATGGGATAAAGAAAATGCTTTTTTCGCCTTTTTTCATCATCATCAGTGCTTGTTCCCAGCCTGGTATTACCATACCCTGGCCTACAGTCAGTTCAAGAGGATCCTTACCCACAGAAGAATCGAACACTTTACCGGTAATGAGTTTACCTGTGTATTCTACCTTGACGGATTTACCTGCCGTAATGGTTGCACCAGTGCCCTCTTTCACAACGACCCTGTACATACCATATTGTGTTTTGGTGGCATTAGGAAAATTCTTTTTAGCGTATTCGTCCATGATTTTCACTTCATCATTCTTTTTGGCCTGTTGCGCTTTCTCAAAATCTTCCATGGTTTGTACCTTTTTCACCTTCACCAGAAACTGCATATCCGAACCTTTTGCTACACCGGCAGGCATAGGTTGTTGCGCTCTTATAAACAAGGAGTCTGAACTGACGAAAATGGTTGCACTGTCTCCCTCAGAAATATGAAAAAGACTGTTTTCGAACGATCCCTTAAAGGCGCCTTTCTGCAAACGCATCATTATAGGCTCGCCACGTTTGTATGTATTGGTAAATACTGTATCATTGGGAGCTTTTACTATCAGGTCAAAAGTAACGATATCGCCCTCTTTGGCTTTTTTACCGTTGCCTAGTTCGTGTATCTGGTATTTAGAGCCGTCGGCATCCTGAGTTACTTTAAACTGGTCACAAGAAAAAAGCAAACTTGCCGCTAAAACCAGGCCAGAAGAAGTTTTCAAAAATTTTGTCATGAAATTTATTTGTTAGTAAGATATTACAATTGTATAAGGCTAGCTATTGTTAAGCAGCTGGGTTTTATGTAAGGGCAACAAAAGCAGAAATTTTTCAAGCGTTTTTGAAAGGCTTTCATGAGAACGGCCACCAGCTGCATTTTTATGCCCGCCACCACTGAAATAATTCCTGGCAAACTCGCTCACCGAAAAATCTTTCACCGACCGGAACGAAATACGAATCATGTCGTCGCGCTCTACAAACATGGCTGTCATCTGAACGTCTTTTATAGATAGACCGTAATTAACAATACCCTCAGTGTCGCCGTTTTTTGAACCAAATCTGGCAAGTTCTTCTTTAGAAATACTCATATATGAAACCCGGTATTCTGGCAGATGCACCAGCTTTTCGCTCAGCGCAAAGCCAAGAAACTGAATCCGTTCTAATGAGTTATTATCAAATATCTTCCGGTGGATATCATTGGTACGTACACCAATTTCAATTAGTTCTCCGGCTACCCTGTGCAAATCTTTTGTGGTACTGTCAAACCTGAAAGACCCCGTATCTGTCACCAGCCCGGCATATAAGCATTCAGCAGCAGGAATATCAATCAGGGCTTTATCGCCCAGCAACTCAATCAACAAATAAATTAACTGGCAGGTAGCTGCGGCTTTTTCGCTCCAGAATATAAAATCGGCAAAGTTTTCAGGCTGTTGATGGTGGTCTATCAAAACCTTTTTGGCAGAGG
Organism: Emticicia sp. TH156; assembly: GCF_002855535.1. Lineage (NCBI taxonomy): Bacteria > Pseudomonadati > Bacteroidota > Cytophagia > Cytophagales > Leadbetterellaceae > Emticicia > Emticicia sp. TH156. Next base: position 552,928 of record NZ_PKRS01000001.1, read on the forward strand.
CGCTTCTCACATACTCTTCCATAGCCTTGATACGCCCCATAGCCGAAAAATCAAGACAGAAAATAACCTCTGCAGCAGCAATTAATGCCTTGGCGGTTTCCTGTTTTTCACTCTCAAAGTTAATAACTCCTTTCTCGCCCGGCATCCATTGTAAAAACTCGGGGTAATCGGTAGGGGTAATTACATTTACTGAATGATTTTTTTTCTTTAAATAGGAAGCCAAGCCCAACGATGACCCGAGTGCATCGGCATCGGGGTTCTGGTGAGTAGTAATAACGATTCTTTTGGGCGAAGCCAATAAAAGGTTAAAGTCCTGTAATTTCTGAACTGAATCTGTGAAAAACTCTTGCATAACGCAACAAAGGTACAAAGTAAAGCCGGGAAAACAAACACGCCTAAAACGAATACAAAACCCCTGTTAAATATATGTAAAGCCATAAATTTACAGTTTTTTAACATTTTAAAGGTTAAAAGTAACACGGGTTTGCCAATTGATATAAAAAAATGAAATAAACCCGGCAGGATTCATATTTTCTCTTATGTTTGCAGCTAGTTTATTTTAACCTGTTATATATGAAAAACCTACTGTTAATCCTGTGCCTGTCAGTATCTTATCTGTCTTTTAGCCAACAGGAATCTACTGAACAATGGCGCCCTGCTTTTCATTTTTCTCCGGCCAGAAACTGGACCAACGACCCTAATGGACTGTTATATCACGACGGCGAATGGCATATATTTTATCAGCATAACCCTTTTGAAAACAAATGGGGGCACATGAGCTGGGGGCACGCCGTAAGCAAAGACCTGATGCACTGGCAGCACCTGCCTGTGGCAATACCGGAAGATTCGGTCTGGATTTTTTCGGGCGGAGCCGTAGTAGACCCAAACAACACCAGTGGTTTTGGCGCCAATAGCATGGTAGCTATCTATACTGCCGACTATCACGGCAAAAAAGAGAATCAACACCTGGCCTACTCTACCGACAGAGGCAGAACCTGGACCAAGTATCAGAAAAACCCCATTATACCCGTACCGCTACCGAACGGAAAGGTAATGAAGGATTTCCGCGACCCGAATATGTTCTGGCACGAGCCATCCAAACAATGGATACTGGTAGTTGTATTACCTACCGAGTTCAAGGCTCATATTTATGGCTCAAAAAACCTGACCGACTGGACTTTTCTGAGCGAATTTGGCGGACAGGGAGATGTTAGAAAAATATGGGAATGCCCCTCATTAATTGAACTGCCCATTGAAGGAGAAAAAGCATCGCGATGGGTTCTAATGCTATCGTCAAGCAGCCCGCATCAGGATTTTGTGGGAATGCAGTATTTTGTGGGAAGTTTTGACGGCAAAAAATTCACTAATGATAACCCTGCAGATACAAAGCTGTATGTTGAGTACGGAAAAGACTTTTACGCGGCTATTCCGTTTACTCAGGCGCCTAAAAAAAGTATGCTGGGCTGGATGGCCAGTTGGCAATATACCGATGCCCTGCCTACTTTTCCGTGGAAAGGGCAAATGAGTTTGCCCAGAGAGATTTCACTGAAAAGAACCAAAGATGGGTTAAGGTTATTGCAAAAACCGACAGAGGAGGTGTTAAAAGCTAAAAACTGGAAAGGCACTGTACAAATGGAAGACTTAATTGTAGACGGTGACAAAAGCCAGATAAGAAAAAACATGACAGATTCTTATATGATTGAGGTAGATTTTGAACTGAACGGGGCCCGTGAAGTTGGTGTAAAAGTATTGAAAAAACAAAGTACCAGCCAGGAAACATTGGTGGGGTATCAGGCAGATACCGAACAGCTTTATATTAACCGCATTAATTCGGGTAAAATCATTAGCCCGAACTTTGCTTCTCTTGATGCCAGCCCTATGAAAACCGAAAGAGGCATGGTGAAACTTCAGATATTTGTAGATAAAATGTCGGTAGAGGTATTTGGTAATGATGGCGAGGCGGCTGTAACAAGCCTGGTTTTTCCGGAGACACAAAGCTTAGAGTGGCAGTTATTCAGTAATGGCGGCAAGGCAAAAGTAACTAAACTAAAGGTTTGGGAATGGCAAAAATAACTACTGCCAATAGCCTTAGTTTAATTGATGCCGGAGGTTTATATTTGCAAATCCAGATACCAACCTAACGACACTAACCTGATTATGGACAGTTTTTCGCGACGAGACATTCTTAAAACCTTTGGCCTTACTGCCGGTGGTTTATCATTTTTAAATGCTGAATCATTTGCCGGAACAATTGAGGACGAACCCATCGTTATTCCTATTGACGACAGGTATATAACGCTCGACAAACCTGTAACAGCTATTGTATTGGGCGCCGGCAACCGTGGGAATGTTTATGGCCGGTTTGCGCTGGCTTTCCCGAACGAACTGGATATGGTTGGCGTGGCAGAACCGATACTGTTTCGGAATGATAAATTTGCTAAGGCTCATAATATAGAAGATAAATATCGCTTTAATACCTGGGAAGATGTTTTTAAGGTGCCCAAGTTTGCCGATGCCATTATTATTTCAACACCCGACGACCTCCATTATGGCCCGGCCATGAAAGCACTGGAAATGGGCTACGATGTGTTGTTGGAGAAACCTATTTCGCCATCATATCAGGAATGTCTGGACATATTGGCGTTGGCACAGAAAACTAAACGAATAATAGCCGTTTGCCATGTATTGCGATATACACCGTATTTCAGAAAACTGAAAGAAATAGCGCAAAGCGGGCAGTTTGGTAAACTGATTAGCGTTAATCACTTAGAAGGTATTGAATACCAGCACATGGCGCACTCTTATGTACGGGGAAACTGGCACGTAGCTAAAGACACCAACCCGATTGTTCTGGCCAAGTCATGCCACGACCTTGACATATTGAGATGGGTAATAGGCAAGCCATGCAAGAGCATTTCAGCACATGGTTCATTAAGCTGGTTTAAAAAAGAAAATGCACCTGAAGGAAGCACCGAACGTTGCACAGATGGTTGTAAGGTTGAAAAGGAATGTCCTTTTTCGGCCATTAATATTTATCATAAACAACGCCTGCGTATCAGGGTTCTGGATGTAACCGATGATTTGACCAAGCAGGGTGATGAGATTATGGAAAAACTGAAAACGTCTCCTTATGGCCGTTGTGTCTACAGAATGAATAACGACCAACCCGACCACTACACTACCACCATGGAGTTTGAGGGAGGCACCACCGTTAGTTTTGCTATGGAGGCCTTTACTTCCTTTGAAGCACGTAAAACAAGGTTGATGTTCTCGCATGGAGAAGTGTGGGGAGATATGGACGAGATTCAGACTTATGATTTCAGAACGAAACAGAACACAAAATGGCGGGCAAGTGAATTGCCCGAATATAAAAGCCAGGCCTCAGGCCATGCAGGTGGAGACTATGGCCTGGCTCGGAACTTTGTGCAGGCAGTGGCTCAGAAAAAACCTGAGTTGCTGACCTCAACCATTGAGGCATCTATTGAAAGCCATGTGATGGGCTTTATGGCCGAGAAAAGCAGATTAAGTAAACAGATGGTAGATGTAAAAATTTAATTTATGATGCGTAAACTATTGATTATTGCTCTTTTGGCACTGGGTGCCTGCAAAAATAAAAAGGCAGATTTAGGGGATTTTGATTTACAGAGTTTCAAAACCGACCGCGGGGGTTGTGAAGACAAAAGAGTAAAACTGATTGAGCCTCTGAAAGACCTGCGGCCTAAAATACTGGGTCTGACCGAAAACCAGATTGTTGATAATTTCGGGAGATATGATTACCAGATTTTAAGTCGCCGGAACGAGAAAGTATTTGTATATTTTCTGGAAAAAGGCCCACAGTGCGAACAAATCCAGAACCCGACCAACTCGCGCTCAATGCTCTTGTATTTCAATGCAGCCAGTCTGGTAAAAGAGGTGTCGTTTCAGAATGGGGGGGTTATTGATACGTATAAGTGAAGTACATGAAGGCTGTTTTCTAAGGATACAGGGCCGCGTTAAGTGTTCTCATATTTTTTTTTGAAAACACTTTGTTTTTAAAAAATACTCAATACTTTTGTACCCAGAATTTAGACACGAACAATGACTCAAGGTAATATTATAGCTAACATTTGGTGGTGGCGTTCTTCCGACAAAGGATGAACAGTGTAGCTATGTATTGACTCAACGATATAATACCCGGCGGCTTACAGTTCATCCTGTAAGCCGTTTTTTTTGTGCCATTTATCACCGATATTGTTCAAAAACATGTACCAAAGATATAATTCAAAAATAAGTTACTGGCTTTTTGTACCGATACTGTGTTTGTTCATAGCACTGATAACCACGGCTATTATTGATAAAGCCTGGCCGATGCTGATTATTATGTTGTTCGTAACCGGGCTCATTGTTAACCTTTTGGCTCGTACCTGTTACGTAATAGAAAACCGTAAGCTGACTATTATCTGCGGATTTCTTTTTAAGCAGGAAATTGACATAGAGAATATCCGGAAAATTGAAAAAACCAATAGCCCGATTAGCTCTCCTGCCTTATCAGTCAAACACCGGATCGAGATTACTTACGGCAAATACAATTCGGTTATTATTTCACCTGAACGACGCGCCGAATTTATTGAAGCATTGACATTGATTAATAAAAATATTAGCACAAACCTCTGACACTCATGCAAAAGTTTGGTATTACTACCCGATACAAACGCCTACTGGCCGATATGCTGACCCCGGTTGGGATTTTCCAAAGAATCCGTAATCACTTTCCGCATTCGGTTATTCTTGAAAGTGCCGACTACCACGCCATGCACAACAGTTTCAGCTACATAGCCTGCGACGAGGTAGCGAGTTTTCAACTGGATAATGACATTGTAACACAGAAATTCCCTGATGGAACAACGGCTCAGTTTCCACTTCAGAACAGAAAAAAGGCCGTTGGCGTATTGCAAGCCTTTGCTGCTCAGTTCGAAATGCCCAAAACCGATTTCTCATTTATCACCAACGGTTTATTCGGCCACATTACCTACGACTCGGTTGAATATTTTGAAGATATAGAAATACAGGCCAAAAGCCCTGAAAATGCCATTCCGCAGATTCTATATAGAGTTTACCGATATGTAATTGCCATCAACCATTTCAAAGATGAACTCTACATATTTGAGCATACTTATACTCCTGAAGGACAAGAGCCCAACCCGGTTGCTGAAGGATTGGAGACTTTGGAGTTTTTTGTAAAGAACCCTAAGGTAACTACTTCAAAATTCAAGGCGGATACAAATGAAGAAACCAATATTAATGATGATGACATGCGCGAAATTATCAATAAATGTATTGGTCACTGTTTAAGAGGTGATGTTTTTCAGATTGTACCTTCCAGGCGTTTTTCGAGAAAATTTGAGGGCGATGATTTCAACGTTTACAGGGCGCTTCGTTCCATTAATCCTTCTCCTTACCTATTCTATTTTGATGGTGGAGATTATCATATTTTTGGCAGCTCACCGGAGAAACAGATATTTATTAAGGACGGACAAGCCGAAATACACCCGATTGCAGGCACTTTCAGAAGAACAGGTGATGATGAAAGTGATGCCGAACTGGCCCGCCAATTGCACGCTGACCCCAAAGAATCAGCTGAACACGTGATGCTGGTTGATTTGGCTCGCAATGATTTATCGCGCAGTTCTGACTCTGTAAAAGTTGATATTTTTAAAGAAGTGCAGTTCTACAGCCATGTAATACACCTGGTATCTAAAGTAACCGGAAAAATGCACACAGGCACCAACCCGCTGCAGTTAGTAGCCGATACTTTCCCGGCCGGAACCTTGTCTGGTGCGCCCAAACACAACGCCATGACCATCATCAACCGTTTTGAGCCTACCAACCGCAGCATTTATGGAGGGGCCATTGGCTTCATGGACTTCAAAGGCAATTTCAACCATGCCATAGCCATCCGGACTTTCCTCAGCAAAAACAATACGCTTTTCTATCAGGCAGGTATGGGTGTAGTGGCTAAGTCAGACGTAGAACTGGAAATGAAAGAAATTCACCTGAAACTGGCTGCTTTAAGAAAAGCCATTGAAATGGCAGGAGAGATATGATTTTTTGAAAATTGGAGAAAGAATAGATTTGTTGAAAGTGAATTAAAAATTCATTCACTCAATCACACAATCACTAAATCACTCATTAAAAATAGGATAAAATGAAAATTCTGGTTCTTGATAATTACGATTCGTTTGTGTACAATCTGGTCTATATCCTGAAAGATTTAGGCGGAAATGTAGACGTTTTCAGAAACGACAAAATTGCATTGGAAGAAGTAGCTCAATATGACAAGATTCTGCTTTCGCCAGGCCCCGGCATTCCGGAAGAAGCCGGAATCATGATTGACCTCATTAAAGAATATGCGCCCAAGAAAAGTATTTTCGGGGTTTGCCTGGGGCATCAGGCAATTGGTGAGGCTTTTGGTGCCAAGCTACATAACATGGGCGATGTATTGCACGGAGTAACTACTCCTTGCCTGATAACCGACAAAGATGAACTGCTCTTTAGGGGTGTGCCTGAAAAAATAGAAGTTTGCCGTTATCACTCCTGGACAGTGGTACCCGAAACCATGCCTGCAGAACTGAAAGTAACTGCTATTGATGAAAAAGGATTTGTAATGGCCGAAGCCCATACAAAGTATGATGTGAGAGGGGTGCAGTTCCATCCGGAGGCATACCTGACACAACACGGAGTGAAAATGGTTGAAAACTGGTTAAAAAATTAATTTGCCTAAGCATGAAACAATATTTACAGGTTTTGCTTCAAAACCATACACTTTCAAGCGAAGAAGCTAAAGAAGCACTATTGAGAATCGGTCGCGGCGAAAGCAATCAGTCGCAAATTGCCGCTTTTCTGATGGGTATCCAGATGCGTGGGGTGACCGTAGAAGAACTGGAAGGCTTTCAGCAAGCCATGCTGGAACTGGCTGTACCCATTGACCTGACAGACTTTGACCCGATGGATGTTTGCGGCACCGGCGGTGACGGAAAAGACACTTTCAATATTTCTACTACCTCGGCTTTTGTAGTAGCCGGGGCAGGGCAGCCCATTGCCAAACATGGAAATCATGGAGTTTCATCGGCCGTTGGTTCAAGCACCGTGCTGGAATATCTGGGGGTAAAATTTACTAACGACGAAAGTTTCCTGAAACGCAAGCTGGAAACCGCAGGTATCTGCTATATGCACGCACCGTTGTTCCATCCGGCTATGAAATACGTAGCGCCCATCCGTAAAGAGTTAGGCCTGAAAACCTTCTTCAATATGCTGGGGCCATTGCTAAACCCCGCCAAAGTACAAAAGCAGCTGACGGGTGTATATGACATGAAAGTATTTGACCTATATACGCAATTGTTTAACCGTTCAGCAGCCCGGTTTGGTATTATTTATGACCTGGGGGGATATGATGAGATTTCTTTCACGAACGATTTCAACATTGGCACCAGGCATGGGGTGGTGGTGTATTCTCCTACCCATTTCAGTTTTGACCTGACCGAGCAATCTGCTTTGCATGGTGGTAATACACTGGAAGAATCAGCCGGTATTCTCATCAATATTCTTGAAAACAAGGGTACCACGGCACAAACCAATGTGGTGCTTGCCAATGCCGGGGTGGCTTTGAGTGTAGCCAGAGGAATATCTATTGCCGAAGGGATAGAGCAGGCCAAAGAGTCGCTGGCCAGTAAAAAAGCCTTGAACGCCCTACGAAAACTAATAGAAGACTAACCAACAAAACCACAAGATGACCATCTTAGACAAAATAGTTGCACGCAAAGCCATTGAGGTAGCAGAAGCCAAAGCCCGTATTTCAATAGAAGCATTAAGCAAAGAGACTTTATTCTCTCGTAAAACCAATTCTTTAAAAGCCGCACTTCTGGCCGATGGCTCATCTGGCATTATTGCCGAGCATAAACGAAAATCTCCTTCCAAAGGCATTATTAACGACCAGCTTTCGGTTGCTTTTGTTACGCAGGGCTACGCAGCGGCCGGAGCCGCGGGACTGTCAGTACTTACCGACGCCGACTTTTTTGGTGGTGCAAAAGAAGATTTATTACAGGCACGAGAGGCTAATCTGTCTACCTCTATTCTAAGAAAGGATTTTATGATAGATACCTACCAGTTATACGAAGCCAAGGCCTGGGGAGCAGACGTAATTCTGCTGATTGCTGCCTGCCTGAGCCCTGAACAGATTCAATTGCTGAGCGCTACGGCACATGAACTGGGGCTGGAAGTATTGCTGGAAATACACGATGAAGAAGAACTGAACAGAAGCCCGCTTGGCAACGTTGATATTATAGGAGTTAATAACCGAAACCTGAAAAACTTTGCTGAAAACAATGTAAACGCTTCTTTGGGGCTGACAGATAAAATACCAGACGGAATTGTGAAAATTTCAGAAAGTTGTATTAGCCAGCCGGATACAATCCGTTTGCTACGGTCGGCCGGATTCAAGGGATTTCTGATTGGTGAAACCTTCATGAAGGATGAAAATCCGGGAGCAAAACTCGCTGATTTTATTGCTGAAATCTAATAAAATGTGTTAATTTTGACATCTTTTACAGGTTTTACTGAGTTCATGCTTTTGTCCTGAGTATGAGTAAAATTAATTTTCCTTTAGGGCATGGAAATATCTTTATGAAACTGAAAGTATGTGGCATGCGCGATGCCGGAAATATCAAAGCGCTTGTAGAACTGAAACCTGATTTCATCGGCTTTATCCTGTACGATAAGTCACCCAGATTTGCCGGAAGTCAACTGGATGTTGATGCTGCACAATTAATACCAAGAGAAATAAAGAAAGTTGGTGTTTTTGTTAACGCATCAGTTGACTACATTTTGCAGAATGTCAGAAAGTACGGGTTAAACTATGCGCAGTTGCATGGTAACGAAACGCCTGACTTTTGTAAGAGCCTGCGCACAAAGGGCGTCAATATCATTAAGGCATTCCGTTTAGATGAGTCCTTTATTTTTACGCAGCTAAACAATTACAAGCCCCACGTTGATTTTTTTCTGTTTGATGCCAAAGGAGACAGTTATGGCGGAAACGGTGTTACTTTCGACTGGAGCATTCTGAAGAAATACAACAACGAAAAACCCTATTTTCTGGCCGGGGGTATCAGCCTTGAAAACCTCAATGATTTAGACCAGATTACACCAAAGCCCTATGCCATTGATATTAACAGTAAATTTGAAACAGAACCCGCTGTGAAAGATATTGAGAAAATAGGTGAATTATTTGCAAAATTGCGGGAAAAGAAAGGATTACAAGTATGAATGTATCTTTACGATAGACAAATAAGAGTATGACAAATATTGAACAACCTAAAGAGAAGGAAACAGCATTTGGTGTGAACGAAAAGGGCTACTATGGCCAGTTTGGAGGCGCCTATATTCCTGAAATGCTCTTCCCGAATGTAGAAGAGCTACAACAGAATTACCTGGAAATTATCTACCGCCCTGATTTTCAGGAAGAGTTTCATGGTCTGTTGAAAAACTATGTAGGCCGCCCTACACCTTTATATTTGGCCAATCGTCTTTCAGAAAAATACAATACCAATATCTATCTGAAACGAGAAGACCTGTGCCATACAGGCGCACACAAGGTAAACAATACCATAGGGCAGATATTGCTGGCCAAACGCCTGGGGAAAAATAAAATTGTAGCCGAAACCGGCGCCGGCCAGCACGGCGTAGCTACTGCTACCGTTTGTGCATTAATGGGGCTTGAATGTATTGTTTACATGGGTGAAATCGACATTCAGCGGCAGGCGCCCAACGTGGCCCGTATGAAAATGCTAGGTGCGGAAGTTCGCCCTGCCACCAGCGGGTCTAAAACCCTGAAAGATGCAACCAACGAAGCACTGAGGCACTGGATTAATAATCCGGTTGATACGCACTACATTATAGGTAGTGTGGTTGGCCCACACCCTTACCCTGATATGGTTGCTCGTTTCCAGTCGGTTATTTCTGAAGAAATGCGTTCACAATTACTGGAACAAACCGGGAAAGAAAACCCAGACTACGTAATTGCCTGTGTGGGTGGAGGCTCAAATGCCGCCGGGGCTTTCTATCATTTTCTTGACGAGCCGGAGGTGCAGTTAATTGCAGCCGAGGCCGGCGGACACGGCATTTATTCAGGCTTATCTGCCGCCACCACTTTTCTGGGTAAACCGGGGGTTTTGCATGGCAGCAAGAGTATTCTGATGCAAACTGAAGACGGGCAGGTGGTAGAACCCCACAGTATTTCTGCAGGGCTTGATTATCCCGGTATAGGCCCCTTGCATGCACATTTGTGGGAGTCCGGGCGGGCTAAGTTCTTTGCTATCACTGATGATGAATCTATACAGGCAGGTTTTGAATTAACCAAGCTGGAAGGGATCATACCGGCTATTGAGTCAGCTCATGCACTGGCAGCTTTACAATACCTGAAAGCAGGTTCAGATGAAACCGTAGTTATAAATCTATCGGGCCGTGGAGACAAAGACCTGGCTACTTACATGAAATATCTGTAAACCAGCCGCCCTGTAGTAACATCAGCCAATCAAAATTCAAAATAACAATGAGAACCCTTCTATTAGCAATCGCTTTACTATCATTCAGTTACATGGCAAATGCACAAAAAAAAGAGCCTGCGAAACTACTTCGCCACGCTGTTTTATTCAAATTCAAAGATTCGAGCAGTCCTGAAGACATCAAAAAAGTAGAAGATGCTTTCAGAGCGCTACCCAAACAGATTAAAGAAATTGCGGATTTCGAGTGGGGAACCAACAACAGCCCAGAAAATCTGAATCAGGGTTTCACACACCTGTTTTTTGTAAGTTTCAAAACAGAAAAAGACCGTGAAGTGTACCTGCCTCATCCTGCTCATAAGGCATTTGTAGGCGTACTGGGACCCCATTTAGACAAAGTACTGGTGCTTGATTACTGGGCTGCCAAATAATTTACCGCTTCCGGGCGAATGACTGGTTTGTAAGCATTCGCCTGCATTTTCTTCTTCGCTTTATTTTTTCCCAGACATTGATATGAATCGCATAACCAGGCTTTTTCAAACTAAGCTTAATAGTGTATTGAATCTCTATTTTACGGCCGGCTACCCGACATTAAACGATACCCTGCCTATTCTGGAAGCATTGCAGGAAGCCGGAGCCGACCTGGCTGAAATTGGCATGCCCTACTCAGACCCTGTGGCTGACGGCGAAACCATTCAGCAGTCGAACCAGATTGCACTGGATAATGGCATGAGCCTGAAAGTGCTTTTTGAGCAACTGCAAAACATGCGCCAGAAGGTACAGATACCCGTTATCCTGATGGGCTATATCAATCCGGTTTTACAATTTGGTATAGAAAACTTCTGCCGTAAGTGCCAGGAGGTTGGTGTTGATGGTCTGATTCTGCCAGACCTGCCCACTGAAGAGTATTATGAAGAGTATAAACCTGTATTTGACAAATACGGCCTGTTAAACATTTTCCTGATTACGCCACAAACCACCGAAGCCCGTATACGCCGTATCGATGAAATATCAGACGGGTTTATTTACATGGTTAGCAGCGCCAGCGTAACTGGTAAAACATCTGGTATTTCAGAAGTAATGGAAGAGTACTTTAACCGGGTAAATGCCATGAACCTGAAAAACCCACGCTTAATTGGGTTCGGTATAAAAGACCACGAAACCTTTACAAAAGCCTCAGAATATGCTGCCGGCGCTATTATCGGCAGCCAGTTTATACGTGTACTTCAGGCTTCTTCCGACATCCGCCGCGATGTGGTAAAGTATGTGCAATCTGTTAAAGCGGGTTAATAATAAGGAAATTTAGAATAAGGCTTTAATTTTTCTGAAAAATGGGCTAAAACTTAAAACTCTTTTTGAAAAACTTTTGTTTTTTATCAGAATTATTCTAAATTTCCTTAGAATTTTAATACCGAAACAGATTTACAGAAAGGCTATAGCTATGGAAAAGTTGTACAAGCTCTGCATCATAGCCCTCTTATTGATAACAAGCCCATTGGCTTTTGCTCAAAAAGACAGGAAGAAAGATACCCGATACGGGTATCATTTTAAAGGAAAGAATCAAAAATTTGCCCGGTTTCCGTTTGACCTGCACGCGAATCTCATAGTTTTAAAAGCTACCCTCGATGATTCTGACACCCTGCGTTTTATATTAGACACAGGTGTTACGTCTACCATCATTACAGACCCCCAGCGTGCCAAATCTCTTGACCTGAAGTATATAAGACGTGTAAAACTAACCGGTGCAGGCGAAGGCGGAGATTTATCGGCCAGTGTATCAGTTGGCCACCGCATTCAGATTGGCGATATCGTAGCGTCTCAGCAAAACATTGTTGTGCTGGACGAAGACGTACTTAAGCTCTCTGAGTTTCTGGGTGTACCTATACATGGTATTTTCGGGCACGATATTTTCAGCAATTTTGTGGTAACCATCAATTTTGAAGAAAAGATGCTCTACCTGACCGACCCTAACAAGTTCAGATACAAAAAGTCTTTAGGTACCATCTACCCTATAGTACTCACGCAGTCAAAGCCATACACTGATGCCATTGCCATGGTAAGCAACAATAAAGAGATACCTATGCGCCTGGTTATAGATACAGGTGCCGGGCATGCCTTACTGCTAAGCGCCAGCGAAAAAGAGCCCATACAACTGCCTCAAAAAGTAATGCGTGCCAATCTGGGCCGCGGGCTAAACGGAGAAATTAATGGCCACATAGGCCGGGTTGATAAGATACGTATGGGCACCCTGGAAATGCAGGATATACTGGCTTCTTTCCCCGACAGTCTTTCATTCAGTATGAAATTCCCCCCTTCTAACGAAGGCAGGCAAGGAAGCATTGGTTGCGAGCTGTTAAGACGCTTTACAGTAACGCTTAACTACAGAGACGGCTACATGATTATGAAGCCAATTAAAAACCGGATGAAAGAAAGTTTTGAGCATGACATGAGCGGCCTTGATGTGCGTGCCAGAGGCGACCACTTCAATGAATACTACATCAGCAGGGTTCTTGAGCAGTCGCCGGCTTATGAAGCCGGGCTGAGAGAAGGCGACGAACTGATTTTTGTCAACAATCAGAATGTTAAAAACCTGGCTATCAGTGAGATTTACAAGATTTTGTCGCGCAAGGAGGGCAAAGATGTTGAATTGTTTATCAGGCGGAAAGGGGAACTCAAATTTACCAGTTTCAAACTTAAAAGAATGATCTAACCTGAACTTATAACCATATTACACGGGGGTAATTGCAAATCAATTATCCCTTTTTCTTTATAGCGGTAACGCCTTTATCTTTAATTATTTCAATCAGGCACATCTAATTTTTATTAATTTCGTGCCAAACTTTACACTTAGCACAAATGACTATTCTTATACTAAATGCCCTGCTGGTAAATGAAGGAAAGATTGAACCACGCGATGTGTTCATTAAAGACGGTATTATTGAACAGATAGGCAGCGACTTATCGGGCCATAAAGCCAACCGTATTATTGATGCAACAGGTAAATACCTGCTTCCGGGCGTAATTGACGACCAGGTGCATTTTCGTGAACCCGGGCTTACCCATAAAGCGAACATATACACTGAGGCAAAAGCCGCAGTTGCAGGCGGCACTACCAGCTTTATGGAAATGCCTAATACCGTGCCGAATGCCCTTACCCAGGACCTGCTGGCCGATAAATACCAGATAGCAGCCGAAACCTCGCTGGCTAATTACTCATTTTATATGGGCACATCGAACGATAATTATGATGAGGTAATGCGTACGGATATTCAGAACGTATGCGGGCTGAAGATTTTTATGGGTAGCTCAACCGGTAATATGCTGGTAGATGATGAACACGTGTTATCAAAAGTGTTTGCTAACTTTCCGGCCTTAATTGCTACCCATTGCGAAGACGAAGCCACCGTAAAAGCAAACCTTGAAAAATATAAAACCTTATATGGCGACAACCCGCCGTATGATGCCCATGCTATTATCAGAAACGAAGAGGCTTGCTTTAAATCTTCATCAATGGCAGTAGAATTGGCTAAAAAACACAAAACCAGGTTGCACATTCTGCATATTTCAAGCAGCGAAGAAATACCACTATTTGAGAAAGGTCCTATAGCCGGCAAACACATTACCTCTGAAGTATGTGTACACCATCTTTGGTTTGACGCCGAAGATTATAAACAACTGGGCAACCAGATAAAATGTAATCCTGCCATTAAACATGGGCACAAAGACAAGCTGTTACAGGCATTGCTTGACGACCACTTTGATGTAATAGCAACCGACCACGCCCCTCATACCTGGGACGAGAAACAGCAATCGTACTGGCAGGCTCCGTCTGGCTTACCGCTGATACAGCACTCGCTTAATGTTATGCTTGAGTTTTATAAACAAGGAAAAATTTCTTTGGAGCGTATCGTAGAGAAAATGTCGCACGCAGTGGCCGACTGTTTCCAGATAGAGCGGCGGGGATATATCAGAGAAGGCTATTGGGCAGATTTAACACTGATTGATTTGAATGCGACTACACTGGTAGACAAAAACAGCTTGTATAGTAAATGTGGCTGGTCGCCGTTTGAAGGCACCGAATTTCAATCAAAAGTAACGCATACCATAGTTTCGGGCAATATTGTATTTGCCAACGGCCAGTTTAATGAACACATAAAAGGACAAAGAATGAAATTTACCAGATAGGTATTAACGAATGATTAACAGTTGTATGAAGAGAAGTTTGTAACAATCGTACAGGTTTGAGCGTTATGCTTGCCAGACACAACGTTTTAATTCTCAACATAAAAATCGCAGACTATGAAACGATTATTTTTTGCTTTCCTGATTTCAGGCCTGGCTCTTACCGCAAACGCACAAGACAGAACCGACAAAGAACCGGTTAAGAAAATTGAAGTGACGGGTTCGTCTGAAATGGAAATTACGCCCGACGAAATTTATTTCGCTATCTCTTTAAAAGAGTATTTTAAAGACGAGAAAAATCAGAAAAACAAGGTGACCATTGATGTGCTGGAAAAACAACTGATAGCATCCATAACCAAGGCAGGTATTCCTAAAGAGAACCTGACTATTGGTGAGGTATCGGGTTATAGAAACTGGACTGGAAAGAAAAAGCCACTGTATTTTCTGGAAGGTAAAAGATATATTCTGAAACTGACTAACCTGTACAAGTCTGATGTGATTCTGGATGGAGTTGATGACCGAGGCATTGAGTATGTGTCCATTGACCATGTTGACCACTCGAAGATTAAAGAATACAGAAAAGAGATAAAAATCAAAGCCTTACAGGCTGCTAAAGAAAAGGCTACCTATCTGCTGGAATCTATCAATGAAAAAGTTGGCGATGTGCTGACCATTCAAGAACTGGACGACCAGTATTATGCGCCTCAACCTATGATGGCTAATGTACGCATGATGAAAGCCGATGAAGCCTCACCGATGGAAGACAGCAGCATTGAGTATCAGAAAATAAAGCTCAGCTATAAAATGAAGGCGGCTTTTAGGATAAAGTGAGAAACTCCGTAATATAAAAAAGCCTGTTTTAAGTCAGTAAATGCTTAAAACAGGCTTTTGCGTTTAACTCATTTCTCTTATTCCTCGCTCATGGCTCGCTTTTCAAGGTGATCGTCCAACCTTAGGCGGTCGAT
The DNA here is from genome assembly GCF_002855535.1 of Emticicia sp. TH156. Classification (NCBI taxonomy): domain Bacteria; kingdom Pseudomonadati; phylum Bacteroidota; class Cytophagia; order Cytophagales; family Leadbetterellaceae; genus Emticicia; species Emticicia sp. TH156. Next base: position 568,607 of record NZ_PKRS01000001.1, read on the forward strand.
ACCTTTTTCTAACCAATCCGGGGCAGGTTTACCTTTCAGGTGGTAGTCGAAGAACTCCATCATACGCACAGCGTAGTCTTTGCGGTTAGGTAACTTAGCCAATCCGTGGTTTTCGCCTTTGTATTGTATCAATACCACAGGTTTTTTCAAACGACGCAACGCGTTGTAATATTCAATACCCTGTGTAAAGTCAACGGCTCCGTCGGCATCGTTATGTAATAACAACAATGGCGTATTTACTTTCTTTACATGATACAATGGCGAGTTGCGGTTGTAGGCCTCCCAGTTTTCCCAGGGTGGTAGCAAGCGGCCTTGTGAGGCCTCAAAAATAGCGCCGTTAGAAGAACCTGAGTTTTTATAAATCAGGTTATACATCGAAATCATATCCGTCAAAGGCGCTCCTGCGGCAGCGGCTTTGAACATATTGGTCTGGGTAATTAAGAAACTGGTTTGGTAACCGCCCCAGCTATGCCCGTGAATACCCATTTTGGTTTCATCGATTATTCCGGTTTTGATAGCTGCTTTTACACCAGGTAACACACACCATACGGCCGACATACCAGGGTCGTTTAGTTTATAAACAATATCCGGAATAAATACAGCATAGCCGTTTGAAGTATATACACTTGGGTTCCAGCCCCCACCCGGATATGACGGATTAGCAAAGCTGTTAAGGGTTTGAGATAACTTTTCGTAATAATAAATAATGGTCGGGTATTTTTTACCTGCTTCATAGCCTGCCGGTAAGAATAACGCGCCTTGCAGTTTATCGCCCTTATCGCTTTTGTAATCAATCAGCTTTACGGAAGGAGACCACGCATAATTGTTTAGCAATGGGGTGTTCTGGCTAACCTGTTGTGGATTTTCTAAACCAGCCGAGGTAGAAAGGTAGTATTCAGGCGAGGCCTTGAAGGTCTGGCGTGTAAACACATAAGCGTTTGCTTTTTTTGCTTTGGTCAGGCTACCTAAAGAGGTATCTTCCCACAAAAGGGTTTTTAATTGTCCGTTTTCAAGCGCAGCAAATCCGCTTTTCTTGGTCCATTCTCCGTATGTTCTGATGTACTGCGTTTTTGCAAGATCAATACCTTTTTCTTCAGGGTCAAGTACATATCGGTTCTGATAACGAATCTGCTCTGCTTTACCATTTTTGGTCAGATTTTGTGGAGTTGCTGAGCCATCGACAGATAATTTCCAGATATCCCAACCATCACCCACGAGTACAAAGCGGCTGTCGTTAGTCCAGCCAAAAACATCATAAGGCGGTTTCCGTACGTTATGGTCGTCTTCAACATCTACAAAAGAAGTGCCTGCCTTGCTTGATATATTGAGAGAAGCCTGGGATTCCATATTATAAACCATCCAGCTGCCGTCTTTCCAGTACAAGAACTTTTTACCATCGGGCGATGCTATCGGGCTGGCATAAAAGTTGGGTATATAGTGTTTTTCTATCACCTTTATGCGCTTACCGCTGCTCAGATCTACCACATATATATCAGCATAATTCTGCCCGTCCAGATTGTTGTCTAATTCGTAGTTTGTAATGTCACTTCCTATACCATACAATTGCTTGGGCGCCACATTCAGGCTCTTAAGGCTGCTGTCGGTCAGTCTTAAAAACTTTTTGGCGGCTATATCATAATTGGCAATAAAGTTGAAGTTTTTATCCTGATTCTCAAGCACCTGCTGGCGAGACTGCAAGCGTTTATCCTGCCAGTGCCAGATGGTCATATCAGGCTTTTCTTTATTGGCATCAGCAGGTGCAGCGGCAACTTTTCTGGTAGTATCTGCTTTTACTTTGCTGATGGCCTTGGCCAAATCTTCAATGGTCTTAATGCTTGTATCGGCTTTTATTTTAGCCAGTTTTTCAGCATCACTCTCTTTTTTTAGCGTGTCTTTTTTATTTTCGGCTTTAGGCGTTTCTTTCTTGGCGGGCTCGGTTTTGGCAATACCAAAGTATAATCTGCCCAGATCTTCCGACCAATACGGCGTTCTGTTACCACTGATAGTCATACCTTTCGGAAAAGCCACCGTATCTTTTTTAGGCTCGTAAATTACCAGTTCAGGCACTCCGCTAAAGTTTTTCACGCCTAATACGCTGTACAGGTCGTTTTTATATTTTTCATCTTTTATGCCTTTCAGAAGTGCCAGCCCGTCTCCTTTCTCTGTCCAGCTCAGCGATTTATAGCTGGCCTTGTCATTGTCAAGAATCATTACTACGTTGCTGGTCATATTGCGTAGCCAAAGGCCATTGCCTGCTTTTTCAGCGGCATCTACTGTCAGCGCCAGCCAGTCTCCTTTTTTATTAAATGCGTAATCGGCAATATTACCGATGTTCTGGGTTTTGCCGGAAACCAGGTCATAAAGCAACAAATCTGACCCTTTGGCGGCATCAGCACCCGGAGGGCCCGGAGGCGTGGCGGGCGTCAGATGCAAAGCCAGTACTGACGACTGCTCACCATTAAAGTCAAAACTACGTACTCTGTCAAACTCTGTTTTCTTCTTACTGGCCAGATTTATCAGGAATACTTTATCAGGTAAAGGCTTGGCTGCCGGAGCCTTGGCTGCAGCTTTTTTGTCTTTGTCTTTTGGGTACACCTTAAAGGCAAGCCATTTTGAGTCGTCAGAGAAACTCATGTTAAAAAAGGTACCTGCCCCAAGCGGGTACTTGATTTTAGTGGTGTCGCCCGTTTTTCTGACTACCAGTTCGGCATCGCCCTCGTTGGGGTTCAACACATAGGCAAACCAGCTGCCATCAGGCGATAATTGGGTCCCTCCAAATGCAGGGATAGCTTTCCATGAGCCTACGTCTTTCCAGGTAAGTGGTGGTTTAGGTTTGTCTTGAGCCAGCCCAACCAATGAGCATAGCAACAAGCTAAAGATAAAGTACTTTTTCATTGTTTTTATGGTATGTATGAAGATTTTGCTAAAAATAGATAAAAGAATTGAGAATCAGAAAAACCGGTAGTTTAACCGTTATTATAGATGGATTTCAACTTTCATTGAGCATTTCAAGTAGCTCTGTTTTCCTGCTAAAGTGCCATAAAAACAGGCTTTTATGCCTTTTTTTATTTACATTTAAATAATTATTGGCAAAAACTGAATCATTTTTGAAAAACATAAAAATCTTGTTTTAATTTGCCCAAAACTTTTACATTTAAAATCATCCGGACTAGTCATGCTAAAAAATCTTACATTAGATACAACAGCTGAGAAGAATATCAATACCTGGCTTAAAGGCAGGTATGATGAAGAAACCAAAACTGCAATTCAGAAACTTATTGACGACAACAACGCAAACCAACTGACCGACTCTTTTTACAAGAATCTGGAGTTTGGAACAGGTGGAATGCGCGGTGAAATTGGTGTTGGCTCTAACCGCATGAACAAATACACTGTTGGAGCTGCCACGCAGGGATTGGCTAATTATCTTAACAAGACTTTTCCGGATCAGGAAATAAAAGTGGCTATTGCGCATGACAGCCGCAACTTCTCGCCTGAGTTTGCGCGTGTGGCTGCCGATATTCTGTCTGCCAACGGTATTACGGTTTATTTATATAAAGAATTACGCCCTACGCCACAGTTATCGTTTACGGTACGGCATCTGGGTTGCCAGAGTGGCATTGTAATTACGGCCTCACATAACCCAAGAGAATACAACGGTTATAAAGTGTACTGGGTTGATGGCTCGCAGGTGGTGTCGCCGCATGATAAAAACATTGTAGCCGAAGTAAACGCCATTACCAACATAAAAGACATCAAATTTAAAGGTGTAAAGAAACGTATAAAAATGATTGGCGAAGCGGTTGACAAAGCCTATCTGAAAGCCGTAAAAAGCATCTGCGTGAATCCGCGCATGATTAAGCGCCAGTCAGACCTGAACATCGTTTTCTCTTCTATCCACGGTACAGGTATCACTATGGTACCTAAAGCGCTGGCTCAACTGGGTTTCACGAACGTTAACATTGTTGAAGAGCAGGCTACCCCAGACGGGAACTTTCCGACGGTGGTGTATCCGAACCCCGAAGAGCATGAAGCCATGAACCTGGCGCTGCAAAAAGCAAAAGCGTTGAATGCCGACCTTGTAATTGCAACCGACCCTGACGCCGACCGCGTTGGCATGGCCGTGAAAGACCCGAAAGGCGAATGGCAACTGTTAAACGGTAATCAGGCAGCCAGCTTAATTATTTATTATTTGCTGAAGGCCTGGAAAAAAGCTAAAAAATTAACCGGTAAAGAGTTTGTTGCCAAAACCATTGTTACTACTGATTTGATAGACGAAATGGCAGCTAAAGCAGGTGTAAACTGCTACAATACCCTTACTGGTTTTAAATATATTGCACAGGTTATACGTGAGCTGGAAGGTGAGCAGACCTTCATTGGTGGTGGTGAAGAAAGCTACGGCTACCTGATTGGCGACAAAGTACGCGACAAAGATGCCATAGCCAGTTGCGCGATGATTGCCGAGCTGACAGCATTTGCCAAAGACCAGGGCATTAGCTTGTTCGACTTCCTGGCTGAAATGTATCAGAAAAACGGTTTCTATTATGAAGGACTGATTTCTCTTACCAAAAAAGGTAAAACCGGTGCTGAAGAAATTCAGCAAATGATGGTTGATTTCAGAACCAACCCACCTAAGAGCATTGCGGGCTCAAAGGTTATACGGATGGACGACTACAAAGCCCTTACATCAACAGACCTGAAAACCGGCGAAACCACCGCTATCGCGGCTGGCAAGCTGGGCATTGAGGCGTCTAATGTATTACAGTTCTTTACTGTTGACGGCACCAAGTTTACCTGCCGCCCGTCGGGTACTGAACCGAAAATCAAGTTCTACATTGGTGTAAGAGCAAATCTTAAGAAAAAAGATGAGTTTGATGCCACCCTGGTTGCACTTAAAGAAAAAGTAAAATCAATTCAGACAGAACTGAACCTTGTATAGTTAATAGGTGTGTCTGGCCTTGCTATAAAGCCAGACACACTTTTTTTGCATATTGCCTCTTTTTTTCTTCATAAATCTGCTGCAACTGCTCTTCTGGCACCACATTTGCATTGTTTTTAACAAAAAACGGCTCCTGTTTTTAGATTAACTTTATAAGCCGTATTTTTACATCATCAGGTTACTTTGTTCCAAAACACCTATTTTTACAATGCTAAAGCTCCCCTTAAAAATAGTTTTTTTATGTTTTTTTGTGAGTTATTCAGTTTACAGTCAACAAGCAGGGGCGTCGAAAAATAATAATAATTTTAAAGCAAAAATTACACGGGTTGAAATAGCAGGCAGGGATGTTTCGTTAAAGAAGAGTTATGTTGTTGATTACGACCACAATGTGCTGCAGTTTACTTTTGCTGTAACGCCTGCACGTGATTCGTTAATTTTTAAATATCGTATTGTTGAAGACAGCTTTGAAGGGCCCAAGTCTTCTGATTGGTCAATAGCCAAAGGTAATTCAGCAAAAGTTGACAGCCTGAAACCGGCTGCCTATCATTTTGAGGTAAAAGCCATTGACACCAACAAGGTAGAAAGCCTGCCAGCCGTAATAGAATTTAAGATTGAGTATCCGTGGTGGCGTTCCTGGTGGTTCTGGGGTGTTTGCTTTATTACACTTTTTGGTCTTTTTTATGGCCGGGAGCGCTTCCTGAAGTTCTGGTCTGACGAAGAGCAGCGGCATCACCGGCAGGTAACTGAGTTAGAGCTCAGAACGCTTCAGTTGCAGATGAACCCGCATTTTGTATTTAATGCCCTGAATGCTGTGCAAAGCTTCATATTAAATCGTGATACCATCTCGGCCAACAATTATTTATCGAAATTTGCAAATCTTATCAGGCTTTTCCTCGACTCGTCACGTAGTAAGTACATTACACTTGCCGATGAAATAAAGCTTTTGAGCCTGTATGTTGAAATTGAAATGATGCGATTTGAAAACAAGTTTGAGTTTCATTTACACGTGGCGCCTGATATAGACAGATTTGTTGAAATACCAACCATGATACTGCAGCCATTTATTGAAAACGCTATTAATCATGGGCTTCGGTATAAAGAGGGCAAAGGTAATCTGTATATGAGCTTTTATAACCAGGGCAAATACCTGGTTTGCAGAATAGAAGATGATGGCGTAGGGCGTGATAAAGCCAAACAGATTCAGTCGAAATCAAGGAAAGGTTATAAATCGCAGGGCCTAAAAATAACCGAAGAACGTTTGCATACTTTTAACTTAATTGCTGATGCCGATATTCATTTTATGGTTGAAGACCGTCTGAAGCCCCCCTATGAACCCGGGGTAGACATTGGCACGACTATTGAGATTAAATTCCCTGAATTCCACTAGATTCGGTTAATTTATCTTAACGGCCCTGATAAGTAATCGGTAGCCAATGCTTTAAAACTTAGTATCTTTAATTATTTTTGTGGCTTTCAGAATGAGTCCACATACTTTGCTGGTTTATCTGGCAGAAAGCAAATTAAAAAACATATCTTTTTATGTATAAGGCTATCATTGTTGATGACGAAAACCGAAGTGTTGAAACCCTGAGCAGTATCATTTATCTTTTCTGTTCTACAGAAGTTGAAGTGATAGGTACTGCCAACTCAATACAAGAGGCGTATCAGCTTATTCAGGAAAAATCACCCGATATAGTTTTTCTAGATGTGGAGATGCCGCATGGCAGTGGTTTTGATTTGCTTGAAAAATTCAGTAATCCCAAGTTTGAAGTGATTTTTACAACCGGGTTTGACCACTACGCTGTTACCGCCATTAAATTCAGCGCCTTAGACTATTTACTGAAACCTATTAATATTGAAGAACTAAAGCAGGCCATAGCCAAAGCAAAAGAACGGATAGAGAAAAGAAACAGCCAGCAGAACTTTAATCATCTGATCCAGAATCTTAGAAACCCCCGCGACAAAACCAATAAAATTCCTTTACCAATACTGAATGGCTTCCAGTTCGTGCCTGTTAATAGTATTATTTACTGCGAAGCCGACGAAGACTATACACATATATACCTGAACGATAATCAGAAAATTACGGTCTCAAAAAGTATTAAAGATTTTGAAGATTTGCTGGCAAATTATGATTTCTTCCGTATCCATCATTCTTTCCTAGTTAACCGCGATTACATCAAACGTTATACTAAAGGAGAAGGCGGCACCATTACTACTGATCAGGGAACCGAACTGCCGGTATCGCGCAGGCGTAAGGCTGAGTTCCTGGAGTGGCTGAGCAATATATAATCAAGCTGACACCGAAACTGCCCTGTATTATATTTTTTTATCCGAAAAACCACCAAACGGCTTGCTAAGCAATTGCCTGAACCGATATTACGAGTTTGGTATTTGATTAAGTGGATATAAATTTGCGAGAAACCTCAACTTTTATATAAAAATATCTTAATCAGAGCTGTTTTTTTGTGTCGCCAGATACCCCCAAAAACACAAAATTGTATAAAAACAAGACACAATATCATTCACGCCACTTATCTATTCTTTTCTGCCATTTACCGAATCGTTGTTGTACCAGTTTCAGCCCCGGTTTAAATTGCCTTATATTTTTAATTTTAAGCTTTCCGTGAAGAATGAGTAAGCTGATTTACAAGACACCGTTCAATACTGAAGGGTTTAAGGTAGTCCAACAGATGGAAAGCCAAACTGCCGGAGAAAATTTATCCATGAGAGTTGCAGGAAAACGCAACATGGTTAATCTCAGCGATATTTTGTATCTGAAAAGTGCTAAGAATTATACGATATTCAAACTGGCTGATGGTAGAGAAATCATAAGTTCAAAAACTCTGCGAATTTTTGAGGAAGAATTGAATGAGATTGTCAACTTTGTCAGATTACACCGTTCCTACATTATTAACCTGGAACACGTTAAAGACCTTTACTTTAATTGTCGTGGTGGGGAAGTATTGATTCAGGACGAAAAAATTGTTATTTCAAGAAGAAAAGCTGCTGATTTCCGGCGAAAATACCGGAAATATCTGAGAACAACAGGGCAAAATGTTTCTTCAACCATCAAATTAAAGACGACTATCAGGATGTCATAGTGAGACATCATAAAGAATATTTTTTACTTTTTGGGTTACGATAATAGGGTGCTGGCTAATCTGGCGCCTTATTTTTTTGTACTATAGGTAACCCCGTTGTAAAACTTTTCTTTAAAAAACAGGCTTGCAGGAGAGTACATGAAGATATCTTCAAAAAATTACCGAAGTTTGCCGGTAAATTATAAGATTTACTGCAACAAAATTTGAAATAAAAGCATGGAAAATACCCTGACATTCAACCATGTTAGCTACCTGTGGGACCACAACAAAGCCGCCGAATTAGCCAATAATGAAGTTGACCTCTTCATCTATCGTTCAAACCTGCTCGGAGCCGACCTACGCCTGACCAATTATGCCGGTGGCAACACTTCATGCAAAATAACCGAAGCTGACCCGCTTTCAGGTGAGCCCGTAGAAGTAATGTGGGTGAAAGGTTCGGGCGGAGACATAGGCACCCTTACCAGAAAAGGCTGTGCCAATTTGTATGTAGACCGCCTGCACACGCTGAAAAAACGTTACAGAGGCCTGGCGTTTGAAGACGAAATGGTAGGCTTGTTTGACCACTGCCTTTTTGACCCCAAATGTGCTGCCCCCTCTATAGATACCCCTCTGCACGGCCTACTGCCATTTAAACATATAGACCACCTGCACCCCGATGCCCTGATAGCCATTGCAGCCAGCAAAGATGGTGAGCAGATTATGAAAGAAATATGGGGCGATACCATAGCCTGGCTGCCCTGGCAACGCCCTGGCTTTGATTTAGGCCTTCAGCTTGAAGAAACAGTTAAAAGCAATCCGAACCTGAGAGGTGTCATTCTTGGTGGGCATGGCTTGTTTACCTGGGGTAACACGTCTTACGAGTCGTACCTGAACACGCTTGAGGTTATTGAAATGGCGTCAGTGTATCTTGAGCAGAATTACGGCAAAAAACGCCCTGTATTTGGTGGCTCCAAAATAGAGTCAAAAGCAGCAGAAGACAGAAAAACTGCAGCGGCAGAAATTATGCCAGTGCTAAGAGGGCTGGCATCAAGCTACAGACGAATGGTGGGTCATTTTACTGACGATGCCCGTGTGCTAGAATTTGTGAACTCAAACGACCTCGAAAGGCTGGCACAAAAAGGCACAAGCTGCCCCGACCACTTCTTGCGTACCAAAATACGTCCGCTAGTACTAAGCGGCACTACAAAAGAGGCAATAGAAGCCCAGTTTGAGGCCTATAGAGCCGACTATACTGCTTATTATGAACGTTGCAAACATGCCGACAGCCCCGCTATAAGAGATACCAACCCGGTAGTAATTTTGTATCCGGGGGTTGGTATGTTTTCTTTTGCTAAAGATAAGCAAACCGCACGCGTAGCTGCTGAATTTTATACCAACGCCATAAATGTAATGAAAGGCGCCGAGGCGATATCAGAATACGTGGGCCTTAGCGAACAGGAAGCATTTAACATTGAATACTGGCTGCTGGAAGAAGCAAAATTACAGCGGATGCCCAAGCCAAAATCATTATCTGGCAAAATCGCCTTTGTAACAGGCGGTACCGGGGGTATTGGCAAAGCTATTTGTGAAGAACTACTGAAAGAAGGCGCCTGTATTATTGCTGCCGACCGTGATTTGCTGGAAGAAACTCAAACCGAACTGCGCAAAAAGTATGGCAAAGACGTGGTATTGGCAGTTAAAATTGATGTTACGCAGCCAGAACCTATTGCCGAAGCCCTTAAACAGGGTGTATTACAATTTGGCGGGGTAGACATTGTGGTTAACTGCGCCGGTTTGTCTATCTCTAAGCCGTTGGAAGATCATACATTGGCCGACTGGAATATATTGCAGGATGTGCTGGTGAAAGGCCAGTTCCTTGTATCGCAGGAGTCTGTGAAGATAATGCGCAAACAAGCATTAGATGGAGACATTGTTAATATTGCCAGCAAAAATGCCTTATTTGCCGGGCCAAACAACGTAGGTTATGGCACAGCCAAAGCCGCGCAGGCGCACATGAGCCGCTTATTGGCTGCAGAACTGGGCAAAGATAAAATACGTGTAAACACCGTTAACCCCGATGCCGTGCTACGCGGCAGCAAAATATGGGAAGGTGACTGGGCCGAAGGCCGTGCCAAGGCTTATGGTATTAAAGTAGAAGACCTGCCTAAAATGTATGCAGCACGCACGCTTCTGAACGAAGAGATATTGACAGAAGACATAGCCAAAGCCGTACGCGTATTTGTAGATGGCAGCCTGGCTAAATCGACCGGAAATATTCTGAATGTAGATGGTGGGGTGGCTGTTGCTTTTGTGAGATGATACTAACGCGGGGGTTCGCTCCCGCATGCTTTAAAATTATTCGGAAAAATGTATAAACTACAACTCAACCCCAATGATAAAACCCCCAAGTACAAACAGATTGTACGGTCGGTCATTGCGGATATTGAGCGAACCGTTTTAAAGAAAAATGAGCAGTTGCCCTCTATCAGCGAACTAAGTGAAGAATACTACCTGGCACGTGACACCGTAGAAAAAGCCTATCGCGAGCTAAAAGAACTTGGCTATATAACAGCCGTGCAGGGCAAAGGTTTTTATGTAAACGGCAAAGAGCACAGCAAGATGCGTATTCTGCTGATATTCAACAAGCTGAGCTCCTACAAAAAACTGATTTACTATGCTTTTCTGAGAGCATTAGGTAATAAAGCCACCGTTGACCTGCAGATACATCATTACAACACCCGCATTTTTGAAGAAATTATAGAAAAGAACCTGGGCAAATACAACTATTACGTGGTAATGCCGCATTTCTTTCCGGAGGCCGACAAAGCGCTGGCTTTAAAAACCCTTGAAAAAATACCTGCCGATGAACTCGTATTTTTAGACAAAGACCTGCCGGAATACCCACACCCGATATTAAGTGTGTATCAGGACTTCGAAAACGATGTTTTTGATGCGCTAGATTCTGCCAACGATTTGCTTGCCAAATATGAGCGTCTGGTTCTGGTTTTCCCGAGTGACGGTAATTACCCCAGAGAAATTGTCAAGGGCTTTCGTTTCTTCTGTATCAACTCCGGGAAAGAATTCAGCATTAAAGAAAATGCCATAGACGAAATTCCCAAGCCTAAAACAGCTTATGTGGTGGTTGAGGAAACCGACCTGGCCGACTTAATCAAGAAAACCAGGCAGACCAATTATCAACTAGGCCAGGACATCGGCCTAGTTTCATTCAACGATACCACACTGAAAGAGTTGTTGGAAATAACCGTAATAACTACCGATTTTGAAACCATGGGGCGTACGGCCGCAGCCCTGCTCCTTGATAAAAAACAGATTAAAGTAAAAAATCCGTTTTATATTATCAGACGCCAAAGCCTTTAATCAGATTCAACCTAAAATCTATAAAAAATGCTTACTACAGATATTATTCAAAAACATAATGAAACCCTAGCAGCAGACCACCAGTTTAAACTGGCCTACATCTCAGAGCTGCTAAGCAGAAAAGGCATTGACCCACAAGAGATAATTGATAAAATCAAGGCTTTTCAGGTAGCTATACCCAGCTGGGCTTTAGGTACAGGCGGAACGCGCTTCGGGCGCTTTCCGAATGGTGGAGAACCCCGGAATTTGGAAGAAAAAATTGAAGATGTTGGGCTTATTCATCAACTGAACGGCTCATCAGATTCTATATCATTACATATACCCTGGGATATCCCCTCTGACGCTCAGGCTATCAAACAACTACTAAAGGCGCATCACCTGACCATCGACTCTGTTAATTCCAATACTTTTCAAGACCAGAAAGACCAGCCTTATTCTTATAAATTCGGTTCTTTGTCGCACACCAAAAAAGACAGCCAAAACCTGGCCATAGAACATAACATTGCCTGCATTGAGTATGGTAAACAACTGGACTCAAAGGTACTTACGGTCTGGCTGGCCGATGGTTCAAATTTCCCTGGACAACAACATTTCCGCAAAGCATACCAACGTACGGCAGACTCCCTTGCTACTATTTATGAAGCTATGCCGTCTGACTGGACCATGCTGATTGAATACAAGCCTTATGAGCCGTTTTTCTACTCAATGGTTATACCAGACTGGGGCACCTCCTACTCGCTTTGCCAGCAGATTGGCAAGAACGCGCAGGTACTGGTTGATTTAGGTCATCATCTACCCAACACAAATATTGAGCAGATTGTAGGCCGATTGATGCATTTTGGCCGTTTAGGTGGTTTTCATTTCAATGGGTCCATGTATGGCGATGACGACCTTACCACCGGCAGCATTAAGCCGTATCAGTTCTTCCTGATTTTCAACGAACTGGTAGATGGTATGCAGGATGAAGCCGTAAAAAACCCACCCCTGGCCTGGATGATTGATGCCAGCCATAATACCAAAGACCCCATTGAAGACCTTCTGCAATCAGTCAATGCCATTCTGGCTACTTATGCCAAAGCCTTGCTGGTAGACAGAGAGGCACTGGCAGACGCCCAGGAAAACAATGATGTGCTACATGCAGAAGAAATACTGAGAGATACCTTCTTTACAGATGTAAGGGCTTTGGTTTCTGAAGCAAGCCGCCAGTTGGGTGGTGCGCTCGACCCGGTTGGCGCTTTCAGAAATGGTAAGATTCGCGAAGGTCTAATCTCAAAAAGAGGCAAATTCAGCGTAGCTACCGGTTTGTAAAATTTCTCATTTAACATTTTAATAGAAAATACTCACCAAGTCTTGTCTTTCTTTACAAAACTTGGTGTTATTTTGCATGGTATCATTATTCATTAATTGCACCCGACTATTTAGAATGAAAAAAATCCTGACATTAACTTTACTTTGTTTGTTTTCTTTTGCGGCTTCAGCTCAGCAAATTGACCCCAAAGAATGGAAGCAACTCTTTAACGGAAAAAACCTTGACGGCTGGCATATAAAAATCCGTAACTACGACCTGGATGACAACTTTGCCAAAACATTCAGAGTGGAAGACGGGCTTTTGAAGGTTCGTTATGACGGCTACGATTCTTTTGCCGAGAAGTTTGGCCATATCTTTTATAAAGACAAATACGCTTATTACAGAATAGGTGTTGAGTATCGTTTCGTTGGCGACCAGGCAAAAGACGGCCCTGGCTGGGCAACCCGTAACAGTGGTATTATGATACATGGGCAGGCTCCTGAAACCATGGGCAAAGACCAGGACTTCCCGATTTCTATTGAAGTTCAGTTATTAGGCGGATTAGGGAAAGGCAACCGCACCACTTGTAACCTTTGCACACCGGGCACCAATGTTTTTTATCAGGATAAACTCGATAAACGCCATTGCATCAACTCCACTTCGAAAACTTATGATGGCGACCAATGGGTACGTGCAGAAGTTCTGGTACTGGGCGATTCGTTGATTCGTCATTTTATCAACGGAGAGCAGGTGTTGGAATATACCAAAACCCAAACAGGCGGCGGCAATGTGAGTGGCCATAACCCGGGCCTTCTGGTGGAAGGCAAACCACTGGCAGAAGGCACCATATCTCTACAAAGCGAGAGCCACCCGGTTGACTTCCGCAAGGTAGAAATACTAAATCTTTGTGGTTGTACAGACCCCAAGGCCAGCAATTATAAATCTTATTATGTAAAGTCTGATAACAAATCTTGTGTATATAAGAAAAAACGCAAGAAATAAGGTGCATCAGTGAGGAAGCAATGAAAGTAGCCCTTTTTATTCCGTGTTATGTCGACCAGTTCTATCCGAATGTAGGTATCAATACTCTGCAATTATTAGAAAAACTGGGCGTAAATGTGCATTACCCTATGCAGCAAACCTGTTGTGGCCAACCCATGGCCAATAGTGGATGCGAGCAGGACTCTAAAGAAGTTTATCATCATTTTGTAAACACCTTTGCAGACTACGACTACGTAGTTACGCCCTCAGGCAGTTGCACGTATCATGTAAGGAAACATTATGACATTATAGACCAGACTAACTCGGTACAGAAAGTAAGAAAAAGTGTATTTGAACTGGTAGATTTTCTGGAAAACATATTGAAAGTAGACGAAATACCGGTTGATTTTCCGCATAAGGTTGGTTTGCACCTCAGTTGCCACGGCCAAAGAGGTTTACGGCAAGCCAATGCTTCTGAAATTACCGGAAACCGGGACGGACAAATTCTTACCCTGCTTAAGAAACTACGTGGTATTGAAATTACCCAACTGGAACGTAACGACGAATGCTGTGGTTTCGGGGGTGCTTTCTGTGTGTCGGAAGAGGCCGTGTCAGCCCGTATGGGACACGACAGAATTGCTGACCACGTACGACACGGAACGCAGGTACTGACCGGTGGAGATATGTCTTGCCTGATGCATCTGGAAGGCATAGTGAAACGCCAGCAAATACCCATAAAAGTAATGCATATTGCGGAAATACTGAACGGAAGCCAACCATGAACCACCCTGCATTAGCTGAAAAATTCAATAAAGATTTTAATAGAACCTCCTGGCATGACGAGACCCTCTGGTTTGTGCGTCAGAAAAGAGACAAGGCGGTCTATCCTATTCCTGAATTTCAGGAGTTACGACAACTGGCGTCGCAAATCAAAGACCATACACTGGGGAATCTGGATAAATATCTGGTTGAGTTTGAAGAAAACGCACTCAAAAATGGTGTGCATGTACATTGGGCAGCCGATGCCCATGAACATAACGAAATCGTGCTTGGCATCATAAAGAATGCGCCCGCAGTAAAAGAAAAGACAGGCCCGGTAAAGATGGTAAAAAGTAAGTCGATGCTTACGGAAGAATGCCACTTGAATCCTTTCCTGCAAAAAAATGGAATTGAGGTAGTAGATACTGACCTGGGCGAACGCATTGTGCAGTTTAGAAATGAGCCTCCCAGCCATATAGTTATGCCTGCTATACACCTGAAGAAAGAAGATGTAGGTGAGACTTTCCACGAACATTTGGGAACCCCCAAAGGTGAAAAAGACCCACAGGCATTGACAGAAGCTGCCCGCCAGCACCTACGCCAGAAATTTGTGGAGGCAGATATTGCCCTTACTGGTGTTAACTTTGCTATTGCCGAAACCGGCAGCGTGGTTGTTTGTACAAACGAAGGCAATGCCGATTTAGGTGTAAATCTTGCTAAAGTACATATTGCCTGTATGGGTATGGAAAAACTGATTCCTAAAGTAGAGCATCTATCGGTATTTACCCGTTTACTGGCGCGCAGTGCCACCGGCCAGCCAGTTACCACCTATACATCGCATTTTACGGCGCCGCCGGAGGGCAAAGAGATGCACATTGTAATAGTAGACAACGGCCGTACCCAGCAATTAGGTCGCGCTGATTTCCGTAACTCCCTGAAATGTATCCGCTGTGGTGCCTGCATGAACACCTGCCCGGTTTACCGTCGTAGTGGAGGACATAGTTATGACTTTACTGTGCCGGGGCCAATCGGAGCCATTTTATCACCGAATATTGACCTACATAAATACAGCACCCTGCCTTTTGCCAGCACGCTTTGCGGCTCTTGTTCTGATGTGTGCCCTGTGAAGATAGACATCCACGTGCAGTTGTATAAATGGCGCCAGGTAGTGGCTAAAGAAAATGAGCTGCCCGCTGCTAAAAAATGGGGAATGAAAGGCCTGGCAAAAATGCTGGCCATGCCAAAGGTTTATGACCTGGGCGGTAAGCTGGCCAGAGGCGCTTTGCGTGTATTGCCACATGGGCTGACACACGCCGAAAGCCTTAACCCCTGGGCTAAGGCACGCGAGCTGCCAGAAGCCCCCAAACATAGCTTTAAGGAGTGGTATAGCAAAAACAAGAAGTAAAGACCATGAGTAGCCGAGATAAAATTTTAGCCAGTGTAAAAGCCAACAAGCCAGCGTTTACGGATGCCCCGGTAATACCTGCCTTTGAGGCCGATGGAAGCATAGAGCGCTTTAAAACTGTTTTGGCAGGCATTGGCGGCCTTGCCATAGAAGCAGGCCATCAGACAGACTGCCAGGAGATAATAAATACGCATTATTCAGACCTTAAAAACGTGGCTTCAAGGCTTGTAAGCAGCTCTGTAACGATTGATACCAATACCCCTAAAGAGGTTTTGGAGCGTGTTGACCTGGCTGTTATCGAAGGCGAAGTTGGCGTGGCAGAAAACGGGGCCATCTGGGTGCCTGAGGTGAATATGATTAACCGGGCCTTGCCATTCATTACCCAGCATCTGGTGCTTGTGCTTAATAAGCAAAACGTAGTGGCTAATATGCATGAGGCCTACAAAAAACTAAACTCTATTGGCAGGTATGGGGCTTTTATTGCAGGCCCTTCTAAAACGGCTGATATTGAGCAGGCGTTGGTGATTGGTGCGCACGGCGCCAGAAGTATGATGGTAATTTTATATTAAAGCCGAATATTTTAGATATGATAAGAGAGAGACTTTTGGCGAGTCTCTCTCTTTTAGTATCATTTATTTTAGACAACCCACCCGTTATTCTAACAATAGTTTTGTTAGGCAGACTGACATCCCCCCAGTATCGTATAAACCATTAATCTTTCGGTTTAGCTTTGGTTTTATCAATTATTGCTTGAGCCGAACTTACCGCCGATATACCAAAGAAACCCACTGCCTTTTTTGATGAGTTTGAACGATAGTTAATAATATTGGTTGGCAGATTAGATAATGGCGTAGCAAAAAGCCCACCGTTAGACGAAACCTGCTGAACAGTCTGCAGATAATAAAACTGCTCCTGAGTAATTGAATAAATATCAACCGTCAGAGTGTCTTTATCAGAATACAACTCCCCCCCCAACGACTGCCGCACTGGTAAAATAAACAGCAATCCGTCCGTTTTGGAACCAGGGCTAAAGCCACCATCGTACGACACACTAATTTGTGTAGACTTAGAAAAGTACTTATGGTTTTTAGCCGATTTTATCCAATAGCAATCCCCTTCGCCGTCAAAATCTTTGGCATAAAACTGAGGCTGAAACCCATCCTGCGGGCCGTTGTCAGGTTTAATCGGGAGACGCTCTACCTTATAGTTTATCGAATCTATTTTAGGCACACGGTTCAGTTTAGATAACGAAACGTATTCTTCTCCCTGATATTTAATATATAACGCATATTGCTTGCCAATTTTATTCAGGGGTTTTTGTGAAGCATCGTAAACATAATTACCATTGTTTTTTATGTCAATAAACTCATGGGCAACACTATCCTGGTCATAAACAATTACCGTTGCCCCAAGTGCAGGCTTTACTGGTGAGTTATCAAAATATGCCTGCGACAACGTCAGTTTTATGGTCTGCATACTGGCTTTATTAGTAACCAGGGCATCAACTGCCAGCTGCGATACGCCTTCCTGTACTTCAAGATTTACTACGTCTTCGCAAGAAAAAAGCGAGAACGATGCAAAGGCAAAAGAAACAATTACAAATATCTTCTTCATTGGTTTTTTCATTTTCAGTGTCGGATTTATCAGAATTTAAAATTGTAAGTTACCGCCGGAATCACCGTTCCGAAAACGGCATAACGTACAGCTTCTGTCTGGGTCTGGTTGTTTTCGTTCTGACGAACAAACACCGAGAACGGATTTCGACGATTATAAACATTATAAACAGAGAACACCCACTCGCTTGTGCCTTTCTTAAAGAAAGCGTGTTTGTTTTGGCGGGTAGCCGAAATATCAAGCCGGTGAGAGGCCGGAATCCGGTACGAATTGCGGCTGTCGTAATAGTTATGCGGCAGTGCTATGTCTTGCCAAACAAACTTGTTGGTCGGGAAACTGGCCGGCGTACCGGTACTGAAGGTAAAATTGGTTGAAAACGACCATCTACTGTTCAGGTCATAAATACCCACAATGGCCAGATTATGCAATTTATCAATTCTGCTCGGGAACCACGCATCCTGATTTAAACCCGGAATCTTCCTTTCTGTTCTTGCCAGTGTATAGCTAATCCATCCGTTTAATTTGCCTCTGGTTTTTTTAGCATAAAACTCGGCACCATAGGCTCTTCCATCGCCAAATAACAAATCTGCCTCTACACTGGGGTTCAGCAATAAGTCGGCATTGCGCACATAATCTATCTGGTTATATAGTTTTTTGTAATATACCTCTACCGACGCTTCATACATATTGTCGGCCAGGTTCTGAAAATAACCCAATGCCACCTGATCAGCAATTTGCGGTTTAATATTGTTGCTGCTCGGTGTCCAAACATCCAGCGGCGAAGAAGCTGTTGTGTTTGACAGCAAGTGCAGATACTGCACCAGACGGTTATAACTCAGTTTAATTGAATTGTTTTCTCCTAAACTGAAGTTAGCGGCAAAACGGGGCTCAAAGTTGCCGTATTTCTGTATAGATTCGCCGCGGCTATAGGTTTTGCTGCTTACCACCGGGCGGCGTTCGCCGGGGGCAGGCGCCTGCCCCAGTTCAACAGCTGTGCCTTTACCTATGTAATTATATAACGAATACCTGAGCCCGTACTGGAATGAAATTTTTGAATTGGCTTTTTGTTCATTACCCACATACAAGGCCGATTCGGTGGCAAATTTATCGTCCAGACCAATAGCCCTTTCAACACCTCCTGAAATGGCTACTGCCTGCCCAGGATTGAATGAATAATAAGTCAGCTGCCCACCGAAAGTAATGGTATTGTTGGCATTGGGGTAATAAGTAAAATCAGGCTTGATACTGTAGGTAATAATATTGGATTTCCAGCGGAAAGCATCCTGAGTATTTTTCTTTTTCAAGTCAGACTGCAGCGAGTAGTCGTAGTTACTGTAAAAAACAGTATTGTTCAGGAACAACTTATTATTGAATACGTGATTCCACCTGAAACTGGTGGTGGCATTGCCCCAGTTGAAGCCAAAGTCGGCCCCGAAAGTATCTCTGCCAAAATAGCCAGATAGAAAAATGGTGTTCTTGTCGTTCAGCCGCACATTACCTTTAGCCGTGAAGTCGTAGAAATAGAAGCGGGAACCCTTCAAATCATCTTTCAGAAAAGGCTTGGCCAGAATATCAATATAAGAGCGGCGAAGAGCCACTATAAATGACCCTTTATCCTTAAAAAGGGGCCGCTCATAGGTGAATCTTGAAAATATACTGCCTATCCCGCCTGAAAACTGTGGTTTTTTGGCATTTCCTTCTTTCATTCTAACATCAAGAATTGATGAAACCCTGCCTCCGTATTGTGCAGGTATCCCTCCCTTAATTAATTTAACATCTTTTACTGCATCAGGGTTAAATACAGAAAAGAATCCAAACAAGTGCGATGAGTTATATACGGGAGCTTCATCAAGCAAAACCAGATTCTGGTCAATACCCCCGCCACGAACATTAAACCCGGAGGTGCCTTCGCCCACAGAAGTTACACCGGGCAGATACTGAATACTTTTAATGATGTCTACCTCGCCCAGTAAAGCCGGCATTTTCTGGATAGTCTTGATATCCACTTTATTAACCGACATCTCAAGACTTTTAACGTTTTCGTCGGCTTTTTTGGTGGTAACAACCACCTCTTGCAGCACTTTCGAATCATCTTTCATTTCAATATCCAGTTTCAGATCCTGAGTTTCCATATCAATGGCTCTGGTTATTTTTTCATAACCCACATAGGTAAGTATTATGTTATACTTCCCTTTGGGCAGTGTTAAAGAATAAAAACCATAGGCATTGGTTTGGGTACCAGATTTTATTTCCTGAACATATACTGAAACACCAATAAGGCCTTCGCCGTTTGAGGCATCTTTTATATAGCCGCTAATAGTGAATTTCTCCTGGGCATGTAGGTTGGCAAAATAAAACAAACTCAAAACAAATAAGAGTATTTTTTTCATAAATTGGATTTTTTCAAGCAATTACCGTTAGTAGTAAATGATTTACGCAAAAATTATAAAACAAAACTAAGTTGGCTGCAAAGCTATTAACGATAGCACCCTATAGAAAGTTTTAATTGATAAACCAGAAGTTTTCAATGATGAACGTATAATCTTTTGTCGTAGAAGCGCTTAGCAGCCAAAATCAGGCTAACCAAAAACATAACTAATAAAATAGTTATAAAAATTTGTTGTTTTCATTTTTTAATTCTACATTTGTAGAACATTCTCTAATAATGTAGAACATGAAGCTATCGCCAGCCGAAGAAACACTGATGCACCATTTATGGACGGCCCAAAAAGCCTTTATGAAAGATTTGCTTGAGGCTTATCCGGAGCCTAAACCTGCTGCCACCACTATCGCAACCCTCTTGAAACGGATGACAGAAAAAGGCTTTGTTGCGTACAAAGAATATGGAAATTCGAGAGAATATTATCCGTTAATTGATAAAAATCAATATTTCACCCAGCATGTAAATGGGTTAATCAAGACATTCTTTAATAACTCTGCTTCTCAGTTTGCTTCGTTTTTTACAACAGAAACCAATCTATCAGGCAAAGAATTAGACGAACTGAAAGCCATTATCGAAAAAGAAATTCAAAAAAAGAAAGAACAATGATACTCTATCTTTTTAAATCTACCATGTGCCTGGCCATACTGTGGGGCATTTACAAATTACTATTAGAGGCCGAGAAAATTCACCGTTTTAACCGGTTTTATTTGCTGGCCAGTCTGGTTTTTGCAATTATTGCGCCTCTGGTAAACATCGAGATTGCCCCTTCAGCTGAAAGTAAAATAGCAGCAATATCCAGAACCTTAGATGCCCGGCCATCTATTTTAAATACTATCAAACCAGTGCAGGAAATCTCAGCCCATCAGGATACTTCATGGACAAAATACGGCATTTTACTAAGCTGCCTGATTTCTGTCATACTATTTACCCGGTTTATTTACAATTTATTTTGTATTTACAAAAAGGTACAGAAAAACGAAAGCATCAGTTACCAGGGTGCAACATTAATACTACTGGAAAAAGCCATCCTCCCCTATACGTTTCTTAATTTTATATTTCTCAGTAAAGTAGATTATGTAAATGGTAATATCGAACCCGAATTACTCAGCCACGAACTGGCGCATGTGCGGCAGAAGCATTCTTTTGATGTACTAGTTTTAGAAATGCTCCGCGTTGTTTGCTGGTTTAACCCTATGCTATCTCTTTTTAAGCAGGCCATTCAATTAAACCATGAGTTTCTGGCAGACGAGGCCGTTAATACCCATCACAAAAATATCACATCTTATCAGTACTTATTGCTCAGCAAAGCCACTCAGGCCACAGGCATATCTTTAACAAGCAACTTAAACTTTCAAATAACTAAAAAACGTTTTATTATGATGACCAAAATCACATCAGATGCAACTGCTTTTATTAAAAAAGCTATCTGCGCTCCACTATTCATTGCATTGGCTATTTGTCTCGCCAACATTCAATTGACAGCCCAAAAACCAGTAAATTTAAAGCTTAACCCACCACCAATTGAAATTAGCCTGAAACCCCACGTGCTTACCAAAGATGATGTCAATTATCAGAACGCAACTATTTTAATTCTCCAGAAAAATACATTTCCGATACGCAAAAAACCCAGTGAACTAACAGAAGAAGAGAAAAAAATGCCAATGAAAGTTCTGTATTTTGAAAAAGAAGTACCAACTACAGCGCAAATGAAAAAATGGGAAGATTCTAAAATGTATGGCGTCTGGCTAAACAATAAAAGAATTGCCAATAGCCAACTATCAAAATATAAAGCCAGCGACATAGCTAATTACTTTACTAGTAAACTAGCCAAAAATGCAATTAACTATGGCAAGCATTATTACCAGATAGATCTGATGACAAACGATTACTATGAGAACGTTTACCTGAAACATGTAAAAGACTCACCTATGCTAATTATAGATTTACCTGAGAAAAAGGCAGGCAATTAAGTATCGCCTCTCTTAAGCCACTTTTTGGTTGGCAAAGGCTTAAAGTTTTCCATTTGTTGCAGTAAATCGTCGATATCGTCAGACACCAGCAGCAAGCTTCGGTTTTCCGGTTTCAGGAATCCTTCTTCTACCATTACATCAATCTGCTTCAGCAGGTAATCATAAAACCCATTGACATTTAAAATGCCGATGGGTTTTTCATGCAAACCCAGTTGCGCCCAGGTTAATATCTCAAATAGTTCGTCAAAAGTACCAAAACCGCCGGGTATGGCCATAATCCCATCGGTCAGCTTTTCCATCAGCGCTTTGCGCTCATGCATTGATTCAACCGTGTGCAATTCCGTTAAACCCTTATGCCCTACCTCCATTCTTATCAGAAAATCAGGAATGACACCACTTACATACCCACCTGCTTCCAGCATGGTGTCAGCCACAACACCCATCAGGCCTACACTACCACCACCATATATCAACCTGATATTTTTTTTAACTAAAATATTACCCAAAGCACGGGCCTTTTCTTTGTATATGGGTTTATTTCCCTCGTTTGCGCCGCAATAAACTAAAATGCTTTTCATTGATTTTGAAGAAATACTTTTACGATGCGTAAAGCTAATAAAAAATAAAACCCAACAAGTTGTTGGGCTTATTTGTTCGCTAAATTTGTCAGGAAAAAAAATCTTTGATTTTCAATGGCTTTTCTTGCTTGTATCATGTACGTATATACATAAATTCAGATTACAATTTTAGCGAAACTTTGTGCAATATATAGATTTAATAGTAATAATGCAAGATTTTTTTCAGAATAGGCTCCCCTGAACACTCTGTGGCCTCAGTGTGGGTTCCTGTATACGTAAATTACCCGAATCATTGAGTTTTTTTATCCAGTAAAGCGCCAGTTCGGGTGCAAAAGAGTTATTGTGGCAGTGTATGAAAACATAAATGTTTTTCAACCCCAGGTTAATCCAGCCAACTATTCTATCGCACCATGCATCTGCTCTTGTATAATCGGTGGGGTGTAAATCATTTCCCATAAAACGAAGCATCAGATGGTTAGAAGTAAGGGTCATGTGTAGTACGTCTCTTCTGCCTGCCACATCTGAAATGACCGTTCCTACACCCAATGAATGTAGCATCGAGCAGGTTTCTTGCCAGATACCCGCATCGGCAAACCATTGCTCATGCCGTAACTCTACCGAAACAGGCAATTCAGGAGGTAAAGACTTAAGATATTTTTCCAGATTTTTTAGCTGACCCGGTTGGTATGCCGGTGAGAGCTGCAGGAATACCCTCCCCAATGAATTGCCCAGAGACAGCACGGCCTCACAAAACTGTGCTGTGGGTTCGGCAGCACCTATAAGTTTTCTTTCATGACTGATACTCTGATGAAACTTCGGAAAAAATTTAAATCCGTCTGGACAACTGTCTTTCCATTCACGCATGGTTTTTACATCTGGCATTTTGTAGAGCGACTGATTCAATTCTATACAATTAAATTGCCGGGCATAATAATACAGAAACTCACTATCTTTTACGTTTTGTGGATACAACTTGCCTTTCCAGGTCTTGTCTGCCCAAATGGGCAGGCCAATACAAACCTGTAATGGCATTGCGTTGTCTCTTGCCGATATCACATTTGTTGTTAACGGATTATCGTCAGGCAGCGTAAAATCAACGTCTGACAAATCCTCTAGCTTTCCGAAAGTCATCTTAAAACTGCTTGTTTTAATGTAATAAAATGTGTGCCCCCAAAATATACAATAACCGGTGGCAATTATCCTTAAAATTCAATTACAAAATTACCATTCATCATTTAGTTGGCATGTTCAATCATTTAAACATTATTTTTTGAAACTTTTAAGGCCTAATTTTGTAAATACATCAGTAAATAAATTCAGGATATTCCAACCAATTGGTACAAAAAGTAATCTTATAATTAAAAACCCTTTTCTGTCCAGACTGTTTGGATAAAAACTTACCCTTTTCATGCACCGCGAATATGATTTAGTGCAGGCTTGTATTCGGCAAGAACGAGTGGCGCAGCGACAACTCTATGAGATGTTTGCGTCTAAGTTACTTGTCACGGCCATGCGGTACATGAAAAATAAGCCCGATGCCGAAGATGTACTGCAGGATTCGTTCATGAAAATTTATCAGAAGCTGCCTACTTTTCGGTTCGATTGCCCGCTTGAGGCCTGGTTAAGAAAAATTGTGGTTAATACTGCTCTGAAAGAATTGCAGAATCAACCCAACTGGATGCAGCATACAGACAGTGAACTGGTGAGTGACAAAATTGAAGACAGCGATTTTACGCTTTCGAACTTTCAGTTTTCTCAGCTGATGGAAATGGTAAACAGCCTGCCTGACGGTTGCAGAACCATCTTTAACCTGTATGCTATTGAAGGGTATCAGCATAATGAAATAGCCGCTCTGCTGGGTATATCAGAGGGGACCTCTAAGTCTCAATATTCAAGAGCCAGGAGTTTATTACAACTGAAACTTGGAGCAGGCACCAAAAAGACAGATAGTAAAGCTCCTGTCAGTAAAATTTAACTGTAAACACTTACAACACGGACACGATAGTTACGTGATATAAAAAAATGAAAGTTGAAGAACAAAACAATTTTGAAGAAGAATGGAGAAAAGCGTTTGAAAACGCCACAATGACTCCTTCTGAGGAATTGTGGGGACGCATTGAGTCAGAGCTGGATAAGAAGAAGAAGCGTCCGTTTTTATTTTTCCTTAAACCGTCACTATTGGCTACAGGGCTGGCAGCCGCAGTAGCTTTAGTGTTGGGAGGTATTCTATTCTTTAATGAGACCCCCAAAGCTGATATTGCCCAAACTAACGATAGAATTGTAAAAGACCAAAATGCGTCTGAAACCATGCCGGAAAAACCACTTGGTGGATCACCTACCGGCAAAGCCACCACAAATAGCCCATCATTAATAGCAACAAAAGAAAGTAAAACAAGCGGAACCGGGACTCCTGATTTAAAAAATTCCAGAATTACCATTGCTGCTAGTAATAATATTCCTGCAAGTAAACTACCTGAGACTTCTCTTGCAGTTAATTTACGTCCAACGGCCGGAGCTGGCAAATCGGGCGTTGCAGGATTAGCCCTTAACACTAACGGAAACTCAGAAGCAGTTACCTCAGAACCAATACTGGCCAGCGCCCATAATTTGGGTATCCTTGAAAAGCTGGACAGCAAAAAGTATAGTTATTTTGGCAGCAGATACACCATGAAGAGGAATAAACTGGCTTTTGATGCCGAAATCGATGAAGAATCATCTAATACTGCTCTGGCTGCCAATGAATCAAAGTTCTGGGTTGGGCTGCAATCAGGGGTTGCGCCTTTTGACCCAAACATGAAACTGGGTAATTTGAATTCAATGGCTTACAGTGCAGCAAGCGACTATGCCCAGTTGACCAACGCCAACAATTCTCCGAACGATAAAGGTTCTTTGTCTGTTTCAAGACCCCGGAATGACGTAAAAACCGGCGTTGCCATTAACAGTGGTATAGCCTTTGGCGTCAGGGTTTCTAAAAAATGGCATATAGAAAGCGGTGTTAGGTATTTAAGAGGAAACTCAACCCTTGAAACCAATACTTATGCGTTTCAGAATAACGGATATGTAAATACTTTTCTGGGCAATTATTTGTTGCAAAATTCGGCGCAGAGCTACTCTCAGGTTAAAAACAGCAATACAGTTGTGGCCGATGCCTCTCAGTTTGGCAACAGATATGAGTACCTGATGATACCCATGCAAATGGCCTATGAAGTTGGGCTTACCAAAAAGATGAGCCTTAACCTGCTTGCCGGGTTTTCAACAGACATCTTCTTGCAGAACAGTATTTTTACAGACAAAGGGCTGGTAAGGGGAAAAAACACTATTAATAGCGAAAATAACATTTATAAACCTGTTAATTTCAGCGGGCTGGGTGGTGTAAGAGCCAGCTATATGCTTAACAGACACTGGCAGGCTAATATTGGTACGTCGTATCAGAGAGCGCTGTTTTCTGGCATGACAAGCGCCGTTAATATCAATATGCAAATGCAGATGTTTGGCATCAACTATGGCTTTAATTACAGATTTTAAAAAAAGCCTGAACGCCCCTTGCGTTTCAGCCTTAGTTGATTTTATTCTTACGCATGTACTCCAGGTATCTGATAATTTCTTCTGCTTCTTTCGGTTTTATTCCTAAATTAGGCATTTTAACATCATTGCGATAGGCCTCCGGATTCTGAATAA
Source organism: Emticicia sp. TH156 (assembly GCF_002855535.1). NCBI lineage: Bacteria > Pseudomonadati > Bacteroidota > Cytophagia > Cytophagales > Leadbetterellaceae > Emticicia > Emticicia sp. TH156. The sequence continues at coordinate 594,723 of NZ_PKRS01000001.1, forward strand.
AAGCTTTCAGGTCTTCGATTTTCCAGTATTCAGTCACATTTTTCGGAAAATTCAGCTCAGGCCCCATTTTACCGCCTATTTTGTTAATGCTGTGGCACGTCTGGCAACGGTTCTTGAACAGCACATACCCGGCCATAGCTGATTCTGACCTGGGTACAAGAACGGCATCGTTTTCATGCAATGGCGCCAGATGAATCTTTACCAGATTATAGGGCCATTTGTAATTTACGTCATCACCCGCTACGCCCTCATAGATCACATAAAAAGGGGCTATTTTTATTTCTCTTCCTTTTTCTTCCAGCGGCTCCCATTCTTTGTCTTCAGGCGCGTCTGCATCGCTCACTGCCAGATACGCCTTTGACGCCAATAGCTTTTCAAGAGACATTTCAGGTTTGTATCCGTCTTCGCATTCAAAAACAACCTTTGTTTCTGCTGCATTTTGTTTTTTTGCCGACGAATACTTCTCTAATATATCTTTGAGCGCTATTGCGTTATACTTTTTTTTCTTCCTATAAACCGGGTCTTTACTAAGCGTAATCAGCCGGGTATTTTCAAGAAGGCCTTTTTCTTTAAGCTCTACCAAATCAACAGAAATCGAGTCTGTTGAGCTCAACAAAACCGGTTCAGGCTTAGCTACCTGCAGGGAGTCTGCACCGGAAGAGGGAGAATGATTGCAGGAAAGATAAATTACAGGTATTGACAGAAACAGTAGAATCTTTTTCATTGGCCGCATAATGGTTGGTATTGTGGTTTAAAATTACCCCAAATTAATGGGGGCTTAAAATCTAATCCGACTTTTTTTTGAACGATTTCACGTTAATGAATCGTTCACGGTATCCCACAAAAATCAACTATTAACACTGGGCAGGTAATCTTTATAGAAAATGCCTTTAGAATTTTACGGCGCCTATTTCTACGGCTTTTCCGTTGTCAAGTCTGATCACCTTATCTACACAGGCCGGAACCTCGTCTGTATAATGTGTTACATAAATAAGGGTTTTATCAAGCTCCTGTACCAGTTCATTCACCATGTCGCGGAAACCCACCATGTGATTATAATCAAGGCCCTGGCAGGGTTCGTCCAGCAATAATAACGACGGGTTTTTAACCAGGGCTCTGGCCAGAAATACCTGACGCTGCTCGCCTGATGAAAGCTGCGTTATCTTCCTGTGTGCCAGATGTTGAATTTGAAGCAACACCATGTATTCTTCTACCAAGGTTTGTTCTTCAGGGCTTAACTTTTTAAACAGGCCTGCCGAATCAAACAACCCGGAAGCTACTGCTTTCCAGACCTCGGCATGGCGATTAAAATACAGATGCAGCTCTGGCGAAACGTAGCCTATTCGTTTCTTGATATCCCAGATACTCTCTCCTGACCCGCGTTTTATGTCGAACAAATCATAATCGTTCTGGTATCCTTGCGGATTATCAGCCGTAATCAGGCTAAGCAAAGTGCTTTTACCAGAGCCGTTATGGCCCATTAAAGCCCATTTATCGCCCTTTTTTACTTTCCAGCTTACATTATCTACAACGCACTTTTCTTTATAGACAACTGTAATGTTGCGCATATTCACTGCGTATTCAAAGTTACTTTCGGGCGGGTGCTGTTTGAGCTTTTCCAACATGGCCGGGTACAATAGCTGACCAGAGCCTTTACCCGCAGCCTGAAAAACGAAAGGCCTTTTTTGCGAACGCACTATTGTGCCTTCGTTCAATTCAAGCAGATGGGTTATGCAATCGGGTATTTCTTTGGCAGAACTAACCAGAATTAGCTGAATACCCGTTTGCGCTATCTGGTTCAGTACCTCATGTAGTATTTTACGGCTTTCAATATCCAGCCCTACAAATGGGTTATCTAAAACCAGGTACTGCGGTTTTTTTAATAAGGCTAATACAATAAGCGTTCTGCGGGTTTCACCATTTGACAACGTAGCAATGCTACGGTTGAGCAGATGGTTGATATTTAAAAGGCCAGCCGTATGAGTGATTTCTTCATAAGTAAACTCTGGCGGGGGTAACTGTACCGACGCCTCGTTGACGGTTCCTACCGGCTTGATTCTGTTCTGGAGAATCTCGATTACCGTTGGGGCAATTTCAGCATCAATTGAGTTAAATCTTTGCTGATAATAAAGTGTAGCCGACTGCACAATACGGTTAAAGCTGTAATCTCTGGCCACAAAGGCAATGTTAGAATAATGTGGTATAACTGCATGGCCTTTGAAGGGGAAAACCTTTCCGGCCAGCACTTCCAGCAGGGTGCTTTTACCGGCACCGTTTCCGCCTGCAATTACCCAGTTTTCATTTGCTGCCACCCGCCAGCTGATATCATGCAATACCATCCGGTCTCCCTTCTGTATAAATACTTTATCTAGTTGAATCATTTTGCGAGTGTCAGTCTGTATTCACGAGGGCTTTTACCCTTCAGCTGTTTAAACGTTTTATTGAAATGAGAAATATTATTGAAGCCGACTTCAAAGCAGATATCAGCAATAGAATAATTCAGAATCAGCAACCTGCAGGCCTGATTAACCCTGTATTCGTTTACGAAATCAGTATAGGTAATATGCGTAATTTTCTTAAAATACCTGCAAAATGAAGGCACAGTAAGGCTGATTAAATCGGCAACGGCTTGTATATCAATGGGCTGTTGGTAGTTATGCGCTACAAATTCATATACCTTGTTAATCCGGTCTTCATCTTTATGGCTGAAGTCGAACGAGAGATCAGATGAATTAAGCAAAGAATACTCGGTAGTAGTGGCCAATACCTGAAAAATGTTCAATAGCTCAACCAGCCTGTCAAAATGAGATAAATGGAGCATTCGTTGTAGTTTGGCAGCTACCTGTTTCTGGGCTTTGCCATGAAACGAAAGTCCCTGGCGGGCTCTCTCAAACAAAACCTTTATCTGTTGCATTTCGGGGGTTTCCATAAATCGTTCACCCAGAAAGTCAGCCCTTAGTTGCACCACAATTTCTTCATGCTGCCCTATTACACCATAGCCAAAGCCGGTATGGGGTAAGTTAGGCCCTATGAATACGAGTTCTCCCTCCTTGTAGTTGGTAAGGTGGTTCCCGATATGCAGTTTTCCTGAACCCTTACGAACAAACACTATTTCATATTCGGGATGATAATGCCAGAAAAAGCGATCATTTTGTGATTTCCAATGAATGAAACGGAAAGAGCTGCCCGTATCAGGAGAGATTTTCTCGTATTCAACTTTCATACTTTATTATCATTATAAGTAAAACAAAATTATATAATATGTTAATAAAGTACAAGTATTTGATAATGATGGAATAGTTTATTGCAGAAAAATAGCCCAATTTTGTACCTGTAATGCCTCAGGGCATTTGCCTTTCTACAGACAAATATACTTTACCTATGATAATTAAATCAGCGAAGCCTATGCTTCGCTTTTTTTGTTTTAGGGTACACCTTGCATAATCAATGCCCTCTAAAACTCAATTTATAGCTCTAAAGTACTGGTAATGCCTCTAAAAATTCTATCAGCTTTGCCACAGCCAAACCGCGATGACTGATTGGATTCTTTTGTTCGGGTGTCATTTCTGCAAAACTCTGATTGTAGCCTTCCGGAATAAACAGAGGGTCGTATCCAAACCCCTTGATGCCTTTAGGCTCCTGAGCAATGGTGCCGCGAATAATGCCATCAAACTGGTGGAAGTCATCGCCCAGAATGAGGGTAATTACACATCTGAACTGAGCAGCCCGATTGGTTATGCCCTCCAGATTTTTCAGAAGAAGCTCATTATTTCTGGCATGATTGCCGTGTTCTCCGGCATAGCGGGCCGAAAACACACCCGGTTCTCCGTTTAAAGCCTCAACTTCCAGTCCGGAGTCATCGGCGATACAGTTAACACCAAACCTTTCTCTGATAAATAATGCTTTCTGACGCGAATTACCCTGAAAAGTATTTTCTGTTTCAGGAATCTCATCGGAGCAGCCGATATCAGCCAGCGTCTTCAGCTCATACCTGCTACCTAGCATGGCCTGTAATTCTTCTACTTTATGCTGATTGTTAGTTGCGAGACAAAGTATCATAGTTATAAAGAAAGGAAAATGTATCAATTGGATGAATACCAAAACGGAGAGCGGAACAAAGCAGATGCAATACTTTGATATCATTAACTTTGTTCCGCTCCTGGTTTTCTTTAAGCGTAGCCTTCTTTCATTTTTTCTGCGTTGTCTGCAATCCGGAGTTGTTCAATAAAACCGTCTATCTCGCCGTCCATCACACTGGGCAGGTTATAGACTGTATAACCGATTCTATGATCTGTAACACGGCTTTGCGGATAATTATAGGTACGTATCTTATCTGAACGGTCGCCGGTACCTACTAAAGACTTGCGGGCATCTGCTATGGCGGCGTTGTGCTTGGCCAGTTCCATTTCGTAAAGTCTGGAACGTAACACCGAAAGCGCCTTTTCGCGGTTCTTTATCTGTGATCGCTCGTCCTGACAAGACACCACAATGCCCGAAGGAATGTGGGTCATCCGCACGGCAGAATAAGTGGTATTTACCGACTGCCCGCCAGCGCCTGAAGAGTTAAAGGTATCGATTCGTATATCATTCATGTTCAGCTGTATATCAACTTCGTCGGCCTCTGGCATAGCCGCAACAGAAGCCGCAGACGTGTGCACACGCCCCTGCGACTCAGTGGCAGGCACACGCTGTACCCGATGTACTCCTGACTCAAATTTCAGTTTACCGTATACGTCTTCGCCTTCAACCTGTAATATAATCTCTTTATACCCTCCTGCCGTGCCCTCATTATGGTCTAGCAGAGTCATCGTCCAGCCTTCCTGGCGTTCAATATAGCGTTGATACATTCTGAATAGGTCGCCGGCAAAAATAGAGGCTTCATCGCCACCGGTACCCGCACGTATTTCAAGAATCACGTTCTTGCTGTCGTTCGGGTCTTTGGGTATCAGCATTTCTTTCAGAATAGCCTCTGCCTCTTCTCTTTGTGGCAATAGAATATCCAGTTCCTCTTTTGCCATATCGCGCATTTCTTCGTCTTTTTCGTTGGCAATAATGTCTTTTGCGCCGTCAATATTAGACAAGATATTCTTATAGGCATTAAACTGACTGACAATCTTCTCCAGGTCTTTATACTCTTTGCTCAGACGCTTAAATTTTGCCATGTCGGACACCACCTCGGGCATCGTAATCTGTTGAGATACCTCTTCAAACCTTTCTTTTATGGCCTCTAACTGTTCTAACATACGTTTATTACACTATTATAAAACTCTATTGCTGAGCATTGCCTTTCGGCCTGAAATTATTTTTTGCATTGTGCAAAAACAGCCTGATTCAACTTAATGTAAGCGTCATCCCCGGCTTTCTTTGCCAACTCCATCGATTTCTCGGCATTTGGCAGTGCTACTGCACAATTACCTTGTTTTGCAGCTACACGAGCCACCAGCTGATACGCCCAGTATTCTTTATTTTGTTCAATTACTTTATTGGCCCAAACCAAAGCCTTATCTAAATAAACACCTTTCTGATAGTAATAGTCTGCGGCTGCAAAATAGGTATCAATGCTTACGTCTGGTTTTGATGTCTTTTCTGCTATTTCAGCCATAATTCTGGCATCAACCTCTTGCTCAACTTTAAATCTGGCCTCGGTGTTTTCCCATTTAATTACAATATGGGCAGTAGTAGGGTTTTTGCCCTCTATTTCAATGGCCATCTGCTCTACAAAAAACTTAGTCTTTGCCGGTTTTACTTTAAAACGATACACGTCTTTTTTTTCATCGTAGCCATAAGAGCCCCACTGCTTGTCGTCAGTATTCAGAATGACAGTCCATTCTGTGGCGTTTGGTATGGTATACAATCCATAACTACCCGCCTTGATAGGGCTTCCGTTTACTATTACCTCATCATCAAACTTAATAGAAGTAATTTTGTTTGCACCGGTTCTCCAGACTTTACCAAATGGCACTAAATCGCCAAATATTTTACGTCCCTTTACCGACGGGCGGCTGTAATCTATCGTTACTTTGGTAAGACCCACCCCCTGCGTAATGGTTGCCGAAGGGCTGGCTGGTGGTGTATTGATTTGTGCAAAGCCTGAAATAGAAACAGCTATGAAAATAATGAATAGCTTTAAGTTAAAATGTTTCATTGTCTTTTGTATCTGATATTAGAGTGCGAAGTTAAGATTTATCTTCCTTTGCAATGTGCTTTTTGAATAGTTTTTTAGTACTACTACCAAATAATGAGGGTACAACACTCATATTATCAAAATAAATTATCTATAAATGGTTCAATTTATAGCCAAACAATTCTTTTCAGAGTACTATATAATCTATAAATTGCACAATCAATAAACCCTGTTACACTATGTTTAACCTATCAACCATTCTTGAACATCATGCCCGCTCAACACCCAACAAAGAAGCCCTTATTTTTGCCGATAAACGGATAACTTTTGCTCAATTTGATGCAGCCAGCAACCAAATTGCCAATGGTTTGGCTGCATTGGGAGTGGGGCATGGCGATAAAGTAGCTCTTACTTGCCCAAACCTCCCTTATTTTCCGATGATATACTTCGGCATTCTGAAAACAGGGGCGACTGTAGTGCCGCTGAGCGTGTTGCTCAAGCGTCAGGAAATTGCTTTTCACTTGCAGGACTCAGACGCCAAAGCCTACTTTTGCTTTACAGGAACACCCGAAATGCCCATGGCGCAGGAAGGCTTTGCCGGTTTTGAAATGACAGAAAGCTGTAAAGATTTTTTTATGATTACCCCGGCTTTTACTGATGCTTCTCCTATTGCCGGGACCCAAACCCTGGGTACGCTCATGGCCGGACAATCGCCGGTGTTTCAAAGTTATTTTACCTCGCCAGACGATACGGCTGTAATCATCTATACATCGGGTACCACAGGCAGGCCGAAAGGTGCTGAACTGACTCATTCTAATTTGCTGCTCAATGCCATACTGAGCAAAGACCTTCAGGACTTAGGCGCTGACGATAAATCGATGCTGGTGTTACCATTGTTCCATATTTTTGGCCAGACAGTCTGCATGCTGGCAAGTATATATAAAGGAACCACCGCTGTGCTGGTACCCCGTTTTGACGCCGAAATGGTACTTACCCTTATGCAAAATGAGAAAATAACGCATTTTGCCGGCGTGCCTACCATGTATTGGGGGTTACTAAGCTACCCCGACACCCATAAGTTTGATATGGCCGCTATCAAGAATAATCTGAAAATCTGCATGTCGGGTGGAGCGGCTTTACCGGTACAGGTTTTACATGATTTTGAGCAAAAGTTTGATGTGCCGATTCTGGAAGGATATGGTATGTCTGAAGGGTCGCCGGTTGTTACATTTAATCAGAAAGGGAGGCCACGCAAACCCGGTTCAATAGGCTGGCCGGTATGGGGCGTTGAAGTTTGTATAATGGATGAAAACGGGAATCAGCTGGGTGCAAATGAAAAAGGCGAAGTTTGCTACCGGGGCCATAATGTAATGAAAGGTTATTATAAACGCCCTGACGCCACTGCAGAATCAATAATAAATGGCTGGTTACACTCTGGCGATGTAGGTTACCGGGACGAAGATGGCTATTACTACATTGTAGACCGTACCAAAGACATGATTATCAGAGGGGGGTATAATGTGTATCCGCGTGAGGTAGAAGAACTGATGATGCAACATACGGCTATATCAATGGTAGCAGTAATTGGTGTACCTGATTATGAATATGGCGAAGAGATAAAAGCTTGTGTGGTGTTGAAACCCGGCGCAGAGGTAACAGACAAGGAACTGATAACCTGGACCAAAGACCGCATTGCTTCCTACAAATATCCGCGCATTATAGAGTTTATGAGCAGCCTGCCCATGGGGGCCTCGGGTAAGATATTGAAGCGGGAGCTGAGAGCCAGATGAAAACAACGGGGCTTCCCTCATATTGAGAGGAGCCCCGTTTTATTATGCGCTATAAACTATCAATATTTAAATGGTTTGCCGCCGGCCAATACTTCCTGCGTTTTTTCGTCGAAAGTAACTTTCAAACCAGTACGGTATGCTGCGTTCGACATGATAGTAGCAATTGAGTGTGAATAACCTGCTTCAATTGGGGCATGAGGGGTTTTACGGCTGCGTACACACTCCATCCAGTTTTTAATGTGTGCGAATGTAAGTGAGTCTCCACCTGTGTTGGCACCTGCTTCAACCTTTGTGCCTTCAAGCTTAACTGTTGGTAAAAGATTGGCTTTTAAGCCCATTGCAGCGGCTTCACGCTCGCGAAGCCCTCCGGTTGGAGTAATTTCGTTGGTATCAAGGTTAATCATACCACCGTTAGAGTAGTATAATTCTTTGGTATCACCGGCTGAATTTGAGAAACGAGAAGTAAACTGCACCTGGAAGCCAGATGATTTATCGTTCAATGGGCCGTAATCAAACACTACAGTAAGTGTATCGGCGTTGGTTCTGCCGTCTTTCCATTGGTAGATACCACCGTTGGCAACTACCGAACGAGGATGCGGCAAGCCAGAGAACCAGTGTACGGTATCAATCTGGTGGCTCATCCATTGGCCTGGAATACCTGATGAATAAGGCCAGAATAAACGATACTCAAGATATTTACGAGGGTCAAACGGAACCATCGGACGGTTCATCAGATACCGTTTCCAGTCAACGTCAGACTCTTTCAAATCTTTTGTCAGTTCAGGTCTTCTCCAACGGCCAGGCTGGTTTACATTCCACATCAGTTCAACCATTACAATCGGGCCGAACTTGCCAGATTTGATGAAGTCTTCTGCTGCAAAATAGTTTTCACCGCTACGGCGTTGCGAGCCAATCTGTACAATTTTACCTGAGGCTTTCACGGCTTTCAATACGGCGCGGTTGTCTTCCATGGTTTCGGCCAATGGTTTCTCGGTATAGGTGTCGCAACCTGCTTTTACGGCCTCAATGGTATGTAAAGCGTGCTGGAAATCAGCAGTAGAGATAAACACCGCGTCTACCATTTTAGAAGCATAAAGCTCATCATTGTTACGGAAAACTTTTACGTCGCTTCCCAATTGCTTATCTAAATACGCTTTTCCTTCTTCACGGCGGCGGTTCCAGATGTCAGAAAGAGCCACCATTTCAAAATTCATCTGTTTTTGTAAAGCTTTGAAGGGGCCAACATGAGAAGAACGGTGGCGGTCAGAGAACCCCACACAAGCTACGCGTACGCGGTCGTTTGCTCCTATGATTTTGCCATAACTCTTTGCCGAAAAACCAGTGGCTGCTGTAGCCAGAACTGATTTAATAATAAAATCTCTGCGGGTTGTCATAGTTTTATTTGGATTGAATATAAGTAACAGATGTTAGTGTTTATACTACTTATTTTAATTCTCTAATCTTCAGATTCTTAAACGACACATTATTGCCGTGGTCCTGCAACAGAATGTTGCCTTTGTCACCTGCTCCAAAGTTATTATACTTCGCATATTTACTTCGGGCTACTAGCGCGTTGAAAATATTGCTTTTTCTTTCGTACTCCAATACTTTGAAGCCATTCAGCCAGTGCTGCACCACGTTGTTTGGATACACAACCAGACGTGCCTGATTCCAGTCGCCGATTTTACGCTGGAAACGTCTGTCTAACTTATAAGATGGTATCAAATCATACAAACTTGCCAATGTGCGGTTACCTACTACCCCCATTTTGGCATCCGGGTGGCGTTCATCATCTAATACCTGATACTCAAGGCCAATGCCCGATTTACCGCCTGAATCAAAGGCTTCATTTACAAAGTATTTCAAGCCGGAGTTTGCCCCTTCTGTCAGTTTAAACTCAAAGGTCAGTTCAAAAGCGCCAAACTGTTCGTCTGTTACAATATCATTGCCGGTTTCTGAGCCGTCAGATGGGCTTACGTTAATGGTGCCATCTATTACAGCCCAATGCTTATCGGGCATTTTGGTTTGGTGAACCCCTCTCCAACCGGTAAAGTCTTTGCCGTTGAAAAGCAACTTGAATCCCTGGGCTTTTTCTTGTGGCGACAGGTTATTTAACAACAGATTTACTACCGGCGTATTGTCTGTCGGGCTGGGTTTCAGGTTTTCAGTCTGGATTCTGATATTTCTCCAGCGAATCTGCTTGCCCGGTTTATCATCTTTGCCAATAGCGTGTACTTGCAGCGCGATAAAGCCTTTAGGGGTTACATCATCTACCAGATAAGCCACAGGCACACCATTTACCCAGGTACGAATAATGTTTCCGATAGCCTCTATGCGGTATTTGTTCCACTCGCCTTTTTTAAATGCTTTTTTGCTTTCAGGGTTTGCATTGGGGATGTAGAGCCAGTCGCGGCGGGCTTCATCGTATATACCACCAGACCATGCACGGTCTGAAGGGTCAACTTCCATCTGATAGCCATGCACACGGCCATCTTTGTAGTCGGGTTTTGATAAACTACGGAACTGTATGCCCGAGTTCATAGAGTTATCTACCTTCAATTCTAATTCCAGAATGAAATCGCCGTAGTCTTGCTCAGTTGCCAGAAAAGAATTGGGGGTGTCTGCCACTGTAGTACCAACAATTTCGCCGTTTTCTATGGTATATCTGGCCTTGCCATTGAGTTGTTTCCAGCCCTTCAGATCTTTGCCGTTAAACAGGCTTGTCCATTTCTGTGCAGTTGCTGAAAACAGAAACGAATGCACAAGTAAGAATCCAATAATTACTTTTTTCATTTAATAAAATAGAGTTGAATAATTTCTATCAAAATTAAGTGCTAAGTATCAATCTGTCTAATATCTATTTAGCGAAAAATTCATAAAATTTGACAAACATTCAACCTTTATGGGTCAAAATTTCACATTTATTGTCTCCAGATACTTTTTGCTGGTTTGCCCGCTTTCTAAAGCAGTGCGGCCTTTCACAGGTACAGAGTCTAATTCAATTATATTCCAGCCTTTAAATTTAATCTTCTCTAAGGCTTTAAAGATAGCCGGAAAATCAACACGCCCCTGCCCTAATTCTACAAATTGGTAGCCCGATTTGCTCTCTACAGGTTTGGTGTCTTTTATGTGTGTGGCATGCAAAATGTTTTTATACTTAATTACCGCCTCGGCTGGATTTCCTCCTCCTTGTGTATAATGAGCCACATCCAGTTCCAGCTTAATAAATTTAGTATCCATTTTTGTAGCTATTATTTCTACTTCTTCCGGTGTTTCGCCCAATTGATTCATGTGGTTATGCCAGGCTGGCTGTACGCCCGTTTCCTGCAATACCACTTTGGCTACCTCCGACATATTATTGGCATATTTATTCAACTCTTCTGTTGTAGGCATTCTGTCTTTCGGACGAGAATTGTTGGTTATCTGTAGCGACTTCCCGCCTAATGCTTTTACAAAGCGGGCATGGTTAAGATGGGTCTCTATATCTTTCGAAATATCATCCTGTATACCGACATTTCCGCTAGAGAACATGGCCAGTGTTAGGCCATTCTGGTCTAGCAGGTCTTTAAGGTCTTGGGGTTTGTCTTTAAACGGGGCGTAGCTGTTGGCTCTCAGTTGTATACCCTTAAAACCTAAAGCGGCAATATCTTTGATAGCTACGAGGTCGTTGCCGTTCCAGGTAATAGCCGAATAGGCCATTTTATGTTTGCTTTTGGCCGCCAGGCTGTCAAATGAAATAAATGAAGATGCTGTGAGTAATGATGCCTGAGTCAGGAAATCTCTACGGTTCATGGTTTATAGGGTTAAATATGTAAAACTTTAATTTATAAAAATAGCAATAAAAAGTCAATCAGGAACCTATCGGCCACCATAATTTTGCAACTGCTTTATAATGTATGCGATTCAAACACCACAAAATCATTTAAAAGAACAAAGTCGCCACATTTGTTTATGCTTGGTTATGCACATAAAAATAAAAAAAGGCACCCTATGCTTCGGCAAAAGCTCAGGGTGCCTTTAGATAAAACCGATTCTACTCATAGCTTACTTGTCTGAACCATGACAAGCCGGGTACCGCCAAGCAAAACAGGGTTTTAGATTTATGGGCATTATCAGTGATAGCCCGGTGTGCCACAAGGGGCCCAGTCGTAGTATTCGGTATAGTAGGTAGAGCCCGTAGCTGGGTCGGTATAGCTTTTAGTAGTTATTTTTGTGCAGCCACCGCCTGGGTGCCCTGGGTTAGCCGGTGTGGGAGGCGTTGACGACCCGCCAGAACAATCGTGGCAACCATAGGTAATGGCATTGTAATCTTCCCACCAGTCTCCACCAACTACACCTTTCATTTGCTCTTTTGAAAGCAAATTGTCTGCAAATTTTAACATCAATTTTTTCATTTTTGTACTGTTTAAACGGTTGAAAATTAATTTATGTGATCTGATCAAATCCTTTAAAAAAGAAACTTACTTAAACACAGCCGGGTCATGGGGCTCAGGTGCTTAACTGAAAATATCAACCTCCACATCAGTAGAACTTATGATGGGTTTATACTTCATTTCAAATACTTTTTTGAGTTTCAGCTCAATTACCGGCATGGTATCTTTTGATATATTGCCTGCTAAGCCCAGGCCTTTAGCCTGCACACGGGCGCCATTGCCGGGCTGGTCCATTTTTTTGTCTAACGGATACACCAACATTGGCACACCCGACTGAACACACTCTTTAATGCTGCCCATTCCTCCATGGGTTATCATGGCATCGGCATATTTTAAAAAATCCAGCTGCGGCACAAAAGGCAATATTTTTACATTTTCAAGTGCTGGCGGATTAGTTCTGATACCTACCAGAGAAATCATAAAAAACCATTGCGGGTACTTTAGGGCTATCCTGAATAAACTGTTTAAAAATGTTGCAATGTGTTTAATCTCACTTTGCCCGATTGTGCCAAATGAGACATAAATTACTCTGGTACTACTCTGTTTTTTTAAATCAATAACCTGCTGGCGTAATGCCACATAGTGGTCTGAAATAGCCATTGATTCATCTCTTTTAACTGGCAGATTTACGTAGTATTCATTACTGAAAGTGCGTTTGTGCGCAAATTCTAAATGCTGCAGACCCAGTATCACTCTTGGAATTTCGCTGACACTGTTAAACAGGCCATTCTTTTTATCTATTAATTTCAGGGTGCCTGTTTCTCTGGCCCAGTTGCATAAAAACCTGTTCCGGTCTTTTCTCAGGTATGCTACTGCTTTTATAACCGCCTGTGTTCTTCTTCTGAACAAGTGGCTGGCCCACAACACTTCACAATAACATCTTGAAAACACAGACCCGGATGGTATAAATGATGAGTTCAGCGGAGGAATACCGGCCGACTTCTGAGTAGATAGTTTTGTGTTGAGTATGGCAATATTTGGGGTAATAGGCGACAGGTAAAAATAAAGATACGTAAGATGGGCATCTATAAATGTAGCATAAGGCTGGTACTTTTCTATAAAGTTTAATGCTGATTTTATACTTGATTGCCAGGCATTAAAGCGAATTTCTAGATTTTCTTTAGAGAAGATTGACTTCAGTAAAATTCCCGCAAAGGCTCTGACAGTTTTAACCGGATGTTCTACAGAATAGCTTATTTCCTGAAACTGAAAGCCCTGCTTTTGTACCAGGTCTTTCTGGGGCGCCAATCCGGCGTAAACCACATTATACCCCTTGTTTTGCCAGGCTTGAGCATAACTAAAGCTGTTGGTATAATGGCTGGGATAAGGCAACATTATAAAAACTACGTTTCTCATTCAGTCACAACATTAAGTCTAAAAATAAAGTATTGAAATCTGTCGCTGTCGCCAGCTAGGCAGGTTTATTTTGCATTTCTGCAGTCAAAAGTTTCAGGTCTTTCAGGGTGTACATTTCAGGCACCAGGTAGTTATCAAAAAAAAGCGTTGGTGTTGTTTTTACCCGGTTTATTTCGCACCACACATTTTGTCTTTCCAGATACATACGTGCCTTTTCAGTTTTTGATGCTGATAGAGACCGTCCGAAGTCAACGGGGTCGGTATTATCTTTTTCATACCAGCTTTTAATAGCTGCCATTTGCCCGTTAGCTGGTAAGTGCAAAACATAAAGCGCTAAATGCTGTTGTTCTGGGCTTTGAAAAGAGGTTAAAAATATAATTCTGAAATTAACGTCTGCTGAGCTGCGAGCTATTTTTTCTAACTCAAGAAACTTACTACCGCAGGCTTTACAGAAAAGATTTGCTACAAGCGTAACCGTATGCCCGGCATCCGGATTGCCCAAATGAATGGCTCCGATATCTTCCGGCAATTCTGCTATTCTGGGTTGCTGGTAAAGTAAAACCCTGAAAACTTCAGAGTTTCTTTTAAAAATATTTAATTCAGCTGCCGATTTACCGCCGCGCGTGGCATTTACTAATGTAGGCTTCACAACTAACCATACAAGCAAAACAGACCCAAAACCAGAAAAAATGGCCGACAACCCTTTTACACTTAAATGAATTACTGCCTGGTGATTTATTGATAAAACCAGCAGAAACTCTATGATAAGCAAAGCCTGAGTTACCAGGCAAAGAGTACACCACTGCCTGATGACCCGCCATTGGGTATAGATTGACCAGAAGGTAAAAGGAAAGGCTATTAAGGTGAGCATCTGGAGATAAGGCAAACTTTCTGCAATATGCTTTGCAATGGCTATTGTAAAAAGCCCCCCTGCAAAATAGAGCAGGCCAACCTCAGACCAGGTGAAAACCCTGAAGATTGTGGCAGAGGGAGAAAAAATAACTGAAGCGCAATCTGACTTTTGGTTAATATGGCAAATTTTATTCAGAAACGCACTTATCTTTCCATATTGATTAATGACTAGCAAAACACTTACGAATGTTCCTGCTGTTTTAGTAATGGTGTATGCATAAAAAAGCCAGGGCAGGCTACCTTCAAAGCTGGCAATTCCTGTTAGGAGTACCAAAAGCGCAAGAATAACTACGGTGGGTATACGTAAGCTATTGAGAAAAGACACCCTGCGTTTTAATCTGTAATCTTTCTCGCCTGAATTCTCATCAGGCTCGGCAATCAGCACATAGCCAGACCAGACTCTGTAAAACTCTTCAGGCGTCTGGTTATAGAATCCCTTGACCGGGTTATAAAGAGATATGGTATTACTATTCTGGGAAACAACCAGAACAAAATACCCGTTATTGACGGTGGTGTGAGCAATAAACGGATTTTCAATTTCAGCCAATTGCTGCCTGCTTAGCCTGAAAACGCCATTTTCAACATTAAATTCGCTAAGGGCATCGCTTAAACTTCCGATTCCAGGATACCCCGGATGGCTCCTTAGTGTTTCGGTCAGGGTAGCATTTGTCACAGAAACATTTATCACTCTTAGCAATTCAGACAGTACTGCAATTGTATTGTCTTGGGAGGTACCAAACATTGGTCTCTTAATCACGGCAAAAATTTAGTGAATTATAAAAAAGTACAGTTTACAATTGGATATGTACAAATATAACAATTGTTGATATATAATTTTAAGAAGTTACAGGTTTTATTTTGCAGGATAAAACCTGTAACATTTGTCTTAAAATTTAAATAAAAAGCTCTCCAAGAGAAGAGCTTTTTGATATTCTACTATGATGAAACAAAACTAATTAATATCCCGGGTTTTGCGCAAAAGCTCCTTTGGTTGACCTGTCTATCTGGGTCTGAGGAATTGGGCGCAAATAGTGTTTGTCTGCAACATTTGGAGCAGCCTGAGGGTTATATTTTTTCACTCTGTCTACCAATAATCCCCAACGCTTCAGGTCTAGCCAGCGCATTTGTTCTCCGGCCAGCTCTCTTGCTCTTTCCTCTATAATCAATTCAAAGTTCATTTGGGCCTCGGTAATCAACATGGCGTCTTTTTTGCCCGGCCATCCGGCTCTGTAACGCACCGCATTAATAGCTTTAGTAGCTTCAGATATATTACCAGACTGCAACTGAGCCTCGGCCAGCATCAGGTAAACATCAGCCAGACGAAACACGAAGAAATCGCGGCTACCTGCTTCATAAGTCAAATCAGGGCGTTTGGTATCAAAGAATTTCATCAGAGTCGGAAACAAGGCTTCGTTATAAGCGCTTGGTACCAATACCTGATATTTCTTCTTGGCGCGGTCTGCCTTACTCATTTCATAGCCCGGAATAAAGATGGCGGTGTCGCCGGCTGCAAATGTCAATTTTGATTTAGAGTCGTCAAAAGATGCATTCAGGTTAGTACCCGGGTTATTGCTCAACCAGGTATCTCTGAAAGTCTTCTTATAACGAGAATCATTGGTTCTGTCTGCAAAAACGGTATTTAAGAAATACGAAGTCGGACGTAGACGCTTGAACGGCCGGCCGTAGAAAACGTCACGTTTCATACCCGGCTGTACGTCATACTGCATACCAAACAAAAGGTGCAGGTTATTGCCGCCATTTACGGCACCGGTGTTGTTGGTAAGGTTTGTCAATGGGTCTGATGTGTACTGCACTGCAAATACAACTTCAGAGTTAACCTGGTTGTTTTCGTCATGCACCTGAGCAAAATCATCCAACAATTTAAAGGTGTAATTGTTAATAACACCGCTACACAACTGTGCTGCTTTAGTGAAATCATCGGCAGCCTTCTGGGCTGAGTAAGCCTTAACCAGATATACTTTAGCCAGAAGCGTTTCAGCGGCAGGCTTAGTGGCACGGCCATAGTCGGTTGACTGCGACTTTGCTTCAAGATTTGGTATCGCCTCGGTTAAGTCTTTGATAATGGCATTAAACATTTCTGCATCCGTAGCTCTTTTGGTATCCTTAGTAGGTACAAGTGTCTCGGTCAGGCGTAAATCTACCCCACCAAATTGCTGATGCAACAAATAGTAGTAGTGGGCTCTCAGAAATTTTGCTTCTGCCACTCTTTGCTTAAGAACGGCCTCCGAAAGCGTAACTTTGGGTGCTCTTTCTATAATGGCATTACAGGTGTTAACTCCTCTGTATAGCTCGTCCCAAAGTGCCGCAAGCAAGTCGCCGGATGCCGAGCCAACCCCACCCTGCAACTGGGTATCATAAAAATGGAAACCCTTAAAGCTACCATCAGCGCCGGTGGCATAGATATCAGTACCGTATTCGGTAATGGTAAGGCCGGGTTGCGTACCATAGTAGTTTCTCAATGAAGAATAAGCAGATTTAACAGCATCTTCAAAGCCTTTGGGGGTATTCATATAGTCGTTACCAATACCAGAAACTACCTTTTCAACCAGTAAATCTTCACAAGACTGAGAGGCAAGCATTACAGACATCATGCCTAATATCTTGATTGGTTTTAATATATTTCTTAATTTCATTTTATTTAAATTTTAAAATTCCTGAATAATTGTTTTCGACTTAGAATCTGACATTCAGACCAAAAGTTGTAACCGTAGTGGCAGGTGTAACACCAGAGCCCACATTAGTAGTACCGTTACCAGATGATGTAATGGTGGCTTCAGGATCTATGCCATTATATTTGGTACGGTATTTTGACCAGATTTTAGGTTGCTGAATACTTGAGAATAATCTAAGTGACTCCATACCCAGTTTTTTGGCAATTTTAGGTGAAAAAGTATATCCGAAATTAATATTTCTTAGTTTCACGAAGGTGCCATCAAAGTAAATAAGGGTGGTGTTATTAACCGGAAACTCTTGTGTGCTCTTTGGTCTCGGAAATTCATTGGTAGGGTTGTTAGGTGTCCAGTAATCTACTTTAATCTGCTGGTAGCGACCTGCCAATGCGTTGTTATTCTGATGGAAACCACTCACAATCATATTGCCGAAACGACCAAACAAGAACGCCGACAAGTCAAAACCTTTAAATTCGAAACGGGTAGTGAACCCGGCACTGAAATCTGGAATATCAGAACCCAAAAGCACGCGGTCGTCAGCATTGATTTTACCATCATTATTGGTATCCTGTACTTTAATTTGACCCACTTCACTGCCATAAGATTTGGCAAGGCTTTCTTCACCTGTTTGCCAGATGCCAATTTTCTTTAGGTCGAAGTATGAATTTAGTGGCTGGCCAATAAACCAGCGGTTACCGAGGTCATCTACTTTTCCGTTATAAAGAGATACGATTTCCTCTTTATTTTTGGTAAACGTAAAGTCGGTAGTCCACTTAAATCCGTTTGAAGAATTGACGTTTACAGTAGTGAAACCCAGCTCAATACCTTTGTTACGTGTATGGCCTACGTTTCTTGTTACTGCACCAAAGCCTATTGAGCCTGGAAGCTGGTCAGACAATAACAAATCAGTAGTGTTAGTTTCATACAATTCTAATGAACCTTGTACTCTGCCACGAAGCAAGCTGAAGTCCAAGCCAATGTTAGCAGTAGAAGATGACTCCCATTTCAAGTCAGGATTACCGATAGTGCTTGGTCTATACCCGAAGGCTGCCACAGACCCCCAAGCATAGGCCGTTCTTGACAACAAACCTTGGGTTTGATACGGAGCTACCCCCTGGTTACCTACTACACCATAACCGGCTCTCAATTTTAATAGGTCTAACCACGATATTTGTTTCATAAATGGCTCGTTGCTGATGTTCCAGCCAAGCGCAATACCTGGGAAATTACCATATTTGGTGTTGGCACCGAAACGGCTTGAACCGTCACGGCGTAAAGTAGCAGTTAATAAATATTTATCATTGAAGTCGTAATTAATACGAGCCATATATGAGTTAATGGTCCATTGTGTTAAACCACTACCAACTGCCAATACAGAACTGGCATTGCCCAGGTTATAAAACTGTTGAGACTCAGCCGGAACCCCTTGTACTTCCGTTCTGTAAACCTGATAATCGTCTTTCTGGATTGAGTGAACCAAAGTAGCGCCCAGGTTATGTTTACCTTTAAAAGTTTTGTTATAGCTCAGGATATTTTCGAGTGTCCAGTTGAACCCGATATTGCTTTGAGTTGAGGCCTGCGGGTCGCCTAATTTACGGGCATTAGTTGCAGAGCCAATAAATCTACCCCATCTTGAAATTGTAAAGTCTGGGCCAAAGTTAACACGATATTTTAAACCTTCAAGGATTTTTACCTCAGCATAAATACTATTAAATATTCTGTATTTTTTGGTTTGGTCAACCTGGGCACCCGGAACAACTTCTGCCAGAGGGTTGGTTAACAAGGCATCGTTGGTTGGCGAAAAAATGATATTTCCTTTGTCGTCATAAGGTGACGCCAATGGGTTCTGCTGAATTGTAAAGCCATAAGGGTTCAGGTTTTCTCCGTTACGAATGCTATACATAGTATAAGAAGAGATACCCACTTTCAGACGGTCGTTAATGCTATGGTCAAGATTTACCCTCAGAGACATACGGGTGTAATCAAGCCCGTCCGAAATTCCTTTATCCTGAAAGTAGCCACCTGAAATATAAAACTGGGTTTTATCATTTCCTCCCTGTATACCCAGAGAGTGATTTTGCATTACTCCGTTATGCAGTATCAAATCCTGCCAGTCTGTATTGGTTCCGTTAGCAATACCTTTGGCAACGGCAGGGTCTCCACCCAATACAGCAACTTTAGCATCTGCGGCGGCGTCGCCCACACCGGTTGGTACAGGGTTGCCGTTAGCATCTTTATACAGGTTGGTGGCACGATACGCCTCACGGACATATTCAAGAAACTCAGGGCCACTAAACAGCTTAATTTTGTCTAAAGGAGTAGATACGCCGCCGTAAGTATCAAAACTTACAGTGGTTTTTCCTTTTACTGCGCCTCTTTTGGTAGTAACCAATACCACACCGTTCGCACCACGCGCTCCGTAGATGGCGGTAGCAGTAGCGTCTTTCAGCACTTCCATAGACTGAACATCGCTTGGGTTCAGGTCTTCATAACCGGCAGAAAGCGGAATACCATCTACTACATAAAGAGGGTCGTTACCGGCATTGAACGAACGACGGCCACGGATAAGAATTTTTGGCACTGAACCGGGTTTAGAACCAGACTGCGAAACATCAACCCCTGCCACACGGCCCTGCATGGCCTGGCCTAAACTGGTGATGGGCATTTCCTGAATCTGCTTGGCACTTACTTGCGAGATAGCCCCCGTGGTCTGGCTTTTTTTCTGAGAACCATAACCAACCACAATTACCTCGCTCAAGGCTGCGGCATCTTCTTCTAAAGTAACATTTAATGTGGTTTTGCCACTTACATTGATTTCTAATGCTTTGTAACCAATGTAGCTAAATACCAGAACGGCATTGTTGGCAGCCTGCACCGAAAATTTACCATCAGAATCAGTAATTGAGCCTTGCGTAGTACCTTTTACAGTAACGCTAACACCCGGTAGAGCCATACCGCCTGCATCAGATACCTTTCCTGACACACTCCGGCCTTGGGCATGTACATACTGTATGCAAAGACATAAAGTAAATACCAGCAACATTTTTTGTAGTAATTGTTTCATACAAAATAAATAAGGTTAATATAAAATTAGGCTTCCGCTAAAAATATGAAAATTTATTATTGGAATAGTTACAAAACTACAAATCGGTATAGGCTTTTACCACTAAAATTTAGTCATTTTCTAATATTTTTTTGACCTTTAATGCAAACATTTAAGCAATGGAACATCTGGTTAACAGATTTTGATACTATATTTACATGTTTTTTAAAAATTGCTATAAAAAGACTTAGAGCGTAGACTGACCAGGCATTAATAGCGACCAAATAATGAAGCCCCAATTACTGAAAATATCTAATCCTGCTGACTATTCTTTTAACCTGTATGTGCAGGAGTGTCCGTTCTTTCCAACCCCCTGGCACTATCATCCCGAATACGAAATTGTATTGATTCTTGAAAGCACCGGCAAGAAATTTATAGGCAGCAGTATCACTGACTACGGCCCCGGAGACCTGTGCATGATTGGCTCGTACCTGCCGCACTATTACAGAAATGATGATGAATTTTATGCCAAAAACTCCGGCCTGAAGGCGAGGTCGCTGGTGATTCATTTTCTGGAGGATTTTCTTGGCGAAAAGTTTCTGGAGATACCTGAAAGCCAGGCCATAAAGGCATTGCTTGAGCGCTCTAAAAGAGGGCTAACATTTGGGGCTAAAACTGTGCAAAAGGTAGAACCCAGGTTTAAGAATCTGCCGAATCTGAGTGGTATGAGCCGCCTGCTGGAAATGATTGCCATACTGATTATTCTGAGCGAGAGTGAAGACAAACAGGATTTAACAACAAACCCGATATCGCTTAGAAATGAAGTAGATTCGGCCAGAATGAACAAGGTATTTGA
This sequence comes from Emticicia sp. TH156, assembly GCF_002855535.1. Taxonomy (NCBI): domain Bacteria; kingdom Pseudomonadati; phylum Bacteroidota; class Cytophagia; order Cytophagales; family Leadbetterellaceae; genus Emticicia; species Emticicia sp. TH156. The sequence continues at coordinate 615,927 of NZ_PKRS01000001.1, forward strand.
ATATGTAATGCTGAAATATCAGGAAGAGATTCAATTGAGTGATGTAGCTGAACTGGCCAACATGAGCGAGTCTGCCTTCAGCAGATATTTTAAGAAAAGAACCAGACGTACGTTCTCTCAGTTTCTTGCCGAAATACGCATTGAACATGCCTGCAAATTATTGATGGCCGACAAAATGAGTGTGGCCGAAATATCTTTTGAAAGCGGGTTTAACAATTTGTCTAACTTTAACAGGCAGTTTAAAGCTATAAAGAAGATAACACCGCTCAACTACCGCACCAAGTTTCTGTAGTAGCCTAGTGCCTGGGGCAGTCGCATTGGTTTTTACTTTTAAACAAGCCCCACATAAAACCCTTTTTCTTTTTGTAGCGTCCACTTTTTTTTCTGCGGCCTTTGCCGAGTTCTTCTTTTACGTTCACTGTGCTTGGGGTGGCTGCACTTGTGGCTTGCGAAAACTCAGGAATTACGGTTAAAACCCCGGCAATAAATAGTATTATCAGTTTTTTCATTGATTGAGTCTGTTTCAGTTGGAACGAACCGATTCCGGCAAAATTACACTACCATTACACTTTCAACAGAAAAAGCCAGCGGGCTATCGGCAAAAAGTGCTTTTGTATGGGCCCATACGGTTTTAAAGAGCGCCGTCTGTCTGTAATTATTCAGGGCTTCTTCACACTCCCAATGGCTGTGGGTCATAAAAATATTAGGCTGGTTCAGGTCTTGCATCAGTTCAAGATAACTACACCCGGGCATTGCTCTAATCTGCTCTTTTGAGCCATTGAAAATATGCAGGAACTCCGGCACTTTTTCTTCCTTGAAAGTCATTCTTACGTATCTGACAAGCATAGGGTAGTTTTTTACAAAAATATAAAAATTTAACATTTCTGTTTATCAATCAGCCTATATTCTGTAATAATAAGCGCCAGTGATAGTACTTTTTTACTTAGCAGAGTAATGTTTATAGCAGGTACGTGAAGCAGGTCATAAATTTTTAAAATGTTTTGCGATTTTCTGATATTATTGGGTTAAAATTAACTGTTTTTGCAATTTGCACGGTTCGTTTACGCATTGGTATAAAATAGCCGAAAGAATATTTTTACTCTACATACGTTTTCTGAATAGCAATACCGCCAAAAGTTTAAACCTGATTTTATTAACCTATGAAAAACGCCATTCAGACCCAGTTCATTTTCTTTGTGCTTGCTTTTTTAACCTTGAACGCTTTCAGCCAGGGGCCAAAAGTGTTGATAGTAACGGCACATCCGGACGACGAAACCATGTTTCCGGTTACGGTTTTCAAAATAACTCATGAAATGAAAGGCACCGCCGACCTGGCATTGATAACCGATGGCTCAGGTGGTTATAACGGGCTGGTGGCATCGAGCTATTATGGCAAAAACATGACCGACTCGGCAACCGGACGCACCTACCTGCCGCTCATCCGGAAAAAAGAACTTATGTGTTCAGGCGAGGTGATGGGCATCAGGAATTTTTATTTCTTCGACCAGATTGATGATTTTTATCAACTAAACCCCGAACCGTTTTTATCGGGCGAGCGCTGGGAGATAGCATTTATTGAAAGAAAACTGGATAAAATTCTGGCACAGGGCCAGTACGATTACATTTTTTGTCTGGTTCCTGATGCTGGCCAGCATGCACACCATAAATCGGCCACAATTATGGCATTGCGTGCAGCCCAACGCATGAAAGGCGGCCAAAAACCGATTGTTCTGGGTGGCCTGGCAACCACGCGTGACTACACGTTTAAGTTCAGCGGCTTAGACAATTATCCCGAAACAAAGATTCTGGAATCGGCGCCTGTGTTTTATTTTGACAGGGCATACGGCTTTGGTGAAAACAACAAACACAGCTACATGATAGTGGCCGATTGGGTGAAAGCCTGCCATAAGTCGCAAAGCGGAGACATGAACTCGGCCATGCATAAGGGCGAACTGGAAACTTTCTGGTATTTTGCCATTAATAGTGAGCAGCATTTAGAGAAGACCCGCCTGTTTTTTGACCAGCTGAAGAGCAGTGGTTTCCCTACTAAATAAACCTGCGCCATGTTCAGAAAATCAGATTCCTAAATTAAGTGTGTGTGTTACATTTTTAAAAAAATTTAAAAATTAGTTTTTTTGAACAACAAAAAAATACTTTGGTAATAAGAAAAGCCTTAAATTTGCCGAATCTTACTACATGCTATTGCCTCTAATAACAAAACTACATTATAATGGAACAGCAGATTATAACGAATGAACCTATTGCTTACGAGAAGATTCCTACCAAGATTTTTAAAGACTCAAAAGATGCCTCCAAAGCAGTTGCTCAGGAAATTGCTGATTTGATTCGCGAAAAACAAAAACAAGGGAAACCATGTGTACTCGGCCTGGCTACGGGTTCATCGCCCAAATCAGTTTACGCAGAGCTGGTACGTATGCACAATGAAGAAGGCCTCAGTTTTAAAAACGTGGTTTCTTTCAACCTTGATGAGTATTACCCAATGGAGCCTGACTCGCTGCAAAGTTATGTTTTGTTTATGAAGGAGCAGCTTTTTGACAGGGTAGATATGCCAAAGGAAAACTATTTTATTCCGGATGGCACCATTCCTGCCAACAGGATAAAAGAATTCTGCGAAGAGTATGAAAGAAAAATAGATGCCATGGGCGGCCTTGACTTTCAGTTGCTGGGTATTGGCGCCAATGGACATATTGGTTTCAACGAGCCTGGCTCGCTGGTTAATTCAAGGACCCGCCTGATGATGCTTGACCACTCTACACGCGTAGCGGCAGCTTCTGACTTCGGTGGCAGTCTGGTGAATGTTCCTAAAAAAGCCATTACGCTGGGTGTTTCAAAAATACTAAATGCCAAAAGAGTAGTTTTGCTGGCATGGGGCGAAAGAAAAGCTCCGGTAATTGCCGAGGCGGTAGAAGGACGCGTAACGGAGTCGGTTCCGGCTTCATATTTACAAACGCATGCCAACACGCTTTTTGTCATTGACGAAAGAGCGGCTTCTGACCTTACCCGCATGAAAACCCCTTGGTTGGTTGAAGATGTGGAGTGGACCAGCAAAATGGTAAAAAAGGCGGTTACTACGCTTTCACTTTCTTTGAGCAAGCCTATCCTGAAGCTAACCAATAAAGACTATAACGACAACGGTTTGAGCGACCTGTTGGCGCGTCACGGGCAGGCTTATGAGATTAACATTGACGTCTTCAATCAATTACAACATACTATTTCCGGCTGGCCGGGTGGCAAACCTAATGCCGACGATACCAACCGCCCAGAAAGAGCATTGCCTGCAAAAAAACGTGTAATTATTTTCAGCCCTCACCCGGATGACGATATTATTTCAATGGGTGGTACTTTCCAACGTCTGGTTGACCAGGGGCACGATGTTCACGTGGGGTATCAGACATCGGGCAACATTGCGGTAGCAGATGATGAAGCCATTCGTTTCATTGATTTCGTGGTAGATTTCAACCACAAATTCGGTATCGAAAACAAAGAGACCCGGGCTCTTTTCAGTGACGCCAAAGAGTTTTTGAAAAACAAAAAAGGCAGCGATATCGACAGCCCGGCTGTAAGATACGTAAAAGGGCTGATTCGCCGCGGAGAAGCCAAAGCTACCTGCCGATTTGTAGGTATACCTGAAGAAAACGTTCATTTTCTTGATATGCCTTTCTATGAAACCGGCCGTATAGAGAAAAAACCATTAGGGCCGGACGATGTAAAGGTGGTGGCCGATTTGATAGAAGAAATTAAACCGCATCAGATATATGCCGCCGGCGATCTGGCCGACCCACATGGCACACACAAAGTTTGTCTGGATGCTATCTTTGCTGCCATTGAAAGCATTAAGCATAAAAACTTTATGAAAGACTGCTGGCTGTGGCTGTATCGTGGTGCATGGGCAGAGTGGGATATCCACGAAATTGAAATGGCCGTACCTATGTCGCCAGACCAGGTGTTGCAGAAACGTATGGGTATCTTTAAGCACCAGTCTCAGAAAGACGGCGTGGTGTTTCAGGGAAGCGATGCGCGCGAGTTCTGGCAACGTGCTGAAGAGCGTAACAGAGGTACTGCAGGTTTGTATAACAAGCTTGGCCTGGCAGAATATGAGGCTATGGAAGCTTTTGTACGTTGGAAGTTCTGATAAATTCAACCAGTTCTATAAACAAAAAAGCGGTCTGATAACTCAGACCGCTTTTTTGTTGCTGTATGTTCAACAAACCCTTAAATAGTTTTTACCTCAAACTTGAATTTATCTTTGCCGGGTATGCACTTACCATCTTTGTTGGTGCAGGTCTGGCTTTCTATTTTGCCTTCAATTACCGGATTCGCCTTCGTGATTTTCACTTTCTGAATAAATTTGGCTTCATGCTCAAAGTAATGTACTTTGCCCCCCCATATATCGTCATACTTTTCTTTTGGTTTTACTGGCACCAGCTTGCCTACTAATGCGTAAGTATCATTTTTGGTAAAATTGGCAGTGGTGGGCAGTGGGCCTTCTACTTTCAGTTCAGACGAATACATATACCAGTTGTCATCAATTTTAGCTGTAAAAACCAGATCAATGGTTTCACCTACCTTAGCTGAAGTTTTAGACGGAGTAAACGTCCACTTGGCTGGTTTAAGAATCTGGGCAGATGCTGCCAGAGAAGAAGCAAATAATACGATAAAAAGGATTTTTCTCATGTTGCTATTGATTACTACTTTAATAATACTTCTATATTGTTTTCATTGATTAACGCCCAATCATTCATTTTCATATAAAGCTGGGTTAAAAGAATAACGTCATCGGCACAATATCTGGCAATCTTCAATAAATTTTTTTCTTTGTAATAAAGCTCGTTTATCTGGTCGCCGCTTACTTCTGTTTCACCATCCGGAATACCAAAAATTGTGATAAGCAACTCTAATGAAACATAGTGTTTATGGTCTCCGAATTTCCAGAGATCCAGCGTGTCAATATGCTTTATTTCCCAGGGCTTTTTGCCGGAAATCTGCAATATTGTCGGCAGCGAAATACCATTTACAAGCATCCGGCGACAGATATATGGAAAATCGAACTCCTTTCCGTTATGCGCACATAGCAGTAGGTTTTTACCGGCCTTATGTTTTTCAACAATACGCTTAAACTGCTTAAGTATTTCGGCTTCCGACTCCCCGCTTATCATCTTAACGCGAAGCGAAGGCTCAAGGTTCTCATCAAACACAATACCACCTACACCAATGCAGATTATTTTGCCAAATTCTGAATAAATAGATGCGCGGTTTAAATAGAAGAGATGGTCTGGCAATACTTCCTTTTCTTTGCTTTGCAGATACCCGGCCTTTTTTAACCAAAGGCTTTTGAGCGGTTCATTTAGCAAATCGAAGTCAGGCTCCTGAGAAACCGTTTCAATATCAATAAAAAGAATGTTCTTAAGACTCTTTACATCATTTTCAGTCATCAGCCTTGATTAAATAGTTAATAACAAAGTTAGGCAAATCAGACGAGAAAATAAACCAACAGTGCCAGTAAAAGCCAGTAAACGGGCATCAGAATAATGAAAATCCCCAATGCAATGGAGTCAAAAAACACACTGCCCCTGGTAATTTTTCTTGACAACGTAAGGCTTAGCCAGTTGACAGGAAAATTAACCAGCGCCCCGATATAATAAAACGGATTTTTAAAGAACCCGGTAGCAGGCAACCCCCTGCTCAGCAGGTCTTTCAGTTTGTCGGTTAAAGAGCGGTTAAATTCTTTCAGAAACAAGCCTTCTGAGGTATCCTGAGGCAGGTCGTTGCGGTAAGTAGGTTCACCAATCTGTATATTCACTACTTTGCCGAATTTATCAAAATTATTATAGCTGATACCCACCGGCACTATAATTACCTCAATGCCATCGTTCCAGGCTTTTTGCGCCAGGCGACCAGTACCCTTCTTTAAAGGAAGTAACTCCTTCTGGTGTATGCAAAGGCCCTCTGAGAAAATCAAGACTATTTCCCCTTCTCTGAAAAGCTCAATACATTTTCTGAAAGTTTCATCATTTTCGCCCAGATACTCTTTACCTTCAGATAAGCGGTACATGGGCATCATAAAAAGGTTGCTTAATGCTTTTTTGGCGAGGGGTTTCTTGAACACATCACCCCGTGCCAGCGACCATATCCGGCGATCTAAATGCGTGCATAATAATACGGCATCAAGAAAAGAATTGGAATGATTTGACGCCAGCAACACAGCACCCGTTTTAGGGATGTTTTCTAGGCCACTAATATAAATGCGCCTGGTAAAAAATTTTAATAGAAACCATACGAAAGGTCTTAAAACGTAATATAGCAAAGTATGATATGTTTAGGTAGTACAAAAATAACCATGCCCCCGGATTCAGCTAATAATTTTTGATTGATGATTTCAAAAAAGGCTTAAATAGACCAAAAACAATGCTAAATACGGCGGTTTAACCCTCAAAATTCAGAAGAAATACGTTTATCTGCAAACAATTGGGTCAATTAGTATTTGTTTAACATTTTGTTGTAGTTTTTTGCTCAATATTTCATAAAATCTCAATTCTCTTTGGTTTTCATACAGGTGTAAGTAATTTGGCACCGTATTTACAACAAAACGCCACCGGAGCTGGTTTAAACAGCGTTTTTCTTATGCTGTAAGATACGGCTCCATGAATCGTCCTAAGCCAAAGAAACAATTATGAGCAATTTAAAAGAGAAAATCACGGCCATTTTTCCAGGTGCCGACCAAATTCCCGAAGCTTATCAGATTCCGCCCCTGCATCAGCGTGAATACCTGGTAGGAGGAGAAATGCGCCAGTGGAGCGGCGCCACGCAGGATGTCTACTCGCCGGTTTATGTAAAAGATGAAAACGGCAAGTTTGTCAGCAAGCACATAGGCAGTTTCCCGATTACTGATGTGCCACAAGCCATGGAGGCGCTTGATGCCGCCCTGAAAGCCTTTGACAACGGCCGCGGCGAATGGCCCACCATGAGTGTGAGCGAGCGCATTGCGTGCATGGAGAACTTCATTAAGAAGATGCTGGAAAAGAAAACAGAGATTGTAAATCTGCTGATGTTTGAGATTGGCAAGTCTCTGGCTGATTCAATTAAAGAATTTGACCGTACTGTAGAATACATATATGATACCATTGACTGCCTGAAAGACATTGACCGTGCGTCGTCGCGCTTTAAAATTGAGCAGGGTATTATCGGGCAAATCCGCCGTTCGCCCTTTGGTGTGGTACTTTGTATGGGGCCATTTAATTATCCCCTTAACGAAACCTATACCACATTGATACCGGCCATTCTAATGGGTAATACTATTCTTTTCAAGCCACCTAAGCATGGCACGCTTTTGCATTACCCCATGCTTGAGGCCTTTAAGGAGTGTTTCCCTAAAGGGGTTGTCAATACCATATATGGTCGGGGCGCCAATGTGATACCGCCTATTATGCAAAGCGGCAAAATCAATATTCTCACCCTGATTGGGTCTAGTAAAGTAGCCAACGACCTGAAAAAAATGCACCCCAAGCTTAACCGCCTGAGAGCAGTTTTGGGGCTTGATGCCAAAAATGCTGGTATTGTGTTGAAAAATGCTGATGTTGAACTATCAGTAAAAGAGTGTATTCTGGGCTCGTTATCTTTTAACGGGCAACGCTGCACCGCCATCAAGATTATTTGGGTACACCGTTCTATTGCCAAGAAATTCCTGAACAGATTTACCGAAGAACTTGAAAAGCTGAAATACGGCATGCCATGGGAGGCCGGCGTTAATCTTACTCCGCTGCCGGAGCCTAACAAACCAGCCTACCTGACTGAGTGTATTGAAGATGCCAAAGCACACGGCGCCGAGGTAATGAACGAAGGCGGTGGCACAACGGTGCATTCTTTCTTTTACCCGGCCGTGTTGTATCCGGTAAATGAAAAAATGAAAGTGTACTCAGAAGAGCAGTTCGGGCCGCTGATTCCGATTGTTCCATTTGACGACGTAGAAGAGCCTATACAATATCTGCTCAACTCGTCGCATGGGCAGCAGGTAAGTATCTTTGGTACTAACCCTGACCAGATAGCCAATCTGATTGACCCGCTTGTGAACCAGGTAAGCCGGGTTAACATCAACGCCCAATGCCAGAGAGGCCCGGATACCTTCCCGTTCACAGGTAGAAAGGATTCGGCAGAAGGGACACTTTCGGTTGAAGATGCACTGAGAGCTTTCTCAATCAGAACCGTGGTAGCTACCAAAGAAACCCCCGAAAACAAGAAGATTTTCAATGAAATTGTGGAAGAACACAGTTCACATTTTCTTTCAACCAAGTATATTTTCTAAAGAAATGCCCCGTTACGGCGGGGTATTCTTCTCTTTTTATTTCCTGCCTTTGTTTGCCTTAAGCCCCCTGATAAAATATAATCTCTTGAACGCCGTTTCTTCTGTAATCCAAATAAGTTTAACCGGGTTTTAGAATATTTTTATAATTTTGACAAAAATTTCATTAGAAGAAATCCCCAGCAATAACAAAAAACCTATGAAGATTTTAACCAAAATAGTATTTTGTCTTCTTCTGACGGGAGTTTTTTATTCGTGCAAACGATCTTCCATACCTTCAAAGGGTTCGGTAATTGGTGACTACGACGAAGATTTGTCTTCTGTGCGGCTAAAGTATGAAAAAAGGCCTGATTTTGACAGCCGCGACAACAAGACCGTGCGAGACAACCCCACTACTGCAACCAAAGATGAGGTTCCGCTGAATGTAAACAATCAGGTAGATAAGGCTCTTGATGCCATGTCAGACCTGAACAAGAACATCCGTTATTCGGCAGGGTACCGGATACAGGTATATGTAGGCAACGAGCGCAGAGAAGTAGACGAGGCCAAATCGTTTATATATTCGAATTTTCCTGACTTAAATACTTATCTTTCATTCAGCCAGCCTACGTATCGGCTTAAAGCTGGTGATTTTCTGAGCCGCATGGAGGCCGAAAAATACTATAACACCATTCGCCAGCGCTATTCGGCAGCCATGATTGTGCCTGAAAGAATAGATGTACGTAAAAGCATGCAGCAAAACCGATAGGCAAGCCTGATTATATAACAACAAACCATTTTCATTATTTATGACAGCTTACGTTTTCCCCGGGCAGGGGGCTCAGTTCAGCGGAATGGGCAAAGACCTGTACGAGAATTTTCCCCAGGCCAAAACACTTTTTGACAAAGCCAATGAAATTCTGGGTTTCGATATCACCAAAATTATGTTTGAGGGCACAGATGAAGACCTGAAACAAACCAATGTTACCCAACCTGCTGTCTTTCTTCACTCGGTAATTCTGGCATTAAATATTCCTGATTTTAAACCTGATATGGTAGCCGGACACTCGCTGGGTGAGTTCTCGGCACTGGTTGCTGCCGGAGCCTTGTCTTTTGAAGACGGCCTGAGACTGGTGGCCCAAAGAGCCACAGCCATGCAACGTGCCTGCGAGCTGAACCCCTCAACTATGGCCGCCATTCTGAATCTGGACGATAAAAAAGTTGAAGATATATGTGCTGATATATCGGCACGCAACCCGGGAAACATCGTGGTAGCAGCCAATTATAACTGCCCCGGCCAGCTGGTTATTTCTGGTAGCATCGAGGGCATCAACATAGCCTGCGAAGAACTGAAAGCTGCCGGAGCCAAAAGAGCACTGGTGCTGCAGGTAGGCGGTGCGTTCCACTCGCCACTGATGGAACCCGCACGCGAAGAGCTGGCTAAGGCTATTGAAAATACGACTTTCTCAACGCCAAGCTGCCCGATTTACCAGAACGTAAATGCCCAACCATCAACCGACATTGAAACAATCAAGGCCAATCTGATTGCACAATTAACGGCACCTGTACGCTGGACGCAGTCTGTACAGAATATGGTAGCCGGTGGCGCTACTAAATTTATTGAATGTGGCCCGGGTAAAGTGTTGCAAGGCCTGGTGAAGAAAATATCACCCGAGGCTGAAACTGCCGGTGCCAGTTTGTAATGAAACTTAAACCCAATTAACGAAGAAGAGACGCGGGCCTTGGCCTGCGTCTCTTCTTCGTTTTATACAATTATTTTTACTTGCCTGCATTTAAAACCTGTGCTATGGCTTCTCTGGCTTGTTCGGCAACTTCGGTGGTGGTTTTGCCTTTGGGTTCTATGGCTTTCAGGGCTGTCCATGATAGCTTTGAAAAAGAGGTGAGCGGAAACATACCATTGGTGGGGTTGAACCTTCTTGTACCCTGTATGGCTATTGGCACTACCAATGCATTGGGCGCTCTTTTAAGAAGAGCTGATATACCACCTTCGGCAAAGGGTTTCATTTCATCTGTTTTAGAGCGGGTGCCTTCCGGAAATATAACAGCAGAAAAATTGTTTTCGTGGATATATTTACTCAATTTCAGAATTTCAGACACCGCCTGCTTGCCATCTTTGCGGTCTATGAGCGCGGCACCGCTTTTTCTGAGGTTATATGATATGCTGGGTATGCCCTTTGCGAGTTCTATTTTTGAAACAAAAATGGGTTGGTGTTTTCTTAAAAACCAGATAATTGCCGGGATATCAAAAGTACTCTGGTGATTGGCTATAAAAACAATGGGGCGGTCGGTTGGATATGCTTCCTGTTGTTCAAAATGCACCGTAGTGCCGGTAATATAATAACTGGTTGTAAGCATCAGATTGAAGAAATCAACCGACTTCTTGTGCGCCTTTTTGCCGAAAACATTAAAAGCCACAACCTGTACTACATGAAAAATAACTAATAATAGTCCAAAATAGAGTAAATAAATAATACTGAGTACGTAATCAAGAACTTTTTTCATGAAGTTTTTTTTTGTACAAAACTAGTCAGAAAATGGGCTTTTTCATAAATTAAGCCAATATTTTACTGTTTTCAGATAAAATAAACGTACCTTGCGGCGTTTTATAAAATAAAAGAGCTTTAAAAGACATTATCATGGAATTATCCAATTTAAGACTAGAGGTGATGAAATTTGTAGGACAAAAAATTGACTTTTTTGTTGAAGAATTTTTGAAACCCATCGAAACAAATTGGCAACCATCAGACTTTCTCCCAGACGCTACAAAAGAAGATTTTTTTCAGGAAGTAAAGCTTCTGCAAGAGAATGCCAGAGAATTGCCTTACGACTATATAGCTGTATTAATTGGTGACACCATTACAGAAGAGGCCTTGCCCACGTATGAGTCCTGGCTGATTGATGTAGTAGGTGTTGACCAGGTAAACGAACCCAACGGATGGGCCAAATGGGTACGCCACTGGACAGCCGAAGAGAACCGCCACGGAGACCTGCTCAATAAGTTTCTGTATTTGTCGGGTCGTGTAAATATGCGTGCGATGGAAACATCAACGCAATTTCTGATTGCGGATGGTTTTGATATAGGCACAGGCCGTGACCCTTACCGTAACTTTGTGTACACATCGTTTCAGGAGCTGGCCACCAATATTTCGCACCGCCGCACAGCCACACTGGCCAAGAAGTATAACAACAACACGCTATCTAAAATGTGTGGAGTGATTGCCTCTGACGAAATGCGCCATGCCAAGGCTTACAAAACCTTTATCAGCAATATTTTTGAAGTGGACCCGTCTGAAATGATGCTGGCCTTTGAAGATATGATGAAGAAGAAAATTGTAATGCCTGCTCATTTTTTAAGAGAAACAGGTGTTAAAATCGGCCAGACTTTCTCGCATTTTTCAGATGCAGCGCAACGCATGGGGGTATATACTACCGTAGACTACATTGAGATTATGGAATCTTTGCTTGATGAATGGAAAATTGCCGGCATAACCAATCTGAATGATGCAGGTGAACGCGCCCGCGACTACCTGATGGCATTACCTGCCAGATTACGCCGCGTTGCCGAGCGCACCAAAATACCGAATCTGGAATACGAATTTAGCTGGATTGCTTCTTAAAAGCCATTTGCATGGCAATAACCTGATGAATCCTGTTCCTTTACATAAAGGAGCAGGATTTATTTTTTATCGCCACTACTATTTGTGCAGAACTTCTCCCATAGCTGCGTGCCTCTGGCTTGTTGCAGGTTTTTTAGTTGCAGCAGGTCTTCGCACATTCTTTTGGTGTCTTTTTTAATTGCATAAGCGCTGGCTCTGCCATAGTACGCATCTACGTTTAAAGGGTTTTTCTCAAGGCTCCAGGTAAAGTTTCTGATGGCCTCGTTATAATTTCTTAAAGAGAGATTGTATTTTCCTTCAGACAGAAACTCGTTCGACTCCGCCAAATCTGCCTCTGCTGCATCCGGGTCTGCTGATGAATTTTTCATTGCCTCGCGTTCTGACCAACCTATATCAAAGCCCATTTTTACTTCTACGTTTACGGGTTTGCCTTCCCAAATGGCGGGTTTCCATTTGCCCTCTGTTTTTTTTATGGCAGCAATCAGTTTATTATTAAACCTTTCGCTGGTACTTCTCAAAATTTCAATGCCTTTTACCTCGCCTTTACTGGTTATAATAAACCGCGTATAAAAATCTGCAGCCCTGTACTCCGGGAAATCAAAATTATCTGAAATATAGGCACTCGCCGACATCTCAGCGTCCATAAAGAATGGCTCCAGGTAGTTGGGCTTCAGCACATAAATGGTATCGCCACCACGGGTACGGTACTTTTCGGGAATATAGCCAATGTTATATAAATGCGCCGGGGTAAAGATAATTTTCAAAGCATTGGCAGACGAGTCGGCAGTAATTTGCTGCAACACCAGTTTGATATCGCTCAGCTGTTCAATTTTATAGAAAGTATCACCCCCGATAATCAGCGTATCATTTTTAATCTTATAGGACCTGTCGCCAGACCTCCCCTCATAAACCGCCCTTACCGTGCCGTCTGTATTAAAAATATAACGTAACTGTAAATTATTGATAGTTTTATCCAAAATAGGGCTGCCATCTTTTAACCGGATATCTTCTTTTATCCAGTCGCCCACTACACTGCTCATTAATTGCTGAGCCAATGCCCCTGTTGAAACACAAATCAAAAACAACGTCTTAAACATATTCCTATTCAATATTTGTGTACGAAGTTAATAAAAACCCTCACATTGCCCCATGAGGCATCACATATTTTTGAGTGGTTTTGGGTCTTACCTGGCCATCAGTTTATCATAAACCGGTTTCAGTTGCGCGTCTCCAAAGCCATAAACACCTTGTTGCTCAGTAAATAGCCTGAACACGTTATGGAAATCGGTTTCTCCGTTTTCTATAATTTCAGCCAGTACGCGCTCATGCCTGGGCGGCTGTCCTTCCACCGGAAAACGGTCTATATGCGCCTGAATTACCTGCTGCAAATACGGAAAACAGGCCGATTGACACTGCGATAATTGCGCCAAAGCCGGGAGGTCATGCCTGCGATATGCCTGCCAAAGGTCTTTCGCCAGTTGAATATCTTCTGGCTCCAGTTTGATGCGGGTTGCAAGGCTTGCCTCCAAATCGTCTACCCCGGCATGGCCGAACTCCTGCCAGATATCGGCCTCAGCCAGAAAAGTCGGGTACACCACATACGTTTTTCTGTTATTGGGTTGGTTATGAATTAACGAAATAACAAACCACATATTGACCTGACAAAACAAGTCATACCCAAACCACAGATGGAAAGTGGCATTGTGCGGGGCATTCATTATCTGGTCAAACTCAGAAACCGAATAGGCCTGATATTCATCCAGACTAATACCATGACAATCCGCGCGGGTCTGCCAGAAATCGGGCAGGTTATCTCCGGCCAGGCTGCCGTCAATCAGTGCCTCACGGGCAATCATAACATCTCCCTCAATTGTGGTCTCTTTAAAAATCAAGGCCAGGGAGTCTCCATTCAGAACATGGTAAATCATTGCTTTTTCATTTTTTCACTTCTCCAATCAACATTAGGCCTACTACTTGCAGGCCGCCTTTCAGTAAAGTTGCCTTCGATGCTTTATTTTCTATATTACAGCGGGCAGCGGGTATTTTACCTGCCGCATGGCACACCCGTTTCAGTTCCTGTATCAGATACGCCCCCAGCCCTTGCTGGCGGTGGCTCTCTTTTACTTCCATATACAAATCTGCAAAAGGTTTGTTATAGTGCAATAAAAAATCTCCATTGCCTATTTCTTCACCGGCTTTCTCAAGCACATAACCGCTGTCGCTTTCTTTTTGTTTGCCGTAAAGGGCTTCAAATGATTGTCTGGTCTGAAAAGTTACCCCTGCGGGTGGAGGCAGATTGGTATGTGGGCCGTCTTCAAACAGAATAACAGGGGCATGTATATTAACGGCAAACTCATACAACATAGTGGTAAGTAACAGTGCATTGCTTTGGGTTTCTATATATTGAACACCCGAAGCCGACAATAAGTATGGGAAAACCCTACTTGCCAGATGCTGGTACAGAGGCAGCAGATAAAACTCAAAGAGGGTGTCGCGGTCGGGTATCTCCTGACCATTTACTGAGCCGTAGCCGATAACGGTATCGTCGGCATATAGCAGATACGAATCTGACCAGCGGCGTTCATGAGTAGCATTGTATCTCACCTGCCGGTTTATTTCCTGCAGAAACAAATGGCGATACGGCAAAATATCACCCAGTGTTACCTTTTCAACCTTGAATGGCATGATATTTTTGAGTTAGATATCATACTTGTTATATTTTCTTGTAGCAATTTATTGAAAATTTGTGGGAATATAGAAATGAATTTACTTATCAGGTAGTTTCAGTACTCTGATTTTCAGTTAGGTACTTTATTAAATCTTCTCCCCATGCTTCCCAGATTTGAATAGACATCTGGCAAAGATTCAAAGCCCTAGGTACTTGCTCATGGTAGGGATAGGCATTTACAAAGCCATTATATGATAAGCCTAATGATTTATCTTTTTCAGGTTCACTATATAAATAAAAAATTGCAAAGTTATTAAGCGTTTGAGCTAGAGAAATTTGGTAGGCTCCCGGATTTTGTAGTGCTAAATGATGCCTTATTTGAAGAGCTTCCAAATACTCCTCTTTGGCCTTCCCTAATTCATTTTTATCCCTATGTAAATTCCCCAGATTATTCAAAGTCATCGCCACAGATGGTAAATACACCTCCGGATTGATGGATGCTAATCCTCTATAAATCCCTAACGATTCCATATACTCCTCTTCTGCCTTCCCTAATTCATTTTTATCCCTATGTAAATTCCCCAGATTATTCAAAGTCATCGCCACAGATGGTAAATACACCTCCGGATTGATGGATGCTAATCCTCTATAAATCCCTAACGATTCCATATACTCCTCTTCTGCCTTCCCTAATTCATTTTTATCGCTATGTAAATTCCCCAGATTATTCAGCGTAGCAGCCACATCAGGTAAATACACCTCCGGATTGATGGATGCTAATCCTCTTCTTATCCCTAACGATTCCATATACTCCTCTTCTGCCTTCCCTAATTCATTTTTAGCTCTATGTAAAACAGCCAGATTATTCAAAGTCATCGCCACAGATGGCAAATACACCTCCGGATTGATGGATGCTAATCCTCTCCTTATCCCTAACGATTCCATATACTCCTCTTCTGCCTTCCCTAATTCATTTTTATCGCTATGTAAATTCCCCAGATTATTCAAAGTCATCGCCACAGATGGTAAATACACCTCCGGATTGATGGATGCTAATCCTCTTCTTATCCCTAACGATTCCATATACTCCTCTTCTGCCTTCCCTAATTCATTTTTATCCCTATGTAAATTCCCCAGATTATTCAAAGTCATCGCCACAGATGGTAAATACACCTCCGGATTGATGGATGCTAATCCTCTTCTTATCCCTAACGATTCCATATACTCCTCTTCTGCCTTCCCTAATTCATTTTTATCCGTATGTAAATTCCCCAGATTATTCAGCGTAGCAGCCACATCAGGTAAATACACCTCCGGATTCATGGATGCTAATCCTCTTCTTATCCCTAACGATTCCATATACTCCTCTTCTGCCTTCCCTAATTCATTTTTATCGCTATGTAAATTCCCCAGATTATTCAGCGTAGCAGCCACATCAGGTAAATACACCTCCGGATTGATGGATGCTAATCCTCTTCTTATCCCTAACGATTCCATATACTCCTCTTCTGCCTTCCCTAATTCATTTTTAGCTCTATGTAAAACAGCCAGATTATTCAAAGTCATCGCCACAGATGGCAAATACACCTCCGGATTCATGGATGCTAATCCTCTTCTTATCCCTAACGATTCCATATATTCCTCTTCTGCCTTCCCTAATTCATTTTTATCGCTATGTAAATTCCCCAGATTATTCAAAGTCATCGCCACAGATGGTAAATACACCTCCGGATTGATGGATGCTAATCCTCTATAAATCCCTAACGATTCCATATACTCCTCTTCTGCCTTCCCTAATTCATTTTTATCGCTATGTAAATTCCCCAGATTATTCAAAGTCATCGCCACAGATGGTAAATACACCTCCGGATTAGTGACAGTCTGTGTCTTGTAAATCTCTAGTGCTTCGCTGTAAATTTCTATTGCTTCATCAAAAAAATTGTTTTCCTGCAAAAAATAGGCATAAGCAAATAAATTATCTGTATTCTTATTAGCGCTTATTGATTTTTCGAAGTATTCTTTTGTTAATAGTATTCTGTCAGATAATTTAAAATCTATAGATGTTAAACGCGCTAACAACAAATATTCATTAGCGTTATTCAACAATGCTTTTTCATTTGCTTCTACTTCTTTTTCTAATCTATCCTTTTTTTCTAATAAGGCGTTTTGCTCCTTACTCATGAACTCTTTCTCTGATTCTAGAAAAGCCCTTGCTTCACTTTGCTTTCCATCTAAAAAGTAAGCTCTTGCCTTTTCTAGCCTTTCAGTATTAATTGGTATTTTAGTTAAATCATTGGCTAAAGAAATTATTTCTTTTTCAAATAAATCTATCTCCTTTTGAATAAGTTCTATCTCTTTATTAATTGAAGAAATTGATTCTGCTAAAAAGGGAATAGGCGTTTCTTTATATGCTTTTTGTGTTTTATCTAATTTTTCTAAATTATTTTGTAAGGTTTCCTTTAGCTTTTTATAATCATCAAATTTGTAAATGTTAACAGCAATTGTGTTGTTATCACCTACAATAACATTGCCTTTGGCATCAATTGAGCCATTTACATAGTTTTTGATATTTTCCAGGATTTGGCCTTGTTCCATTATTTCCCTATCGTATTACTATCACCAACAATAAAATTTCCTTGTACAGAACTATCGCCTATTACTACATTCTTACTATTAATGATTCTTATTGCTTCACCCCCAGACTCCTTTTCTTTAATTACTCGATACATTTCCTCTAAATACTCTTTTGCATCAGGATTTTCTTCCAATTCAGTTTCTAAGCTGGCTTGAATCATTTTTTGTCTGGGTTCACTTTCAGGATTAGCTGCCAGTTTTTCTAAAGCTTCTTTGGGTGTTTCATCATCTTTCAAAAAAAGAGGTCTTATCCAGTTAATCGTGGCACCGGTAAAATCCTTAGTAAAGTCCTGAAAGGATTTATTTTCTTTCAGGGTCTTGGCTAAATAGCCTACAATGGTGGCAATAAAGGCGGTAGTTGTAACAGGTTCCATCAGGTTTTTTACTTTTTTAATCAACCAAAAATAGCACAAAAACGGAGACCAGAAAATAAAAGCAGAAGAATTATAATAGCAGAGGAAGCCGTAAAAACAAAAACTCCCTCGAAACCAAGTTTCAAGGGAGTTGAAGGGAGGAATATGGGGCTCGAACCCACGACCTTCGGAACCACAATCCGACGCTCTAACCGACTGAGCTAAGACCTCCATACCTGTTTAAGGATTGCAAATGTAGAGAGATTTTGCAAAAAATCAAAAAAAATTTGTTCAATTTTGCCCTTACTGCTAAATTCGATACCATGAGCGAGCGAAGAACATCCTTTTTTGATACAAAAATTGAAAACCTGAGAGTAATAGGCCCTACGAAAGTGGAGATGCTCAACAAGGAACTCAATATCTTCACTTATGGCGATTTGATTGAATATTACCCCTTCCGGCACGAAGACCGCACCCAGTTTCACCGCATCAGTGAGCTGAACGAGGCCATGAATGCGGCGCAAATTAAAGGCAGGTTGCGGTCGTGGGACAGAATGGGCGAAGGCAATAAAGAACGGCTGGTGGCGCAGTTTACGGATGGCACCGGCATGATGGAGCTTACCTGGTTTCAGGGGCTTACTTTTTTAGAAAAAACCCTGCGCCTGCAAGGGGAATATATTGTGTTCGGCAAGCCTACTGTTTTTGGCAACAAATGGCAGATAAGTCATCCAGAAATGGACCTGCTCACACCGGAAAACGAACGCGGAGGGTATTTTCAGCCGGTGTATTCCTTGACTGAAAAACTACGGAGACGCTACATAGACAGCAAGCAGATAAGCCGCTGGATGAAAGTGCTGTTGGGCTCTGCCAGACCACATATCCGGGAGACTCTGCCCGGTTCGCTGATTCAGAAGTTCAGGCTTATTTCAAAACAGGATGCGCTTTATCATATTCATCTGCCATTGAATGCCGAGACGCTCAGGCAGGCTACCCGCCGTTTAAAATTTGAGGAGCTGTTTTATAACCAGTTCAGGCTTATCAAGCAGAAGCTTATCCGTAAACAGGATTTTGCCGGACAGGTATTTACCAAAACGCAGTTGCTCACCGAGTTTTATCAGCATCACCTGCCTTTCGACCTTACCAATGCGCAGAAGAAGGTAATCCGTGAAATTTTTGAAGATTTACGCTCGGGCAAGCAGATGAACAGGCTATTGCAGGGTGATGTAGGCAGTGGTAAAACCATTGTGGCGTTTATTACCATGCTATTGGCCATAGACAACGGCGCGCAGGCTTGTTTGATGGCTCCAACCGAGATATTGTCTGACCAGCACTATACCAACCTGAAAAGGTTTGCCGATTTGATAGGCATCAAAATAGCCGAGCTCACGGGTTCGGTCAATAAAAAAGGCCGTAAAATTATTGATGACGGCATTCTTGATGGTAGCATTCAGATTCTGGTGGGTACTCATGCTTTGCTGGAAGACCACGTGCAGTTTAAAAATCTTGGACTCTGTATTATTGACGAGCAACACCGTTTCGGGGTAGCGCAAAGAGCCAAGCTGTGGGACAAAAACCGTGATTTCAGACCGCATATACTGGTAATGACCGCCACACCGATTCCAAGAACGCTGGCTATGACTCTGTATGGCGACCTGGACGTATCGGTGATAGACGAACTGCCGATGGGGCGCAAGCCTATCAAGACCATCCACCGGTATGATTCTGACCGCCTGCGGGTTTTTGAGTTTATGCGTAGCGAAATCAGGAAAGGCAGGCAGGTATATGTAGTGTATCCACTGATTGAAGAGTCTGAAACACTGTCATTTAAAAACCTGATGGATGGCTATGAAAGCGTGGCAAGGGCGTTTCCGGAATATGCGCTCAGCATTGTACACGGCAAAATGGGCTGGAAAGAAAAAGACTATGAAATGCAGCGTTTCAAAAATCAGGAAACGCAGATATTGGTGGCAACAACGGTAATAGAAGTAGGGGTTGACGTACCCAACGCATCGGTAATGGTGATTGAAAGTGCTAATCGCTTCGGTTTGTCGCAGTTGCACCAGCTAAGAGGTCGAGTGGGGCGTGGGGCTGAGCAGTCGTACTGTATTCTGATGACCGATTATAAGCTGGCCAAAGAAACCCGCACCCGTATTGAAACTATGGTAAGAACCAATAACGGTTTTGAGATATCGGAGGTTGACTTGTCGCTCCGTGGGCCGGGTGATATGGCAGGTACCCAGCAAAGTGGTATGCTTGACCTGAAAGTGGCCGACCTGGCCAAAGACGGCGAGATACTGAAATATGCCCGTGAAGCCGCCATTGAGATTCTGGATAATGACCCTGAGATTGAAAAGCCTGAAAATGCCCCCGTAAGGCATCACCTGCTGAATCTGCGCAATAACGAAACCAACTGGAGCCGCATTAGTTAGCAGTATCAATTTCTACTTTTTTGAAATATTTGCTGCTACAATTTTGTTAGATAAAAAATACAGTGTCTTCCATGTCTATTACAAGATTGTTTAAATCAGTAACCAAGGCTCTGCAGGAAAAACCTATACCGCCCTTACCGGTTTCTTACACACCTGAAGTTGCCCAGAAAATGCTTGAAATGCTAAGCAGGCATGTGCCTGCACAGGCAGTTGATTATTGTCTGGCACTCTGGAAAGAGCAACCCTTCTCGTTTAAAATTACACGCACGCGCAGTTCATGCTTTGGCAATTATACATTTAAAGACGGGCTGCATAAAATAACCGTTAATAACGACCTGAACGCCTACGCTTTTGTAATTACGTATATACATGAAATTGCGCATCAGCGGGCCTGGCTTAACAAAACACGAAAGAAAATAGAGCCGCATGGGGCAGAATGGAAGAAAAGCTTTCAGCAGTTAATGGCCCCCATTCTGAATCTGAGTGTTTTTCCGGAAACCGTTTTTGTACCCTTAAGCAAATATATGAGTAATCCTGCTGCTTCGTCGGTGAGTTATGCCCCGCTGGCAAAAGCACTACAAATGCACGAGCTGACACCCCCCAGCGGCGTTTTGTTATCAGACGTGGCCGATAACCGATGGTTTACTTTCCGCAATACTGTTTTTCAAAGGCTGGAAAAAAGACGCACCCGCGTTTTGTGCATGGAACGAAATTCAAGACGCAGATATACTATCCTGGCCACTGCCAGAGTTGATTTAATAGAAGAACAATAAATGGATGTTGCTTTCCTCCATCAATAACATATCGGCCAGGTTTCTTAACTTTTCTTACTTACAGAAAAGCCGGTTTTTTATTGCCTGTATCGGTGTTTGGTCGAGTATTGGGCTTCAGGCACAGTCTTCTGTTTTAAGTAGAGGAGACTGGTACAAAATTGCAACTACGCAAACGGGTGTTTATAAAATCAATGCAGGGATACTAAGAAAGGCCGGGGTTGACATCAGCAAAGTTAATCCGCAAAACATCAGGCTTTATGGCAATGGAGGCGCTATGTTACCGCAGGCCAACAATACAGCAAGACCAACAGACCTAAAAGAAAATGCCATTGAGGTAGCAGGCGAAAACGACGGCAAATTTGATGAAGCAGACTACATTCTTTTTTATGCCGAAAGCCCCCATACCATTACTTTTGATGCCGCTAAGCAGCAGTTCAGCCATCAGCAAAACTATTATTCCGATACCACTTTTTACTTCCTGACCATAGCCGATACCAAAGGCCAGCGTGTGGGCAATGCAAAAACCATAGAAGCATCAACCACCATCACTACTTTTGATGATTTCCGTTTTCATGAATCAGACCAGAAAAACCTCATCAGCTCCGGCATCAGAGAACTGGGCGGCTCCGGTCGCGAATGGTACGGCGAGCCCCTCGGAAACCTAACTGAAGTACATTTTGATGAAACCATAGAAGGGCTGGTGCCTAACTCTACAATCAAAATCAAGTCTGCCGGGGTTGGTGCAGCCTATATATCCACGCAACTGGGTCTGAAACTCAACGGAAACATCCTGGGAGATATCACTTTTGCACCCCTTAGAGCCGGCCAGTATGATGCCAAAGGAATTTATGACCTGAAAGGCACCGAAAGTGCGGCTACTTTCACAACCGCTGCTGGTAATAGTAACACTCTAAAACTTACTTATGCTTATAATAAGGCGGGGCAATCAACCGCTAACGCTTATCTGAATTACTACGAAATCCAGTCGAAACGAAACCTGCAGATTTATGAATCGCAGACACTTGTGCGGTCTTTGGAAAGTATGTCGAATCCCACAAGTCGTTTCAGAGTAGCTCAAGCCTCGGCGCAGTCAAAAATATGGGATGTTACTAATCCGCAGGCTCCTGAAAATATACCTTACACACTCAGTGGTTCAGAGGCTAGTTTTGGTGTGGCAACGGGTGGTATCTTAAAAACATTGGCGCTGTTTACAGACAAAAACTTACTGGAACCCAATACCATTGAAAAAACAGGCAATCAGAATCTACATGAGGCCGAAGTACCCGATTTGCTGATTATCACATTACCTGAATGGAAAAATCAAGCCCAGCGACTGGCAGATTTCAGAACCGAGAATGACGGGCTTTCTGTCTTGGTAGCTACTGCCGGTGAGGTATATAATGAATTTGCATCGGGCAGGCCCGATGTAAGCGCCATCAGGGATTTTGCCCGTTTTTTATGGCTTAAAAAGCCCGGGAAACTGAAGTACCTGCTCTTATTTGGCGATGCCACCTACGACTACAAAAATAATAACGGGTTTAACTACGTCAATCCCAATCTTTACATACCTACTTATGAAAGCCGGGAATCGCTGAACCCGGTTTTTAGTTTTTCCTCAGACGATTACTTTGGTTTTCTGGAAACCCATGAAGGCGACTGGGCAGAGGATAACCAGGGGAATCATACGCTTGATATAGGTGTAGGCAGGCTACCGGCTAAAACCCCTGATGAAGCCGGAAACATCATAGATAAACTGATATACTATGCCCAAAACAATAAAACCATCGGTAAATGGCGAGGAAAAATTAGTTTTGTAGCCGATGACGGCGACGGGAACATCCACCAGTCAGACGCCGACAGGATTGCTGCATTGCTTGAAACCCAGGATAAAAATGTAGTTCTCAACAAAATATATCTTGATAACTACAAACAGGTGGGTAATTCGACCGGAACCATAGCACCTGATGCCAACAAAGCATTAAATAAGGCAGTAAATGAGGGTAGCCTGATTGTCAATTACAGTGGCCATGGCGGCCCGGATGGCTGGACCGAAGAAAAAATACTAACCATTGACCAGATTGATACCTGGAAGAACCTGGCCAATATGCCACTGTTTCTGACTGCCACCTGCTCTTTCGGTCGGTTTGATGACCCTTCTGTAGTTTCGGGTGCCGAGCTTGCCTTGCTAAGCCCGAGAGGTGCTGCCATAGGTTTGCTTACCACCACCAGGCCTGTTTATTCTTACACTAATTTTTTGTTGAACAACGCTTTTTACTCGGCTTTCGTCTTAAGTAAACAAAACCCTGGTACAAAGCTGGGAGATGTGTTCAGGATAACTAAAAACAATTCGCTAAGCCATGTCAATAACCGTAACTTTTCTCTACTGGGCGACCCGTCTATGAAGCTGGCCTACCCTGCAGATAAAGTTGTTATAACAAAAATTAATAACCAGAACCCTGAAACCCAAACACTAAAAGCACTGGCAAAGGTGAAACTTGAGGGCGAAGTCAGAAACCCAGAAACAGACCAGTTGATAGCTGACTACAACGGTTATGCCCAGATATCTGTTTTTGATAAGCCCTCAATCCTGAGCACGCTGGGGCAAAAAACTGATAAATTCAGGTATCAGGCTTATCAGAACAAAATCTATGAGGGCAGGGTTGCTATTAAAAACGGCGTTTTTTCAGCAGACTTCATTGTTCCTAAAGACATAAATTATCAGCTCGGGCAGGGCAAAATCATTTGTTATGCCTTTCGTGCCGACAGCAGCAGCGACGCCATCGGCAGCTTTATTAATCTTTGGGTAGGCGGCAGCGCGCCGGTAAACAGCACAGATACCAAAGGCCCTGAAATTGAACTTTTTGTAGATAAAAATAATATACTTACTGCTAGCATTTTTGATGAAAACGGTATTAATTTGTCGCAGGCCGGCATTGGGCATGAAATGTTACTTACCCTGAACGACACATTACAAACAATTGTAAATCAGTATTTTACAAACACAGCAGACTATACGAAAGGCGAACTGAAATATGCACTGGGAAAACTACCCACAGGTAAACACACCATTAAATTAAAAATATGGGATACTTATAATAATTCTACGGAGGCAACGTTAGCTTTTTTAGTAGATAATGACTCATTCAGACTACTAAGCACCTATAATTATCCAAATCCTTTTCAGGAAACAACCAGTTTTGTAATACAACATAACGCCGACGGCGAAGACCTTAACTTTTATATTGAGGTATTTGAAAAAACAGGCAAAAAGATTTACGAAAAACAGGAACAGTGCTATGCCTGCCTGGGTAAACTTAACATAGAGATGACGCTCAGGTCGTCCGATTTAATCAGCGGAACTTATTTTTATAGAATTACTGCCGGATTTCTGAATAAAAGTGGAAAAACTTCTGCTTCGGGCAAATTACTATTTTGGAAGTAAATAAGAAAAACTGTTATATTTGATGCCTTGAAACAGTGGAATCCGATACATCATATAATTTTTTAAAGTACCCGCTTAAAGGGTGGAATGAAAAACAGCTCTCATGAAAAGCAAATTATTGGCCACGTTGGCAAGTTTAGTCCTGATAAATTCTCTTTCAGCTCAAGCACAGGTAAAGCCCCTGAATGAGAAAAGAGTGGTCTCAACTGCTGTTCCGTTTCTCACGTTCTCACCAGACTCACGAGGTGCTGCGTTGGGCGATGCCGGAGTGGCATCAACCCCTGACGCGAACTCATTATTTTGGAACAGCGCCAAATTACCTTTCATTGACCGTGATTTGGGCTCAACCGTTTCATACACACCCTGGTTGAGAGACATTGTAGACGACATGGGGCTTTTACATGCTGCCATTTTTAAGAAGCTCGAGAAAAACCAGGTTATTGCTTTTTCAATGACCTATTTTGATCAGGGTAGAATTGACTTTATGAATCAATATGGCGAAAACACCGGAACGTTTGATTCAAGAGACATGAATATCACGGCAGGGTACTCCAGAAAACTGAGCAGAGACTTTGCCATGGGTATTAACCTTAAGTACATTCATTCTAATCTGGTTGGGTCTCAATCTATTAATCAGGTAGCCAGCAAACCTGCCAATACCGCTGCCGGCGACATCTCGTTCTTTTATATGAACGATTCGCCAACAGTAAAAAACCGTGAAAAGGGAGCCGCTTTTTCAGGTGGGGCCATGATTCAGAATATCGGCAGTAAAATCAGCTATGGCCGCGACAGATATTTTATTCCTACAAATCTGAAGGTAGGTGGCGCCATGAACTACCGTGTAAACAGCTACAACCAGTTTAACTTTATGGTTGATGTCAACAAACTACTGGTACCAACGCCTCCTTTAAGAGACAACAACGGAAATATAGTAAAAGGAAAAGACCCCAACGAAACAGGCCCTATACAGGCAATATTCTCATCATTTACTGATGCGCCTGATGGCTTAAAAGAAGAATTAAGAGAGGTTACCGGCTCTTTTGGTGTTGAATACCTGTATAATAACATGTTTGCCGTTCGTGGCGGATACTTTCTGCAAAGCGCCTTAAAAGGTGGCGAAAGATATGTTACCACAGGCTTGGGTCTGAAACTTAAAAACAGTTATGGCATTGATTTCGCGTACCTTATACCGGTTTCGCAGGGTAATGCACTTGCCAATACCTGGCGTATTTCTTTGATATTTGATATGCAATCGAAGAAAAACAAAGACGCTTCTGACGGAGTTTCAGAATAAGCTTAAATAAAGTAAGTAAAACAAAAACCTCACAGATTTACGAAATCTGTGAGGTTTTTGTTTTTAGCTTTGTAAATTTACTGTTTCAACCTTATAACCTCTTTTAATACTTTGAAACCTAGCTTTACAAAACCTTTTTACTTTATCTTTTACCTATGCAGCTTTGTTTTTCTCTCCCATGCCTTCGCCCAAAAGAAAAACGATAAAATAGAATACCGTATTCATCGTGCCACATCACCCGTCAGGATAGACGGCATACCAGATGAAAGAGCCTGGGCAGAAGCACAACTGGCCTCTGATTTTCATCAGGTGCTACCTATGGATACCAGCAAAGCCTTTGTACGAACAGAGGTGAAGATGACCTATGACGATAAAAACCTTTATGTGCTGTTTATAAACTACGAAAAAGTACCGGGGCCTTATATGGTTGAATCGCTGAAGCGGGATTTTAATTTCGGAAAAAATGACAACGACCTGCTCTTTATTGATACTTTTGACGACCAGACCAACGGCTTTACATTTGGCGCCAACGCACATGGTGCGCAATGGGACGGCCTCTTGTATAATGGTAGCTCGGCCAACCTGAGCTGGGAGAACAAGTGGACTTCTGAAGTAAAATATGACGACGACAAATGGGTTTGGGAGGCCGCAATACCGTTTAAAACTCTGCGCTATAAAAAAGGAATTACCCGCTGGGGCGTTAATTTCAGCCGGCTAGACTTAAAAACTACTGAGAAATCTGCCTGGGCGCCTGTTCCACGGCAGTTCCCTACTGCATCGTTGGCATACACCGCCTCTTTGGTGTGGGACGAAGCCCCACCACAGGTGGGTTCAAACATTTCTATTATTCCGTATGCACTTGGGGGGGTAAGGGCAAATCAGGAGACCAACTCGCCCACGAAATTCAGAAGAGACATAGGTTTTGATGCCAAAATAGGGCTTACTTCCTCATTAAATCTTGACCTGACTGTCAACCCCGACTTCTCGCAGGTTGAAGTTGACCAGCAGCAAACCAATCTCGACCGTTTTGAGCTATTATTCCCTGAAAGAAGACAGTTTTTTCTTGAAAACGGCGATTTATTCTCCAATTTCGGCTACCAGAACATCCGTCCGTTTTTTTCGCGGCGAATAGGTTTAAATGCCCCTATTAACTTTGGAGTCCGTTTGAGCGGCAAGCTCAATAAAGACTGGCGGATTGGCTTTATGGATATGCAAACCGGAAAAAATGACGTAGGAGTACCTGCTCAGAATTTCGGTGTCATAGCCCTGCAACGCCGAATGTTTGCCCGCTCAAATATCGCCATCATGATGGTAAACAAAGAAACCCTCAACTACAGCAACACTTCAGACTCTCTTGTTAAACTTAACGGACTTACACAGTTTAACCGCAACCTGGGTATTGAATACAATCTGGCCTCAAAAAAAAATGACTGGACGGGTAAACTACTCTATTTAACTTCTTTTACCCCCAATACTAAAAATAACGACGATGTTTTTGCCGGTAATATTCTTTATACCTCTAAAAAATGGGTAACGGGTATACAGGCAGAACGCGTAGGATACAGTTATTCGGCTGAGGTTGGGTATGTTCCTCGCATTAACTATGGCAAACTGAACCCCCAGATTGCCTATCTGATGTTTCCGAAGGCTGGAGGAACCATTCTAAGCCACGGGCCAACTGTTATGCTTACCCATTACTTTACAAAAGATTTTACGCAGGAAACAGAAAACGAAAAACTGATTGGCTATAAAATCAATTTCAGAAAGACCAACACCTTGTTTATCTGGGGTGCGCATAATTATGTAAAACTGTTAAGCGCTTTTGACCCCACCAATTATGCCCGGGTGTTTTTACCAGCGGGAAGTGAACACAAATGGGATTCTTTCGGTTTTGATTATACATCCAAACCCCAAGCATTGCTTACCTATCTGGTTTCAACGCGTTATGGAGGCTACTATGCTAACGGAACTCGCCTGCGCTTAAACGGAGAGGTGGGTTATCGGTTCCAGCCTTTTGTGGCCATTACCATGAGCGCC
Organism: Emticicia sp. TH156; assembly: GCF_002855535.1. Taxonomy (NCBI): domain Bacteria; kingdom Pseudomonadati; phylum Bacteroidota; class Cytophagia; order Cytophagales; family Leadbetterellaceae; genus Emticicia; species Emticicia sp. TH156. Next base: position 643,491 of record NZ_PKRS01000001.1, read on the forward strand.
AATTATAACCGCCTGGCGTTTGAGCAAGACCCCGTTCTGCCTAAAGAATTAATAAATAAACAATATAATCTGTGGCTGTTGGGTCCGAAAATCGATGTTACCTTTACAAATAAATTGTTCCTGACTAACTTTGTACAGTTTAACAACCAGAATAACAATTTCAATATTAATACCCGTCTGCAATGGCGTTACAGCCCGGCATCAGACCTGTTTCTGGTTTATACCGACAATTATTTTTCTGATACTTTTCAGGTCAGAAACCGCAGCCTGGTTGTTAAATTTACTTACTGGTGGAACATCTGATTTTAAGTGGTCATAATGAACCGCTATCACCTGTCTGCCAAACCAGATTTGCTTATTACTATTCAATCATAACAACTCATGAAAGCCTTATTATTCTTATTGTTTCCGGTTTTAGCAATGGCACAAACTACCCCATTTGAAATTGAAGGCCACCGTGGTGCACGGGGTCTTCTGCCCGAAAATACCATTCCTTCGTTCAAAAAAGCAATTGACCTGGGTGCCCATGTCATTGAACTGGACGTTGTCATCTCTAAAGACAAAAAAGTGGTGGTTTCGCACGACACCTATTTTAATCCTGACATTACCACCGACCCCGACGGCATATATATAACTAAAGAAACCCAGGGGAATCTGTACCAGATGGACTACAAGCAAATAAAAAAATATGATGTGGGGGTACGTGGCAACAAAGGATTTCCTGAGCAGGAAAAAATGAAAGCGCACAAACCCCTGCTGACAGAAATGATAAGAGAAATAGAAAAATATACCAGGCAAAAAGGCTTGCCCCCGGTAAAATATAATATAGAAATAAAAAGCAGCGAAAAAGAAATAGGCAAAACCCAGCCAGAGGTAGCTGAGTTCTCAGATCTGGTTTATAAAATAATTGTGAAAGAATTGCCTTTAGAAAGAGTAAACATGCAGAGCTTTGACTACAACGTTCTGAAACACTGGAATGCCCAGACACTGGCCGGTAAATACAAAAAAATTGCCGTTGCTGTGCTCATTGAGCCCCGCGCCAATAACGATGTACAGGTGAATCTGGATAAGCTGGGCTTTAAGCCCGACATCTGGAGCCCCTATTTTACACAAGTAACTACTGAAAGAGTAAAACAACTGCACGATTTGGGCATAAGGGTGATTCCATGGACGGTTAACAAAAGAGAAGACATGGAAAAAATAAAGGCGCTGGGCTGTGATGGCGTAATAACCGACTACCCTGACAGGGCAAAAAGCTTGTAATGGTGTTATTGCAAACAATTGCTCCGGCATTGTGTTGATTTAAAAAACAAGATTTTTGAAATTACGTACAAGCAAAGAAATTTACATAATTTACACAGTAATCCAGAATTTATAAATGTTGTGAGCATTTTAAACGATATACTTGGTTTTTTTATCAAGAGAAGAATAGAGCGTATTGAAGAGTTTTTGCAATATCCTATTGAAACCCAACAACGTATCTTTCATGAACTGATAGAAAGCGCCCGTTTTACCGAATGGGGTCTTAAATATGGCTATGGCAGTATTGAAACCATAAAGGATTTTCAGGAAAGGGTTCCTGTTTCGACCTACGAAGAGTTGTACCCTTACATTGAAAGGGTACTGAAAGGTGAGCAGAACGTTCTGTGGTCATCTGATATCAAATGGTTCTCCAAATCGTCAGGTACAACTAACAGCAGGAGCAAATTCCTGCCGGTTTCTGAAGAGTCGCTGGAAGACTGCCACTACAGAGGCGGTAAAGACGTAATGACACTGTACCTGAACAACCGCCCCGAAACAAAGCTTTTTGAGGGTAAAGGATTGTCTATCGGTGGTGCACTCCATAAAAATCCGTTTAATCCTAATACACAGGCAGGCGACATATCGGCAGTGATTATGAAAAACCTGCCCACCTGGGCCGATTTCATACGTACTCCTCCTATTGATGTTGCGCTGATGGAAAACTGGGAAGAAAAAATGGAGCAGATGATAGAAATTTGCTCGCAGGAAAACGTAACCAGTATACTTGGCGTACCCACCTGGACAGTAGTGTTGCTTGAAAATATTATGGAACGCGCCGGAAAGAAAAACATGCTTGAGGTTTGGGAAAACTTTGAAGTATTTGTGCATGGCGCGGTGGCGTTTCAGCCTTACAGAGAGTTGTTCAGAAAAAAATTCTTCCCTTCTGACCAGGTGGCTTATATGGAAACCTACAATGCATCAGAAGGCTTTTTTGCCATTCAGGATGAACTAAGCCGGGTAGGCGAAATGCTTTTGATGCTTGATTACGGCGTTTTCTATGAGTTTATACCCATGGAAGAATGGGACAAAGACCACCCGAAAACAATTTTACTGGACGAGGTTGAACTGGATAAAAACTATGCACTGGTGATATCGACCAATGCTGGCCTGTGGAGATATAAAATTGGCGATACCGTTAAGTTTACTTCAAAATATCCGTTCAGAATAAAGGTAAGCGGCCGTACGAAACATTTTATTAATGCTTTTGGCGAAGAAGTGGTAATTGAAAATGCAGACATAGCCATAACAGAAGCCTGCCAGGCCACCGGCACCACAATGGTTGATTATACCGCCGGCCCGGTTTACATGGGCGAAGGCAACAAAGGCTGCCATGAATGGGTGATAGAATTTGCTAAAAAACCGGTTGATGAACACCTGTTTGTGCAAATATTGGACGAAACCCTGCGAAAGGTAAATTCTGATTACGATGCCAAACGCTATAAAGACATGGCACTGCATGCGCCGAAGGTACATTTTGTAGAAAACGGCACTTTTTATCAGTGGATGTCGAAGCGTGGTAAGCTTGGCGGGCAAAACAAAGTGCCGCGCCTGAGTAATTCGCGCGAGTACATAGATGATATACTTGATATGGTAAAAAGTTGATGGCAGTAATTACTGTAATGCTTACTGAAGCCACTAATTTTGTAATTGAGTGGCTTTTTTTAATTCTTATAAAAAACTACCTGTGCTTGCGCTGTAACCATAACAACCCATGAAAATCTTACATACTGCCGACTGGCACCTAGGGAAAAGGCTCGATAATTACCATCGGCTTGACGAACAACGGGAAGTGTTGCAGGAAATCTGTGAGATTGCCGAGCGTGAAGCCGTTGATGCCGTTGTGGTAGCGGGAGATTTGTTCGATAACTTCAACCCGTCGTCTGAGGCGATGGAATTACTCTATTCTACGCTTCACCGGTTGTCAGACAACGGTAGCCGTGCTGTAATAGCCATTGCAGGCAACCATGACTCGCCCGAACGAATTGAGGTGCCAGATGCCCTGGCCCGTGCCTGTGGTATTCTGTTTGCGGGCTTTCCTAACATGAAGGTAAAACCCTTTAAGACCAAAGCCGGGCTTGAGCTAACGAAGGTCGATAATGGTTTTGTAGAACTTAAAATACCCGATAATGATTTCCCCCTTCGTATTTTATTGACGCCTTACGCCAATGAACAACGCCTGAAAACATTTTTGGGCTTAACAGACACAGACGGGGCCCTTCGTGCACATCTGCAAAACCATTGGCAGACACTGGCCGACGAATATCTCGACAACAACGGCTTTAATATGCTGGCCACTCACCTTTTCTTTATGAAAAAAGACGGGGTAATGCCCGAAGAGCCGGAAGACGAAAGACCGATTCTGCATATTGGTGGCGCTTCGGTTATTTATTCAGAAAACGTACCGGCACAAGTACATTATGTGGCACTGGGGCATTTGCACCGGTATCAGGTAATAGATACAGTACCTGCGCCGGTAATTTACGCGAGCAGTCCGCTGGCCTATAGTTTTTCAGAAGCCAACCAAACCAAATATGTAGTTTTAATTGAGGCCGAGGCAGGCAGGTTAAGCAGCTATCAGCCCATTGCACTCACCAAAGGCAAACAATTACTGAGCAAGAGATTCGAAAGCATTGATGATGCACTGGTTTGGCTGGAAGAAAACCCGCATGCCCTGGTGCAGCTCACGATAGTGTCTGACAAGTATCTGGAAGCCACAGAAAAAAAACGTTTGCTGGATACCCACGATGGCCTGATTCAGATAATACCTGAAATCAGAAGCCTGAACGACGGCACTTCAGAGGCTTCAAAAATTAACCTTTCCATGAGCGTCGAAAAGCTGTTTGAAGAATATTTTAAAAGCAAAAAAGGACAGGAGGTTTCAGAAGAACTGATGTTGCTGCTGAAAGAAGTACTTGCCGAAGGAGAAGAACAGTAAACCCGATTGAAAGTATGATTCCGCAATATCTTAAAATTAAAGGGCTTTACTCTTACAAAAGCCTGCAGGAGATTGATTTCTACAACCTTACAGATGCCACGCTTTTTGGTATCTTCGGTTCTGTTGGCAGTGGTAAGTCGTCCATACTGGAAGCCATTGTTTTTGCACTTTATGGCGATACAGAACGCCTGAATAAATCGGGCGATGAGCGCTATTATAATATGACCAATCTCAGTTCCAGCGAACTGTTCATTGAGTTTACCTGCCTCGCCGGAAAAGACGACACTAAGTATCGCTTTGTGGTGCAAGGTAAACGAAGCAACAAAAACTTTAAAGAAGTAAAAGTAGAACGGAAGGCCTATCAGTGGCTTAATGAGACATGGATGCCGGTATCGCTGGAGGATGTAACAGAAAACGCCATTGGTTTAAGCTATGAAAATTTCCGTCGGACAGTCATAATTCCACAGGGCAATTTTCAGGAATTTATAGAATTGAAAGGCCGGGACCGCTCAGAAATGATGAAAGTGCTTTTTGGCCTTGAACGTTTTGACCTGGCCGAAAAAAACAAGCGCCTGACCGAACGGAATCTGCAGGAATTACAAAGAATAGAAGGCCAGCTATTAAGTTTAGGCGAAGATACTCCCGAAAGCATTGCTCAGCAAGAGCAGGAGCTACAGTTAAAAAAAGAGCTGAGCAAAAGTCTGGAGGCAGAACTTTTGCTAAAACGCAATGAAGAAAAGCAGCAGGACGAACTGCTCAAGTTGTTTTCCAACCTGAATGCCACTACCCGCAGGCATGAGCTGCTGAAAGAAAAAGAGAAATGGTTTAAAATGCGGGAAGAAAAACTGAAACTTTATGAAAAATGTGTTTTGAATTTCAAATCGTTATTTGACCAGAAAACGATAAAAGAAAAAGAATATAATCGTGAAAAAAACGAGATAAACGCTAATCGGGCCACATTGGCTGACAAGCAATCGCGCTTTCAGTCCATTCTTATAGAACTGGATAAAATTAAGCCTTTTTATGAAAAACGAGAAGAATACATCGAGAAAGCCAAAGAATTAAACACTATCAAAAGTCTGAAGACAATTGAAAAAGATAAAAACACCCTACAAGAAAGAATAACCAAAGGCAAAGAATTAATAAAAAACAAAGAAGTGATCATACAAGGCCTTTTGCAGGATAAACATATACTGGAGCAAAACCTGGAAAAAAGAAAAGCCGAACTGAAAGAACAAAAAACCGAGTTAAAGCTGGATGAGGAACTGCTGCATCTTAGGGTTCAGAAATCGTTACAGAAATTTGCTGACGCGCTGAAAGACAACGAGCCTTGTCCGCTTTGCGGTTCAGTACATCACCCTGAAATTCTTAGCTCTCATGAAGACTTTGATGTAAAAATCAGCCTGGTTGTTAGCCAGAAAGAAAGCCTGAAAACCGAAATAGAACAGGCAGAAGCCAGAATTAAAAATACCCTTGCGCAAATTGAAAAAGAAAATGCTGATAGAACCTCGTATGAAAAGGCGCTATCTAAACTCACCGAACAGCTTGCCGGGTTTGAAGCACAGAAAGAAGTATTTTCAGGTCAGTTAAAATTTCTGAACTGGTCTGATTATGATTCCCTTGGCATTGCAGACATAGAAACCCAACAAATACAAGCAGAAAGCGAGCATAAAAGAATTATTGAAAGCTTTACCCGTCTGGATATAGAACACCGCTCGATAGAAGGGCTGATAAAAACAACTGAGGGGGTTCTGACAACGCTGCTGGCCAATCTTGATAAACAGACAAAGGCTTTGCAAACCATACAGCATAGCATTAACCTGCAATTGAAACAGGATGGTTTTTTGACTGAGGCAGAAGTGCAGGAAATACTGAAACAAAACCTGATGATTGAAAAAGAACGACAGGAGATTCAGGCGTTTCAGACAGATTTACAGGCTACCGAACAAACCCTGGAGCAATTGCTGAAAGATACCGAAGGCCGTAAATATGATGCAGAAGCACACACCCAGATAAAAGAAACCATTAAGATAAGTGAAACCCGGTTTAATGATCTGAAGAAAGAAGAAGGCAGGCTTGAAAAAGAGATTCAGAGCGCTATTGAAAACCTGAAAACCAGGCAACTGCTTACCGCAGAAAAGAAAAGACTTGAAATAAGAAAAGACAACCTTGACACCCTGCAAAAGCTATTCAAAGCCAATGGGTTTGTTGATTTTGTGTCGAGCATTTACCTGAAAAACCTAGCCAATGCAGCTAATGAGCGTTTCCACCGTATGACACGCCACCAATTGCACCTGGAAATAAATGCCGATAATGATTTTGAGGTGAGAGACCTGCTGAACGGCGGCAAAACCCGATTGCTAAAGACCCTCTCCGGAGGGCAGAAATTTCAGGCTGCCTTATCGCTGGCCCTGGCACTTGCAGATAATATTCATAACCGGGTGCAGTCGCGCCATAATTTCTTCTTTCTGGACGAAGGGTTCGGCTCTCTTGACAAAGAATCCTTACAGATTGTTTTTGAAACCCTTAAGTCTTTGCGCAAAGAAAACCGTATTGTAGGTATTATATCGCACGTAGAAGAATTACAACAGGAGATTCAGACATACCTGAAAATTGAAAATACCGAAGACGGCAGCAAGGTTTCAAAAAGCTGGTAAAAACTCCAAATCAAGCGAAATTTATCTTGAATATATTAAAACGAGGGTCTATCCGCAAAGAATAGGCCCTCGTTTTAATTCTGTAGTTTCTTTCTTATCTCTCTCAGTATTTCATTGCCGCCATCTGCCAAAACGCGTTCAGCTACTTTTATACCCAGTGCTTCGGGGTCGTCCACAGTTGATTCTTCTACTACTTTAATGAGTCTATTACCGTCAAGACTTATCAGCCCGGCTGTCATTTTCAAATGCAAGCCTCCTTTTTCGTTAGGTTCTAAAGATGCTTTACCGAAAGACGGAATAGAACAGCCCCCCTGTAATTTTTTCAGATAGGCCCTTTCTGCCAAAAGGCATTTCTGGGTTTGGGCATCGTTAATTAACATTCCAATCATCAGGCGTTTTTCTTCTGCCAGCGTCTTTGATGCCTCAATGGCGACACACCCCTGCCCTACCGGCGGTACAAACTCTGCAAGTGGCAGGTGTTCAGCTATCAGGTCATCATAATGCATCCGGTGTACACCTGCATAAGCCAGCAGCAAGGCATCACATTGCTTTTCTTCCAGTTTGCGCAGGCGTGTTTGTAAATTTCCGCGCATATCTACCACCTGTATATGCGGATAGTAATACTTCAGCATTGCCACCCTGCGGGTTGACGACGTACCTACTACAAATGGCTCACCACTTTGTAAAGACAGATTCTTATTGAAGCTCACCAGCACATCATTTACCAGCTCTCGTTCTGTAAAGGCAATAATCTCAAGGTCTGCTGGCAACTCAGACTGCAAATCTTTGGCAGAATGAACGGCAATGTCTATTTCACCACTCCGTAGCTGGTCTTCCAGTTCTTCCGTAAAAACGCCTTTGCTACCAATTTTAGACAAAGAGCGGTCTAATATTTTATCACCTTTGGTTTCTATAATTACAATCTCGGTCTCTACGCCTTTGGCTTTTAGCTTATCTTCTACATAATACGCCTGCCATAGCGCCAGTTTGCTTCCGCGGGTGCCAATTTTTATTTTCATGTACGTTTACTTTTTATGCTTTTGCCATTAAGCGGGCAATCATTAACGAAATATCTAAAAAAAGTATTTTTGCCCGGGCATTGCGCTCTATATGGTAATGTGCTTCGCTGAATAGCTCGGTTATCTGCTCCAGGTTACTGAGGTTAATAGCGGCAGAGAATCGCTGCACAAAAACCAGCTCTTCATTCTCAAGCCTTACCAGGCTTTCACCACCGTTGGTATATAAAAATATTTCTCTGAACAAGCTCAGGCCATATTCAAGCATTGCTTTTTGCTGCTCTTTGCTTTTGGTATCAAACTCATCGGCCATTGGTACCAGTTTCGACACATTAGTCGCGTAGCACATCCGCATCCAGTTTGCAAACCAGGCATGATCATTATCTTCGGCCTTGTCTATCATCTCAAGCACACTGTGCATATCGCCTTCCGAAAGAAAAGCAATCTGCTTTGCCCTTTCATGGGGCATGTCGCGGTATTTCAACAAGTAGCTGATAATTTCCTGCTCTGTAAATTTTCTGACAGCCACCCTCTGAGTGCGAGATATAATGGTTGTCAGTAATCGCTCCATGCTGTTTACTACCAGCAAAAACAAGGTTTGCTCTGGTGGTTCTTCCAGAATCTTCAACAAAGCATTGGCCGTAGTGTTGTGGAGATATTCAGCCTGCCATATAATTACAATCTTGTAGCCTCCTTCGTACGATTTCAACGAAAGCTTCTGGATAAGCTGTCGGGCTTCCTCAGCAGGTATATTTCCTTGTTTTACCCCAATTTTCTCCAGCCAGTCGGGTAAGTTACCGTAAGGCGTTTCATTAACAAATGAACGCCATTGAGACATGAAGTTTTCTGATAGTACGCTTTTGCCACCGGCAGTGGGGAAAATGTAGTTGACATCCGGATGTGCCAGTTTACTCATTTTTAAACAACTGGCACAACGGCCACAGGCATCGTCAGACTGTTTGTCTTCACAATTAATGTACGTAGCATAGGCCAGCGACAGCGCCAGGTTGGCGGTTCCTTCATTGCCATGAAATAACTGAGCATGCGCCACATGGTTATTGGCAACAGTACCAATAAGCGACTGTTTAATATCTTCAAGACCTGTGATTTCGCGAAAAAGCATGATGCAAAGTTAAGACATTATCATCAAATAGACGATTCTGTCTCATGAATGTATTGCAGGATTTGCAGGTCGGCGGCAGAAAGTTGGGTTTCACGCCTTTTCATGGTCTCGTTTATCACCTGAGTGGCTTTGTCGAAACGATACGGCACATAGCCGGAGTCGGCGCCACCCCACCTGAAAGAAGGAACGTGCTTGTTCTGAAAACCTGCTCCGAAAATGTTAGAACATACCCCTGCTACCGTACCCGTGTTAAACATGGTGCTGATACCCGCTTTGGTGTAGTCGCCCATGAACAAGCCACAGAACAACTCTCCGCTTTTTTCCAGCTGACGGCTTACGTAACTATATAACTTTACGTCGGTGTAATCATTTTTCAGGTTTGAGTTATTCGTATTGGCTCCCAGGTTACACCACTCACCAATTACTGAATTACCCAGAAAACCATCATGCGCCTTATTACTATAGGCAGTTAATATAGAGTTACCTACCTCACCCCCTGCCCTGCAAAACGGCCCCAGCGTGGTATTGGCTCGCATCTTGCTCCCCCAGGCTACTATACTGCCCTCATCGGCAGAAAAAGGACCAATGATAATGGCACCTTCCTGTACTGTAGCATTTTTACCAATGTATACCGGACCATTTTCGGCATTAATTATGGCTGCTTTAATACTGGCGCCTTCTTCAACAAATACGTTTTCTGGCGCATAAATACGGGTAAAGGGGTCTGTAACCGGCTGTGTGTATCGGCCTTGCGTTACAAATAGGTAATCAGCCTTAATCTGGTTTCCGTTATTAAGGTAGATATCGGGCAGGTTTTTTAGAATAGTCAGTTGCGTTGCGGTAAATCCTTTTACCCCATATCGCGAGTAATCTATCGGGAAATTAAGCTTTTCTTTGGTTTTTATAGCAAGCGTTGTGTCTCCTGCAACAAGTGCTTCTCCATCATTCAACTGGCTGATTTCTGATAGTAACCGGGCATCTGGGCAAACGGCCCCATTAATGTAAAGATTGTTATCGGTAGCAATATCTTCAAATTTTGTTTGAAGATAGTTTTCTGTCAGAAAAGAAACCTTTGTATGCAGCACCTTTTCCCACTTTTCAGCAATGGTGAGTATCCCGCATCTGATACCGGCTACCGGTTTGGTAAATGTAAACGGCTTTAGCTGATTTCTTATCTGTATGTCGTCAAAAACAATGTAGTTCATCTGATTCCCTTGAGTTTTTCAAGCGGTAAAGATAACTAAAATTTGCCTCTGCAGAAATTTGGCCTGGGTTATCAAATGCTATACCTTTATAATTACTTAAATGAAACCACCTGATGAAAAAAATAGTTGTTTTTGGCTCTACGGGTATGTTAGGCACGCCTGTTACCAAAGCATTGACAGAAGCAGGCTTTGAAGTAACCGTTCTGGTTAGAAATGAGCAACTGGCCGCCAGACTTTTTCCGGAGGCAAGAATCATTAAAGGAAATATAAAGAATGAAGCTGATGTTGAAAAAGTCATGCTGGGACAGGACGCTGTTTTTATGAGTCTGTCTGTTCTTCAAACCGAAAAGGAATCTGACTGGCATACCGAGCAACAGGGTATAGACACTATGCTTGCAGTAGCTAAGCGCGAAGGCATTAAGCGGATAGGATACCTGTCTTCTCTGGTGCATCTTTATCAGGGCATGGACGGTTTTGACTGGTGGGTATTCCGGGTTAAACAAGAGGCCTTACGGAAGATAAAGACCGCTGGTATCCCTTATACTATCTTTTATCCTTCTACTTTTATGGAGAGTATATTTTACCAGTCGAAGCAAGGGAATATGATTGCATTGGGAGGAACATCAGATTATCCTCTCTATTACATAGCTGCTGATGACTATGCGCGACAAGTAGCCAATTCATTCAAGATACTTGCGGATGAAAACAAAGAGTATGTAGTGCAAGGCCCAGAGGCCTTTACACAAGACGAAGCCGCCAGGCTTTTTGTAAACCATTATACCAAAGAAAAACTACGCATCATTTGGGCCCCTATGTTTATGATGAAACTGATGGGGGTTATCAGCCGGAAGTTTGATTATGGCTACCATATTGTAACCGCGCTGAATAAATACCCTGAAAAATTTGAAGCGGCCAACACCTGGGAAGAGCTGGGCAAGCCAGCCATTACGCTAAAGGCTTTTGCCCGGCAATTAAGTTTAAAACCATAAGCAAAAAAATATCCCCTGCCAATGAGGGGATATCTGATTGTTTTTATAACTGTCGTAGTATTGTACTTATTTTTTAGCAATTCTGTATAATCTTCCCTGGTCGGTAACGGCATACAATGCGCCATCTTTACCCTGGGTTACATCGCGGAAACGTTGGTATTCTTCAGAAAGCAGACGTTCTTCGCCCACTACTTTATCATTTTCAATTACCAACCGTGCAATATGCATACCGCTGAGACAGCCAATAAACAAGTTGTTTTTCCATTCAGGAATCATATTACTGCTGTAGAAGGTCATTCCGCTTGGCGATACTGACGGGTCCCAGTAGTATACCGGTTGTTCCATGCCTTCTTTTTGCTGAATTACATCACCAATGCTTTTACCGCTGTATTCAATACCATAGGTAATGGTTGGCCAGCCATAGTTTTTACCTGCGCGAACGTGATTCACCTCGTCACCACCTCTCGGGCCAAACTCATTAGAGTAAAGCTCGCCCGTAACCGGATGAAATGCCAGACCTTGTACGTTACGGTGGCCATAAGAATATAATTCAGGTTTTGCGCCTTCCTGCCCTTCAAACGGATTACCCTTTACAGGCTTACCGTCAGTAGTTATATGAATAACTTTACCCAGGCTTGAATTGAGTGCCTGTGCCTGCGGACGGGTAACGAGGTCTGAACGCTCGCCGGTACTTACAAAAAGGTTGCCGCTTTTATCGAAAAGAATACGGCCACCATAGTGTAGCGTTCCTTTATGTGCTGGTGTAGCGCGGTAGATTACTGTTGCCCCTTCAATTTTAGACTCGTCGGCCGACAATTTACCTTTCGCTACTGATGTATGTGTACCACCTTCTACGTTCTCAGAGAATGTCCAGTAAACCATGCGGTTTTTAGCAAATGCCGGGTCAATTGTAATACCCAGAAGCCCGCCTTGCCCGTTTGAGTTCACTTCAGGCAGGCCGTTAATGGGCTTGCTCAATTCGCCGCTTATTTTAGCAATGCGCAGATTCCCGCGTTTTTCAGTAATCAACAATCGGCCGTCCGGAAGGCTGGTAACACCCCAGGGAGAGGTCAGCCCTTCGGTAAGTACTTTAAACCCATAAGGTGTTTTTGTTTTTATGCCCGCTGTTCTGGTTTGGCCTTCAAAAGCAGGTTTATAGTTTGAATTAGGAGCCTTGGTTTCAACAGGCGGCAAAGTTCCCTGTGCAAAAGAGGCATAACTAACCAAAATAAACGCTAAAGAAAGTAGTGTCGTTTTTTTCATATACATTTTAAAATTAAAGTATCAATTCAGGTTGAATGTTATAGAAGAGGTTTATGTGCCTGGCAATTTGTTTGCAATATAAGCATCTTATTGCTTATATGCTGCTATATAGGCCCTGGTATCCGATTTTTTAACAATGGTCTGGCTTTAAATAATTCCAATGACCTCAAAAAAAACACCCAAAATTACTAACAGATTTTCATTCTGGTTATGCTATCGGCCTCCATTTAGAGCAAGCAGTTGTTCTCACCTACTAATATTGCTGATAGTCAGACCAAAGCCACAGTGCTGATAAGATTTTGGCCGATTTACGGCCTCAAATCAATCATTATCATTGGCATAATAAATGGCTATAACCGTATTACCACGAAATTTATTCTGTAATACGAAACTTTTTAAGTCAGAATAGCTGTTGTGTCTTTCCCCACTTACATTTTCACTGAAATTTTACACATGAGTCAGTTTATTTACGGAATTGATTTTGGCACTACTAATTCTGCCCTGGTTGTTCTTGATACTACCACCAATAACATTGTTAAGTTATTTACTACGCCTTCATTATTATTTTTTCCGGATACCGGCAGGCCTGAAGATGCGCTGGCATTCTCGATTGGCCACGAAGCGGTAGAACGTTATGTAGAAAGCCGCCGGAAAGGACGCTTCATGAAATCAATCAAGAAGGTTTTACCAAATAAGAGCTTTGTTGATACGCGTATTGGTACCAAACGTTATACGATTGAGGATCTGGTCTCGCTGATTCTGATTCACCTGAAAAAACAGGCGGATGAATTTGTTGGAGAGAATGTAACAACAGCAGTTATCGGGCGACCGGTGGTATTTGACGAAAACCCCGAGAAAGACGCACTGGCTCAGGAACGCCTCTCCAGAGCAGCCAGAATTGCCGGTTTTACTGAGTTTTATTTTCAGATGGAGCCCATTGGTGCAGCTTTTACCTACGAGCGCCAGCTGGCCAAAAAAGAACTGGTTCTGGTAGCCGACTTTGGTGGTGGTACGTCTGATTTTTCATTGATGCATCTGAATCCTGATGCGGTGCATCAGGCCGACAGAAAAGCCGATATGATTGCCAAAGGCGGGGTTTATATTGGTGGCGACAGCTTTGATTCTGACATTATGTGGCACAAAGGCACGCCTCATTTTGGCCGTGGGGTAAAAGAAGAACTGACACCGGGCAAATCTCTGGATTTACCGCTGTCTTACTTTCAGAATATCTGTTCGTGGGAAAAAATGAACTTTCTGGATACCCTGCGCATGAGAACCAACATTGGTAAATCTTATGTGTTTTCGGGCAAAAATCCGTTGGTGAAAAACCTGCTGACTCTGATAGAAGACAACCTGGGTTATGTGCTTTTTAAACAAATAGAAAAAACTAAAATAGACCTTACGCATGAAGAAGAGGCTGTGTTTGAGTTCAGCCAACATGAGATTGATTTCAGGGAAAATATTTCAATGAATGAATTTGAACACCAGATAATTAATAAAAACCTGGAAAAGATTGAAGATTATCTGATGGATTTTCTGAAAAAATACAAAATTGAGTCGAAAGATATTGACGCCATCTTTATGACCGGAGGTACATCAATGGTGCGCCCGTTGAAGAATATTTTTGTGGAGAGGTTCGGAGATGACAAGGTCAAATCGGGCGATAACTTTAACAGTGTGGCCATGGGATTAGCCTATAGTTTTAAGGTATTGCAACAGGAGCTTAAGTAAGACAAAACCCCGCCAGAGTAGACGGGGTTTTGTTTTGAACCTTATTTAGTAAGTTTAATGAAACCGACGGCCATACCACCGGCTGTTAAATCAAATACTTTTTTGCTGGTTCCGGTAGTTGGGTCATGCTCATAAAAACCGTTCATTTTCAGGTCTTCATTGTATGTCTGAAGATATACCTTGCCATTTACAATGCTGTTGTTTGGATAGGCGAATCCGGCAGTTAAAGGAATATCCTGAATAATAGTAGCTGTTTGGGCATTCAAATCAAGTTTTGCCCAACGCTGGTTGGCACCATAAAAAGCCAGGCTTCTGAGCCGATTATATTCTGTTTCGGTTATGGTTTTGTTGGCTAGTTTGGCTATGAGAGCCAAAAGCTCCGGTGGGTCCTGCTGCCCGGATATACAGGCATACGCAATACCATTGGCGTAGTATATGCCCCCTAATAAGAGCTGGAACATAAGATTGGTTTGGCCAACCTTGTCTACCGGATTAAATGCGTAATTGGGGTCAAATTCCGTGGTTCCGGCCGGAATCTTCAATATTTTTGGCCTTGATGCTTTGCTTGAGTTAGGACCCAGCTGTCCGTCGAGGCCATATTGCCCCTGAGTGATAACATAAATATTACCCTGCTCGTCTACTAGGGGATGCTCGAAACCTCTGGCAATAGGGTAAGTAGCATTGGGAAATGTAAGGGTTTTTTCCCATTGATTGCTATTGAGATTTACAACTTCGGCATGTATATCGGTAATGTCATAAAACTGCCCGGTTGTTGTTTTATCGGCCAATAAAAACAGAAACAATCTGTTATCCTGTTTTCTGTAAACAAGGTGAGAATAGTTTTCTCGGTCTACTCCGGTCGACTTCGCTTTAGACATATCAACATCTGTAATTTTCTGCATGGTTGCCGGATTAAAAAGGGTGACCCCTTTTTTGTCCCAGGTAGTATAAACACCCAGTGTTTCAGAAATAATCAATACCTGATTCAGAGAGCCAAGTAAAGGCAGACTGGCAACTTCTACCAGATTACCGGTTTCTTTAGACACCGCAATTTTAGACAGTACGTTTTCGCCTTTCAGGTTGTTACTGAAAATAAAGTTTTTCCATACGGCTCTCGTATACAAAAAATTATAGCTGGTTTTGGTGGTAATATCAATATTACCTGTTGGCATTGACGAATAGTAACCGGCATAATAGTTATTGCCGGCGGTGGTTTGAGATACCGAAGATATTACGAAGCCATCTTCATAATACTTCGATTGTTCTTCTTTAGTTTCAGGTTCTGTGGTTTCGCAGGCAAACAAGGCAGCAGCCAGGAGCCCCAAAAAAAGTAGTCTGGTTTTCATTATCTATTAAAATTTAGTGATTTCGTAAATCAGTTTGGCATTGAAACTGGTACCAGCGCGTGGCACCAGAAAGTTGTCGAACAACGCTGCATTGAGTACATTCAGTACATTAATTGAGGCCGTAAGATTTTGCACCGGAAACTTGTAAGAACAGCCTACGTCTACCCTGTGTTGTACCGGCACAAAGGCATCGGGTGTGGTTTTGTAACTATTGTTTTTACCAATCATGATGTGGTTAAACGGCGCTACATAATTGTAAAAAGCGTAAGCTCTGAAAAACGAGTTTCTGATGCCCAGCCCATTCTTTTGCCAGGCAAGCTCGAGGTTACCGAAGAAATTAGGATTGTTAGGAAATGCCGACCCAACCAGATATTGATTTTTAGGGTCTTTTACCTGTGTAAAATTTTTGCTTAAAAAGGTGATGTTTGCGCTTAAACTCCAGGTATTGTTATATTTCAGTGTAGCTTCGCCTTCTGTGCCGAGGGTTCTTGCCTGATCGGCGTTTTCATAGATTCTGGTAATGTTTGAGCCTAGAAAGATGATGTCGTTCTGCCTGCGATAAAAGCCATTGACAGCACCGGATATGGCAAGCACCTGGTCTGATTTATTCAGATAAGCAATACCGGCATTCAGATTGTTGCTGCTTTCGGGCAATAGATTGGTGTTCCGAAGAATATCAGCCCCGTTACCAACAAACTGATAAAATTGGGGAATGAGAAATCCTTTTTCGTAAGATACCCGTGCAAAAAGGCTTTCTGAAAGGTCATATTTCAGCCCGGCATTCCACCCCCAGAATCCATCCTTCTTTCTAATCATCATAAAGGTATTGTTTTCGGCTCCGTTCAGCACAAAATCATACCGTTTTACTGCCACCGACAACGTAAGATGCGACAACAGAAGCCCTTCGTATTGTACGCCTGAGATATTTTTCATTAGGGTCTGAGGAATACGCAGGTAATCTTTTGCGTGGTCGGACTCCAGATAATCAATACCTTTTAGTCTTTGGCTGGCAAATAAATTAGAGGCCAGTAGTTTATGATTCGGCGCCAGTTGTATCACCACGCTGCTGCGGTTTATCCAGCTACGGCTATAATTATCTGTTAATCTTTCAGCAACATATTCGCCGGGTGTGTTACGCCCTACTATTTTACCGCTCCAGCTATATACATTTGCGGTGGTATCTTTATAGTTTAAAAGCTGGTCGCTCCAGTTGCCGATGGTTTTAAATATTATTTTTTCATCCAGAAAAGACTTGTCATACTTAATGGTAGCTGCCAGGTTTTCAGCATGATAATCTGCTTCACCAAACGGAATATGCGATATTCTGGCACCATTCTGCAACTCTTTATATCCTTTCGAGTAATTCATGGTCAGTCTCAGCTCATCTGCCCAGGGTTTACTATGGACCCCGGCCGTAAGACCTCCGTAAAAAAACCGGAATTTGTCATGAAAACGCCTCACTTTTTCAACGCGGTTGGTTTCATACACCAGGGCTTTCATGGTATAATCGTTATCTGATTGATTATAAGCAGCCGAAAAATTGAGAAAGTAATTCTTCTTATTGGTCAGGCTCAGATTTACGTCAGCCAGATGCGTATTAAATGACCCAACATTGTATGAGGCACGAAAGGTATTATGCGATTTCTGTTCAGTAATAATATTTATACCTCCGCCCAGTGCATCGGTGCCCACATCAACCGGTAAAACGCCTTTGTAAATATCCAGACGCTTCACATTGCCTAAAGGCAAAGTTGAAATATCGAAATTAGGATACAGCAATTCCATCGGAATGCCGTCAATATATACTCTGATTGCATCACCTCTGATACCATTAATAGATATATCCGAACGGTCGCCCATTGAACTTGAACGCCGGATTCGCACACCAGAAACCCGGTCGATGACGTCAGTCAGCAATACATTCTGTGTAATTACATTCTTAATTTCAATACTTTTAATGGCTATAGGCTTGGTTTCCTGCAATCGGCTTTGTTTTTCCTGCTTTACTGTTACTTCCTGCAGCTGGGTATCGGAGTTTTTCAGTATTATCGCTTCAAAAACAGAGGCATTTTTGCTGACTCTTACTTTTTTCTCAAAGCCTTCGAAACCAATTGAGCTGGCCATGAGCACATACTCACCTGCAGAAACCCCCTTGATTTCAAATTTTCCGCTGCTATCGGTCAGAGTGGCTATGTTTGTATTTTTTAAAGAAACACTTGCAAAAGGCACGGCTTCGCCTGTAGTGGTTTTTATCTGGCCTTTAATAACGTTGCTTTGGGCAAGCAACAGATAAGGAGTAAATAATAGCAATAATAATTGTGCTTTCATTCGAGATTTAGTTTGAAAGCACAAAGTTATTATATTATTTGGAATTAGTCTAAATAAATATAATATTTGCAAAAATAAAATTCACCAAGTTTATGATTGGCATCTTACTGATAACAGCCGGAACCTTTTTGCATTATTCAAAGTCGAAGTATTTTCCAAAAAGTGTTAAACCAGTTAAAAGCAATGTCTGGTTAAACCTGCTTGTCATAATTGCCGGATTGGGGCTTTTAATTGGCAGGTGGGGCTGGGCAAGTGGGTTATTATATGGCCTATGTGCTTACATGCTTGCTACTGTGGTTTTACAAATAGCCCTGATTACCATTGATGAACTCTCAAATAAATCCTGAATTAACTAATATAATCCATGCCAGCTAAAAAAGAGTATTTATCAAGCCCCGGCCAAAGAGCGCTAAAAATAGCTACGGCTATTCTGGGCGGTTATTTTCTTTCCATTACGTTTCATTTATGCCTTGGGGCGCTGATGCCTGCTGAGGGACGGAACGTAGTAATGCTTACATCCACATTTACCCTCTTTTTTATTTGGGGAGTGTTGATGATTCTGCCGTTTCTGGCTAAAAACGCCTGGAAGGTACTTGGGCTTTACTTCCTGCTTATTCTTTTATTTTCTGTTACCGTATTCTTTATCCGTTAATACACATGAAATTAAGTGGCTTACCTAACAGGGCTTTTAATATTCTTTTTCATACCCACACCGTTTCAGGCATTACAATCAGCTTTGTGCTATATGTCATTTTTTTTGCAGGTGCCTTTACGCTCTTCAGAGAAGAATTTTATCAGTGGGAAAACCCCGAAGCGCGGCATCCGATTACCAAACCTGTAGACTACGATGCCCTACTGGCAAATATTAAAACAAAGCAGCCGGGTTTTGATGTTAATGATGATGTTTTCATTTATCTTCCTACCAGCCATAAGCCGGTGGTGGGTTTTTTTGGCCACCAGGTACCTAAAAACAAAATGGAAGAAGACCACTTTCATGCACAGTATTATCCTGAGAATAACCAATTACATATCGGAGAAGAACCCTCTACCATTGGAGAAACACTATACCGCTTACATTTTCTGGATCAGATTCCTTTTTATATCGGCCGATACATAGCTGGTTTTGTGGCGCTCTTTTTTCTTTTTGCTGTTTTTACCGGAGTTCTGATTCACTGGCGGAACATTGTAACGAAGTTCTACGGGTTTTCATTCAAGGGAACATTAAAACAAATCTGGACCAGCTCGCACACTACTCTTGGTATGTTGGGTTTGCCTTTTCAGTTAATGTATGCCATTACAGGCGCTTATTATATGTTGTCTATCCTGATACTTTTGCCGGTGGTGATGGTTTTCTTTAACGGAGACCAGAAGAAAGTATTTGCCTTGATACGCCCAGCAGATGCCATAGTACTGAACGAGAAGTCGCCACTGGCCCGAAACCATGTCAGCATTAACCGCTCACTGGATGAAATAAGGGCAAAATACCCCGATTTTATGCTTAAAAGAGTAAACCTGAAGCACTATGGCAGGGAAGATGCACTGATGACTGTGTACGGAAAAGACCCGAATTACTTTTCAGGCGATGGTATGCTTGCCATACAATTAAAAGACGGCAAAAAAGTGGTAGACATGATGCCCGGCAACAAAACCTATGTGCAGTCGGTGTTATTTGGTATAGCGCGGGTACACTTTGCCACTTTTGGAGGGGTGTTACTTAAATTCATCTATTTTTTTCTGGCACTAATAACCTGCTTTGTAATTATCAGCGGAGTTTTGTTATGGAAAGAAGCCCGCAATAAAAAAAACTATACCGCCAGGCAAAAGCGCTTTCATCACCAGGTTACTATGGTGTATCTGGCTATCTGTTTCGGGCTGTTTCCTGCTATTGCCCTATTGTTTATAGCAGAAAGGGTTATTCCGGCAGGCCTCATTAATCATGTTCAACTAGTCAATACCACTTTCTTCCTTTCCTGGCTGGTTTTAACCCTGGCCGGACTATTCTGGAAAACCGAAGCAAGGCTTACCCGCGGTTATCTGGTTTCTGGCGGAGTGCTGTCATTGTTCGTGCCGGTAGCCAACGGCTTCTGTACGGATGACTGGCTCTGGAAGACCCTGAGCAACGGGCATTACAATTTAGCCGCGGTAGATTTCTTCTGGCTGGCAACAGGTATAATATGCCTCACGCTGGTTGCCCGATTCTGGAAAAAGCCCGATGCGAAACCCCAAACCCCGGTTACCCAAAACTATAAAGCCATGCTAAAAAGCTAAAGCCTACGTATAAATACCGGGGTGGCTAAACTTTAAATAAAAATTGTACTTTATGAAGTATTACCTGTGATTATCAGGTAATTTGAACTAATCAGTATAATTTTTCCATTATTTTTACAGAAAAGATTCACTAACAGCAAAAGTGTTAAGTTATTGAATCATAAGCTTTTATTGTAAAGATTTATGGAAACCTTAGGATATATAGCAGGCATATTAACCACGGTTGCGTTTGTGCCTCAAGTACTTCAAATCTACAAAACCAAATCGGCCAAAGATGTATCGCTGGCCATGTTTCTTATTTTTACTACTGGTGTTGTTATGTGGCTGGTTTATGGTATAAAAGTTAATGCTTTTCCGGTTATTGCTGCCAATGGTGTAACACTCATTTTGTCTTTGGTAATTCTCTTCTTCAAGTTTAAGTATAAAAACCATTCGCTTTAGTAAGTTGAAAGGGTTTAAGGCGTTGCACTTTTAATTATCAGAATTTTCTTACAATTTTGAACAGGCATATTCATGTCTGGTTTTTTTGTTTTTATGCCTGCCTAAACCTGTTTTGCAAATACTTTGAATAAAAATCAAAAAATAATTGTAAGTTTGACACTTAATAATTTACTTGCATCAAATTTTAAAATTATTCATAGCTCAACCGACCAGCAATCATGGCAAATTTAAAAGTTACCATAGGCGAAAAAGAGTATTTTCCTTTTATTAAGGAGCCTATTTCCTATGAAGGTAAAGAATCAAATAATTATTTGGCGTTTAAATATTACGATGCCAATCGTGTAGTAGCAGGCAAAACCATGGCAGAACACCTGCGCTTTGCAACTGCCTACTGGCATACTTTCTGTGGCACAGGCGGCGACCCGTTTGGCCCCGGCACAAAAGATTTTCCTTGGGACCAGGCCGGCGACCCCATGCAGGCAGCCAAAGACAAGCTGGATGCAGCGTTTGAGTTCATGACCAAACTGGGCACCCCTTACTATTGTTTCCACGATATTGATATCGCCCCTGAAGGCAATTCACAAAGCGAATTCGAACAAAACCTAAAAACCATTGTTGCGCTTGCCAAGAAAAAACAAGATGAAAGCGGCGTAAAATTGTTGTGGGGTACAGCCAACCTGTTTTCGCACAAACGTTACATGAATGGTGCGTCTACCAATCCTGATTTTGCGGTTGTGGCACATGGAGGCTTACAGGTAAAGAACGCCATTGACGCAACCATTGCTTTAGGTGGCGAAGGTTACGTATTCTGGGGAGGTCGCGAAGGTTATATGTCGCTGCTGAACACCAATACCAAACGTGAAATTGACCACCTGGCGCAATTCCTGACTATCGCCCGTGATTATGCACGCAGCCAGGGATTCACCGGTAAATTCTATATCGAGCCAAAACCTTGTGAGCCATCTAAACATCAATATGATTACGATGCACAAACGGTTATTGGCTTCTTGCGTAATTATGGTTTAGATAAAGACTTCCAGATTAATGCTGAGGTAAACCACGCCACATTGGCAGGCCATACATTTGCCCATGAATTGCAAATGGCAGCTGACGCCGGTATGCTGGGCAGTATTGATGCCAACCGCGGCGACTACCAGAACGGTTGGGATACAGACCAGTTCCCTATCGATTTGTTTGAACTGACCGAGGCTATGCTGGTTATTTTGGAAGCAGGTGGTTTCCAGACAGGTGGTATTAACTTTGACGCCAAAACCCGCAGAAACTCAACCGACCTTGAAGATATCTTTATTGCACACATTGCAGGTATGGACGCATTTGCCAGAGCCTTGTTGATTGCCAACGATATACTTGAGAAATCGGAATACAAAAAACTACGTGCCAACCGCTATGCTTCGTTCGACAGTGGCGACGGTGCCGCATTTGAGGCAGGTAAACTAACGCTAACCGACTTAAGAGACATTGCCTTGAGAGATGGAGAACCGAAAGTTATCAGCGGCAAACAGGAATTGTTTGAGATGATTATCAATCAGTATATCTAATTACTGATACATTATACCAAAGCCCTGTAAAATAGAAATTACAGGGCTTTTTATATGAATTTTCAATTAATTTTATTGCTGCTGATTGCCAATTAAAATATTTTCCGTAATTTTGCTTGGCAAATAAGAAAACGTAAATTATTTGCTATGTTAGATTCTTCAAAGTTGCTTTACGAAGCACTCACCTACGACGACGTTCTCCTCGTTCCGGCTTATTCAGAAGTTCTTCCCCGCGATACGCAAACGAAAACTTACCTGACGCAAAATATACAATTGAATATTCCTCTCATTTCGGCGGCTATGGATACCGTTACCGAATATGAAATGGCTATTGCTATGGCACAGGAAGGGGGTATCGGTATTATCCACAAAAACATGACCATTGAACAACAAGCCGAGCAGGTACGTAAGGTGAAACGTTCTGAAAGCGGCATGATTATAGACCCCATTACACTGAGCGAAGGCGCTGTTATAGGCGATGCCTTACGTTTAATGGCTGAGTTCAGGGTAGGTGGTATACCGGTTATTGACGAAAACAACAAACTGAAGGGTATTGTAACCAACAGAGATTTGCGTTTCCAGACGGAAATGACAAAGCCCATTGTGGATATAATGACCAAAGATAACCTGATAGTTGGATATGAAGGAGCAGGCCTGGCAGAAGCAGAAGAGATTCTGAAAAACTATAAGATTGAAAAATTACCGATAGTTGACAGAGAGTATCGTCTGATAGGTTTAATTACCTACCGTGATATTCTGAAAAAGAAAGACCGCCCCAACGCAGCTAAAGACCGCCTGGGTCGTCTGATTGCCGGAGCCGCAGTTGGTGTTACACCAGATATTGAAAAACGCGTAGAAAGCCTGATAAAAGCCGGCGTGGATGTTGTAAGTATTGATACTGCACACGGACACTCAAAGGGTGTTATTGAAACCCTTAAACGTATCAAGCTGGCGTTTCCGAAACTGGATGTAATTGTTGGAAACATTGCCACAGCCGAAGCAGCCGAAGCGCTGGCCAAAGCAGGTGCAGATGCCATTAAGGTTGGCGTAGGGCCGGGCAGTATTTGTACCACGCGTATTATAGCAGGTATAGGTATGCCGCAGTTATCGGCCGTTGCCGATTCGGCTGTTGCCGCAGCTAAATACGGCGTTCCGGTTATTGCTGATGGTGGTATCCGTTTCTCAGGTGATATTACTAAAGCCATTGCCGCAGGTGCAAACACGGTAATGATGGGTTCATTGTTAGCCGGAACCGAAGAAGCCCCTGGCGAAATGGTAATTTACGAAGGACGTAAATTTAAAACGTACCGTGGTATGGGTTCAGTAGAAGCCATGGAAGATGGCTCGAAAGACCGTTATTTCCAGGATGCCGAAGATGATATCAAAAAGCTGGTTCCTGAGGGCATTGTAGGTCGTGTACCCTACAAAGGCCGCGCTGCTGAGATTCTCTACCAAATGGTGGGCGGATTAAAAGCCGGTATGGGCTATTGTGGTGCAGGTGATATAGAAACCTTGCAACAGGCAAAATTTGTGAAAATCACTTCGGCTGGTATCAAAGAAAGCCACCCGCACGATATTCAGATTATGCGTGAGGCACCAAATTATTCAAGGTAAGAATAAGATCTTCCAGATAAATACTCTTGAGAGGCTCCGCGTGAGCCTCTTTTGTTTTTTCTATCCTGCTCAATGGTCATGGTTTTCTGCTGACTTATTTTATATTTGTAGTTTAAACTACAACCTATGAAACGCTTTCAACTATTATTCAGCCTGTTATTCATTACTTCTTTTAGCCTGGCGCAAAGCCCTCAGCTGAACATTGCCAAACCAAAGCCATTTAAGCAGAAGACCTTCTGCAACCCGATGGATATTAACTACCAGTATAACTGGGAACAGACCAACGAAAAAATATCGTATCGCTCAGGTGCCGACCCTGTGATTATCACCCATAAAAATGAGTATTACCTGTTTCATACCATTCAGGGTGGATACTGGAAATCGAAAGACCTGCTGAACTGGCATTACATCATCCCCAGCCGCTGGCCGATGGAAGATATGTGCGCACCTGCGGCCATTTCGGTGAGAGATACACTCTACCTTTTCCAATCAACCTTTCAGCAAAGACCTATTTTTTATACTACCACACCTGAAAACGGCAAACTGCATTTTTATAACCGCTGGTTGCCGCAATTACCTAAAGATATAGGCCCGTGGGACCCGGCGCTATTTCATGACGAAGACTCAGACCGCTGGTTTATGTACTGGGGGTCTTCAAACGTGTATCCGATTTTCGGAGCCGAACTCGACAAAAACAAAAACCTGACTTATAAAGAGAAAAACAATTATAAAGGGCTGATATACCTGCACCCGGAAAAACACGGTTGGGAGCGTTTTGGCCGCGACCACCGCGACACCATCAAGCCATTTACCGAAGGCGCATGGATGACCAAACATAACGGCAAATACTACCTGCAATATGGCGCACCGGGTACAGAATATAACGTGTATGCCAACGGCACTTATGTAGGCGATGACCCACTGGGTCCATTTACCTATGCGCCTTACAATCCGGTTTCATACAAACCGGGCGGATTCATGACGGGTATGGGCCATGGCAATACTTTCAAGGATTTATATGGCAATTACTGGAATACAGGCACCCCCTGGATTGCAGTTAACTGGAATTTTGAGCGACGGATTGAGATGGTTCCGACAGGATTTGATAAAGACGGACAAATGTATGCCAATACCCGCTTTGCGGATTTCCCTCAACTGTTGCCTACCAAAAAATGGACTGATAAAAATGAATTGTTTGCCGGATGGATGCTGCTTTCTTACAAAAAACCGGTTACGTCTTCATCAGTGCAGGATGATAAATTCCCGGCCAATCTGGTAACGGATGAAAACCCCCGTACCTTCTGGGTAGCTAAAACCAACAAAAGCGGCGAAACCCTGACTGTTGATTTAGAACAACCACAGGAGGTACATTCGCTGCAAATTAACTACACCGACTATAAGTCGGACATTTACGACAGCGCTTTACCAAAGGTGTATATCCAGTACAGAGTTTATGCCTCTATTGACGGCAAAACATGGACAAAGATTGTAGACAATACAAACGAGAAACGAGACCGCCCCAATGCGTATGAAGAACTAGCCAAACCTGTAAGAGCACGCTTCATTAAATTTGAAAATGTACATGTGCCAATGCCTAACCTGGCCATAAGCGATATCAGGATTTTTGGAAAAGGAACTGGCAAGGCTCCGGCCACACCAGAAGGACTAACCGCAAGCCGACAAACCGACGAACGCAATGCAGACATCAGCTGGCAGAAAGTGCCTGACGCAGTGGGCTATAATATTTTATGGGGCATCACCCCTGATAAGCTGTATCAGACTTACCAGATATGGGGAGATGCCCCATCCAATCTTGAATTAAGGGCTTTAACAGTAGGTCAGAAATATTACTTTGCTATTGAGGCCTTTAATGAAAACGGCGTTTCTGCCGTAAGCCGGGTAATTGGCCCTAAATAACTATTTTAGTTCAATGGTTTTTTTGGCTTTGGCCGATTTCACGGCCGCATCCAGAATTTCCATGGCAACCATATTGATTTTCAATGACCCTAAATCATCTTCAGATTTTACTTTGCCTCGTACCACCGCGGCAAAGTAACTGAATGGGTCGTTCAGCGGATACGCCAATGGTTTAATCTCTACTTTTTCTTCCGGTGGTGCGTTTCTGTCGCCTTTTCTTACCCGCATCTGCAGGGTTCTATCTGCAATGATATATCCGTTTTTGCCGTAAAACTCCGCATCTTTTCTGTCAAACGGCCAATTCCATGAAGCCTGAAAAATACCCTGCGCTTTGGGGTAAGTTACAATAATGGTAGCCTCATCATCCACTTTCGGGTAAGTTTCGGGTTTGATAGTCTGCGTAACAGCTGTTACCGATAGAGGTCTTTCGCCTTTCATAATCCAGGCCATAATATCAGTACCGTAACAACCAAAGTCAACAATTGCTCCGCCGCCGTTTTTTACGGGGTCAGCCAGCCAGTCGAGAAACGTTTTACTAACCCCTATTTCTTTAGGGCCAGAGTGACCGTCATGTATCACCACCTTTCTGATTTCACCAATTTCATTGCGCTCATTAATCATTTTGTAGGCTTCATAGTTACTGGCATACCAGGTGGTTTCATAATTGGTCAATAACTGAATCTTATGCTTTTTGGCCAGTGCCTCCATTTGTTTGGCAGTTTCAAAATTAACCGCTAATGGTTTTTCAACCATTACGTGTACTCCTTTGGGGGCACATTTCTGGACAGTTTCCAGATGCTCAATAATACTTCTGAAATCGCAGACGGCTTCCGGTTTTGCTTTCTCAATCATTTCGTCAAGACTGCCATACCACAGGCTTTCGGGCAATTTGTATTCTGCCAGGTATTTCATGGCCAATGCCTTATCCGGTTCGGCAAAGCCCACAATCTCAACACCTTCGTGCTTAATAGTATGCAGAATTTGCCGAACGTGGTCGTGTGTCATACCCACAATACCCATACGTACCGGTTTATCTTGTGCAAAAGTTACCTGGATGGTAACCAACAGGAGAAGAAGAATTTTTTTCATAGGTTTAAATCAGGTTGAATAAAAACAAATTTAATTAAAAAGCGCAGCAAAGACTTTTTTTAAGGAATCTTTTCACGATAAAACCTATTTTTGCGTTAAGAACCTGTAAAACCATTATATGTATCGATAACCCAGGGGATTAATATCGGTACTGATATCATAGAACAGCCAGACCATGTCTATTAAAGTTCAGCACCTCAGCAAAGTTTACGGCACACAAAAAGCTGTTGATAATATATCTTTTGAAGTAAAAAAAGGAGAAATTCTAGGGTTTCTGGGTCCAAATGGTGCCGGGAAATCAACGACCATGAAAATCCTGACGGGGTATATTCCGGCTACCGAAGGCACTGCCGAGGTAAGTGGCTTTGATGTAAAAACGGCGCCTATTCAGGTTAAAAAGAATGTAGGATACCTGCCTGAACATAATCCGCTGTATCTGGATATGTACGTAAGGGAATTTCTGGCCTTTGCAGGCTCACTTTATGGCTTGAAAGGACGAGACCTGGAAATAAAAATAGATAACACGATAGAGCGCGTTGGGCTTGGGCTTGAAAAACACAAAAAAATAGGCCAGCTATCAAAAGGCTACCGCCAGCGTGTCGGCCTTGCCCAAGCGTTGATACATAACCCGGATGTGTTGATTTTAGACGAACCAACCACCGGCCTTGACCCTAACCAACTGGTTGAAATACGAGACCTGATTAAGCAAATAGGCAAAGACAAAACCGTTATTTTCAGTACACACATCATGCAGGAAGTAGAGGCCATCTGCGACCGCGTGGTAATCATTAACCGTGGGAAAATTGTAGCCGACAGCACCCTATCTGAACTGAAAAAAGATGGCAAGGCAATGGAAGAGGTTTTTCGGGAATTGACGGTGTAGTATTGAGTATTATATGAACATTAGACATTTATTATTTCATTTTCTTAAATATGCTTGAAATCTGTTGCTTTTCTTTAGAATCATGCCTGACAGCCCAGAAGGCCGGGGCGTATCGGGTTGAGTTATGTGGAGGTATGTTTGAGGGCGGAACCACCCCTTCAGCCGGATTAATAAAATTGGCTCGCCAGCATCTTTCAATCAAATTGTATGTCATGATTCGTCCGCGCGGAGGAGATTTCTATTATTCAGATACTGAATTTGAGGTAATGAAAGCCGATATACAAACAGCCAAAGAATTGGGAGCAGACGGTGTAGTGTTTGGTATCCTGAATCCGGACGGTACGGTTGATGCCATACGTACAAAAGAATTAGTTGAACTGGCTCAGCCCATGAAAGTAACTTTTCACAGAGCATTTGATGTAAGCGTAGAGCCTTTTGAGGCGTTGGAAGCGGTTATTGAAACAGGTTGCGAAAGAATACTTACCTCAGGGCAAAAGAATACAGCCATTGACGGCATAGGCCTGCTGAAACAATTAGCTGAAAAGGCAGCCAATAGAATAGAAATTATGGCAGGCAGTGGTGTAAGCGCCCAGAACGCAGCGCTATTGTTAGAGGCGGGTGTCCATGCCCTGCACATGACAGGCAAGGGAATTGTAAACAGCAGAATGGAATACCGCAAGGCGGATGTGAGCATGGCAAGCGCAGCACTAACTAACGAATTTGAAATTTATGAAGCCGATTTTGATAAATGCACGGCAGTAGCAGAGATTATCGATAATGCCTGATATCACTTACCCAAAACTTTAAGTTTCATGCAATTCTTCTATTATTGAAACTGGCGTATTGGTTAAAATGGAATTGCGATTTTCATTACATGTTGTCTGATAAGGTGATTGATTACTAAATTATTGACGAATACTTTTAGTGTTATGTTAATCGGTATTCTGCGTCAGACAAATTTAAAATGATAGTTTTCTTCTTTTAACCTGCTGATTACAACGGCTGCGTTGACGGCCTGCATTAATCTTATCCCAACTATGTTTTCAGCGGGGGTAAATCCTTCTTCGGGTTTAATGTTAATAAAATTATTGATGATTTTATGTTTGTCAAGGTACTTATCAAAAATAAATTCATATTTATTAAGACTTGAGATTGTCTGAAGCAAAGACTTTTGACTCTTTATTTTGTTTTGGTATCCGGGCGAGTATGGAAGTTTATCCATTCGTCTGGTAATCTCATCAGGCACATTTCCTTTCATAATGTTTCTAATAAGACTTCTTGGGATTCCTCCTTTCACAAAAAAAGGCAGAGGAATATCCATCAAAAACTCCAGAATGGACTTATCTAAGTAAGGAACGGCCGATTCTATGCCGAAAGCAGCGTTTCTTGTATGAAACATAGCAGTTATTTTTCCGAAACGGCCTTCATTTATCTGATACCCAGCATTCGAATGAAAATCTTTCAAAGGGGTATATTCGATTACCCTGTGGCTGTATTTTTTTACAAAATCATTTTTCAGCGTAGTTTCATTTTGCCAGTTTATCCTCCCCATTTTTAACAAAGGTCGAAGATGCCTGTACAACTCTGTATGGGGAATAAATTTCTTAACAAACACTTGTAACATTGATAGGTTTTCCCGCTTTCCAAACTCCTTTACTAGCTGTAACGCCTCTTTAAATTGCCTTAGATAGATTAATTGATAAACAACCGAATCACCTTTCCATGAAACCCCAAAGTCTCCTCCGTACCCGGTAAATAAAGTATGTACTTTTTTTTCTCTGGCTAAGGAGAGTATTGCTTTATCCAGATAATGAAATGGATTTGGAATACTTTCGTCCAATAAAAAACTTTCGTTTAAACTATCAATAGATCCGATTTCGGAAGAATCAACAAAATTTTGTATAATATTTGGATATCGCCTCCCAATGGATTCGATGTATTTACGCTCATCTCTGGCAATGCCCTCATAGCCAACAGGCAATACCGAGGAAAAAGTATAAAGAGGTTTATTTCTTTTTTGCAGCAGGTCTGAAAGTACAAAAGCCAGGCAAGAAGAATCAAGCCCGCCACTTAGAGTAAGACCCACCGGGCGTTCATAGTCCAGCCTTTTTTCAACGGCGTTATAGACTAAATGAAGCAGACAGTCGTACCAATCCTGTTCTTTTTTAAAAGAATATTTTCCACTTGCTTGCAGCCGCCAGTATTTTTTTATGCCAACTTTTCCATGTTTAAGTGTTAGTATGTTACCGCCACAGAGCGAAAACACCTCCTGATTGTAAGTGTGCCCGGGTAGTCCCTTTTTAAAAAAGTAATCAATCAGGGCATCCTCATTGAAAATATCAGGTGTTTGTTTAACGGCCGTAACCCCTTTTATTTCATTACAAAAGATAAATTCATCCCCAGAATCATAATAATATAATGGTCTATGACCTACCGGGTCGGCTGCCGCAAAGAGTTCATGGCTTGCCTTGTTCCATATCACAAAGGCAAATTCTCCTTCCAGAAATTGTACGCATTTTTCGCCCCACTTGTAAAATGTCATCAATATGAGTTGGGCATCATTTAGTAAATTTACGTTATTGCCCAACATAGAAGCTAATACAGGCCTGTTATCTATACGGGCATCAGCCGTAATAATTAGGTGCGCCAGGTAAGGGTATGCATCTTCAATAAGGTGGGTATTTCCCAAGACTATATCCGTATCTGTCCATGACGAGCCTTCATCCGGCGTAATGCGAGAAACAGACTGAAAAACCTTTTCCAGAATCGTCTCATCTACCTTTTTCCCGGTTTTATTGATACGTCCGAATATTAAACCCATTGTTTGATTAATCTTTTTATATAGGATTTTTTGAAGAAGATTCTTTCATCAGTCTACTGAAGGATAGAAGCTTCAATATGGTTTATCAGGTCTGCGGGGTTGCAGACAAGTGGCCTCGATACTTCAAGAATAACTGCAGACTTTGAAAGTTCTGTTAGAATCGTAAAGCTACGGGATAGCATAGTATTACTTTGTAATAGAATGGGCCGGTAAATATGACTTCTTAACGCCTCAAAGGCGTTAATTCCGCTTAGAGTTTTAATACTTACATCAGGGATATCCTTTTTTTTGATAATATAAATTTTCTTTATAGGATATTGATCTTTGTTAAATTGCTTATGAAAAAAGATGCCGAATTTTTCCAAATCATATTTGATTCTGAACGAGCGGTCACGGAAAGCATCATCATTAAGTTTTTCGATTGTGTCATCCCAGAGTTTAATCATCGGATATGAAGCACTGACCAGTACCATTTGGTCTTCATCTTTTTTTAGTACCAATACATCATCCCCAAATATATTAAACCCTCTTTTAATTAAACCTGCCAGAGTAGTCGATTTCCCGGCCTGAGATTCGCCCGCAATCAGAATCAAAGCTTCATTGCGAATAATGGCAGAAGCATGGAAAGGCAATAATTTTCTTTGAGTGAGGATTCCGGCCATCACAGTTGCCAGAATATAAAGCCTGATGGTTCGCATTTCCTGTTCAGCGCAGGGTTCAACTACCACGGTGTGTCCACCAAAAGCATAATAATTAGCAACGTTGGTAACTTTAAACAACAATGCCTGCTCGTCAATTTTGTAGAAGAATCCTTTTTTTGTTAACTGAATACCACTGATAGTTTCTGGTGTTATGCCATATTTAATTACTACATCTGGTACAGAAAATTCGCAAGACAGTAATTCCGGAAATTCAATTTCCGATAAAATACGCAAACCAAACCCCCAATAATTAAACATTAAATCTAAATATATTTATAAATTTGCCTGATAATTGTGCCAAGTATCGGCAATGGTTATCAAAAAATGATAGAAATGAAAAAGTTATTACACCTTGAAAGTTTTGTTGCCCGCAAAACAAATGATTTGCAATTCGTTGAATTTGATAATGAAACAGTCATAATGGATTTGAAAAGTGGCAACTATATTAACCTGAATCATACTGGAGCTATAATCTGGCTATACTTGGAACAGCCCATTCTTGTAAAAGATTTGATTCAGAAGCTCATGCAGAAATTCAAAGTAGAAGAATCTCAGTGTACAATTGATACCCTGGAATGCCTCAATTTAATGTATTCAGGAAATATTGTAGTGGTGAACTGAAATGTAAGGCTTAAAAATACTCACATCTGCAAACACTCCTGTATTTATTCTCATGTTACAGATGTGAGTAATTTATGCTAGCATTAGCTTATTTCAGATGCATAATCTTCTCCTGCATCGCTCGAACCCATAGTTACTTCCATTATAGAAAGTATTTCTACTGAGGGTTTTGTCCATTCTTCAAGGGTAAATGTGTCTTGAGCACTTTCAGTTTTCTCTGTTTTCATAATTTAATGTATTTAAAAAATGGTATAATAGCAAGATGCTATTTCACAAAGCTAATGAAACTAAGCGAATAATAAAAAAATGGTTTTTTGAATACAAGTTTACTTTTTAAATGGTAGCAAACATTGAATCTGTACGGGTTCAATTTATACTATTGGGCATTGATTGCAAACAAAAAGTGAAACCCCGAAAATACTGAAAGCATCGTATTTTCGGGGTCTCACTTATAGTAATCAATTAAAAGCCAATAACTTTTTATTAATGTTATTACCTTACTTCTTCGCAGCCAGTTCGGCAATTTTTTCATGAATCATTACCTGATTTGACATGATTTTAGAGAAACCTCTTACATCATCGCCAGACCACGCATTGTTCATTTCTCCGTAGCTGCCAAATACCGGCGACATCATATCGTAGTCTGACTTGATACCCAATAACTGGAAATGATACGGTGCCAGTTGCACACGCACCTCACCAGTTACATTGGTTTGGGTACTTTCAAGAAACGTTTCAATATTACGCATCAGTGGCTCAAGGAACTGGCCTTCGTGCAAAAGCATACCATACCATTCGGCAAGGTTCTGCTTCCAGTATTGCTGCCATTTGGTAAGCACGTGTTTCTCTAACAAATGGTGTGCCTTGATGATAATCAACGGAGCAGCGGCCTCGAATCCTACACGGCCTTTAATACCGATAATGGTATCGCCCACGTGGATGTCACGGCCAATCCCATACGGAGAGGCTAGCTCTGACAAACGACGGATGGCATCTACCGGATTTTTAAACCGGCGGCCGTTTACACCTTTGAGTTCACCTTTGATGAATTGTAGCGTTATCTCGCTTCCCTTTTTCCTGGTTACCTGTGTCGGGAATGCGCTTTCAGGTAAGAATCCATCAGAAGTGAGGGTTTCTTTACCTCCTACTGAGGTTCCCCATAAACCCTTATTAATTGAGTAGGCTGCTTTATGCCATTCGCGCACTACGCCTTTCGACTTCAGAAAATCTATTTCAGCCTCACGCGACAACCGCAGGTCACGGATAGGTGTAATAATTTGCGCATTAGGAAGAACGATTCTGAAAACCATATCAAAACGAACCTGGTCGTTTCCGGCACCTGTGCTTCCGTGTGCAACAGCTTCGGCGCCAATTTCTTTGGCGTAGTCAGCCACTGCTACTGCCTGAAACATACGCTCGGCACTTACTGAAAGCGGATACGTATTGTTTTTCAGGATATTGCCATACACCAGATACCTGATACATTTCTGATAATATTCGCCTACCATGCGTGCGGTATGATGGTTTTTAACGCCCAGTTCATACGCCTTTGTTTCAATATCCTTGATTTCTTCTTCTGTGAACCCACCCGTATCAACCAATACGGAATGCACTTCATGACCCAGCTCTTCGGTCAGGTACTTTACGCAAAACGAGGTGTCTAATCCTCCACTATAGGCTAAAACAACTTTCATAATTATATCAGCCGCCGAAACGGAATATAGGTTTTAATAAAATTTTGCAAAAATAGGACTTCTACCGTTAAATTCCCGTTTATAATCTAAATATAATTACAGAATAGTACATAAACGTTTAAATCAGGTTATATCAGTTATGTATAAATTTTTTGCTCAATTATCGCTGGCGACTTTTCTGTTTTCATGTGTTGGCGGCTCGCCATCAACTGTTGAATTATCCCCCCAAAAAGAGGAGAAAATTCCTGAGAGAAACTTTCTGGCTTTGGGAGACTCTTACACAATAGGCGAAAGTATACTGGAAAAAGACCGCTGGGCTAACCAGCTGATTGAATTGCTGAAAAGTGATTTTACAATAAATAGGTTTGACGTAGTAGCAGGAACCGGCTGGACCACCCGTAACCTTGCCGATGCCGTGGCCCGCACCAAACCTGCAGGCCCTTACGATATGGTGTCGCTTATGATTGGCGTTAACAACCAGTTTAACGGCCAAAGCATTGATACTTATAAAAAAGAATTTACCGAACTCTTGGAAACAAGCGCTACCCTTGCCCATGCTGATACCAGGCGTATATTTGTTTTATCGATACCTGACTACAGTATTACGCCCTACGCACAGGCCTATAACAGAGAAAAAATCGCAAGGGATATTGACGCCTTCAATAAAGTAGCAAAAGATGCCTGCGACAAAATGGGAATTTCTTATATTGATATAACTACTCTGACGCGCGAACACCCTGAGGCAGCCTACATTGCCAACGACCAGTTGCATTTTTCAGCAAAAATGCATGAGCTATGGGCAACCAGGGTTGTTAGTACAGCAAAAATAATACTTAGATAATTACCGCGGCACGGTAAAGTACATGACGGTACCAATCATACCAAATACAATATTGGGCAGCCAGACGGCCAGTATAGGAGGCATATTGCCAGACTCGGCAATACCTTTAGACATGATATAAAACAGAATATAAACAAACGCCAGCACGAACCCCACGGCTATCTGGAAACCTACCCCACCCCTGGCCTTGCGCGCAGACACAATAAGACCCATTAAAGAAAGTATGATAACCGCAAAGGGCGTGGCAAAACGCTGATAAAGTTCAATTTCATAAGATTCTATCCCTTCAGCACCGCGGGTCTTGATGAGAGAGATTTTTTCTCGCAGTTCAGGAATCGTAAATGATTCATGTATCTGGTGCTCGTTCTCAAAATCTTTGGGCGACAGATTAATGGTGGTATCTTTTGGTGTGTCACCATAAACCATTTTGTCTTTCATTACCCCCAGCGTTCTGATTTTATAGTTGTGTATCCGCCATTTTTTTGTGCTGTCGTTCCAGTCAATCCGTTTGGCGCTTAGCTTTTCTACCAGTTTATTATTAACAATTTTCTCAAGCGTAAAATCATACCCCGTCTTGGCGTCATTATTATAGCTCGACATATACGCATAGGTATTGGGCGCTACTGCAGTGTGGAAGTCACGGGTTGAAAAGTAAAACTTGTCGTTCACATATACATTCTCAAATGCCAGCCGTTCGGTATTGGCTTTGGGGAGTATCCAGCCTACCATTACAAATGAAAAAACAGCAATAACTGAAGAGCCTAAAAAGTAAGGCAGCATCAGACGCGGAAAACTTACACCGCTGCTCAGAATGGCTACAATCTCGGTATGCGCAGCCATCTGGGCTGTAAAGAATACTGTTGATATGAAAATCATGAGCGGGCTGATATAATTGGCCCAGTATGGAGCAAGATTGGCATAATATTGTAGCAGAATAGCTCGCATAGGTGCCTGTTTCTGGATAAAATCATCGTTTTTCTCCACAAAATCAATCACCATGATAATCAAAACAATAACCAGAACCGCAAATATATAAGTTGTGAGAAATCGTTTGATTAAGTATTTATCAAGTATATTCATGCAAGGTTTAACAATATAGGTTACCTCAAAAAAGAAGAGATTGGGCTCTAATCTCTGACAGGGCTATATATTTAACACACAAAATTATGAAAAGAAGCGCATAATCAGCTTAAATTATAAAACTTTAACAGCTTTTACTGCACAAGCAGGTTTTTGGCAACTTCGTTACTTACAAAAACAATATGCGCGTTATCTATTAAAACCGTATAAGACTTATCGAAATCACTTACTTCCTGAATTTTAATATGACAGCCAAGCGTGATATGGTTTTTGTCAAGGTGCTGCAAAAAAGCAGGTGAATGTACTGACACCCCAACCATTGCTACTGTGTGGGCTACAGGTATTTCAGATAACTTATATGACCTGAGCATCGGCATTTTACCCTTGGCATCCGGAATGGGGTCACCGTGTGGGTCAAATTGCGGATTACCTAAGAAGTCGTCCAGCTTTTCAGTCAGTTCTTTAGAATCTATATGCTCAAGCTGCTCGGCAATGTCATGTATTTCGTCCCAACCGAAGCCCAGTTTTTCTACCAGAAAAACCTCCCACAGCCGGTGCTTACGGATAATACTTAATGCTATGTGCTGCCCTTCTTTGGTTAAGGTTACCCCCTGATATTTGCGATAATTAATAAAATTCTTCTCGGCCAGTTTGCGTAGCATATCAGAAACCGAGGCTGCCTTGGTTTGCGTATGTTCGGCCAACTCGTTGGTACTAACTTCATTTCCGCCATTCTGCTCGCTCAGCATGTAAATAATTTTCAGATAGTTTTCCTCTGTAAATGAAGTCATATACCTTAAAAAAGATGGTGATACAAGCACAAAAGTAAAAGTTATACCTGATTAATCAAATTTTTAGACATACCTAAAATTTTATTTTGATAACCACATTTTTGTTTTTATTATTGCATAAAATTTAGATTTAGCGTAGCTGAACTACCATGGAGAAGACATTACCAACAGACCAAAATAAAGGTTGGAAAACCAAAACCAATAGTGTTTCGCTGCCGGAAGTACACGGCAGCATTGCTGTTCATACATCCGGAGGCTTCTGGAAAAAACTCTCGGCCTTTATCGGGCCGGGGCTGATGGTGGCAGTAGGATACATGGACCCTGGCAACTGGGCTACCGATATTGCCGGCGGTGCCAAATTTGGCTACACCCTGCTTTCGGTTATTTTAATATCTAATTTGTTTGCCATGCTGCTGCAGCACCTCTCGCTGAAACTGGGCATTGCCACCGGGCGAGACCTGGCGCAGGCCTGCCGTGATGCTTATTCAAGACCCGTTTCATTTGTGTTGTGGATTCTGGCAGAAGTAGCCATTGCTGCCTGCGACCTGGCCGAAGTAATAGGTGCAGCCGTGGCCCTAAACCTGCTCTTTAATATTCCGCTTACGTATGGTATCATCATTACAGCCGTTGACGTAATCTTTATTCTGTTTTTACAAAACAAGGGTTTCAGACTCATTGAAGTAATAGTGGGCGCACTGATACTGATTATTCTGCTTTGCTTCGGGTATGAAATCATTGTTTCAAACCCCGACTGGTTTGGCGTGGCCAAAGGTCTGGTACCAAGCACCCAGATTGTGGTAAACCCTGAAATGCTTTACATTGCCATTGGTATTCTGGGGGCAACGGTTATGCCACATAACCTTTACCTGCACTCAAGCATTGTGCAAACCCGTAAAATTGAAGATACCGTGCCAGCCAAGAGACAAGCCATAAAATATGCTACCATAGACTCTACGG
The DNA here is from genome assembly GCF_002855535.1 of Emticicia sp. TH156. Lineage (NCBI taxonomy): Bacteria > Pseudomonadati > Bacteroidota > Cytophagia > Cytophagales > Leadbetterellaceae > Emticicia > Emticicia sp. TH156. The sequence goes on from NZ_PKRS01000001.1 coordinate 680,663, forward strand.
TATCATTATTCCTTGCCTTTTTTATCAATGCTGCCATACTTATCATGGCTGCGGCTACCTTCCACTTTTCAAACAACCAGCACGTGGCCGATATTACAGATGCCTACCATCTTTTAGACCCCATTCTGGGTGTAAAACTGGCCGGTTTGTTTTTTGCAGTGGCTCTTCTGGCAGCAGGGCAAAACTCTACCCTGACCGGTACACTTGCCGGGCAGATTGTAATGGAGGGTTTTCTGAACATTAAACTGAAGCCCTGGCTACGTAGATTAATTACCCGCTTAATTGCCATTGTGCCGGCACTGATTGTTGCTATTATTTATGGCGAAAGAGGCACTTCAGATTTGCTGGTGCTTAGCCAGGTAATTCTGTCTTTGCAATTAAGCTTTGCAGTGGTGCCGTTAGTAGCCTTTACGTCTGACAAACTGAAAATGGGCGCATTTGCAAACCCAAACTGGGTAAAATACACAGCCTGGGTTGTAGCGTTTATTATCATCAGCCTGAATGGCTATCTGCTTATTGATACAATTTTTTAAAGTTGTACAGAAAGCCGGGTGATTATCATTACCCGGCTTTACTCTCTCTCTCAAAGGCGCTTTAATATCTATCTGTTTTTGAATCAAGTCGGCTCAATCATTGTTTATTCAATAAGCATTCAGGCATAAATTGATACTCAATACCTGAATAACTTAAAAAACGTTTATATTTAGCGGGCTTAGGTCTGCTTTCATTTAAACTGTTTTTTTAGAATACCTTAGTTTGCCAAAAATGACCGAAGAGCTTTTTTCTGTTGAAACCACCTACTTTGCCGACGTTATTCTGCCGGTGCCTATTCCGCGTATGTTTACTTACCGCGTACCCCGCCACTTTGTGAACGACATCAAGACAGGAGCACGCGTAATTGTAGAATTCGGAAAAAACAGGGTTGTAACAGCCGTGGTAGGAAAAATACACACTAAACCGCCGGAAAAATACCAGGCCAAATACATACTTGAACTCCTGGACATTGACCCCCTGGTTACGTCGTCACAATTATGGCTTTTTGAGTGGATTGCCGAATACTACATGTGCAGCATTGGTGAGGTAATGAATGTGGCTGTGCCCTCCGGACTGAAAGTGAGCAGCCAGTCAAGAATACAACTGAACCCGGATTTTGATTATCCCGAGCTGCTTGATGACAAAGAGAAAGCGTTTCTGGAAATACTGAATACCCAAACCTCTCTTACTTATGACGATGCCCTGAAGTTTGTTGGTGAAAAGAACATCAACGCGATGATAAAATCGCTTATCAGCAAGCACGCCATCATTATGTATGAAGAGGTGAAGGAAAAATATAAGCCGAAAATTGCCAAAAAAGTACGTTTGAAACGCGTTTATGAAGGAAGTGAAGAAGTATTGAATCTGGTTGATTCGCTCAGTAAATCATCAAAACAGCAAATGGTAATTATGGAATACCTCAAACATATTCCTATTCATGATTTGCCAGCCAAAAACACTGATGGTATAGATAAGTCGGTTTTTATAGAAGGCGAAACCTCCGATTCTGCCTTAAACACCCTGATTAATAAGGGAATACTAGAGCCATTTGAAGTAACCGTTTCACGCTTTGGTGATGATTTCCCGACAGAACCTCTTAAAATTGAATTGACCGTTGCACAGCAGGCGGCAAGTGATGCAATACTTCAGAATTTTCAGGAAAAAGACATTGTATTATTGCATGGAATTACCGGGAGCGGTAAAACCGAAATCTATATCGATTTAATTCAGAAGGTACTGGAAGGCGGCTCGCAGGTGCTGTATCTATTACCTGAAATTGCCCTTACTACGCAGATAGTCGTTCGGCTGAAACGTGTGTTTGGCGATAAAATGGGTGTGTACCATTCCAAGTTCTCAGATAATGAAAGGGTTGAGGTCTGGCGAGGTATTATTGACGGCCGCTATCAGTTTGTGGTAGGAGTACGCTCAGCTATATTTTTACCAATGGATAATCTGGGTCTTGTAATAATTGATGAAGAACACGAGACCTCTTACAAACAGTTTGACCCCGCCCCGCGGTATCATGCACGCGACGTAGGCATCATGCTGGGGCTGAAACAGGGAGCCAAAATCCTGTTAGGCTCTGCAACACCCTCCGTTGAAAGCTACTATCAGGCACAAACAGGCAGGTATGGTTTTGTTGAGCTGAATCAACGTTTTGGCGAGGCTCAATTGCCTGAAATTATGCTGGTGGATTTGAAAAAAGAACGGAAATCGAAAAATATGAAAAACGATTTTTCGAGCGTGCTTCATGAAGGCATTCAGAATAATCTTTCCAATCGTGAGCAGACCATCATTTTTCAGAACCGGCGCGGCTATTCTCCTTACCTGAACTGCCAGGAGTGCGGTTGGGTGTCTGAGTGTGAGCAATGTGCGGTAAGCCTTACTTTCCATATGCACTCGAAAGAATTACGCTGCCACTATTGCGGGCACAAGGAAGAGGTGCCAAGGGCTTGTCCGGTTTGCGGTTCAGGCAAGATAAGAACCGTTGGTTTTGGTACAGAAAAACTGGAAGACGATCTGAAAATCATGTTCCCGGAGGCACGGGTTCAGCGCATGGACCTGGATACCACCCGCACAAAAAACGCGTATCAGAATATCATAGCAGCGTTTGAGCAAGGCGGCACAGACATACTGGTGGGCACACAAATGATTAGCAAGGGGCTGGATTTTGACCAGGTGAGCCTGGTAGGTATATTTGATGCCGACCGCATGATTCATTTCCCTGATTTCCGGGCGTCAGAAAGAGCCTTTCAGATGCTCACGCAGGTGAGTGGCCGGGCGGGCAGGCGTGCCAAAAGAGGCAGGGTGTTGATACAGACCAATAATACAGACCAGTCTATCTTACAAAAAGTAATAATAAACGATTACCCCGGGTTTTATCAGGAAGAGATATCAGAAAGAGAAAGCTATCTGTACCCACCGTTTTCTAGGCTTATTTCAATTACCATCAAGCACGAAGAGGCCGAAAAGGCAGAAAAAGCCGCCCACTGGCTGGCTGACAAACTATTAGATAAACTCGGTAAAGCGCGCGTGCTGGGGCCTGAAAAGGCACTAATTGAGCGTATCAGAAACAAGTTTTTATTTGATATTATGCTGAAACTTGAAAAAGACAAGCTGAATATAAAGGCTGCCAAAGCGTTTTTAAGAGAAACCATAACAGAAATGCAACAAATCAGAGCGCATAAAGAAGTTGATGTGGTAGTTGATGTTGACCCCGTTTAACATTTTATGGCTGCCGTTGTTTTTTTCTTAAATTTGCGCCCAACCAAACCCCTGTTAACATGAGTCAATCTATTAACCGTGTATTTGAATTACTAACCGAATCTATTGCCCTTCATAATAAACCCGATGTTTTTGCATCAAAAATAAATGGAGAATGGGTAAAAGTTCCGGCTACTGACTTTATTGAAAGTGTTAACAGTTTCAGCTACGGTTTGTTGAAACTGGGGGTAAAAAAAGGCGATAAAATTGCTGTTATTTCAGAGAGCCGCCCGGAATGGAACATCATAGATTTTGGCATGCAACAGGTAGGCGCTGTTAATGTGCCTCTCTACCCAAATATTACTGTAGAAGATTACAGGTACATTTTTCAGGATGCAGGCGTCTCTTATGTTTTTACCGGAGACCAGACCCTATTCGAAAGGGCAAAAGAGGCAGCCAGAGAAGTAGCCTCGGTGAAAACTATTTTCACTTTTGATAAAATTAGTGGAGCCAGCCACTGGAAGGAGGTAACAGAGAACGAAACGGCTGAAAACAAATCAGCAATAGAGGAAATAAAAAAATCAATCAGAACAGATGATTTACTGACCCTCATTTATACATCAGGCACAACCGGCAGGCCCAAAGGCGTAATGCTGTCGCACCAAAACCTGATCAGTAACTTTGAAGCCTGCAAAAACTATTTCCCGATTGACCCATCCTGCAAAGCTTTAAGTTTTCTGCCATTAAACCACGTGTATGAGCGCATGGTGCTGTATCTGTACATGCGTACGGGTACTTCTATTTATTACGCCCAGAACATGAACACCATTGCCGAAGACCTGAGAGATGTGCAACCACAGATTTTTACTACAGTACCCCGCCTCCTTGAAAAAGTTTACGATAAAATAGTGGCCAAAGGTTATGAATTAAGTGGTTTAAAACGCCGTATTTTCTTCCGGGCACTTGAACTGGGCCTGCAATATGACCCCAACGTAAATGCCGGCTGGTGGTATAACGTACAGCTAAAACTGATGCAGAAACTCGTATTCAGCAAATGGCAAGAGGCGCTGGGTGGTAACATCAGGCTGGTATGCTCAGGAGCAGCCGCTTTGCAGCCACGTCTGGCAAGGGTTTTCTGGGCAGCGGGTATTCCCGTTTCTGAAGGATATGGCATGACAGAGGCATCGCCGGTAATAGCTACCAACAGAACCCAACCACTTGACTTGCGGATTGGAACCGTTGGGCCGATTATTGATGGCGGAACAGTGAAGATAGCAGAGGACGGAGAAATTCTATTTAAAGGCCCCAACGTTATGCTGGGGTACTACAACCTACCTGAACTAACCCGTGAAGCCATAGATGCTGACGGCTGGTTGCACACCGGCGATATTGGCAAACTGGAAGAAGGTCGTTACCTGAAAATAACAGACCGCAAGAAAGAGATTTTCAAGACATCGGGTGGTAAATATGTAGCTCCGCAGGTTTTAGAAAACAAAATAAAGGAGTCTGTTTATGTTGAGCAAATTATAGTGGTGGGCGAAGGAGAGAAGTTTCCTTCTGCATTGATAGTACCTGAATTTACCGCCCTGAAAGAGTGGTGCGCAGCTCATGGCATATCGTACACTACTGATGCCGAAATGGCCAAAAAACCTGAAGTACATAAACTGATTCTGGATGAGGTGCATCGTTTCAACAAAGAATTTGCCCCTTACGAGCAAATAAAGAAAATTGAGCTTTTACCCAAAGCATGGACCATAGAGGACGGTGAAATAACCCCTACCCTTAAGCCGAAACGAAAAGTGATTACCCAGAAATACAAAGATTTAATCGAGGGCATGTACCTGTAAGAACCCTCCAAGCCCGGAGGTAAAAAATGAGGTCCGGTTATAAATATATGGTTGGGTTTTCGTTGTACAATTATAAATAGACCTTTTCGTCATTAATCTACCGGAATGGGGTAAATAGTTTTACCCACTCAGATAATTTGAAACCTGTCTAATCATTTTCTTGTTATCAGAAAAATAAAGAAATCGAGCCTTATTTATGCCTTTGCAGACCTTAGATTTGAAAGCCGTTGGCGCTTTCCCGAAATTGTTTTTAGATTATATCACAAAAAACGAGACGCTTACTTCTTTCTATAATCAATATCCTGACATTGAAGGATTCAGAAAAGCTATTCAATCAAGGGCTTTCACGCAGGAAAAACGCCAGACCCTGGTATCGGTTCTGGAAAAACAATATGCCAATCTTGATTCAAAACCCGATTTCTCTTTATTATTAGATGATAAAACCTTTACTGTAACCACCGGCCACCAGCTGAATATCTTTACAGGCCCGCTTTATGTTATTTACAAGATTGTAACCATCATTAACCTGGCTAAACAATTAAAAGACGCATTTCCAGACTATAATTTTGTACCTGTCTACTGGATGGCCAGTGAAGACCACGATTTCGACGAGATTTCGGTTTTTAACCTTTTCGGTAAAAACTATAAGTGGGAAACCACCCAGAAAGGAGCCGTAGGACGCATGAATCCTAAGGAGCTGCGCGCCATCTGTGACCAGATACCCGAACGGGTAGAGTTTTTTCAGAATGCCTATCTGAACCATGACACACTGGCCAATGCGGTACGATGTTATATGAGCCATCTGTTTCAAGACCAGGGTCTGATATGCCTTGATGCCGACTCGGCAGATTTGAAAGCCCTCTTCGCCCCGGTTATGAAAGACGACATTCTTCAGCATTCAGCCAGCCATATTGTAAAAAGCACTTCTGATCAACTACAGGCACTTGGCTACCACACACAAATTACCCCTCGCGAAATTAACTTCTTTTATCTGGAAGACAGCACCAGAGAACGCATTGTAAAAGAAGACAACCAATATAAAGTACTACATACAGACATTCGTTTTTCAGAAGCGGAGATACTTCAGTTAATTGGCACTAATCCGGAGAGATTCAGCCCGAATGTAGTGCTTCGGCCTCTCTATCAGGAGACCATCCTGCCTAATCTTGCTTACATTGGCGGGCCATCAGAAGTACCTTACTGGCTACAACTGAAAGGCGTGTTTGACCATTATCAGGAATCGTTTCCGTTGCTGATGCCCCGTAACTTTGCTTTAGTAGTGAACGAGGCCAGCCGAAAAAAAATAGACAAACTGGGTATTACCACCGAAGAACTGTTTGCTGATGAAGTTACACTCAGAAAAAGTTTTGTAGAAAAAAACTCGAGGAAATCGCTGAGTCTGGCTTTTGAAATTGATGAAATAAATGACATTTTCGAAAGGATTCTGAAAAAGGCCACAATCATTGAAGCAACCATGAAAGGCCCTGTTGAAGGCGTTAAGGCCAAGAGCATCAATGCGCTGGAACACCTGGAAAAACGTATTAAACGCGCCGAAGAACGTAACCAGGAAAGCTCGGTTAGCCAGTTGTTGGCTCTGAAAGAAAGGCTCTTCCCGGGTGGAGGGCTACAGGAAAGAAAAGAGAATTTCCTGAATTTTTACCTGAACGACCACCAGTTTATTCAAAAACTGCTTGATTCGCTGGCTCCGCTGGATTATAAATTTAATATTATTGAAATTTGATTGAACTGTAGATAATTACCTAAAGGCTGTTTCTGTTGAGGCAGCCTTTTGTATTGAAGCCGAATAAATTTTATATCTTCCGTTTATGTAAAAAATTGATTAGAATTTGTTTTACTGAACACCGTTCATTTTATTTGCATTGTTAATTAAAATACCTGAGCCAGATGGGGATAGCCGAAAGAAAAGAAAGAGAGAAACATGAAATGAAGCGCCTGATTATGGATGCCGCTCGGAGGTTGTTTATTGAGCAGGGTTTTGAAAAAACAAGTATCCGGAATATTGCAGATGCCATTGAATACAGCCCCGGAACTATTTATCTGTATTACAAAGACAAAAGTGAATTGCTGTTTGATTTACATCATGAGTCGTTCCAGAAACTAATTGAACAGTTTCAAAGAGTACTAAATATACGAGACCCGTTTGAAAGATTAATCAACATGGGCAGGTACTATCTGGAATATGGCTTCGAGAATCCGGAACTATACGAGCTGATGTTTCTGATGGTGTCGCCGATTGAAACCATTGAGTGCCGGGAAGAAATATGGGTAGAAGGCAGAGCTGCCTTTGAAATGCTTCGGCAAATAGTAAAAGAATGCATTGAAGCCGGGTATTTTGAAGTAGATGACGTAGAAGGGACCTCATTAATGATCTGGGCAACCGTGCATGGGCTGGTAACTATTCACCTGAAAAAACGGTCGACCATGTTTGAAGAAACAGAGCGTATTCCACGCCTGCAACATGCCTATGAGCGATTCGTTGAATTACTGAAACGTAAAATATAAACTGTTCTATCAATTTATTTAAACTTGCATCGCCGATGAGTCAGGTTCTTGAGTATTTCAAATCACATATTGGCAAACATGCCTCTGAACTAAGCCCCTCAGCACTGGGCAGATGGCTCAATGGGAAATTAATATCAATAGAAGAAGGGTCGGTAACGGTTGAATTTGTAGTAAGAGACGACATGACAAACCCGGCTAAAATTCTGCACGGCGGCACGGCTGCCGCCATGATGGACGAAATAATGGGCATGACCGTTTTTATGCTGGGCCGGGAAAACTTTTACACAACCGTAAACCTGAATGCCGACTACCTTTTACCTGCCAAAATAGGAGACACTTTGCTGGTTAAGTCAAAGATTATCAGAGCAGGTAAAACTGTTATTAACATTGAATGCCAGATATTGAACACCGACCACAAAATAGTAGCCAAATGTAGCTCTAACATGGTGGTAACAAGCGTAAAAATCTAAAAATAAGGCCCGTCTTACACGACGGGTTTATTTGAGCCTATAACTTAACACTGTTCATTAATTGAAAAAGCGTCAGTGAGATATGAAAAAATTCATTTTGATTGCCATTCTATGCCCTTTTGTGGCCACAGGGCAAATTACTTCTCCGGTTTTGGAATCCTACATTCAGGAAGGACTGAAAAATAATCTGGCTTTAAGACAGGAAACCCTTGAAATTGAGAAAGCACAGGAGAACGTAAAACAGGCCAAGGCTAATTTTTCGCCAAAAATTACTTTTGCGCCTAATTATACCCTGGCAGCAGGAGGCCGACGTTTAGCGTTTCCCGTTGGCGATTTGCTAAACCCCGTTTACTCTACACTGAACAGACTGACCAACTCTAACAGTTTTCCGCAAATAGAAAATGTGAATGAGCAATTGGCTCCGAACAATTTTCATGATACCAAATTTACTTTTCAGTATCCGGTTTACAATACCGACATCCGTTATAATTTGCTCATTCAGCACGACTTGCTGACAGCCCAGGAGGCCCGAAAGCGGATTGTTGAAAATGAAGTACGTTACAATATCACTATCGCTTATCTGCAGTATCTTCAAACACTAGAGGCGCAGAAGATATTTGAGGTGTCGCGCAAGGTGCTGAACGATTTTGTAAAACTGAATGAAAAACTGGTGAGTAATAATGTAGCTACCAAAGATGTAATTTATTCAGCAGAATACGAGGTAAGCAAAATTGACCAACAGGTAGCCGCTATGGACAAAAACCGGAATACAGCAAAAGCCTACCTTAATTTTCTGATGAACCGGGATTTCGGCACTGAAATTCAGGTTGACAGCATTTTTCTTGACGCCGACACCCGGACAGACATTGAGGCCGCCCGCGAACAATCAATAATGAACCGTCAGGAAATCAATCAGTTAAAAGCCAACATTCAGGCCACTGAATCTGCCATTAAACTGCAACAAATGAACGCATTTCGGCCACAGGTTTTTGTGGGTGGCAGTACCGGCTTTCAGGGCAGGGGTTACACCTTTAAAGACCAGGCCTACGCCATAGGGCAAATTGGGCTAAACTGGGATGTTTTTCATGGTTACGAGAAAAAATCCAAAATTCAACAGGCTAAAATTCAGAAGAATTTATTGGAAACCAAACTTGACGAAGTGCAGAAGCAGATTCAATTACAGGTGTCGCAGGCTTATTTTGAGTGGGAAGCCGCCCGGAAAACCCTGCCAACCGCTAAAGACGGCACTATAAAAGCCGACAAATACTTTAAGGTGGTAGACAGCCGGTATCGCAATGGTCAGGCTATTTTGATAGAATACCTACGGGCACAAAACGAGGTAATTACGGCGCGGTTACAAGAATCTCTTGCCAAATATGACATACTACTAAAAAAAGCCATGCTTGATAAAGTTGGGGCTGTCAGATAATCTCTTAACAAAGATGAAAAAAGTACTACTGATACAAGGGCATCCTGATAGCGAGAGTTTCAATTTCGCTTTGTTTGATGCTTACAAGAAGGGCCTGACCTCATCTGGCGCCGAAATAAAAGAAATAATTATAGCCGATTTGAAATTTGACCCTATTCTGCGCTATGGGTACCGAAAACGAATGGAACTGGAGCCGGATTTACTGGAGTCTGTCGAAAAAATAAAATGGGCCGACCACCTGGTGTTTTTCTATCCGGTATGGTGGGGGTCATTTCCTGCCCTATTAAAAGGTTTTCTCGACAGGGTTTTTCTGCCGGGCATTGTGTTTGCCAAACGCGATAATTCACTGTGGTGGGATAAACTGCTGGTAGGTAAAACCGCACACATCATCAGTACACTCGACCAGCCGGCTTGGTATTACTGGCTTGTAAACGGCCGACCCACCTATTACGCTATGAAACGCATGACATTAGAATTCTGCGGCATAAAACCAGTACGTACCACCACCATCGGACCTTTAAGATTGTCAAGTGATGAGTACAGGAAAAAGTGGCTCAAAAAAATAGAAAAATCAGGCTTTAATCAGAAATAAACAGACCTTATATGAAAAAGAAATTTTTTCCGCTCATTTATGCATTCTTATTCCTTGTACTGGTAAGCTGCAGCAAGAAAAAAGAAACTGCCCGGCAGGAAGCCGAAGAGGTATTGCCGGTTGAAGTACAGAATGCTAGTATTAAAACACTTAGCGAACCTATTGTTGCCAGCGGTGTATTAGTGTCTAAATCAGAAATGAAACTGGCCTTTAAAACCGGAGGCATGATAAAAAAAGTGTATGTAAACGAAGGTCAATACGTGAAAGAAGGCCAGTTGCTGGCCGAACTTGACCTATCGGAAATAGATGCACAAGTAAAACAGGCAAGGCTGGGTCTTGAAAAATCTGAACGTGATCTGGAACGCGCAAAGAAACTCTATGCAGACGAAGCCACCACCCTTACCAATGTGCAGGATGCTACTACAGGCTATGATTTTGCCAGACAAAGCGTACAGGTAGCAGAATTTAACCAGAGGCTATCAAAGATTTATGCACCTGCCAGCGGCCGCATTTTAAGAAAAATAGCTGAGCAGGGCGAATTAATTACACCGTTTGCTCCGGTATTTATACTTGGAACGGGCGAGTCTGCTTATACCGTTAACGTGGGTCTGGCAGACAAAGATGTGATAAAAGTAAAAACAGGTGATGCGGCCACTGTGTATCTGGATGCCTACCCGAACGAACCTTTCAGCGCCCGCATTACCCAACTGGCGCAGGCCGTTAACCCGGCCACCGGTACATTTGAAGCAGAACTGCAGATACAACCCAACGGTAAAAAACTGATATCAGGTTTTGTGGCAAAAGCGGAGATATCGACAGGAAAAGGGCTGGTATCAGTAGCCATACCCGTAGAGGCACTTGTTGAAGCCGACAAAACCAAAGCCTTTGTTTACGTGCTGAATGCCGATAACAAAAGTGTTAGCAAAAATGCGGTTAGCATTGGCGGTATCTTTGGCAGGTATGTGGCTATAACAGCCGGGTTGCCGGAAGGAACACCCGTAGTTACCAAAGGCACCAATTTTCTGAGCGATAAAAGTAAAGTAAAACTGGTGCAGAAGTAGGTTATTCTGCCATTATCTGTCTACAGTAAATGGCCATTACGCACAAGCATATCAACTGAATAGATTAGCCGCCGATATCTGTGGCTGTTTGTTACACCTAATACATTATTCAAATGCGTCTAGCAGAATTTTCCGTAAAAAATTACCAGTTCACTATCATTATTTTCATAATGATACTGGCCATTGGTGTCAACTCGTTGTTGAATATGCCCAAAGCCGAAGACCCCGACCTGAAGGCTGTTTTCAATAGCATCATTGTGGTGTATCCGGGTACGTCTCCGGCCGACATGGAAAAACTGGTGGTTGACCCAATAGAAGACCGCCTTTCAGGTATCAGCGACATCAAAAAAGTAACATCTACTTCTGATGAAGGCGTGGCCAACATTGTGGTTGAGTTTCAATACAAAGTAAATGTTGACGAAAAATATAACGAGGTTGTAAGAGAAATAAACGCTATTCGGAACACGCTGCCTACAGATATTTACAGCATAGATATTATGCGTTATACGCCTGAAGGTGTAAACATCATACAATGTGCTCTGCTATCAGAAACTACCCCATATAAAGACCTGGAAAAAGAAGCAAGATTACTAAAAGAAGATTTACTGAAAGTAAAATCTATCAAGGCAGCAGAGGTATGGGCTTTCCCGAAACAACAGGTGCTCGTGGCGGTTAATCTTGACAAAATGGCGCAGTTTCATATACCGCTAAACCGTATTCTGGGAGCCATTCAGTCAGAAAACGCCAATATACCAGCAGGAAATATCGAAATCGGGAGCAGGAAGTTCAGCGTAAAAACGTCCGGAAGTTATGAAAATCTGGAAGAAATCAGGAACACCGTTGTAAATACCTCAGGCACCGCCGTTACCTATCTGAAAGATATTGCCGTAGTAAGCATGGATTACGAAGAAGAATCGTACATGGGCAGGCTGAATGGCAAGCGTGCCGTGTTTGTAACTGCAAACATGAAAGCCGGAAGTAATATTTTTGACACCGGAGATAAAATCCGCCCGGTTATTGACAATTTCAAAAAGAATCTTCCACCAAATATCCGGTTTGAGCAAAGTTTCGACCAGGTCAAGAGTGTTTCCACCCGTTTATTAGGATTAACGCGCGATTTCGGCATTGCCATTCTTTTGGTATTAATTACCCTCATACCTTTGGGCTTCAGGGCATCGGTTATTGTTATGATATCCATTCCACTTTCACTAGCTATGGGTCTTACCATGCTCGACCTGGCAGGCTTCGGCATTAATCAGCTAAGTGTAGTGGGGTTAGTTATTGCTTTGGGGCTACTGGTTGATGACTCAATTGTAGTTGTTGAAAACATTGCTCGCTTTCTGCGTTCGGGTATGCCCCGCCGCCAAGCCGCCATTGAGGCAACCAAGCAAATCGGGCTGGCAGTTTTAGGTTGTACAGCTACCCTGATTTTTGCTTTTTTACCACTCTGCTTTCTGCCAGAGGCTGCAGGAGACTTTATCCGTAGTTTGCCAATAGCGGTTATCACTACCATTATTGCCTCTTTATTTGTGTCTCTTACCATTGTGCCATTTCTGGCCAGCCAGCTAATGCCCAGAGAAGAGCATCAGGAAAACGTGGTGCTAAAATTAATGAAACGCGGCATTGAGGGGTCGTATCGTAAGATACTACACCTGGCGCTCAGGCATCCTGTTATCAGTCTGGCTATTGCCTTTGCTATTTTTGCTGGTAGCCTGGCGCTGATTCCGGTAGTTGGTACAAGTGTATTCCCCCGCTCTGAAAAACCGCAGTTTCTGATTAATGTTGATACCCCATTAGGCACAACCCTCTCAGAAACCGACAAAGCTACCCGTTTTGTTGAAAACGAGCTGGCAAAGCATGATATCGTGAAAAACTATGCAACAAATGTTGGGAAGTCTAATCCGAGAGTATATTATAATGTTTTACCCGTAGGCGGTACGTTATCTAACTTTGCACAAATTTTTGTGCAGTTGCAGGACGACGTAGAAGTACCTGAAAGAGAAAAATTTATTGACGAGCTTCGCAAAAAATTTGACTTATTTGCAGGTGCCAAAATAAAGGTGATTCAGTTTGAACAGGGCCCGCCGGTAGAAGCACCGCTGGCTGTACGTATTCTTGGTGAAAACCTCGATTCACTACGGGCTATTTCATTCAGAGTAGAAAAAATATTCAAAGAAACCCAGGGTACTATTTATGTTAACAACCCCCTTTCGGCGCAGAACGTAGACCTCAGAGTAAACATCAACAAAGACAAAGCAGGTATGTTGGGTATTCCAACTGTAGATATCGACAGAACCGTGCGCATGGGTATTGCAGGTATCAACATGGGAACCTTTAAACAAAATGATGAAGACGAGATTGATATCAATGTAAGTCTGCCTCGTGGAGAACGCGCCGGTATGGATGCCTTCCAGAAAATGTTTATCAGTAACCAGATGGGCAGTCTGATTCCGCTCAGGCAGGTAGCCACTATAGATTTTGAAACATCGCCGAACAGAATTAACCATTATGACCGTGACCGCTACTCAACTGTTACTGCCTTTATAAAAAGCGGTTACCTGACGCCAACAGTAACCAAAGACGCCAGCACGCGCCTATCTGAACTTAAACTGCCTAAAGGCTATTCGATAAAAATGGCCGGAGAAGTAGAACGCTCTCAGGAAACATTCGGCGGCTTAGGTACTATTATCATGATTACCATTTTCGGTATCATGGCTATTCTGATACTTGAATTTAAAACCTTCAAGAGTACTATTATCGTGCTGTCGGTTATTCCACTGGGTATGATAGGGGCTATTCTTATTCTGTTGTTTACGGGCAATTCATTGTCGTTCACGGCCATAGTTGGTATTATTGCTCTGGCAGGTATAGAAGTAAAAAACTCAATATTATTGGTTGACTACACCAATTTCTTAAGAAAAGAGCGGGGTTTAGGTATAAACGAAGCCATAGAAGAGGCCGGCGAAACCCGGTTTATACCAATAGTACTAACTACGCTTACAGCTATTGGCGGCCTGATTCCATTGGTGCTCGAGCATTCACCACTCTATTCGCCATTAGCGTTGGTAATGATTGGCGGACTGGTATCGTCTCTGATACTGACCCGCATTGTAACGCCGGTAATGTATAAGTTGCTGCCACCTCAGATATAATTCTTGCTTCAGGGCGATGCCGTTGACGGGCATCGCCCTAAAACTTTCTCAAGTCTTTTTGTCAGATGCCTTGTTTTATCTACCTTGCAATTGTTTAAGGGCCACAATGTGTCAGGCCCTGCAACTGAAATACAAAGAATCTGTATCGTATGGCTGACTTTCTGAATCTTAGCGACTTCCGCGACAACGTCATCAGGCTTATTGAAGCAAAATTTGAATTAACCAAATTAAGCTTTCAGGAAAAAATAGAAGGCATTGCCGTAAAAGCCATTTATCTGCTTATTTTATTTATTTTATCTATAACGGTAATCATTTTTCTCAGTATTCTGGCGGCAGTTGGGCTCAATATCTGGCTGAAAAGCCTCTGGCTGGGTTATCTGATTATATTTCTGGTTTATGCGGGTATTCTGGCATTATTTGTTTTAGCCCGAGACCGTGTGCAAAACAAAATAAAAGAGCAGGTTCAACAGATGGTGGATGAAAATCTTAATAATATGCCTGCTGACGACACCCCCCCGGAACTATAACCCATAAATTGATTTACCTGTTATAAAACAAAAAAGTTATCCGCTCACACAGATAACTTTTTTAGTATTTCGTATTCAGCACACACACTTTCAATACTGCCGCCCCGGTATTTGCCAGAAGTTGATCATCCGCCAAACACATTTTTGAAGTAAACTTAAAAGGCATACATACTCAGCTTTTCTTTCAGCTCTTTTCTGGCAATGTGTATTCTGTTTTTAACAGTTCCGATAGGCACTTTCAGTTTCTGTGCTATTTCATGATACTTAAACCCGCTGAAATGCATCATAAACGGTTGGCGATAATTCTCATCCAGAGTCTCAACGGCATGATTGATGTCTCTCATGGTAAAAGAAGAATACGCTTCATTTTCAATGCTGCTTTCAGTACTGTTGATAAAGTGTAAATTGTCTGTTGTATCTATAAATGTGTTTCTTCTCATTATCCGCTGGTAATTGGTAATGAAAGTGTTTTTCATTATAGTATAAAGCCAGGCCTTCAGGTTTGTACCATCGGTGTACTTTTCACGATTCATAAATGCTTTTACAAGCGTATCCTGCAATAAATCATTGGCGTCCTCCTGGTCTTTAGTCAATCTAAAGGCAAAAGGCTTTAATGCCTTTGAGGTCTTTGAAATGGCGTAATTAAATTCAAGAGTTGTCATGGTTTGTTTATCTTTTTTTGTTTTTCGTTAAACAAAATTAAAAAATAAATTTTCAGAATACCAAAACTCCCCCATTTTTTTTGCAAGAATTTTATTAAAAGAAAAAACCAGGCATTAATTGGGCGGAATCGACCTGTTTCATTAAACAGCAGGCTATTAAAAACACTAAAAAATTGTACCAGCCATCAATTCTGTTTAACCGGCCTGGCTTGAGATTCCCCAATTTCCATGTTTGAGCGGTGCCAACCTACGTTCGGCAAGCGAATTATCGCTGTTAAATATTTACTGATTAAACAAAAAAGATTTACTTTACGCTCTGATAAAATAACCCTCGATTGAAATATGTTAAAACTTGGATTTGTAAGTGCTATCTTAGCCGATTTTGGTTTTGAACACGTAGTAGATTTCGCTTCGAAAAACGGATTTGCCTGCCTTGAGATGATGTGCTGGCCCAAAGACAACTCTGAAGCCCGCCGTTATGCCGGCGTTACACATATAGATGTAAATAATCTGGACGATAAACATATAAAGTATATTAAAGATTATACCCACAGCAGGGGGATATCCATATCCGGGCTGGGTTATTATCCGAACCCCCTAGACCCCGACATTGAAAAGGCAGAATATTATATAGAGCATATCAAGAAAGTTATTGTAGCCTGTAACAAACTGGGAGTACCGGTTATGAACACTTTTATTGGCCGAGACCCCCGGAAGAATATTCAGGAAAACCTCATTACCTTTAAAAGAGTATGGAAGCCGATTATTGAAACGGCAGAGCAGGAAGGAATAAAGATAGGTATTGAAAACTGCCCGATGTTTTTTACAAACGACGAATGGCCGGGTGGAAAAAACCTTGCCATTTCTCCGGCAGTTTGGGATGCCATGTTTGAGGCATTCCCTACTCCGCTTTTTGGTTTGAATTATGACCCGTCGCACATGATATTCCAGATGATGGATGAAGTAAAACCTATCTATCAATATAAAAACCGTTTACATCATATACATATAAAAGATGTAAAGGTGTACAGAGACAAACTAGACAGAGTAGGCATTCTGGCCAATCCGTTAGAATATCATTCACCCAAGCTGCCGGGTCTGGGCGATGTAAACTGGCGTGGGTTCTTCACTGCCTTAACGGATGTACGCTACAAAGGCCCTGTGGTAATTGAGGTAGAAGATAAGGC
The DNA here is from genome assembly GCF_002855535.1 of Emticicia sp. TH156. NCBI lineage: Bacteria > Pseudomonadati > Bacteroidota > Cytophagia > Cytophagales > Leadbetterellaceae > Emticicia > Emticicia sp. TH156. The sequence goes on from NZ_PKRS01000001.1 coordinate 697,350, forward strand.
TTATGAAGGCAGCATTGACGACATCACGTCGGCCATTCTTACCGCCCGCAACTACGTAAAGCAGTTTCTGCCCTAGAATAAACGTAAAATTTATTAATTCAGCGAGGCAAGGCGCGCCTCGCTGTTTTTATTTTCAGGCTTCAAAGCAGGCAAACTTCTTTAAAAGTTTATATTTGTTTAAATTTTATCTTATTATTTCTTAAAAAATTCTCATTTTTGAACAAAATCTGTTCAATCAAAAAAATTGAAATTTTAACCCTAAACTATCATGGCTTCTATTTCGGGCAACAAACCCAATTTCCAGACCACCGCTACTCAAAACAATTATCTGGTTCCGTTTATTCTTGTTACAAGTTTGTTCTTTTTGTGGGGCTTTGCCATTAGTATGCTAGACGTACTCAACAAGCACTTTCAGGAAACCCTCAGCCTTACCATCTCTCAATCTACCTGGGTACAGATTGTTACCTATGGGGCTTATTTCCTGATGGCACTGCCTGCCGGTATGTTCATGAAAAAATGGGGTTACAAAAAAGGCATTCTGGCCGGTTTGCTGCTTTATTCAGGGGGGGCATTTCTGGTGTATCCGGCCAGTGAGGCACAGTCGTGGACGTTTTTCCTAATTTCTTTATTTATATTGGCTTGTGGTCTGGCATTTCTTGAGACAGCGGCCAACCCTTATGCTACCGTTCTTGGCCCGCCAGAATCGTCAGAAAGACGTCTGAATCTGGCGCAGTCGTTCAATGGCCTGGGTGTTATTATCGGGCCACTGGTTGGCAGTATGCTGGTTTTCAGCGAACATAAACAGAGTATTGAAGAGGGCTTCAAATCTGTACAGCTACCTTATATGATTGTAGGTGGCGCCGTTCTGTTAATTGCACTGATGTTTCTGAGAACCCCCATGCCTGAAATTCAGGAGTCTGCCTCTGCTGCAGAAGATATGGGAGCCGACAACACTTCATTTGGCCGTTCTTTATCTGGCCTTTTTAGGCACAAACACTTTGTGCTTGGGGCATTTGCCCAGTTTTTAAACGTAGGTGTACAGGGTTGCGTATGGGGGCTGTTTATCAATTTTGTAATGGACGCCATCAAAGTTTCTAATATTGATGCTTCACGCTGGTTGTCGTTAGGTATGATTATATTCATGGTTGGCCGGTTTGCCGGTACATTCCTGATGCGCTACATTAAACCAAACATATTGTTGGGCATATATTCGCTGGGCATTGTTGCTTCTCTTTTGGTGGCATCTCAGGCAAAAGGGCAAATAGCAGTTAATGCCCTTATGGCATTTTTCTTTTTTCAGAGTATTACCTTCCCTACCATTTTCTCTTTAGGCGTAAAAGACCTGGGTAAATATACCAAGTTAGGGTCGTCATTCATCATTATGGGTATTGTAGGCGGCGCGGCGTTCCCTCCTATTATGGGTGCCATAGCCGACAGCACAGATATTGCTACCTCTTTATTATTACCAGTAGCCATGTTTGCCTACATTGCCTGGTATGGTTTCTCGGGTTCTAAAGTAAGCAGATAAGATATATTGAAATCAAAGGCAGGGTTTATTCCTGCCTTTGCTATATCAACACTACTATTCAATCTCTATGAAGTACATTGCATCTATCGACCAGGGTACAACCAGTACCCGCTGTATTATCTTCGACCGCAAAGGGAATATCGTTTCGGTTGGACAAAAAGAACATGAACAGATATACCCCAAGCCGGGTTGGGTTGAGCATAATCCGGAGGAAATCTGGAAAAACACGTTGGAAGTTATTGCCAGAGCCCGCATAGAAAAAAGCATTAAAACAGAAGACATTGCCGCTTGCGGTATTACCAATCAACGAGAAACCACAGTTGTATGGAACAAACGCACCGGTAAAGCCTATTACAACGCACTGGTTTGGCAAGATACCCGTGTAGATGAAACCGTAAAAGCGCTCACCAGAAGCCACGGTTCTGCGTTCTTTCAGGACCGCACCGGTCTGCCGCTGGCTACCTATTTCAGTGGCCTGAAAATCAAGTGGATTCTCGACAATGTGCCGGGGGTGAGAGAGGATGCCGAAAAAGGAAATGCCATTTTTGGCAACATGGATACCTACCTTATCTGGAACCTTACAGGAGGCATTAACGATGGTTTGCACATAACTGATGTTACCAATGCCAGCCGGACACAATTAATGAATCTGAAGTCGATGGCATGGGATGCCGAAATGGCAGAGATTATGAATATTCCATTGCAGATGCTACCTGAAATAGAGCCGAGCAGTAAGGTATATGGCCGCATTAAATCAGAAGTACTGGCTGGGATTCCGCTTGCCGGAGACCTAGGCGACCAACAAGCCGCCCTTGTGGGGCAAACCTGCTTTGAAGCAGGCGAAGCAAAAAACACCTATGGTACCGGCTGCTTTATGCTCATGAACACTGGCACTGAACTGGTACCCTCTAAACACGGATTATTAACCACTGTGGCGTATCAGTTTGAAAACCAGCCAGTGCATTATGCGCTGGAGGGGTCGGTGGCTATTGCCGGTGCATTGGTGCAATGGCTGCGCGACAACCTGGGTATTATTAAAAAAAGTACTGATATTGAACCTTTAGCCAAAAGTGTTGATGACAATGGCGGAGCTTACTTTGTACCGGCTTTCTCTGGCTTGTATGCCCCCTACTGGAAGTCATCGGCCAGAGGCGTAATGGCTGGCCTGACCCGCTATGTAAATAAAGGCCACATTGCACGTGCGGTATTAGAAGCTACTGCCTATCAGACAAAAGATGTACTCAATGCCATGGAAAACGACTCGGGCATTGAAATCAGTTCTTTGAGAGTAGATGGCGGCATGGTAGTGAATGAATTGCTGATGCAGTTTCAATCTGATATGCTGAAGGTTCCGGTCATTCGCCCTACTATGATTGAAACCACCGCCCTTGGGGCGGCCTACGCCGCAGGTTTAGCGGTAGGGTATTGGAAAAACTTCGACGATCTGATACAAAATTGGGGTGTAGACAAAACCTGGAAACCCAAAATGAAAGCCTTAGAAAGAAACAAACTCTACAAAGGCTGGAAAAAAGCGGTCAAACGGTCGTTCGACTGGGAGAAATAAAATATTATTAACAGAGGCGCAAATATCATCATGCGCCTCTGTTGCTTTATATAGTAAACAATATTTCGCTTCTTACCGCTCTATCATATTTCTCTTTATCAAACCTGTATAAGAACGGTGATTTAAAGGCCCCGCCTGTCCGTTTTTCAGGTAGTTTTTCCAGAATATCATAACTTAACACCAGCTTCTGGAAATTCCGTCGGTCTAGTTGTTTACCCAGAATAGTTTCATAAAGCCTTTGCAGTTCGGGCATGGTAAATTTTTCCGGCAAAAGGTTATAGCCTATCGGCTGATAACTCACTTGTCTACGCAGTGCTTTCAGAGCCATTTCAATCATATAGTTGTGGTCAAAAAGTAAATCAGGTATAGCGGAAATCTCCCACCAGCGGCATTCATCTGTGTACCAGTCAGGGGTAGCCATTACCTGCTCAAATTCAACAAGTGCCATATAGCCGATAGACACGTTGCGTTTCATGTATTTCTCGTCATAAAAATGTTTGCCGAAAGTCTGCTCCATTTTACTCATCAATACCTCCGGGTCAAATTTCTTATAGCGGTCAGTTTCTCCGAAAGTGTAAAATTGTTGTAGAAAAATCTCTTTAAGCCCTGTTCTTTCCTGCAAAATTCTGATAACCGCATCATTAACGGCCTCGTCCAGATAAATACGCCCACCCGGAAGGCTCCAGGAGTCGGTGCCCTTCCATTTAAGTAGCAGCACCTTCAGTTCTCCGGCATGAAATCCAAAAATCACACAATCAATTGATACTTCTTTTAATGTAGCTTCCAGATATTGTTTTAGTCGCGGGTCCATATCAGTGTTGGTTTCAGCCCAAAAATAAAAAAAATCTTTGTGTTTATTGTACACATTGAAAAATTCTCTATTATTGCGTAGTTTTTACACATTAGCATAATTATTTTTAAAACCAGAAAAATCCTATTACCTGTCTCTTTTATATTCAACCCTGCCTTTTACACCTGTTTTGCTCAGCCACCTTATTTTGTTTTATGGTTAGCAAAATTGATATAGGCAACACCCATAACCCGAACCTTTTACCCCCTGAGCGCAAAGTTTGAAAGAACAAACTATCACCCCGAAACTGTAATAAAAACTGATTGAAATTATGAGAACAATTATTAAAGGCCTTTTGCTAGGCATAATGCCACTGGCTATGCTGGCGCAGGTGCCTGAAGAAAACCGCTTTCAAAAAGTAACCCTTACCGAAAACCTGAATGAGCCGCTTGAACTGGCTGTGTTACCAGACGAACGCGTGCTATTTATTGAGCGCCACGGGCTGGTAAAGATGTACAGCCCCCTTACCAGAAAAACAACTACTATTGCCACTATTCCGGTTAGTACCAAGTACAACTTTGCAGATGGCGGGCAGCCTGAGGCAGAGGATGGATTACTGGGACTAAACATTGACCCCAGCTTTTCGAAAAACCACTGGGTTTATCTCTATTACTCTCCGGCCGGAAGTGAGCCCAAAAATGTTCTGGCACGCTTTGAATTGAAAGGCAGTACGCTTGACATGAACAGTAAAAAGATAATACTGGAAATACCCACCCAAAGAGACCAATGCTGCCATACCGGTGGCTCAATTGACTGGGACTCTGCCGGGAATCTGTATCTTTCAACCGGCGATAACACCAGCCCGAGGGCATCTGACGGCTATGCACCCATTGATGAGCGCCCCGGTCGCAGCCCTTACGATGCGCAGAAGTCTTCTGCTAACACCAATGACCTCAGAGGCAAGATTATCCGTATCCACCCTGAAGATGATGGCAGCTATACCATACCGGACGGTAACCTGTTTCCGAAAGGCACACCTAAAACACGCCCTGAGATATATACCATGGGCCACAGAAACCCTTACAGAATATCGGTTGATAAAAAGAATGGCTTTTTGTATTGGGGAGACGTAGGCCCAGATGCCGGAAAAGACTCAACAGGCCTTGGCCCGGCAGCTGAAGACGAGTTTGGGCAGGCCCGTAAGGCAGGTAATTTTGGCTGGCCTTATTTTGTTGGCGACAATAAAGCTTATTGGGACTTTGATTTTGCCAGCCTGAAATCGGGCGACAAGTTTAATCCTGAAAAACCAATCAATAATTCGCCCAACAATACCGGTCTGCTAGAGCTGCCCCCTGCGCAGAAAGCTTTTCTGTGGTATCCGGCAGCAGAATCAAAGAAGTTTCCTTTGTTTGGTGCAGGTGGCCGCAGTGCAATGGCCGGGCCGGTTTATAGAAAAGAAATGTTTGCCGGTGCCAAACGAGCGTTCCCTGACTATTACAACAACAAGCTATTCATTTATGAATGGATGCGCGACTGGATAATTGCCGTAACAATGAACGAGCAGGGCGACTACGTAAAAATGGAGCGTTTTTTACCTAATCTGAAACTGGAACACCCCATTGACATGGCTTTTGGGCCGAATGGGGATATGTACATACTGGAATACGGCCAGGGTTGGTTTGTGGCCAATCCGGAATCAAAACTTGTAAGAATTGAATACAACGGCGGTAATCGTAAACCAGTGGTAATTGCAATGGCAGATAAACAGGCTGGTGCTTTGCCACTTAAAGTAACGTTTTCGTCAATAGGAACAAAAGATTATGATAATGATGCACTGAAATATGAATGGAAAATAACGCCACAAGCGGGGGGCAATCCGGTAATTCTTACCGACCCAAACCCTACCTATACTTTCAGTAAGTTGGGCACTTATAAGGCGGCACTAACGGTAACAGATGCCCAAGGCCTTAAAGATACCAAAGAACTGATTATAAAGGCAGGAAACGAGCCACCACAGGTTTCTCTTGCGCTTTTGAGTGGCAACAAGACCTTCTTTTTCCCTGGCAAAGAGGTGCCTTACGAAGTGAAGGTATCTGACAAAGAAGATGGCAGCCTTGATAATAAACGTATACCGGCCGCCAAAGTGAAAATTACGGCTATTTATCAGGATGCCGAAGATACTCCCCAAGTTCAAGGGCATCAGGCAGCGCCGGTTACTTTTACAGCAGGCAAAAACCTGATTGACAAAAGCGACTGCAAAGCCTGCCATTTTCAGGATAAAAAATCAATCGGCCCCGCATTTACTGAGGTATCCAAAAAGTATAAGACCAATAGTAATGCCGTTGCTGTTTTATCTGACAAAATCATTAAAGGTGGCGCAGGTGTATGGGGCGACGTGGCCATGTCGGCCCATCCGAATATTGGCTTGCCCGAAGCCGGACAAATGGTAAAATATATCCTGAGCCTGGCAGATAAGCAAACACCCCCTGCTTTGTTACCGCCCAAAGGCACGTTTGCAACCAGAATACCAGAAGGGGTCGATGCCGGAAAAGGCGTCTTTAAAGTTAAGGCCTCTTATACTGACAAAGGCGCCAACGGGCTGCCTGCACAAACCACCGAAAAAACAGTGGTGCTGCAAAGCCCTACCATATTGCTTGGGCAAGCCCCGGAAACATCAAAAAACATCATGAAATTCAAGATGGGCGAAACCAATCTGTTGATAGTAACGGCGGCCAATACCTATGCGGCCTTCAAGAACATTGACCTCACAGACGTGAAAACCCTGCGCTTCATAATAGCAGCCCCCAAACAACAGCTAAACGCACAAGGCGGAATTGTAGAAGTGCATACCGGTTCACCGGATGGGCCGCTATTGGGCAAAACAGATTTCGTTGAGCCTAGTGACGACATGACCGCCTTCTCGGGTGCGAAACCACCCAAGACTTACCAGGTGCGTATCCCGGCCACTAATGGTTTCAGTGATTTGTACTTTGTTTTCAAAAACGACAAATCAAAAGGCGCTTTGTTTGTGCCTTTTTCAGTAACCTTCGAACCTTAATTTCAGAAATATCCATCATTTAATAATCAACTCATGAATACCCGTCGTCAATTTCTGAGCCAGTTAGGCCTTGCTACAGCAGGTCTAGGCTTGTCAAGCATGCTACCCGATACCCTTTTAGCAGCTGAATCAGCAAAAAAATTCACCTTCGAAATTTCACTGGCTGAGTTCTCATTTGCTTCAGAGTTATATACCGGCAAAATGAAAAACATGGATTTTCCGGCCAGAGCCAAAACCGAATTTGGTATTTCCGTCCTTGAATATGTTTCAGGGTTTTTCAACAATAAACATACCGACCAGGCCTACATGAAAGAGCTGAAACAGCGCTGCGATGACCTGGGCATGAAAAACCACCTGATTATGGTAGACGGTGAGAACATTGCATCGCTGGATGCTGCCAAGCGCCAGAAAGCGGTAGAAGCCCATTACGCATGGGTAGAGGCCGCAAAATATCTGGGTTGCACGTCTATCAGAGTTAACTGGGGTGATGCCATGTCGGCACTATCGGGTAAAGGCGAAGAAGGAAGCATGGAAGAAGTAGGCAAAGCCGCTGCCGAGGGGTATCAGAAACTATGCGATTTCGCAGCCAAAGCTGGCCTGAATGTAATTGTAGAAAATCACTTCGGATATTCAACCGACCCCGACTGGCTGGTGAGTGTGATGAAACAGGTAAAAGCAAAAAACAAAGGCTTTTTGCCTGACTTTGGTAACTTCTGTGCTGAAAGAAGCAAGCCTGCCACTATGGATCTGAAAGGCATTATGGCTACTAAATGCGTAAAAGAGTATGACAAGTATGACGGCGTACAGAAAATGATGCCTTACGCGAAAGGCATAAGCGCTAAAACCCATAAGTTTGGCCCAGATGGAGAAGATGTAGATACTGATTTCATCAGGATATTTAAAATTATTAAGGCTTCCGGCTGGACAGGCGGTTATGTAGGTATAGAATATGAAGGAGGCCTGATGCGAGACCTGGGCGGAGACACCAGTTACCTGCCCAATGCGGATGGCATAAAAGCCACCAAAAAGCTATTGGAAAAAGTACAGAAAGAACTGGCCTGATAGTAATCATTACATTTTTTAAAGCCATCAACGTTAACGCGTATGATGGCTTTATTTTTATAAACTATTGCTCTGAATCTATTACCTTTACTGTTTGTATATGTAAGCAATCACAGTTGCACCAATAGCAAAAACCATTTAAAAAGTATTACACTAAATACCGCTTTTGACAAGCACCGTTTCAATGAAAAAAACATTATTACTGTCGGCTACTTTATTATTTTTTCAAACCCTGGCATTGGCACAGGGCATTATGTGGGAACCCACCATAGAGACTGCCTTTGCCAAGGCGAAAGCTCAGAACAAACCGGTTTTTGTTGAATGCTATCATCCTAGCTGCCCCATTTGTATGAAGCTGGAACCAACCCTGAAAGATAATGAAGTGGGCAGGTTTTATAACCAGAATTTTATCAATTTCAAGTTGAATCTGAGCGATGCCCGGCAGGTAAAGTTTCTGAACGACAAAAAAATCTATCTGTTAAGCTACCCACTCTTTTTGTTTTTTGATAACAACCAGAACATCATTTATCTTAACGACCCTATCAATACACCCGGGAGCCTGATACAACATGGCAAAACTGCGCTTGACCCCGAGAGACAAACAGCCAACGCCTGGAAAAAATATCAGGCCGGTACCCGCGACGTAAACTCTATGATAGACCTGAGTTATCAATACAGGCTTACAAGAGACACTACCCGAAATTTAAGAATTGCCAATGATTTGTATGCGGTGTATCCGAAAGACAAACTGGGGTCAAAAGAAAGCTGGGCTATAGCCAAAAAATGTGTAATGGATATGGATAACGGCTTTGCCGAGTTCTGGATGAAGAATCTGGGAACGGCCCGTAAATATGAAGGAGAAGACGGTCATGCAGGCAATGAAACCAACGCTATGGCCCTGCTGATACAGATGGCCATTTATAGCCCCAAAGCCAGCAAATACTCAATGGCTAAAGTAAACAAAATTAAACAGTACATGACCCTTGTAGGTGCGGGGCAATACATAACCAGCAATACCTGGCACATTGAGGCACAGGCCATGATTCGTGAGCAGGGCCAAGACAAAGCCTTTACTTTTATACAGAACCAGGTGAGCCAGACAAAGCAGCCGCAAATGCTGGTTTATTACGTTACGTTTTACAACAATAATTTCCCTGACGGAAAATATGCTTCGCAGGTAAGAAACTGGCTGAATATAGCACAGCCCCAGCTGAGCTCAGCCCAAGACCTTACCAATTACAGATATGAGTCGGCTCGTTTGTATAAAAAAGCAGGCGATAAAGCTAAAGCAAAGCAGGAAATTGCTCAGGCTAAAACTACACTTGGTAATGCCAGGGCCAACGCTAAAGATGCAAATAGCAGAAATGTAGTGGAGAGCCTGTCGAAAAACATTGATAAACTGGCCGCTGAAGTAAATTAACAGCCATTTTAAACCCCATAAAAAAAGGTCTCTGTAGTTTTACAAAGACCTTTTTTAAGGCAATGCCCTTAATGAAATTAGTTTTTCTTAGGAGCAGGAGTAGTAGCCGGAGCCGTTGTTGTATTACCAGCTGCTTGTTTGGCAGGAGGCGTAACACCTAATTTTTTGAAAACCAGGTCTGAAATATTATCAGCATCAGGAGCAACTAACAAGATAGGCGTAGTACCAGGGCCTGCATCTGTATTAAATACATACACATAACCGCTTTCTTTAGCTACTTCTTTAATAGTTTTGTCAATTTTATCTAAAACCGGAGCCAGCAATTGTTGTTGTTTTTGTTGCAAAGCAGTTTCAGAATTTTGTTGAAATTCCTGAATTGCATTGTTTTGGTTTGTCAATTCTTTCTCGCGGTCAGCTCTGATTACCGGCGACATAGTTGCCTGGTTTTTTTGGTAATCTTCATATTTCTTTTGAAAATCCGTGATTTTATCCTGCAACAATTTGTCGTATTGTGCTTTTTCGGTTTTCAATTTAGTTTCTATATCTTTAGCATCGGGTAAGTTGTTAAGAATAAAATCTACGTTAGTATATCCGATTTTTTGTTGAGCATTCGCAGTAATACCGACAAACATTAAAGCCGCAATCAACGAGGCAAAAAGCTTTGTTTTCATTTTGTTACTATTTTTTTGGTTTGGTTACTTGGTTATTTTGATTTTTATCTTCCTTTAAGGAAATCCCCAGGGCCTCCATTACGTAATCTGTGTAATCGTGGCGGGGGTCGGTGTAAATCATGCTCATATCTGAGGCCTTGTCAAATATAAACATTAATTGTTTCTGGCGGGCAACTTTCTCACAAGCTTTGTAGATGTCGTCCATGATTGGCTTCATTATTTCCTTTTTTTTGGCAAATAAAAGGCCGTTCATTCCAAAAACTTTGTTGTTTAACTCTTTTACTTCTTTTTCTTTATCATCCAGCGCTTTCTGCCGCTCCCGCTTCATCTCGGCTGTCAGGAGAATCTCTTCCCGTTGAAACTGCTGCCGCATTTTTTCTAATTCTTCGTACTTGCCCTGCACATCCAGCACCCATTTTTCAGAATATTTCTCCATCTCGTCCTGGGCTTTTTTGTATTCGGGCATCTTGCTGGTAATGAACTCCGAATCAATGTACCCAAACTTTTGTGCAAAAGACTGAATAGAAAAGAGTGCCAAAAATAGCAAAATAATTGTCTTTTTCATTCAAAATTAATTACGAATGGATAATATTTTCTTCTCTGGTTAAATACTAACGTCTTTTTCTGCTCTTAATTGCCTTATTAACGCCGTTCAATCAGGGCTGGTGTACTATTAACAGATATTAACAAAAATGCCCTTTGTTATCTGATTTGCTGACCAATACTGAATGTAAACGATTTTAAACCGCGGTTCGGGATACCCGGAATCGGGTCAAATCCTTGTCCGAAGTCAAGACCAAGCAAACCAAACGCAGGCATGAAAATCCTGGCGCCCACACCGGCAGTACGACGTAACTTGAACGGGTTAATATCTTTATAACTACCCCAACTGTTACCCGCTTCGGCAAACACCTGTAAGAATATAGTTGCCTGTGGGTTCAATGATACCGGGTAGCGGATTTCGGCTGTATATTTACTGTAAGCCAAACCACCCAGACGGCTCAGTGTGATTTCTCCTTTTCTGTATCTTTCGGCCTCATCCATCGACAGCTCATGTACAACGCCTTCGTCGTATCCGCGCAAACCTATCAGTTCAGCACCTACGTTCATGGCATTCTGCATACCAAGACCGGCACCTCCGAGAATGAAACGGCCAAACGGGCTGTAGTCTGAACCAGAGCTGTATTTTCCAAGGAAACCAAGGTTAGCTTTGGCGTGCAAGATAAACTTACCTACAATTGGCGTATACCAGTCGCCATCAAACATCCATTTATGTCCTTCAATCCACTTAAATTTGTCGGTGGTTGGTGTGCCTCTCAGAATTGAGTAAGGCGGGTTAAAAGTAGCCGATAAAGTAAACTGAGAGCCGGAACGTGTAAACTGCGGGTTATCAAGCGCATATCTTGATATGGCTGTAATCAACGACAGGTCGTTCGCTACTCCCTTCTGGAAACCCGGAATAAAGTAACTGTTATCTACATTATATCTTTGGTACGACAACGAGGCATTGAAACTGAAGTTTCTGTCGGGCCAGTTAAGGCGTTTACCATACGTAAGCGACGCCCCGGTGTTTTTAAAGTACCCATTATAAATACTTGCCCCGCCTAACATTGAAAGATAAGGCGAATTGGCTCCGTATTGTCTTTCAAGCGCTCTCTGATACGCACGGTTGTCAGACGAAGTATGGAAGACACTCACTGTAAATGAGTTTGGTTTTTTGCCACCCAGCCAGGGCTCTGTAAATGAAACAGAGTAGGTTTGATAGAACCTGCCGCTGGCCTGCACACGCAATGCCAGTTTTTGGCCGTCTCCGGCAGGTAAAGGCCGCCATTTGTTCAGGTTGGTGATATTTTTGGCAGAAAAGTTATTGAACACAACCCCAAAAGTACCCACAAAACCCTGCAAACCACCCCAACCGCCAGAAAGCTCAATGTTATCACTTGGTTTTTCTTCAACGTTATATTCAATATCAACTGTGCCATCTGCCTGAGGAATAGGCTTTGGCTCAATTTTCTGTGGGTCAAAGTAATTCATACGGGCCAGTATCTGTTGAGACTCTATCAATTCAGTTTTGCTGAATTTCTGACCCGGACGGGTCAATAGCTCTCTCATGATTACATGGTCGCTTGTTTTGGTATTACCATTCAGAATGATACGGTTAATGGTAGCCTGCTTGCCTTCAATAATACGCATTTCGATATCAATCGAGTCGCCATCAACGGCTACTTCAATCGGCGTACAGCTAAAGAACAGGTAGCCGTCGTCCATATACATAGAACTCACGTCTCCCTGCGGAATCCCGTTTATGCGTTTATTTAAATCTTCAGGGTTATATACGTCTCCTTTTTCAACCCCCAGTATTCTTTGCAGGTCTTCAGTTTTACGGAGGTAGTTACCTGTCCAGGTAATTTTACGGTAATAAAACTTATGGCCTTCATTAATATTCAGCACAATGTTCAGGTTGCGGCCATCTGGCGAATACACCGAATCTGATGTAACCTGGGCATCACGATACCCTTTTTTGTTATAGTATTCTACCAGCTTCTGTTTATCTTCTTCAAACTTTTTAGGTACAAATTTTGAGGGCGTAAAAATTCTCAGCGGCGCTTTTATTTTGGTACTTTTCAGCTTGGCCAATACACGCCAGTCTGGCATTTCTTCTACGCCATTCAGTTTGATATCGTTTATTTTTACTTTCTTTTTCTTATCAATACTTACAATCAACGTGGCATTGTTTGCTCTGATGGTATCTGATACCTGTTTGATTTGAACATTGGTGTTAAGAAACCCTTTATCGACATAGATTTTCTTGATAGTAAGCTGAATATTTTTGATAAGGGCATCTGTTATTACTTTTCCCTTATTCGATTTCACCTTGTCGCTTACGGTTTCAATTTCACCTTTACGTAAACCTTTAAAGGTAAATTTATTTAGGCGGGGTCTTTCGCGCAGGTTGATATCCAGCTCCACTTTTCCACCTTCTATTTTAACAATGTTTATGGCAACGTCTTCAATGATACCCTGCTCCATCAGCCTGCGGATGGCCGTACTGATTCTTTCGCCGGGAATGGAAATTTTATCGTTTACGTTCAGCCCGGAAACTGAGATAAGGGTGTTTGGGTCGAGGAATTTAACACCGCTGACAGTAATTTTTGATATGGTGTATTCCTGAGGCCGTTCATAGCTAACGCCATTGGCAGACTGCGCGCCCTGCCGCCCAACACCAATTCTTAATTGAGCAAAAATTTCTGTTGAAGAAAACAAAAGTGCAATAAAAAGGAAGCCTTTTTTTAATCTGATAGTGGGTATCCCGGAAAAGGGTTGGTTAAACTGATACTTTTTACTTGTAAAGATCATCATTTTATTTTTTATACCTCTTTTAAGACAGGAGGTAATTGCTCACTTGTTTTTCCGAAGCGTCTTTCGCGCTGCTGGTATTGATAAATCGCCTCGAACAGGTGTTGTTTGCGAAATTCGGGCCAAAATAAATCGTCTATGAAATACAATTCTGCATAGGCCAGTTGCCAGAGCAGATAATTACTGATGCGGTGGTCGCCGCCTGTACGAATCATCAGATCCACGTCAGGGGCGTCGCCGGTGGCCAGAAACTGAGCAAAAACATCTTCGTTTATGTCTTCAAGAGCCAGTTTACCCTCTTTTACCTGGCTTGCAATTTTTCTGGCTACTTCTACTATCTCCCATTTGCCACTATAACTTAGTGCCAGTGTTAAGGTAAGGCCTGTATTGCTTTTAGTCAGCTCTATTGATTCTTTTAATTTCTTCTGCGCAGATTTGGGTAGTGAGTCCAGGTCTCCGATAGCTTTCAGACGAACATTATTCTTGTTTAGGTCGGGTACTTCTTCACCAATGGTTCTGATAAGCAATTGCATGATACCGTCTACTTCAAGCTTCGGCCGGTTCCAGTTTTCTGTTGAAAACGTGTATAAAGTAAGGTATTTTACGCCAAGCTCTACACAGGCTTCAACTGACTCTCTCACTGCCTTGATACCATGATGATGCCCGAAAATACGCATGGCACCCTGCTTTTTAGCCCATCGACCGTTGCCATCCATTATAACGGCTATGTGTTTGGGTAAATTGCTTAAATTAATGTTTTCTTTCACGTAAAAAAACTATTATCAATGGTGAATTATCAACCAAACGTAGTGTCAATTGATGAAAAGGATTGCAAAGTTAGGAAAAAAGAACTGTCATTGATAAGTTTTTACCGATTTGTAGACTTTTGTTATAATTTTTTAACAAAAAACAGCAGAATCTTTCGCCAAAGTACATAAAACAGAAAAGTTATCGTCTGACCGGAGGGCAATAAATCTTATAAAATACATAACTGATACTGAAATTGGTATAGTAGTACATGTCTTTTGTTCTTGTTCCGGGTACTTGTGTTTTAAGGTTATATTTTACAATATTATCAATACCTGTGTTTAAGTTAGTGTTGTAGACCCCATCTTTGTTATAGCCCAGGCCATCCACAAAGTCATCGTTAATCCAGCGCGTGCCAAACTCCATTCCCCAGTTCCAATGCGGGCTCAGTTCTTTTTTAAATCCAATACCGAGAATCCATGCATTGGTACGTGTGTCGCTGTATCCGCTGGTATAATAAAATGAAGGCAGTAAAATATCTGAATAACTTCTGATATTGTAATTAGTAGAACGAATGGTAAAAGCTGCGCCGCCAAAAACATAAGGAGACCAGTTAGTGGCATTACGGGAAGAGCTGGTTCGGAAGTTCAGAAAATTATATTCAATCTGGCCACCCATTTCCAAAATTCTGGCATTAAAATTAAAACCCCGTGTTCTGTGATACACATCGTCCATGTCGCTGTCATTTGCATGAACCCTGCCTGCAACCACGTTAGCCTTTAATGAGATGGAGCGGCTTATGTTCATCCGCCCGAACAGGTTGGCACCAGGGTCAACCACGAAGGGCTTATATTTGGGTAGTACGTCTCCTTTATAGTTAAGCCCGCCTACACCTGCGCCGATTTCAAATATCTGCGCATGTAGTTTGGGCAAAGCCGCAATGAGTATTACCAGTACAAGACTTTTTTTCACCAGAATTTTATACTAAAAATAAAAAAATTTTATCTGAGTGGCGGGCATTTGATGCCATCGCCAATAATATAACTCAATGTAATTTGGCTCAGGAAATAGCTATCCCATCTTGAGCCGCCTCTCACGGTACCTGCTGAATAGCCGCTACCATTAACAAAAGGCGTCTGGCCTGCTGGCGCACCAAATTTAGTTTGAACAATGTACTGGAAATCTTCCACGCGGCTCTTGCCGGTAGCTGCTGAAAAATTCTCAGAATATCTGTTTGAGAACGCCGCTGATTCAGGTGAAGGATAAGTAGCCGGGTATGTGGCATCACCTACATCATCCAGATAATCAAACGGAGTTATTCTGAAGCCGCCTTCCAGGTTTATATCAAACTTCTGGTTTACTCTTATTTTAAAGCCTAAACCCACCGGAACTACCGCCTGAACCAAAGAGTACGGCTTTGGCCCACCCGACCCCTGGCCTGATGTCTGTAAATCTTTCAGAGGAATCCATTTGCCTAATCCTTTATAGCCGCCTGTTGCATCTGTTGCCGACTCTCTGGCTTTGGGGTTATGGGCATAAAAGCCAATTCCTAAAACGGCATAAGGCATAACCAGATTTCTGTTCTTTTGCCCTTTGGCTGCCGACGGTAAAAGATTAAACAAGCCCGATACGGTAAACTCTTTTATATCGTTTCTGAAATGCAGGTTTCTCATGTATGTTTTATAAAACCTGTCTAAATCTCTTTTGCCATAAGTATAGTCGTCGCCGGCTATCCGGGCATAAGTAAATGAAAACCTGGCTGCTACCTGCGACGAAAAATGCCATGTATAATTAAGTGTACCGTTCCAGCGTACATTGGTAATCAAACCATAATAGAATGTACCGTAAGGCGACAAGTCTCCGAAATAATGTGATGAACCAACTCCGATTCCAACGGTCGAATACTGATACATCTTATTTTTATTACTAAAAATGTTTAACTGCGCGTTGGATTCTGATATACCCGTCAGTAACAAAGAAATACACAGCACACCGCTTAATAATGCTTTTTTCATGTTGTGAGTTTTCATCTAAATTAGCAAAGCTAGTCTGAAATAGTTAACGTATGTTCAAATAAAATATTATCAGTTACGGGCATCTACACCCCATTTAAGTTTATTTCTGAGGGTGTTCAGAAAATTATTGCCATCAATACGAATCATTCTGGCTTTGAAGCTCTCCTTTTTCACAACAATGGTGTTGTCGTCTTCTGTTGCAATGATTTTGGCGCGCGAGTCCATAGACACCAGATAATTATTACTGCGGCTTTCTACTTTTAAAGAAATAACGCTGCTGTCAGACACAATCATGGGCCTCACAAAGAGGTTATGCGGGCAAATAGGCGTTATAATAAAATTGGCAGAATGCGGCATTACCAAAGGCCCGCCACAGCTGAGCGAGTATCCGGTTGAGCCTGTTGCTGTTGCTACCATCAGGCCGTCAGCCCAATATGTATTCAGAAATTCGCCGTTAATGTAGGCATGCACCACTATCATTGACGACGTATCTGTTTTAGATATGGCCACTTCGTTCAATGCAAAATTCATGCCTTCTTCAAATATTTCAGCGTCTGACGACGCGCACAGCATGGTTCGCTCATCAATGTCGTACTCGCCGTTTACCAGCTGGCCAATAGTGGTTTCAATCTGCTCATAAGAGACCGCCGCCAGAAAACCCAGACGGCCAAAATTAAAACCCAGAATGGGAATTTCGCGCTTGCCCACGTGCGACAGCGTCTCCAGAAAAGTGCCGTCTCCGCCCAGGCTGAAGGCGAGGTCGGCGTTGAAAATTTCCTGCGAAGAGGTGTACACATTTTTACACTTCAGCTGGATGCCCGATTGCAGCAAAATACGTTTGAAGGACTCTGACAGCTGGATTTCAACCTGATGTTTGTCTAGTTCATCAAAAACCTGCTGTACGTGAGGTACAGACTCCACATTGAATTTTCGACCGTGAATGGCGATTTTCATTAGGAATTATATTAAAATTGCTGTTAAAACGGGCATTGAAGTGCAAAGATGCCAAAAAACTGTCACATCTGAAATCTCCTGCAAAGGTATGATTTAATTCTTGATTCCCGAAAATACAATCTGCTTATACCTGCGTATTGCCCCAATTTATCTGCAAACCCGGTTTACAACGTGGCAGCCAGCTACTACAAATTAAATGTTTCACCCTGCGCCGGTATCAGAACCTGATTAAACCCTGCCAGCATCAGGCGGTTCTTAAAGGCCAACTGACTGGGCAAATCGCCGTGAACCAAAAACAGTTGCTTTACTTTTGAGGCATTCTGGCAGCTCAGGTAGGCTATCAGTTCTGAGTAATCGGCATGGGCTGAAAAAGAATCCATTATTTCTATGTGCGCGTTTACCCGGTGTACTTCACCAAAAATTTTAACGTGCTTGGGTTGAAGCTTCAAAGCCGCACCCAGGCTTTCGGGCGAGCAATAACCTACCAGCAATATGGTATTATTGTGGTTTTCTATATTATTGGCAATATGATGCTTGATTCGCCCTGCCTCTGCCATGCCCGACGCCGAAATAATAACGCAAGGTTCTTTTGAGGCGTTCAGGGCCTTAGACTGGTTTACCTCGCTGATGTAATGCAGGTTATCAAAGCCGAAGGCATCTCCGTCATGTTTAATATAGCCCAGTATTTCCGGGTTAAAGCATGACTCATTTCGCTTCATTACCATAGTGGCTTTAACGGCCAGCGGGCTGTCTACATATACTGGTATTTTGGGGAGCTGCCCCTCACTGTATAGTTGGTCCAGGGCATATACCAGCTCTTGTGTGCGGTCTACGGCGAAGGCCGGAATTATCAACTTACCTTTCCGTACAACGCAGGTGTCATGCACCACTTTCAAAAGGTGCGCCTTCATGTCTATTTCTGGCTCATGCAGGCGGTCGCCGTAGGTTGACTCACATATAATGTAATCTGCCTGTGGGAATGGCTCAGGGCTACGCAGGATTTTATCATTCGGCCGACCGACATCACCTGTAAAAAATATTGTTTTGGTTTCTTCGGCTTCTTCAAATGTCAGGTAAATACCAGCGCTGCCCAAAATGTGGCCGCTGTCAAAATACTCCACCTTAACGCCCTCTTCCAGATAAAATGGCGTATGGTAATCAACGGTTTTAAATAACGCAAGGGCCGCTTTTACGTCTTCTTCGTCATAAAGCAGTTCCAGTAAGGGTTCACCTCTCTTTTGCCTTCTTTCGTTAATCCGCTCCAGGTCTTTTTCCTGTATGTAGGCCGAATCGAACAACATTATTTCACAAAGGTCTTTGGTAGCATAAGTGGCATATATATCGCCTTTAAAGCCTTTTTTTACTAATCTAGGCACCAGACCCGTGTGGTCTATATGTGCGTGGCTCAGCACCAGCACATCAATTTCTTTAGGGTCAAACCCAAACTGCAGGTTCAGGTCAGAAGTGTTAATTCCCTGAAATAATCCGCAGTCTAACAAAATTCTGGTTCCTTTTCGGGTAGTAATCAGGTGTTTGCTACCCGTTACGCGCTGTGCGGCTCCGTGAAATTGAATTTTCATAATATTTTCAAATAATATTTATGTCGGTTAAAACTTTTCTGATGGCCAGACTCAGGAATAAGCATTGGCATTTTGACAAATGTATTTATAAATATTTTTACTTACCGAATTGACTGCTAATTTTGACGAAAATTTACGCAGGTAAACAAACTTTAATCCATAAATTTCTTTAAGATGTTTCGTCTTGACAATAAAGTAGCTATCGTAACCGGAGGAGCAAGCGGCATAGGTCTTTCCATTTCCAGATTATTCGCCAAACAAGGAGCAACCGTACACATATTTGAATTGAACATTGACCAGGCCGAGCGTGAAGCCGACCTCATAAACGCCAATGGAGGTGAAGCCTATTTTCATAAAGTTGATATTTCGAAACAGAAAGAGGTAAAAAAGGTAATTGATAAAATAGCCAAAGAAAACGCCATTGATATTCTGGTTAATAACGCAGGTATAGCACACATAGGAAACGTGGAAACCACCAGCGAAGAAGACTTTGAGAAGGTTTTTAATGTAAACGTAAAAGGCACTTACAATTGCCTGCAGGCGGTTATACCGCATTTGAAAAACAAAGGCGGTGTAATACTGAACATGGCCTCTATTGCAGCAACAGTGGGTATACCAGACAGGTTTGCCTACTCTATGAGCAAAGGCGCTGTTTATACCATGACCCTGCAGGTAGCAAAAGATTACCTGAAATACAATATCCGCTGCAATAGTATTTCACCAGCACGGGTACATACGCCTTTTGTAGATGGTTTTCTGAAAAAAACGTATCCGGGAAAAGAAAAAGAAATGTTCGATAAACTTTCAAAAACCCAGCCCATAGGCCGCATGGCTAAGCCTGAAGAGATTGGCTCGCTGGCGGTTTATCTGTGTTCAGACGAGGCCGGATTCATTACCGGCTGCGATTACCTGATTGACGGTGGCTTTGTACGCCTGAACAATTAAACGCAACAGGTATTTAAGATTTGAAACAGATTGCCGCGCACACTTGTTCTATTGAAAATTATTCGAATTTTATCTCATGCGAAAAGTAGATTTTTTAGTGATTGGTTCCGGTATTGCGGGTTTAAGCTTTGCACTCAAAGCTGCCGCTAAAGGAAAGGTTTTGATTTTAACGAAAGTAAATGCCGACGAAACCAATACTAAATATGCACAGGGTGGCATTGCTGCTGTTTTTGACCCCGAAACCGATTCTTTTGAAAAACACATCAACGATACCCTTATTGCCGGAGACGGACTCTGCGACAGAAAAACCGTAGAAATTGTTGTAACAGAGGGGCCAGACCGAATTCAGGAATTGATTGATTATGGTACTAATTTTGATAAACACGGCTCTGAATATGATTTGACACGCGAAGGGGGGCATTCTGAAAAAAGAATACTGCATTATAAAGACGTAACGGGCAAAGAGATTGAAAGGGCACTACTGGAGCAAGTGGAGAAAAATGAGAATATTGAGATTCTGACACATTATTATGCCGTAGAAATAATTACTCAGCACCATTTAGGTGTTGAGGTTACCCGCGAAACCAATGACATTAACTGCTTTGGCGTATATGCGCTCAATGTGCATACTGGCCAGGTAGAAACCATTCTATCTAAAGTTACACTAATGGCTACAGGTGGGGCTGGCAACATTTATTCGGCCACAACTAACCCCGTAATAGCCACCGGAGACGGCATTGCTATGGTTTACAGAGCCAAAGGCCGTGTGCGCGATATGGAGATGATTCAGTTTCATCCGACCTCTCTTTACAACCCCGGCGAATACCCGAGTTTTCTGATTACTGAGGCCGTAAGAGGCGAGGGAGGAGTGCTTAAAAACAAAAAGGGTGAAGAGTTTATGCAAAACTACGACCCCCGCGGCTCACTGGCACCCCGCGATATAGTGGCACGCTCAATAGATGCGGAAATGAAGAAATCGGGGGAAGACCATGTTTACCTAGACATATCGTTCAAACCAAAAGAACTAATTCTGCAGCACTTTCCTAATATCTACGAAAAATGCCTGAGCATTGGTATTGACATTACCCGAGACATGATTCCGGTTGTACCTGCTGCCCACTATTTGTGCGGAGGCATTTTGGTTGATGAGTTCGGCCGTTCTACTATTCAGAGACTGTTTGCCTGTGGCGAGTGTTCTTCAACCGGCCTGCATGGCGCCAACCGCCTGGCTTCTAATTCGTTGCTAGAAGCGGCCGTTTTCGGCAACAGAATAGCACTCATGGCTATTGATGAAGTAGATAAAATAAGATTTCAGGAAAACGTACCCGACTGGAACGAGTTCGGAACCGAGCAGTCGAACGAAGAAATTCTGGTTACCCATAACCTGCGCGAACTGCAAAGAATGATGTCTGACTATGTGGGGATTGTACGTTCTGATTTCAGACTAGAAAGGGCATTTCGGCGTTTAAAGCTAATTAAAGACGAAACAGAAGAGTTTTATAAAAAAACCAAGCTATCGGTAAAGCTTTGCGAACTGCGAAACCTGGTACAATGTGCCGAACTGGTAATTAAATGCGCCATGAAGCGCAAAGAAAGCCGCGGTTTGCACTACACTACCGATTATCCGTACAAGTTAGGCGGCAAACCCGAAAATTCGGTCTTGTAGGGTTTGGGGTATCAATGCAAATTGAGTATATTTGATTTCTGTTCAAATCCTTAAATGCCTTATACTCAATGCTATGAAACTCTTACTTTTTGTTTTTCCCCTTACTGTTTATGCACAAGCCCCCCCAAATGTAGAGAGTACCCTTGAAACCATTGATATTGAAACCGGTAAAAGAACGGTAGTAATTAAAGAAAAACGCCACTTTGAAGCCCCCAACTGGTCGAGAGACGGAAAGTACTTTATCATTAACTCGGGTGGTTTATTAGAGAAAATAGCCCTGAATGGTGAGAAAATGGGTAAAATTGACACCGGTTTTGCCAACAAATGCAATAACGACCACGGTATCAGTTTTGATGGCGCGTTGCTTATCATCAGCCATAACGACCCTCGTATGCAAGGCACCGCTGGTGGTTCTTCACGCATTTTTACGCTTCCAATACAAGGCGGCACCCCACAACTAATAACAGAGAAAGCCCCTTCATACTGGCATGGCATATCGCCGGACGGAAAAACACTGGTATACTGTGCCGCAAGAAACGGTGAATTTGATGTGTACAGCATACCCGTTAACGGCGGAGAAGAAAAAAGACTAACCAACACACCAAGCCTGGACGATGGCCCGGAATACTCTTACGATGGCAGATACATTTATTTTAACTCATACAGAAGCGGTAAAATGCATATATACCGCATGAACCCGGATGGCAGTAATCAGGAACAACTGACCTATGATGATTACAGCAACTGGTTTGCTCATCCATCGCCTGATGGCAAGCAGATAGTTTTTATTACATATATAGAAGACCAGAAAGCAACACACCCTTTTGGCAAAGACGTAAAACTGCGTATTATGAACTTGAAAACGAAAAAAATCAGGGATCTGACTGCGGTGTTCTTCGGTGGGCAGGGTACAATCAACGTACCCAGCTGGTCGCCGGATGGCAAAAAGCTGGCATTCGTATCTTATCAGGTAGATAAATAAATATTAAACCTTACGCACATGGCTGAAAATCTTTCTCGTCGTTCGTTTATCCAGAATCTGGGTGTGGGTATTGGCACCACAGCGGCAGCCTTCGCCATCCCATCCATTGTGAGTATTCCGGAGTCTAAACCAAAGTATGAAGGCAGGAAACTGGGTATAGCCCTGGTAGGGCTTGGCAGCTATGCCAAAAATCAACTGGCGGTTGGTTTAGAAAAAACCACTAATTGTTATCTGGCCGGTATAGTAACCGGTACACCCGCTAAAGCCGAAGAATGGATGAAGAAATATAACATTCCGAAAAAGAATGTGTATAACTACCAGAATTTCGACCAGATTGCAGATAATAAAGACATTGACATTGTGTATGTGGTACTGCCTAATTCTATGCACCCTGAGTTTGTGATTCGGGCGGCCAAAGCAGGCAAGCACGTTATGTGCGAAAAACCAATGGCCAATACTGTAGAAGAGTGCCAGGAAATGATAAAAGCCTGCAAAGATGCGGGCGTACAACTGGGCGTTGGCTACCGTATGCACTTTGAACCTTTTACAAAGGAGGTTATCAGGATGAGCCGTGAGAAAGTTTTCGGAGACCTGCGGTTTATACAGTCAAACTTTGGTTTCAGAATCGGTGACCCAACCCAATGGCGATTGAAAAAAGCCATGGCAGGCGGCGGCCCTTTGATGGATGTTGGCATTTACTGCGTGCAGGCAGCACGTTATGTAACAGGGAAAGAGCCTTTGGCTGTTACGGCACAGTTTGGGCCTATTACAGACCCGGAAAGATTCAAAGACGTAGAGGAGTCTGTATCATGGCAGTTTGATTTTCCGGATGCTGTAACCGTAAACGGTTTTACATCTTACAAAACCAATATTGAGCAATTGTTTATTACGGCCGATAAAGGCTTTATGCACCTGAGCCCGGCTTACAGCTATGGGCCAATTAAAGGGCGCACCAGCCAGGGCGATTTGCACTTACCCGTTGTGCATCATCAGGCCAATATGCTGGAAGCCATCTGTAAGGAATTTCTGGAAACCAAGCAATTCCCTCCCCATATATCAGGCGAAGAAGGGCTGAAAGATGCCCGGATACTATCGGCTATTTATGAGGCTGCGGGGAATGGGAAGAAGATTAAGTTGGTTTAGCAAAAGATATTTAAGAATATTGCCACGAATTCCATCAAGCTTTACTTCTATTCTAGCTTTGTGAAGCTCGTGGTAAAATAAATCAACCATATTTATAGTCCTGGGTTGTTACTTTTTTTACCTAAAAAAAAAAGTAACGCAAAAAAGCAGGCATCATTTAACTCGCGCAATTAAAAATCTGATAGTATTGCGGGGTTAATCTGAATCTATCGCCCGATTTTTAACTGCGCTCAAACAGGAAATGATGTTAGCGGACTTTAATTTTAGTGTTGATTTTCTACTCTTTGAATCTGAAATTTTAAATATCTTTATAATACTTTACGACCTATAAAAAAAAATAGCTGTGCCCGACGGGCACAGCTATTTTTTTTACAATGAGCTATCACTACAGCTTAGGCGCAGCCGGTTTATGTGGCGTATCAAAAGTTTTGGCTCCTTTTACTTTCACTTTCCGGCGATACACCTTATCTACACAGGTAATGTACATTATATCAAAATCTGGCCCGCCTAAGCATAGGTTAGATACCTGTCCTTTGGTTTTAGGTACCGGTAAAATGGCATTTACCCGACCGGTCTGGTCAAGTACCTGTATGCCGCTCAGCGTAGTTACATAAATTCGTCCGTCGCGGTCACATTTAAGTCCGTCAGACCACGCGTTTTCGTCTACATCTCTCACATGCAGCCATCCGAACTTTTGTTTATGTGCCAGCCTTCCGTCAGGTTGAATCTGATACACCCAAACCCAATGTGAGGCCGATTCGGTTACATATAATTGTGTCTGGTCGGGCGAGAGTGTCAGACCATTGGCAAACTTTAGCCCTTCATCTACCTCTACTTTTTCGCCATTAGGTCTTATCAGGTACAATTTACTTGGGCTGCTGACACCATTAGGAGCGGTGATATAAACATTACCGTTTTTAGCAACCACAATATCGTTGCCTGTCTGGTTGTCTGCTATAACGGTTTCTTTACCTGTCTGGTCATAATTAAGAATTTGTTTGGTGCCACCGGCTACTACATACCGCTTGCCATCTGGCCCGAAGCAAGTACCGCTCGATTTCTTCGCATCTATATCCAGTGTACTCAGTTGGCCTGCCAAATCTACCTTGTAGGTCTTTGAATTGGGGATATCCTGAAAGAACACTTCTCCTTTGGCATTGGCTGCCGTACCTTCTGTAAAGGTGTATCCCTCTCCTACCAGTTCCCATCCTTCATTATCAATCAGTATTTCGCTTAAAAACTGGTTTTTAGATTTACCGGCGGCTACAGGCTTCGGGTAGTCTTTCCATAACCAGCGCATGGCCTCAGGGAAAACAGCAGTGCCGTGTTTGCCGTTATGCCCGCCTTCTCCCCATATATGATTTACTTCATAGCCTGCAAAGGTCAATGCTCTTTCCATGGTTTCATTGGCTTTCCACCAGTCTCCGGCATAAATATTCAAATCGTTGGTGCCATCCTGCAAATAGACCCTGATTGGCTTGGGTTCATATTTACGGATGAGTGTTGGGTATTCATGCGCTCCCCTCAAACCCACATAAGTGCCAATAGCACTAAAGACCCTTGAGAAAGCATCAGGCCGCTCCCACGCTGCCGTAAAGGCACATACCGCACCGCTACTGGCACCACCAATGGCGCGGTCGTTCGCGCTCTTTGACAAACGGATTGGTCGTCCGTCACTCGCTTTTTTCTTTTCTACTTCCGGCAAAAGCTCTTCTAAAAGAAATCTTGCGTAGGCATCACCCAGTCCATCATATTCATAACTGCGGTTGAAGCGGTCGAGCGCCGTTTCTGCATTGGCTGCTTTTACCCTGCCGTGCATCACAAAGACACCGATGGTAACAGGCATTTCTTTTTTGTAAATCAGGTTATCGAAAACCGTCGGGGCCTTCCATTGAACACCGTCCTGATTGATATACACACAGGCAGGTTTATCGGGATTGTATTGTGCCGGAATATACACCCAGTATTCGCGCCAGGTACCGGGGAAAATCTTTGAGTCCTGAAATTCAAACTTCAGCACTTCTCCTTTAGGTACGCCTGCCTGTTCGATAGATGCGGGGTCGTCAGGATAGTTTTCATTAGGCGTCTGGGCATAGGCACACATTTGCCAGCAGGCAAAGAAGACAGCAATTATTTTTTTCATAGGTGAGAAGAAACGGGTGAAACAGATTAACCAAATGTAGCAAAAACTTTTGGACTCTAAACTCCTGTTAATCAATATTATAATCACATTGCGCCTTAAAAAAACCTAAATATCATACCAATTAAAAAGTAGCCGGGCAAGCGCACCTGATACAGGTTATATATTAACCCGTTAAAAACAATTGCCCACATAGGTGCAAAAAATAAAATTATCCAAATAATATTTATTCTGAAAATAAATTATCCTAATTTTGCATAAATTTTAGAAAAAGCAACCATATTAACATTTTATTAAGGATAAATTAACTTACAATATAATGTCAGCAGCAACAAATTACATTCCCTACAAAGTAAAAGATATTGCATTGGCCGATTGGGGTCGTAAAGAAATTAAATTAGCCGAAGCCGAAATGCCAGGTTTGATGGCCATCCGTAAAGAATACGGACCATCAAAACCATTGGCAGGAGCGCGTGTAGCAGGTTGCTTACACATGACCATACAGACAGCCGTTCTGATTGAAACTTTGGTTGAACTAGGCGCTGAAGTAACGTGGTCGTCATGTAATATCTTCTCAACACAAGACCACGCCGCTGCTGCCATTGCTGCTGCGGGTATTCAGGTTTATGCCTGGAAAGGCCAGACGGCCGAAGAGTTTGACTGGTGTATTGAGCAAACCTTGTTTTTTGGTGAAGAACAAAAACCATTGAACATGATTCTTGATGATGGTGGTGACCTAACCAACATGGTGTTTGACAAATACCCTGAGTTGATTGGTGATATTAAAGGCCTTTCAGAAGAAACAACTACTGGCGTTCACCGTTTATATGAGCGTCAGAGAAACGGCACTTTGCACCTGCCGGCCATTAACGTAAACGACTCGGTAACGAAATCTAAATTTGACAACAAATACGGTTGTCGTGAGTCGTTAGTAGACGCTATCCGTCGTGCAACCGACTTAATGCTTGCCGGTAAAGTGGCTGTTGTAGCCGGATACGGTGATGTAGGTAAAGGCTCGGCAGATTCACTTCGTGGTGCAGGTTGTAGAGTGTTGGTTACTGAAATTGACCCGATTTGTGCATTACAGGCAGCTATGGACGGCTACGAAGTAGTTACGATGGACGAGGCCGCTACCCGTGCCAACATCTTTGTAACAGCTACCGGAAACATTGATATTATCCGCGACCGCCACTTCAAAGCCATGCGTGATAAAGCAGTGGTTTGTAACATTGGCCACTTCGATAACGAAATTGATATGGCTTGGTTGAACAAAAACTATGGCCACACAAAATCTACTATCAAACCACAGGTAGATATGTATGAAATTGATGGCAAAGACATCATTATTCTGGCTGAAGGCCGCCTGGTAAACCTGGGTTGTGCTATGGGTCACCCATCATTCGTGATGTCGTGCTCGTTCTCTAACCAGACTTTGGCACAGATTGAGCTTTGGAACAACAGCGATAAATATGAGAAAAAAGTGTACGTGCTACCTAAGCAACTGGACGAGAAAGTAGCTGCTTTCCACCTGGCTCACGTTGGCGCTAAACTTGACACGCTTAATATAGACCAGGCTGCCTACATTGGTGTGGCAGTTGAAGGGCCTTTCAAATCAGAAATGTATCGTTATTAATACGCAATATCTGAATGGTATCAGGCGGGGGTTTCAACAGAAGCCTCCGCTTTTTTGTACCTGTGCGTTAGTATTTAAGCCTATATTGATAATTTATTTTGGTATGCCAGACCATAATTAGCCGAATTTAAGCGAATATTGTGATTTAAACCACTCTAGTTTTCATGAACCTGAAATTAAAATCCAAGCTTCGTAAAATTACTACTTTCATTTTTGATATTGACGGCGTACTGACCGACTCAACTGTGCTGGCATTAAGAGGCGGCGAACTGGCCCGCACTTTTAATGTAAAAGACGGTTATGCAATGGGCAAAGCGGTGAGGTCCGGGTATTCTATTGCCATTATATCGGGCGGCAAAGAAGAGAGTGTACGTGAAAGGCTTTCACCATTAGGTATAAAAGATATTTTTCTGGGTGTACGTACCGACCAGAAGCTCTCGGTTTTTGACCAATATCTGATAGACAATAACCTTACAGCTGAGCAAACCATTTATATGGGCGATGATTTACCTGATTGGGAGATTATGAAACACAGAAAAGTGCTTTCTGTATGCCCAGCCGATGCCGTAGCTGAAATTGTGGAGGTTGCCAATTACCGCTCAACCAAAGACGGCGGCAAAGGTGCAGTAAGAGAGATTATAGAAATGGTAATGAAAGAACAGGGTAAGTGGATGAAGATATTTTAATCTCTGATTTTTTACTTACGGCGGATGAATTTATCGGCTACAGAAACAAAGGTTAGTTTTAATTTTTGATACCGACTTAAGTCGATATGTACCGAGAAACTAACCTTTGTTTAGACAGTCGCCCAATTCATTGGGTGAACTTACAACGATTTAATCAAAATCCAGCAGGTTTCAACTTTAAGCCCGCTGTTTCTTCTAATCCGAAAATCAGATTCATGTTCTGCACAGCCTGCCCTGACGCCCCTTTGGTAAGGTTATCTATAACGCTGCTTATAAGCAGATTATCGCCATGCTTCTCCAGATGCAATATGCATTTATTAGTATTTACCACTTGCTTCAGGTCTATTTCAGACTCGTCGCTTATATGTGTAAAGGGGTGTTCTTTGTAATAATTTTTATACAGTGCCTGAGCCTCTTCTATGGTGCCATCAAATTTGGTATACACATTGGCCATAATGCCTCTGGTAAAGTTACCACGGTAAGGTATAAAGTTAACGGCCTTGCCAAAGTCTGACTGCAAAGACCTGATGCTCTGGTTGATTTCTTTCAGGTGCTGGTGGGTGAACGCTTTATAAATAGAAATATTGTTGTTTCTCCAGCTAAAATGAGTAGTGGCAGAGAGCGATTGCCCCGCACCAGTGCTGCCTGTTATGGCGCTTACGTGTATATCTTCTTTTAAAATGCCGGCTTTTGCCAAAGGCAGTAAGGCCAGCTCTATACTGGTGGCAAAGCAACCCGGATTAGCAATTTTGGCGGCTGTTTTTATCTTGTCTCTTTGCAGCTCAGGCAGCCCATAGGTAAAGCCATTGCTTTCATCACGGAAGTCGGTGCTGAGGTCAACAATTTTCATGTTTTCAGGAATGGTATGTTCAGCCAGAAACTTCTTTGATTCGTTATGCCCCGAACATAGGAACAATACATCCGCTTTGCTGAAATCCTGCTCATCGGCAAATGTTAAATCAGTTTCGCCCAACAGGTCTCCGTGGGTAGCATATACTGGTTTACCTGCCTGGCTTTTAGAGTTAACAAATGCAATGCTGGCGTTTGGGTGGTTTAGCAATATTCTCAGTAGTTCTCCCCCTGTATATCCTGCTCCTCCGATGATTCCGATATTGATTTTCATAAGCAAATAAAAAAATTTAATGCAATTCCAGCTTGCCCGCGGGTAAGCTACTTGCCAAAGAATAATGTAACAGTTAATGTATTGCTAGTACAGAAAATACCCTGCTTTGCGGGTATGAAGTATAACAACAGATAGTTTGTAAGAAGTTTCTGGCGCAAATTTAAGATATTTTAAATGTTCTTTCGGCTTCAATTGAAAACTTTTACATCTATGTATCAGATAAAACTTATAATTTTGGCAAAAATCTAAAATCTACATTATGCTATTTTTAGAAATACCCTGGAATGTAAATCCGATTATTGTTAAACTCGGTAGTTTTGAATTACGCTGGTATGGGCTCTTTTTTGCATCTGGCTTTCTGATAGGCTACCAGATAATGGCCCATATCTTCAAAAAGGAAAGAAAACCGGAAAAAGACCTGGATTCTCTCTTATTTGTAATGATAATTGCTACCGTAATAGGTGCACGTTTCGGGCATTATTTCTTTTATGAATTTGAAAGTTTCAAACAAGACCCCGGGAAGTTTCTGATTGATATGATTGTGCCACCGTACACAGGTCTGGCCAGCCACGGCGCCACTATTGGTATTCTTACAGCGCTGTTTGTTTATGGCCGCAAGCACAAAGACCAGCCCTTTCTGTGGATAACAGACCGCATTGTTATTACTGTGGCTTTGGGGGGCGCTTTTATACGGCTGGGAAACCTGATGAACCACGAGATAGTGGGTAAACCAAGTAATGTACCCTGGGCTTTTCGGTTCAATACTTTTAGCCTGAATCCTGACGGTTCTTTAAAAATGACTCCCGAGGCATTTGCCCGCCATCCTGCACAGTTATATGAAGCACTTTCATGCCTTGTTCTGTGCGGCTTGTTGTTTTATTTATGGAACCGTTTTAAAGAAAAAACACCACATGGATTGCTGCTGGGCATATTTCTGATATGGGTATTTACACTGCGTTTCCTTTACGAATTCCTGAAAGAAAACCAGGAGGCATTTGAAGACAAAATGACCTATAACATGGGGCAGATTCTGAGTATTCCGGCGGTGCTGCTGGGTATAGGTATTCTGATTTACTCTTTAACCAAAGGAAAAAAAGATGCAGAGTATTACTCAACGCATACATTTGAAGCAAAAGAGAATAAAAAATAAAAAAATGCCCCGCAAGATAGTTTCCTGCGGGGCATTTCAATATTTAACAAATAAAAATGGTTTAACTGGCCATTAGAAACCCTTTGATAAACTCGTCTATCTCGCCATTTAAAACAGCTTCAGTGTTAGACGTCTGAATATTCGTCCGATGGTCTTTCACCCGGCGGTCATCCAATACGTAACTTCTAATCTGCGAGCCCCACTCTATCTTCATTTTTCCGGCTTCTGTTTCAGCTTTGGCAGCATTCCGTTTTTCAACCTCTAACTGATACAACTTAGACTTCAACATCTGCATGGCATGTTCGCGGTTGGCATGCTGGCTACGTTCTATCTGGCAGGTTATCACAATACCGGTTGGCTTATGGGTAAGCTGTACCTTTGTTTCAACCTTGTTTACATTCTGCCCTCCGGCACCACCCGAGCGAGAAGTCTGGATTTCAATATCTGCATCTTTTATCTCAATATTTATTGAATCATCCACTAAAGGATAGGCATAAACCGATGCAAATGATGTGTGACGACGCGCGTTGGAGTCGAAAGGTGAAACCCGGACAAGCCGATGCACTCCGTTTTCTGATTTCAGGAATCCATAAGCCATAGGGCCTTCAATCTGTAATGAAACCGATTTTACTCCGGCTGTATCACCATCCTGATAGTCGAGCTCCGATACTTTGTAGCCTTTTTTGTTGGCCCACATCATATACATCCGCATTAGCATACTGGTCCAATCCTGGCTTTCTGTTCCACCGGCACCTGCATTTATCTCCAATACAGCGCTAAACTGGTCTTCTTCATTAGAGAGCATCTTTTTCAGCTCTAATTCTTCCAGTATTTCATTAAATTTCTTGCCCTCTTCGTCTACTTCTTCTTCTGTGGCTTCGCCCATAGTGTAGAACTCAAACAGGGTTTCAAGGTCACCCAGAGCGCTTTCAGCCTTTTCATAGCCGCCTGTCCAGCCTTTCAGGGCGCGTACCTGTTTCATTACGTTTTCGGCCTTTTCGGCATCTAACCAGAACTCCGGCTGGGCGGTCTGGTTCTCGAGGTCATCTAGTTGTTCTTTCTTGCTATCGTAGTCAAAGATACCCCCTTAAAGCCGCTACTCTGGCTTTTAACTCCTTCAATTGTTCGGTAGTCATATTTGTGTTTGAAATTATTTATCGCTGGTAAAGACTGCTTACTTTAAGTTACAGCCTGCAAAACTACTTAATTTTATTCATTATCCTTAACTTGCGCTTTCAGATATTATTCTATTCTGATTTTTTTTAAACAACTTTTTTGTTTTGGTGTTATATCTTTACCCGAAAACGCATACTGACATCAGATGTACTGATTTACGGCTCATCTGAAAGGGATATTACCCGAACACACATTAACCTAAGTTAAGAAAATTTATAACATAATGAGTAACTACTCCATACGAGATTTAGAGCATTTATCCGGAATAAAAGCTCATACCCTAAGAATCTGGGAGCAACGTTATAATATTATAACCCCTAAACGTAGCGATACTAATATCAGAATTTATGATGATGAAGATCTGAAATTGGTGCTGAATATAGCGCTCCTGAAAGACCACGAGTACAAGATTTCTGAAATTGCAAAGCTCTCAGCCGATCAGCTGTCAAAAGAGGTTATTGAAATTTCTGAGAAAAAAAACAGCTATCCGGAGCAAATACATGCGCTTACCATTGCCATGATTGACCTGGACGAAGCCCAGTTTGAACGAATAATGCATATCAATAACAATAGGTTTGGTTTTGAGGATATGATGATAAACATCATTTACCCTTTCCTGAGCCGAATTGGTATTTTATGGGTAACAGGTTCTATTGGCCCGGCGCAAGAGCATTTCATATCTAACCTCATACGCCAGAAACTTATTGTGGCCATAGATAGCAAAAGCCCTTCTTTTACTGAAGAGTCGAAAAAATTTGTGTTGTTTTTACCGGAAGGCGAGCTGCACGAACTTTCTTTGCTTTTTGCCAATTTTGTACTCCGAGCCCGCAATCATAAAGTTATCTATCTGGGGCAAACCCTTCCGTTTGATGAACTCGTATATGTTTGTGAGTCTCAGAAACCCGACTATATTTTCTCTGCAATTACCACTACGCCATCTCAAAAAGACGCGCAGGCTTATGTAACGCGCCTGGAAAATAAATTTCCGGACACTCAGATTCTGCTCACCGGCTATCAGGTTATTGGGCAAGGTATAGAAACCGGCACCCATACGCGCATTATAACTCATATTAACCAGTTAATTGAAGTTGCAGAGCAAAAAGCCTGAAACCATGTATAACATTTGAAAGCAAAACGCCCCGACTTGAGAAAGCCGGGGCGTTTATCATTTTATAATCTGAAAGATTACGCTTTCTTAGATTTTTTGCTTTCTGCTGCCACCGGAGCTGCTGCTGCCAGTTTCTCAGCTTCTTTGCGCATATCGCGTTGCATACCGTCAACAACGATAGGCGTTGCTACGAACAACGAAGAGTAAGTACCCACGATTACCCCGATAAACATAGCGAATACGAAGCCACGGATGGTTTCACCACCAAAAATCAATAATACCAATAGTACAAGCAAGGTAGAGAAACCGGTTACGGCTGTTCTACTCAAAGTACTATTCAAGGCATTGTTGATAACCGTTGGGATATCTTCCTTCAGATCACGTTTCTCGGCCAGATACTCACGCACCCGGTCAAATACAACCACGGTGTCGTTCATTGAGTAACCCATGATGGTTAGCACGGCACCTACAAAAGCCTGGTCAACATCAAGCGAGAATGGCAAGAAACCACGAAGAATAGAGAATACCCCAAGGATAATCAGAACGTCGTGCAACAATGCCACCAATGAGCCGTAACCAAAAGCCAGCTTGCGGAACCGGATATAAATATAGGCGAATACCAATATGATTGAAATTAAAACGGCTTTTATTGCACCCCAGATGGCATCATTAGCAATGGTTGGCCCTACTTTTGAAGAGCTCACTACTTTTCCGGAGTTGCCATTTACATTTGCCAGAACTTTGTTTACACTAGCCTGAATGTCTTTTTCAACTTCTGTATTGGTGTTTTCAATTTTATAAGGCGTGGTGATTTTCACCTGGTCGAAACCTCCGAAAGTTTTAACCTCAATGGCCTGGCCTTCAAATGTAGGTTTCAATGCGTTTTCAATATCTTCGGTATTGACAGTCTGGGTGAATTTGGCAATGTAAGTACGGCCACCCAGGAAGTCTACACCAAGACCAAATCCTTTGATTGCAATTGAAATAATACCTGCAATAATAATGGCACTTGAAATAGTGTAATACAACTTGCGTTTGGATACAAAATCGAATTTCGAATCTTTGAACAGTTTCTCTGACCACTTAGTAACAAATGAAACCGATTTACCTTTACTAATGTAGTATTCAAAGAATAATCTTGAAACAAAAATAGCTGAGAACAATGACGTGAAGATACCAATCAATAACGTAGTAGCAAAACCAAGAATAAGACCTGTACCAAAAACAAAAAGTACAACCCCAGTGATAAGTGTGGTTACGTTGGAGTCAATGATAGACGACATTGCATTTTTGAAACCATCTCTTACGGCATCTTTAAAGGTTTTACCCAGCGCCAACTCTTCTTTGATACGCTCATAGATAAGTACGTTAGCATCGACAGACACCCCTACTGACAATACCATACCGGCAATACCCGGCAAGGTAAGTGTAGCGCCAAAAGAGGCCATTACACCTAGCAGCAGGAACAAGTTTACAATAAGGGCAATATCGGCAATGACACCGGCTTTGTTGTAGTAAATTAACACAAAGCCCAAAACTATCAACAAACCAACTAATGAAGAAATAATACCAGCCTGAGCAGCTTCAGAACCTACCGTAGCACCTACGATGTCTTCAGAGATGATGTTGGTTGGTGCTGGCAATTTACCGGCTTTCAACACATTGGCTAAGTCTTGTGCTTCTTCTACAGTAAAGTTACCGGCAATGCTTGAGCGTCCTCCCCCAATTTCTCCGTTTACGTTTGGCGCAGAATACACATAGTTATCAAGAATTATAGCTATCGGGCGACCAATGTTTGCACCTGTTAAGGCTTTCCATTTTCTGGCGCCTTCTGCATTCATCTGCATTTCAACGGCAGGTTTTCCGCGTTCATCATAATCCTGGCTGGCGTTGGTTACTACGTCACCTTCCAAAGGAGCCTTGCCCAGGTCTTTCACAAAATACATATCCACAATTTCTTCGCTGGTGTTGGTACCATTCGCACGAGGCTTGATATCAAAAACGTAGCTGGCGTTTGCCGGGAACAAAGCACGTACATCTGAACGATCCATTACTTCTTTTACGCGGGCAATGTCTTTGGTTCTAACAGCCAGGCCATAGCCTGTTGGTATGAAAAGGTTGCTGAAAGCGTTGTTCTGGCGTTGAGCCAAAGCAGTTGAGTCTCCTTTAGTTGAATCTCCCTTGGCGCCACCGGCCAACTGAGCACTCAGGCTGTTTTTAGAACTGTCTTTTGGCGTGCTGGCAGTAGTGGTTTCAGCTGCTGCCGGAGCTTTCTTTCTTGCTTCAATATCCATCTGCAATAAAATACCTGCAAGACCATCAATTGCCGGGGCAATTTCCTGCATTGTATACACTTCGCAGAATTCAAGTTTGGCTGCACCAGATAACAACTTGCGCACGCGGTCAGGGTTATCAACACCTGGTAACTCTACCTGAATGCGGTTAGTACCAGATAAACGTTGAAGGTTAGGGTTAGCCACACCGAATTTATCAACACGGGTCTGGATAATTCTGAAGGCACGGTCAAAAGCCCCATCTACTTCTTTTTTAATGTAGTTTACAACCTGGCTGTCTGACGACTCAAGGCTAAGTGTACCGCGGTTTGAGCTATTAGAAAAAACCGAAGCCAGTTTTGTGTCTGGTGCCAGCTTTTTGTACTCCTGCGCAAACAGGTCTACAAAGTTTGTATTGGTAGAAACGGCTCTTTTCTGAGCGTTTTCAATAGCGGTAGCTACTTTAGGGTCTCTTGCGCTGGCTGCAAGCGAACGAAGGATTTCGGCAGGAGAAACCTCAAGAATTACACTCATACCTCCTTGAAGGTCAAGGCCAAGGCCTAATTCCTGTTTGGTAAGGTCTTCAGTAGTTGTGCCTAAAAACACTGGTTTTTTCCATAGAGAGTCCAGATATCTTTGTTTTTTGGCGTAATCAATTTTTCCTGATTTGTCGGTAGCAAAAGCCTCTGCATCTTTTCTGATGTCGTTGGCTTTCCAGGTACGCAATAAAAAGTAAGCACTGATTGACAGGAAGGCAACCAAAAGCGCTATAATTCCACCTTTGTTGTTCATTAGAGGGTATATTTAAGAAATAAAATTGAATTTGAATTGAAGCATCATGACGGTCTCATGATTAAAAAGAAGAATGGCACAGCCCGTACCGGGCTAAAATACTATGGGGCGTTGGGTGCAATGTGGTGCTCGTACAGTTTTTCGAAGTATGATAGTCTGTACAAAGGCTTGGTAATGGTTTTAACCGAGGTTTCAACTACCACATAAATTATCTGCGGAAGCGGAACACGGATAGCATAATGGCCAAAATCAAAAGCATGGCTGGGTACTACTACTTCAAGCGATACCTCTCTTACAACCGTTTGTTCTTTCGAATTATCTTTTTTGTCTGCCTTGTCAGCCTTCGTCTTCTCAACGGCAACAGGTGCTTCCGGCGAATGTTTGTGGTAAATCTGTTTACCCAAAACACTCGTCAGTACAACCATGACGAACATTAAAAGCCCGAAAGAACGCGATATGTAAGAGTTTTTTGCCATTAAGGGTGACAAAGCTACAAGTTTTTCACGAAATAAGTCAAATAAGCCGCTAAAAATTTAAAACTAATAAACAGAAAGCGTGCCCTGAATACTGCACTTGCAGCATATTAAGGCACGCTTCATACAAAAAACGGTATGTTTATCTGAAAACCACTACACCTGATGCTTTTAGCTTTTCAGCCTCTTTGGCAGGGAGTGTCCAGTCATTGTTAAATCTTCCTCCGGCTATTACGTTATTAACGGTACCTTTAAAGAGTACAAAGTCCTGAAATCTGGCTATGTTATTCATAGGCATCGGGGAATTCTGGCGAGACATGGCATTCGGATTTTCGCTCAGGGTCCACCACGGTAGACCAGAGTTAACCAGCACATAGCGCGCTCCTACCGGAAACACATAAGCCAGGCCATAGTCTGTGGCCGAGGCATTTAGTTGTACCGGCAGTTTATCACTGAATTTATCAATCAGGCTATTGGTCTCTTTCGTACCGAAAAGAATCAGATTTGAACTTTCTATATCGCTCGGGCGCACTTCTTTATCGCTCAACAGGCGCGGAAACACCATTACCCTGCCTATGAAATCACCTCTGTAAACCGACCACTCCATGGCTTTCTGTGCCTCGGTGCGTCTTCTGTTCAGTTCGTCGGCAGATGGGCTCCCACCTGTGCCATACACATAAATATGGCGGTCGGCTATGGCCTCTGTCATGGGGCCTTCTGCACCGGGTTTCTTAGCTGATGCGAAGGTACCCGAAGTATTAACTGCCCATGTGTTATTATTTTGGGTAAGTGTTACGCCAGAGCCCGTTTCTGCCTTAATTGCCTGCCCGTTAATAACTAACTCTAAAGGCAATTTTGATTTAAAAGACGGGTGCCCATCCAGCTTTAATGTAAAAGATAGCAGGCCTTTGGTGGTAATCTCAAGTTTATTTTTGGCAGTAAACTGGGCATCAATTGATGCGGTAGTACCCGGCGTAAACTCATCAAAAACTACCCAGTAAGCTTTATTGTGTTTATATTGGCTGGTGGCAAAACGAACGCGTTCAGGGAAAGGGTTTCTTTTGAATTGAGAGAACCAGCTGAAAATAAACTCGTCTTTGTAGGCGTTTTCCCAGCTGTTGTGTTTCACACCCGGATATTCGGTATATTCTACCTGCGCCCCGACATCTTTAAACCGTTGCACCCATTTACGGGTTGAGTCAACTTTTACGGCCGGGTCCTGGTCGCCCTGAAAAAAATAAACCGGGTAATTCAATGCATTGGGTGCCATTTCGAGGGTTCCGGCCGGAGGCGCCGGGCAAACCGGCGCAATGGCAGCCCAAATATCAGGGTAACTCAGGCCTATCCACATGGTTCCGCCGCCACCCATTGACAACCCCGTAAGGTAGGTACGGTTTTCATCTATTGAGAAACGCTTCTTTGCATCGGCAAGCATATCCATTACATCTTTTTCAGCCACACCCTGATACCCCATTGTACCACGTGCATAAGCGCTGATAACAATGTAGTTTACATCTTTCCATTCAGGAAAATAACGGCTGGCTTCTACGTCAGACTCTCCCTCTGCATTGCTTTTGCCAAATACACGGCGCAAAGCCAGACGGTGATTAGACCCTGCCCCATGTAACATAACCACCAGAGGATATTTCTTTTTGGGATTATAGTTTTTAGGCAGATACAAGCCATAAGGCTGCTCGGTGTCGTCAACGTCAGAATGGAAAGTTAGCACCTGCGGCCCCGGTGCCAGTTTTTGCCCAAAGGCAAGGAGGTGAAATCCTGACAGCACAAAGGCCGTCAGGATTGTTCTTAAGATTAAAGTTTTCATAGTTTTTTATAGTTAAGTTGGTGCTTATTAATTTGCTCCGCTTTTAAAATCAATGCCCAATACCTGCATCATGATTTGCGTAGGCAGGGTTTTCTGATTTTTAAATACGAAATAAACATCATGCACACCCCCAGATGAAATTTTAACAGGTGCCATTACGGTTCCTCTTCTTACGGCCATCTGCATGTCTTGTCTTACACCAGGAATTGGCGGCGGCGCTTGCTGTGCTCCGTTATTAGCCTGCGGGCGGAAGGCCGCCGGTTCTTTCACCTCTATCATCTCGGTTTTGCCTGCCAGTGGGCCGGTTGGTGAATCTAATCGGATTTCAATAACGCCCCCGGCTGCTCCTACACGGGTAGTTGCCTGCACGTAGAAGTCAATCTGGTCTATGTTGGTTAAATCTATTTTGTTGTAGGCAATGTAAGAGTCGGTACCAACAATAAAGAACGACTTAGACGGGGTCATTA
The DNA here is from genome assembly GCF_002855535.1 of Emticicia sp. TH156. NCBI lineage: Bacteria > Pseudomonadati > Bacteroidota > Cytophagia > Cytophagales > Leadbetterellaceae > Emticicia > Emticicia sp. TH156. The sequence goes on from NZ_PKRS01000001.1 coordinate 735,678, forward strand.
CTTTTTGTGTTCCTTTGGCTTTATCGGCCAGCTCAGGGTCAAGGAATGAGTTTCTCAACACAATGGTTTCTTCCGATTGCAGCGCAGGCATCAGTTTGGTGCCTCTGTCTTTGTAAGAAGCTCTCAGCACAAATGAGCCGTTCTCTTTTTGCCCGGCTGGTATAGCAGTAGTGTAGCTGCCTTTGGCAGGATACGACTGCACCGCTTTTTTCTCGCCTATGCTCAGGATATATTCTACCATCGATGTGGCATCAGTAACCGAAAGCTGCGGGTGGGCACTCATGGCGTGGTCTCCCCAAACGCCCATACCACCGCTGATTACTTTCTTGGCCAACTGCTCTTTTATTCCGGCATTACCTCTGTATTTATTGGCAATATCGGTATAGCTTGGCCCCACCGATTTTTTGTCAATTACGTGACAGGCCTTACAGTCGCTGGCTTCAATCAGTCTTTGGCCGGTTGAGGCAAAAGCGGCGGCATCTGCACCCCGGTGGTTTTGCGAAACCTCTATTTTATCATAGCCTATTGGCATGTAATCTATATTAACTGCTACCTGCTCGGGTTTAATTTTACCGTTGCTCAGGCTTCCGTCTTCTTTGTCTGTTACTTTTACTTCGTATTCAAGTGGTTTATTAGGGAAGTAGAACGTTCTGTTTCCTTTCAAAATATCAAATACAACGGTTGGAGGTTCGTTGCCCACTTTAATATCCAGCGATTTACTGTTTTTAGCACCTTTCGCATCTGTAACGGTTAAGGTTGCTTTATAAATGCCGGGTTTATCGAAACTTACAGCAGGATTTGCTGTTTTAAAGGTTCTTGTGCCAGCGGTTTTGTTGCTTACAGTCCATTGATACGTAAGGGCGTCGCCGTCGGCATCAGTTGTACCTGCAGAAGAGAAATTAACTTTGAGAGGAATTGCCCCACCTGACTTATCGGCTGCAATCTGAACTTCCGGTTTGCGGTTAACTGCATTATATTCAACTTTTACCAGACGGGCGTTGTCGTTACCTCTGAACCAGGCCGTGCCGTATTCAAGCACGTACAGGTCGCCGTCAGGTGCAAAGTCAATATCTATGGCGCTGCCAAAGTCTGTATTAGGCATAAAACGCTCCATTGATTTATAATTGCCGTTTTCGTCCATCGTTACGCTCATAATCCAGCCACGCATAAACTCTACAATCAGCCATTTGCCTTCATAATAATCAGGGAAAGGGCGTTTGGCCAACGGGAAATCAGAGCGATGATACACGGGTCCTCCGGTTGCGCTTCTGCCCGAGCTACCCACCAGCGGAAACTCTTCAGAAATAGCATAAGGATACCAGATAAATGCTTTTTGTGCAGGCGGCAACTCTCTTAAACCTGTGTTATTGGGTGAATCGTTGATAGGTTTGGCGGGGTCAAACTTCGAATCGGCTTTGATTTTGTTGGTAGTAAAATCCCAGTCGGCATACACTTTGTTGTCGCCGATGAAATACGGCCAGCCATAATAGCCCGGGCCTTTGGCCTGGTTGAACTCATCATAACCACGCGGGCCACGCTCTGAATCCTTAGAGGCATCGGGGCCTACTTCTCCCCAATACAAATATCCTGTTTTGGTGTCAATACTTGGTCTCCAGGGGTTACGATGACCCATGGTATAAATTTCAGGACGGGTTTTAGGAGTACCAACCGGAAACAAGTTACCTTTAGGTATAGAATACGTACCGTTGGCTTCTGGTTTAATTCTCAGAATTTTTCCGCGCAGGTCGTTCGTGTTAGAGGCCCCCCGCTGGTCGTCCCAGTTTTCCTGATTCGGACGCTCATCAATAGGAGCATATCCATCAGAGTTACTGTTACTGGTGTTATTTCCTACTGTCAGATACAGGTTGCCCGACTTATCGAAAACCATACCCCCGCCTGTGTGGCAACACTCTTGTCTTTGGGTTGGTACTTCCAGAAGTATTTTCTTAGACGCCTCAACGAGTTCTTCTCCTTTCAGCTCCCAGCGTGCCAGTATATGTTTCGGCTCGGCGGGGTCTGCATAATACATATAAATCCAATGGTTTTTTTCAAAATCGGGGTCTTGTACCAATCCCATTAAACCTTCTTCCGCTTCGCGCTTTACCCCCTCGCGGTTTGTGTATTTAGTATTAACCGGAATAGTGGCAAGCGTTTTTATTTCTTTAGTAGCCGGGTTAAACTGTTTCAAGGCGCCTTTACGCTCCACAAGCAATACCCGACCGTCTTTCAGCAAGGCCATTTCCATGGGTTCGTCCAGCTTTTCGGCCAGCACAACTTTGGTAAATCTGTTTTCTTCAGGAACCTGGGCCAGGCCTTGAAAGGCAAAAAAAAGCCCCGTTACAAAGAGACTTGTAAACTTCTTGTATTGCATCATTGATAAAAAAGGTAAACGGGTTTATTTTGAATAGTTTAATAGTTTCAGTAATTCATCAATGCTTGATTCGCTCACCGGAATCTCATGTGCCCCGATTCTGATTCTTTGCCCTCTGATTGATTCAATTTTATCAGTATTCACAATAAAAGATTTATGAATCCGCATAAATTGTCTGGTTGGCAATTTTTCTTCTATTGCCTTCATCGTCGACTTGGTAAGAACGGGCTTGGTTTGGGTTGTGAGAAAAATTTTGATGTAATCTTTCAGCCCCTCAATATGGGTTATATCTCTGATGGTAATTTTTACCAGCGAATACTCGACATTTATGAAAAAAAATTCGGGAAATTCTTCTGGTTTAGGCTGGGCAGGGTCGGCTGCGGTTGCAGCAACCGCCGGCGCAGGAGGCATTGTGTTTTTACGATGAAGCTCAAGCGCTTTATAGGCTGCTTTTGTAAAGCGGTCAAGGCTTACGGGTTTCATCAGGTAGTCGATTACATCTAAATCATAGCTTTCAACCGCATAGTTGGCATAGGCCGTTACAAAAATAACCATTGGTTTTTCTCTTAAGCTCTGCAGAAACTTTGTTCCGAGCATACCCGGCATCTGAATATCCAGAAACATCAGGTCTATTTTTTCTTCCTGCAAAGCCTGCATGGCTTCAAACGGATTTTTGCAGGTACGTACCAATTCCAGAAAAGGTATCTGTTTGATGTTCTCTTCCAGGAGCTTGCGCCCCATACTTTCGTCGTCAACGGCAATACATCTGAGTGTCATGAGCCAATTGTTTTTAGTTGCAAAAACAGAGAAACAATAAACCAGTTGTTCTCTTTTTTTATGTCTAGTCTATGTTTATCGGCATATAGTAGTTCTAACCTGCGTCTGACGTTCTTCAGGCCTATGCCCGAGCTGCTGTCTTTGTCTTCAGGAAGCTCAGGGGCTATTTTGTTTTTTACTTCATAAAACAGCTCGCTACCGTTACATCTTACCAGAACATCAATCAGCGGCGAGTCTATCATGCCCACTCCATGTTTAAATGCATTCTCTACAAAAGGAATCAGCAGCATAGGTTCTATAATCTGCGAGCCAATGTTTCCTTCTGCCTTCATGTTTATTTCAACGTCTTCTTCAAACCTTACCCTCTGCAATTCTATGTAGTTATTCAGGTAATTGATTTCTTTGTCCAGAGACACCTGCACGTCGTCGGCTTCGTACAACATATAGCGCATCAGTTCAGATAACTGAATAGTTACAGCCTCTGCAGCTGCCGACTTGGTGCGTATCAGGTACACAATGCTGTTCAGCACATTAAAAATAAAGTGCGGGCTTATCTGAGACCGCAGGAACGACAACTCTGCCTGCAGTTTTTCCTGTTTTTCTTCCTGCTTGGTTTTTTCCTGGTCGGCCATGTAAATAATTAAACCGTAAACAGTACTGATGGCACTTACAAAAAGAATAGGGAAAATAGTCTTTAGTTCAAAGATAACAATTTTATGCCCACTCATGTCAACCGGGTTTTCCCAAAGCCAGAGTTTCAGAAAATACTGAACAAACATAAAAATAATACTCATTACAAGTACTGAAAACACATAAGAACCTACCCCTCTTTTCCTGAGAAAATAAGGCATCAGAATTAAAGTGTTAATAAAAAACTGAGGGATATGCGTAACAGACAGCGGAACGATGTGTGTCAGATACCAATGGTCTCTGTCCGTACCGTTCATTAAGGCGTTAATGATTGGCCAAATAGACCAGACTCCCCAAAAGAAGATATGAAATAAAACCCTGAACAGGTGTTGATAAGATATTTTTCTATTGAATATAGTCATTAAGTATGAAAGAGTTTTTATAAATAATTGCACTTTTTATTTTTCCTTACGCACAAAACCAAGGGGGTTTCTAAAGTACAAAGCCTAAACAAATCTATATTATTAAAATAACTCAATGTACACCAAACAGACCAAAGTGTTAAGTCTGACGACAAAACTGCTCAAAATGCAATCAAAACCTGATTTATGGCCTGTTCTGTACCTTTTTTGCACTTTATAAGCTACATTTTATCTTTCATCTTCACTCTTCAAGATTTCATCTATTTACTGAAAAAGTACCGGAAACACCTGTTTATTTTGGTGAAGTAAAAATACAATCAAGCGAAAAAAATTATAAAAAATAAGACAATGAAGAAGTTTATCAGTATCCTTAGTTTGGCAGCCCTCGTTGGTTTCTCTGCTGCAGCGCAATTTCCGGGCGGGCCCGGCGGAATGGGCGGCCAGAGAGGAGACGGCAATGGCCGCCCCAATAATGCCCAGCAAACACCCCAACTTAACCTTGATGGAAACGCTCCGAAGGGTAATTCGAAAATATCCGGCTTTGTAGTTGATGAGGCCGTAACAACCGCGGTAGAGTTTGCCAACATAGCCCTTTATAACAAGGCAACCAACAAAGTGGTAGACGGAACAATGGCCGACGAAAAAGGAAAATTTTCTTTAACCAGAGTAGCCGCCGGCGAGTATAAGCTGGTTATCAGTTTTATTGGTTATGCTGACAAGGTAATTGATAATATAAAAGTTGAAAAAGGAAAAGATATTGACCTGGGAGTAATTAAATTATCTACCAGTGCCAAACAATTGGACGAGGTGACGGTAACCGCCGAAAAATCAATGATAGAAGAGAAAGTTGACCGCCTTGTATATAATGCAGAAAAAGATATAACATCTAAAGGTGGTGACGCAGCCGATGTATTAAGAAAAGTACCTTTGCTGACGGTAGACCTTGACGGTAACGTTTCGCTACGTGGTACGTCTAATATCAGAGTATTAATCAACAATAAGCCTTCTACCATTATAGCCAGCAGTATTGCAGATGCGCTTAAAATGATTCCGTCAGACCTCATCAAGTCGGTTGAAGTGATTACTTCACCTTCGGCTAAATATGATGCTGAGGGCTCAGGTGGTATCATTAACATTATTACAAAAAAGAGTTCTATTGAAGGTTTAACTTTAAACCTGGACTCGGGTGTAGGCGTAAGGGGCTCTAATCTGGGCCTGAACGGCAATATCCGTAAAGGTAAACTGGGTATCTCAATGGGTGGCGGTGGCCGGGCTTTTTATAATAAGGCGGCTACTTCACTAGACCAGAGTACTTTAAGGGGCGGCAATACAGTGTTGACCAAACAAACTGCCGATGCCTTTGACAACGGCTTGTTTGGAAGATATAATCTTGGGTTTGACTATGACATAGCCAAGAACCAGTCGCTTACCGCGGGCATTAACCTGGGTACACGTAATTTTATCAGAACGCAAGACTACACCACCAGTCTGTATACCAATAATGTTTTTAATTCTACGGCATACAGAAATGTAGACAGCAAAGACCTTTCGAGCTCAATTGATGTCAACCTTGATTACATTCGTACTTTCAAACCATCGCAAGAGTGGTCGGTTTCAACACAATACAGTAAGAGTAATCTTAAAAACAACTTTCTGGCAGACTTACTGAACGAATCAGGAACCCTTACAAGCCGCCAGAAAAACCTGAACGGTAATACTAATCAGGAGTTTACGTTGCAGACTGACTTCCAGACCCCGATAAAACAGAATCAAGTATTTGAAGTAGGCGTGAAAGGCATTTTCAGACAGGTAAACAGCGATTTCAGCTATCTTTTTGCCGGGCCGACAGGCGACTTTGCCACTGATGCCAGAAACCCATCCGGCTTGCTGGACTACTCGCAGAACATAGCTTCAGGATATATGTCATATACCTACTCAACCAAAAATAAGTATGTGTTTAAAGTGGGTGCCCGTTACGAATACACAACTATTGAGGCAAAAGATCAGGTAAAAGATATTAATATACCTTCTTATGGTAATCTGGTGCCTAGTGTAAACGTTTCAAAAACTATTGGTGCCACTACCTTAAAGGCGGCCTATAATAAGCGCATTCAGCGCCCGGGCTTGCAACAGTTAAACCCTAACTTTAATGCAGCCAACCCGCAGAATATTACCATTGGTAACCCGAGCCTTCGTCCGGAAATAACTGACAATTTCGAACTAAGCGCCAGTGCAAACATCAAAAAGGTTTATCTGAACGCCTCGGTGTTCGGCCGCCAGACCAACAATTCTATCTTGCGCCTGAGCGTACCTTCTGACACCCTGGCCGGTGCAATTGTTACCACATTTGAGAACATAGGTAAACAACAGATGTATGGTACAAACATATTCGGAAACCTGAACATTACTCCCAAATGGTCGGTAAATGCGGGTATTGACCTTTATTACAGCTATCTGGAAGGTATGGCGCAGGGCTCAGACGGGGTGTCGTCGCTTATCAGTAACGACGGTGTGGTTATAGGTGGCCGTCTGCAAACGCAGATTCAGCTGAAAAACGGCTGGGGTATTCAAGGCTTTAGCTTTTTCAGAGGTAACCAGATACAGTTACAAGGTACCCAGGGTAGCTTCTATATGTACTCGCTTGGTTTCAGAAAAGATTTCAAAAACAAAAAAGGAAGCCTTGGCTTGGCTACCGAGAACTTTCTGGGGGGTATAAAAGTAAAAACAACATTAAACTCGGCGCAGTTTAATCAGGTTAGTGTTAATAATATCTACAACCAGAACGTGAGGCTGACATTCAGTTACAAAATAGGAAATATGAGAATGGTAGAGAAGAAAACCAAGTCGGTTAAGAACGACGACGTGAAGGCAGGAGAAAGTAACAATATGAACAACTAAGGATTTTCAAAATTAGGTTTTTTATAGTTTTGTTTTAGTTAAAGGAGCTATCTTTCATTGATAGCTCTCTTTCTATTTTTTAGGCTTGATACTCTTGATAATGTCTGCTTTTCTCAGGATGATGCTCCAGACGGCAAAACCTGAATTATCGCTAAAACATAGTTTCCCAGCCCCTTTTTCAGCTGCGACAGGAGCCGTGTAGATATAGAGCGAGTCGCCAATGCTTTGAATATTGCTGCTCAAAGTTTGTTTCTGAGCCGCAATATCTGCATAGGCTTCAAGCACTTCTTTTTCTTTGGCATACAGGGTTTTATTGCTGCCAATGTCTGGCTGGCCCAGTAAGCGCACCTTCAGGTTATACCTCTTTGCCACTGAATCAAGCAAGGGGATATTTTTAAGCTGGCATATTTCTTCAAGACGCGCCCCTGATGCACCTTTCAGTTGTTTTTCCAGTTCGCCTGACAAATCAGTGCTTATCCGGCTACCCAACACTTCTACCTGCTCCATTATCTGGGCAGGCGACACCTTCTTTATTTTGTGTCCTTCCATTTCCTCTTTCACTTCGGTAGTATCCAGACGTTCCACGTTTGAGCAGGCAAACTGGGTCAGACACAAGCTTAGTATTAAAACACTATTCTTAGCCATGGTTTTCTATTAAACAAACTCTTTACCTTTCGTTCCGGCTGTAGCCACAAACTCTTTAACTTTCTGCTCATCTTCCTTACGGCAAATCATAAGCACGTTATCGTATTCAGCTACTATGTAACCATCAAGGCCATTTACAACCACCAGGCGGTCGGCAGGAGTTTTGATGATTGAATTACTGGTATTATATAACAAAGTGTTACCGTCTATTACGTTCTGGTTTTCGTCTTTGTCTGAAATCTCATACAATGATTTCCAGGTACCGAGGTCAGACCAGCCGATATCAGACAGCACCACAAACACGTTTTCGGCTTTCTCCATCACACCATTGTCAATTGAAATACTTTTGCACTGAGGATACGCTTTTTTAAGTGCCTCGGCTTCACCGGCAGTGTAGAAGTCTTTCTTGATTTCTTCAAATGCTTCAGCCATTTCAGGTAAGAACATTTCGAAAGTCTTTTTGATAGTCTTCACATTCCAGATAAAGATACCGGCGTTCCAGACAAACTCTCCGCTTTCTACAAACTTAACAGCCCACTCAAGGTCTGGTTTTTCAGTAAAGGTTCTTACCCTTTTAATATCGCCTTCCGACTCTGTAAACTGAATGTATCCATAACCCGTATCGGGTCTGGTTGGTTTAATACCCAACGTTACCAAAACGTCGTTACTGGCCGAAAAATGCAAAGCAACGTTGATTCTCTTACGGAACTCTTCTTCTTTCAGAATGATGTGGTCTGCAGGAGCAACCACGATATTGGCATCCGGATTTTTAGAGGCTATTTTATAACAGGCATACCCGATACACGGTGCGGTATTTCTACGGTTCGGTTCTAGTAATATCTGGTCGTCAGACAGATACGGCAATTGTTGTTTTGTTATATGGTAGTACTCTTCGCTGGTAACAATGTAGATGTTTTCTTTTGGGCAAACACCTTCAAAACGTTCAACAGTTTGCTGAATCATTGTTTTACCGATTCCCAGTACATCATGAAACTGTTTTGGGTTGGTACTACGACTAAACGGCCAGAATCGTGTTCCGACTCCTCCGGCCATAATGATTACATAATTGTTTTCCATTAAAATCGCTAAGTGTTAATATAATATCAGAGTAAATAATCAAGGAATGTACAAAAGTTGAGAATACAATCTTATTGCTTACTTAGATGCTATTGAAGATTTGATAATTCTTTGGTTTATTGAGAGTATTCTACTTCTGAGTTATAAGCTATTTCAAAATCAACTGCATGTAAAACTACATTTTCTTTAACATTCCACCAAAATTAAGTTTGTGTTAATCAGATTTACGGCTTTATATCCAAAAATATCTATTTTTTATACAGTAAACACCCAGCTATGCCCTCATTAAGGTGGCCGAATTTGTTTTGATGCTTACATGGCTGGCTTTCATAAAACCGCCTTGCGCAGTGCCCTGGTATTGTTGGCAGCTTAACGGCGTTACGCTATCAACAGCCAGCCATGCCGGGGTGTTGCCAATCAAAAACCAAATCGATAAGTAAAACAGTTAAATAGCTGTTATCTGAGGCATTGGGGGGTGGTTAGTCCCGAAAACTACAGCAAAAATTAAAAAATGGTACCGAAAAGTAATGCTCCGGAGCATATATAATTATTTTTTGGTAAAATTGTAAAATTTTTATAAAATCAAGCGATAGTATGCTTGCATATTACTTTTTTCTTTTCTATGTTTGACACAAATTTACGTTTTGTTAACCCACTAACCAATACCCCCATGTTCAAACTTTCCGTAAAAAAATTATTATTCGGAATCTGTTACTTATTTGTTACCCATATTGTATTTGCTCAAACCAAAGTTTCAGGTACTATAACAGATGCTGTTACTAAAGAGCCTTTGATTGGAGTAAGTGTGCAGGTAAAAGGTAAGGTAATTGGTACGATTACCGACATTAAAGGATACTTTTCTTTCAGTACGTCTACACCTCCGCCGTTTACGATAGTAATATCTTCGGTAGGTTATGAAAGCCAGGAAGTAAGTGTTTCAGGCAATAATGCTGCTATTACAATTGCATTGAAAGAGCAGTCCATATTAGGGCAGGAGGTTGTAGTTGCGGCCTCTCGTGTAGAAGAAACTGTGATGAAATCGCCGGTTGCTGTTGAAAAAATGGATATTCGTGCCATTCGTGAAGCAGCGGCTCCGTCTTTTTATGATGCCCTTGCAAGCATGAAAGGTGTAGACATGACCACCCAGGGCTTATTGTTCAAATCAATCAATATGCGTGGTTTTGGTGCAACCGGAAACCCCCGCACCGTACAGATGATTGATGGTATGGATAACCAGGCACCGGGGCTTAATTTCCCGGTTGACAATATTGTGGGTATGCCAGAACTTGACGTTGAAAGCGTAGAGTTACTTCCGGGTGCTGCTTCGGCTCTTTATGGCCCCAATGCCATTAATGGTCTGATTCTGATGAACAGCAAAAGCCCGTTCCTGTACCAGGGTTTAAGCGCAACGGCCAAAAGTGGGGTCATGACGGCCTCAAACCGTACTACTGTTACTACGCCGTTCCACGATTTATCGCTTCGTTATGCAAAGGCATTTAATGATAAGTTTGCCTTCAAGGTAAACCTTTCTTATATAACGGCTAAAGACTGGCAGGCTAATAATTACACCAACCTTAACCTGGGTGGTGTACAGGATGGCTCACGCGGAGCAGGTGTAAAAACAGACTACGACGGCATGAATATCTACGGCGATGAAGTGCAGGCAAACATGACAACCGTAGCCAACAGCATGATTAACGCCGGTTTGCTTCCTTCAGCCGCAGCAGGGCTTATTCCGGCCAATACTAATGTAAGCCGCACCGGTTTTAAAGAAGTAGACATGATTGACTACAACACCAAAAGTTTTAAGACCAATGTTGCCCTGCACTATCGATTGAACGAAAAAGTGGAAGCCATTGCACAGGTTAACTATGGCTATGGTACCACTGCCTATACCGGCACCGGCCGTTATTCGTTAAGAAACTTTAACCTTACGCAAGCCAAGCTTGAGTTGAAAGGCGACAATTTCACGCTTCGTGCCTATACAACGCAAGAGCGCTCAGGTCAATCCTATTTTACTGGCTTAACGGCCGTTTCAATGCTTAACTCTATCAAGCCGCATGAAACTTGGTTCGGGCAATATGTAGGTGCCTTCGTTCAGGCCAGAAGTGGTGGTTTGGCTGCAGACCAGGCCCACCTTGCAGCCCGCGCAGTAGCCGACCAGGGAATGCCTCAACCGGGTACGGCCGCTTACGATGCCTTGCTTGAAAAATACAGAGATTTACCAATTGCCAATGGTGGTGGTGCCTTCTTAGACAAAACCAACATGTACCATGCCGAAGGGGTGTATAACTTCAAAAATCAGATTAAATTTATTGACCTGCTGGCTGGCGCCAACTTCAGAAAATATGATTTACGCTCTGACGGAACCCTGTTTGCTGACAGAAAAGAAGGCAGAAACGGCAGCATTGGTATTAACGAATATGGCGCGTTCGTACAGGCTGCTAAAAGTCTGTTTAAAGACCACTTTAAAATTACCGGCTCTTTGAGATATGATAAAAACGAGAATTTTGAAGGACAGTTTACACCGCGTGTTTCAGGGGTTGCTTCTTTTGGTGAGCAGAATATCCGTGTATCTTACCAGACAGGTTTCAGAATTCCAACTACTCAGAACCAGTATATTGACCTTAAAACACCAGCCGGAACACTGATTGGTGGTCTGCCTGAATTTGTGAACAGATATAACCTGAACAAGGGTATTGCATTGCCTGTGTTGAATGACTTCCAGGCTAACCCAACAAAATACATAACACAGACTGTTTTAGCACAGGCACAAGCCTATGCTACACAGGCTGTAAATGCACAGTTGCCAGCCATTAAAGCAGGTGTTACCGCAGCGGTGCAGGCTCAGGTAACCGCTGGCGTTACGGCTCAGGTAAATGCGGCTGTAGCAGCCGGACAAATACCTGCCGACCAGGCTTCTGCTGCCATTGCTGCTGGTGTTGCACAAACAATGGCTTCGCCTGCCATACAAACAACCATTGCAAACAACGTTCAAAGCACTGTGGTTACTCAAATTACAGCAGTTACCACTCAGGTGGCTCCTGCTTATGCTTTGGCCTCATTACCTAAGTACTCGGCCAAGACCCTGCAACCAGAGCGCATCCAGTCAGTTGAAATCGGTTACAAAGGCTTAATAGCTAAAAAACTATTTGTAGATGCTTATTACTATACCAGCACCTACCGAAACTTTATAGGTGGGGTGTCGGTGGTTGTACCTACGCAAGCTGCCGGGCCGGGTCTGCCGATTGAGTCGGGCGTATCCAGCGCAAACACAAGATTGGGTTATTCAAGACCAGCCAATACCTCAGAAAAAATAAAAGTTGACGGCTGGGCAATTGGGCTGAATTACTCGCTCGTTAAGAGTTTCTACCTGAGCGGTAACATAGCCAATAACCGTTTGAAAAACTTTACGCCATCGGCCGAGCAACAATATGCAGGCTTTAATACACCAGAATACCGTTACAACCTTGGCTTTGGTAAAAGATTGGGCAGTGGTAACAAGGTAGGCTTTAATATTAATTTCAAACATCAGAATTCGTTTGTTTGGGAAGCCAGCTTTAACCAGCCAACAACAACTGGCATCGGGTTCTTTTCAAACACTACTGTGCCGGCCATTAATACCATAGATGCACAGGTAAGTCTTAAATTACCAAGCATTAAGTCTATCCTGAAAGTGGGTGGTACCAACATTGGTGGCAAGCCATACATTCAGGCTTACGGAAGCGCATCGGTAGGTTCTATGTATTATGTTTCGTTGTCGTTTGACGAACTTCTGAACAAATAAGATTTTATTAATTTTCATAATTTTCTTTGGTTTAAGTTAAAAAGAGCTTCCGTTTGGAGGCTCTTTTTTTATTGACTGGCAACAGAAAGTTTCATATAATTACGATTTTTCATATTCTGTTTATAACTTTACAACCGTAATTATTAATTAAACTCATTATCATGAATAAAATTAAAGTAGCTAATCCCGTTGTTGAGCTAGACGGTGACGAAATGACGCGAATCATCTGGCGTTTTATTAAAGAAAAATTGATTCTGCCTTATATTGATGTAGATATTAAATATTATGACCTTGGCGTTGAGTATCGTGATGAAACAAATGACCAGGTAACTATTGATGCAGCCAATGCTATTAAAGAATATGGAGTGGGTATCAAATGTGCTACTATTACGCCTGACGAAGCCCGTGTAACAGAGTTTAATCTGAAACAAATGTGGAAATCGCCAAACGGCACAATCCGTAACATTCTGGATGGTACTGTTTTCCGTGAGCCTATCGTTTGTAAAAACGTGCCTCGCCTGGTTTCTAACTGGACCTCCCCCATCATCGTTGGTCGCCATGCCTTCGGTGACCAATACCGCGCTACTGATTTCGTAGTTGATGGCCCTGGTAAATTAACCATGAAATTTGAAGGCGCTGACGGTACCGTTAAAGAGTTTGATGTTTATAACTTTAAAGGAGGCGGAGTAGCCATGGGTATGTATAATACCGACGACTCTATCCGCGGTTTTGCGCACTCTTGTTTCAATGTGGCGCTTAACAAAAAATGGCCTTTGTATTTATCTACTAAAAACACCATCCTTAAAAAATATGATGGCCGTTTTAAAGATATTTTTGAGGAAATCTATCAGGCAGACTACAAAGCTAAGTTTGAAGCAGCGGGTATTGTATATGAACACCGTCTGATTGATGACATGGTGGCATCTGCCTTGAAATGGAACGGTTCATTTGTTTGGGCTTGTAAAAACTACGATGGCGACGTACAGTCTGACTCTGTAGCGCAAGGTTTCGGTTCATTAGGTTTAATGACTTCTGTATTGGTTACTCCGGATGGCGAAACTATGGAAGCAGAAGCAGCTCACGGAACGGTAACCCGCCACTATCGTGACCACCAGGCCGGAAAACCAACCTCAACTAACCCAATTGCTTCAATTTTTGCATGGACCCGTGGATTGGAGTTCCGTGGTAAAAAAGACGGCAACCAGGAGCTGATAGATTTCTGCCAGGCTTTGGAGCAGGTTTGCGTTGAAACGGTTGAGTCTGGTAAAATGACCAAAGACTTGGCGGTTTGTATCCACGGAAACAAAGTAACCCACGGTGAGCATTACTTATATACGGAAGAGTTTTTGGACGCATTAGACCAAAATCTGAAAATAAAATTAGGCAAATAATACATTTTTATTGCTTAACAGGCACCCTGGCTCTTACAGCCGGGGTGTCTTGTTTTCAGGCCAGGCAATACCAACAGCCGCTTTCATCTAAACAAAATGGTAGCTTAAACGTTTTTTGGTTATATGAGTAGGTATTCAAAAAAACCATATCCTTAAACCTGATGCCATACAAAGTTGGCTTCTGAAATAAATATATACAATGGCGAAAACAATACGGTGGGGAATTATCGGAATAGGGAAAATTGCAGAAAAATTTGCAACCGACTTAGTGAACGTACCGGATACGGAGCTGCACGCGGTTGCTTCTACCTCTTCAGAGCGTGCTGAAAACTTTGCGAAGAAATTCAATGTGCCCCATTTTTATAGCTCTTATGAAGAAATCTTCAATGCCCCCGGCTTAGACGTGGTATATATTGCCACACCTCATACGGCTCATGCGTCGGCTGCTATTTTGTGCCTCAATAATAAGATACCTGTACTTTGTGAAAAACCTTTTGCCATGAACCTGAAAGAGGTGCAGCAGATGGTAGAAGCAGCAAGGGCAAATGATACATTTCTGATGGAAGCCATGTGGACCAGGTTTATACCCGCTATAGAAAAAACCCTGGAACTGATTGCCGAAGACAGAATAGGGAAGGTGAAAACCATTCAGGCCGATTTTGGCTTTGTTGCGCCTCATATTCCGGAACGCCGCGTACTGAACCCGGCTTTGGGTGGCGGGGCCCTGCTCGACATTGGCATTTATCCGGCATATCTGGCGCTTTTGATATTAGGCTACCCTATTGATGTGCAGGCCTTTACCATTGCTGGCAAAACAGGGGTCGACGAAACTACAAGTTTTGTTTTCAGATATCCACAGGCTACTGCTATGTTAAATGCTACTTATGCCACAAGAACCCGAACAGAAGCGCTTATTTATGGAGAGAAAGGATATATTCATTTACCGGAGCGATTTCATGAAACAAAAACCCTGACGCTTTTTGAGACAGACAATGAGCCGGTTACGTTTTCGTTTAACAGAGAAACACGGGGATATAATTACGAAATTGAAGAAGTGAACAATTGCGTGCGCCACAACAAAAAAGAAAGTGTAAAAATGCCGCTTTCCATGAGCGTGAAACTGATAAGTTTGTTAGATGATATACGCCAGAAAGCCGGTATTTTTTATGAGGGTATTGATGGCTGACAAAAAAGGGCCTTGCTTTTTACGGCAAGACCCTTCTCTTTATAAATTCTATTAATATTGTTCGGTTACACCAAAGAAGAATGCCCCTTCAATAGCAGCGTTTTCGTCTGAGTCTGAACCATGAATGGCGTTTTCACCCAGCGATTTGGCGTATTTCTTACGGATGGTTCCTTCTTCTGCATTAGCCGGATTCGTAGCTCCGATAAGGGTTCGGAAGTCGGCCACGGCGTTTTCTTTTTCCAGAATCATCGGTACAATCGGACCCGACGACATCATCTCACAAAGCTCTCCGTAAAAACCTCTTTCTTTATGTACCTCGTAAAACTTACCCGCTAATGCCGGAGTCAGTTGTGTTTTTTTCATTGCTACAATTCTGAAGCCGGCGGCCTCAATCATAGCTATAATTCCACCAATATGATTATCCGCCACAGCATGTGGTTTAATCATCGTGAAGGTTCTGTTACCTGCCATATCTGTTTAATTTTTTAATAATTTCTGCAAAAATACTCAATTCAAGGCATTCAGTAAACTGTTTGATTAGAATTAAGTGTAAAATCTGATGGTTAATAAACAACAAGCCCATTTGTACTTACAGATAGCAAATGGGCCTGAGCAATACTTTAATTATCCTGAAATTTTGTATCAACCGTATCCACCACGAAACTTATAGGTGCTGGCTACTTTGTCTATAGCCACAATATAGGCTGCCAGACGCATAGATACCTTATGTTTCTGTGATGTTTCAAATACGTTATCAAATGCATCTTTCATCATGCGGTCGCAACGACGGTTGATTCTGTCTAAGGCCCATTTGTATCCGATTCGGTTCTGTACCCATTCAAAATAAGAAACTGTTACCCCACCGGCATTCGCCAGGATATCAGGCACTACCATAATGCCCTTCTCATTGATAATTTCGTCGGCACTTGCAGAGGTGGGGCCATTGGCGCCTTCCACAATCAGTTTTGCCTGAATGCTGGCGGCGTTATCATGTGTAATTACGTCTTCTTTGGCAGCAGGAACCAGCACGTCTACATGAAGTGCCAGCAACTCTTCGTTACTAATCAACTCGGCTTCTTTGAAACCTTCCAGGGTACCCTTGTTGGCGTTTCTGTAAGCAATTGCTTTTTCAATGTCTATTCCGCGGTCGTTATAATAAGCGCCCGAAATATCGCTGATACCACAAATGGTTACGCCTTTCTCATGTAATAGCTGTGCGGCATGAGAACCCACATTACCAAAACCCTGCACTGCAGCCGTAGCACGATAAGGATTCAGGCGTAGCTTTTCCATTCCTGAAAGTGCCGATACCATTACGCCGCGCCCTGTGGCTTCGGTACGGCCAAGCGAACCACCCAAAACCAATGGTTTACCAGTTACAACGGCATTGACTGTCATACCCTTGGCTTTTGAATATTCATCCATCAACCAGGCCATTTCACGGGGGCCTGTACCCATATCAGGCGCCGGAATGTCTTTATCCGGCCCGAAGATATCAAGCATAGACAAAGTGTAGGCCCTCATCAACCGTTCCATTTCGCCGGCCGACATTTCACGCGGGTTGCAGGCTATTCCTCCTTTGGCTCCACCGTAAGGAATATCTACCACGGCACATTTCCAGGTCATCCAGGCTGCTAATGCCCGCACTTCATCAATGTTCACGGCAGGGTCAAAGCGGATACCGCCTTTACTTGGCCCCAATATGGTTGAATGAATAACTCTGTAACCTTCAAAGACTCTAATCTGCCCGTTGTCCATGGTTACGGGCAAGCCTACTGTTACCTGGCGTGCAGGTACTTTCAGGATGTAGTACATCTCTTCACTGATACCCAGAATTTTTACTGCGGCATCAAACCTTGACATCATTGACTCCAACGGATTTTCTTTATCCTTAATCGGAGCCGGTTCTATGTAATTCATAAACAGAAAGTTCTATTGTTGAAGTTTTTAGGGTGCAAACTTAGAAAAAAGATAGTATTTCTTAAAATTGTTAAATTTCACACAAACTTAACATTATATTCATTTTTAAAAATATACCCAATCCTAAACTGGCAATTCTGCGCATCACCAAATAATTTATCGCATTTGGCAAATTACCATAAGATAAATTTTTTTGCCAATTACCCAATATTTTGCACAGGGCATTGTTTAAAGGCTTAAAAAACGCTATCTTTGTGGCGTTTTTTAAGCATAGACCCATTTTTTAACAATTTACTGCATTACGATTATGGCTGTAGTTGAAGAAAAAACCCGCTATTCAGAAGAGGAGCTAAGGGAGTTTGAAGTAATTATTACCAACAAATTAGAAGCGACACGAAATGAGCTGAACTTTATTAAAGAAACGCTGAGTCGTAAGAATGATAATGGTACTGATTACACGTCAAGTAGTACAAAATTATTAGAAGATGGCGCAGATGTGAGCGAAAAAGAACAACTTAGCCAGTCAGCAGGTCGTTTGCAAAAATTTGCACAACAATTGGAAGCAGCCCTGATTCGCATCAAAAACGGAACTTACGGTATTTGCAAGGATACCGGCAAGCTGATTCCAAAAGAGCGTTTAAGAGCGGTACCACATACCCAGCAAACCATTGAAGCCAAACTGAGAGCTTCTAATTGATTGCCTTACAGTATTACATAACATATAAAATCCTTAAGTATTACCCTGCCACATTGCATTGGCCGGAAAAACTTTAAGGTTTATAGATTCTTTGTCTATACAAAAAGCCTCTCTGTCAGAGGCTTTTTGTATTTTTAAGCAGAAAAGTGTTTAATTGCCAAACAAACTACTCATCTGCTTCATGAAAAAAATACTACTCTTATTCTTCATCACCTTACAAATTAATACTTTCGGGCAGGTGGCCGATAGCTATTACCTGCCTCAAAATGTAAATTATAACCCCAAAATACCTACACCAAAGCAATTTCTTGGTTATCAGGTTGGCGAACAACACGTTACACCTTATGAGCAGTATGCTTACATGAAAGAACTGGCTAGGTTATCAGACCGGTTCAAGGTAGAGGTTTATGGCAAGACTTTCGAAAACCGTGAACTACTGTTGCTGACGGTAACCTCGCCACAAAACCATGCGAAACTGGACCAGATAAAAGCAGAACACCAGAAACTGGTGAACCCGGCGCAATCTGGCAGCCTGGATTTGAAAAAAATGCCTATTGTTGTCTGGATGGGCTACTCGGTGCATGGGAATGAGGCCAGCGGCACTAACTCTAACCTCATGTCGGCGTATTATCTGGCCGCGGCACAGGGTCCGGGTGTTGACTCCTTACTAAACGAGGCCATTATTCTGATTGACCCTTGTATTAATGCCGACGGCGGCAACCGCTTTGCCACCTGGGTGAACATCAACCGAAGCAATACTCTGGTAAGTGACATCAACAGCCGCGAGTTCAGTGAAACATGGCCGAACGGCCGTACTAATCATTACTGGTTTGATTTAAACCGCGACTGGCTGTACCAGCAAATGCCTGAAAGTAAAGGCCGGCTGGTGAAATTTTACGAATGGAGACCTAATATTCTGACTGACCACCATGAAATGGGAAGTGCATCTACCTTCTTTTTTCAACCGGGTATCCCATCACGTACTCACCCGCTTACTCCCAAAAGCAATATTGAACTGACAGCCAAAATAGGGAAATATCACGCTCAGGGGCTAGACAGAATCAATTCTGCTTACTATACACAAGAGAACTACGACGACTTTTACTACGGAAAAGGCTCTACCCTACCCGATGTGAACGGGTCTATTGGTATATTGTTCGAACAAGCCTCTTCTCGTGGGCATTTGCAGGAGACCGCTAATGGCCTTCTGAGTTTCCCTTTCACTATCCGCAATCAGGTTTCTGCCACGTTTTCAACGCTGAAAGCAGCCCGCGAAATGCGGGTAGAACTGCTGGAACATATGCGCAATTTTTATAAAGAAGGTTCAAATGATGCCGTAAAAGCCTATGTATTTGGTGGAAGCAAAGATGCCGTAAAAACCTGGGAGATGGTAAATATGCTGAAAAGAAACCAGGTAGATGTTTATAAACTGGGTAAAGATGAAGCCATAGACGGCAACACGTTCGACAAGGCGACTTCTTTTGTGGTACCAATGAACCAGCCACAGCATCGCCTTATCAAATCCATGTTCGAGAAGCGGACCAAGTTTGAAGACAGCCTTTTCTATGACATTTCGGCGTGGTCGTTACAATATTGTATGAATGTGCCTTCTGCTGAAGCCAAAGCAGCTGTTTCGCTGGGCGAAAAAGTGCATATAAACGAGTTTCCGAAAGGGAAGGTTTATGGCAATAGCACTTATGCCTATTTCTTTGAATGGAACAGCTATTTTGCGCCAAGAACTGCCTATGAATTACTAGATAAAGGTTATACCCTTAAAGTAGCTATTGAACCCCTCACGGCTATTGTAGGCGGAAAAGAACAGAAGTTTGACTACGGCACCATACAAATTGTGTGCAACGGAGAAGACCCAAGCGCTTTGCTGCAAACCCTTGCCGAGCGTGACGGAGTTAATTTCTATGCTACTGCCACCGGCCTTACACCTGCAGGAATTGACCTTGGTAGTGAGAAATTCCGCAAATTGAAATTACCTAAGGTTTTGATGCTGGCGGGCCCGGGTGTAAACGCCAATGATGCCGGTGAAATATGGCACCTGCTAGACCAACGCATCAACATACCTCTGACTTTTGCTGATATTGAAACAGCCAATAGGGTTAATCTGGACAAATACACGCACATTGTACTTTCGGGTGGTAACTATAATAATTTATCAGACGAGAAAATCAGACGCTTCATACAGGGCGGTGGCGTGTTGGTTGCCATGACAGAAGCCGCCGAATGGGCAGCCAATAAAAAACTGGCTTCAATAACTGTAAAACCAAGACCGGATAACAATGGCAGCGGAAAAAGACCTTATGTTTTGCAGGAGAAATACAATGGCGCAATGGAAACTGCCGGAACCATCTTTGAAACAAAAATAGATCCTACTCACCCAATTTGTTTCGGATACCCGCAGGAAAAACTGGCATTGTTTAAAGACAACAACATCTTCTTTGAAGACACCAAAAACCCTTATAATACGCCAATTATTTTCACAAGTAATCCATTAATTGCGGGTTATGTTCATCCAAAAAATGAGGCTTTAATTAAAAACTCACCCGCTGTTATTACACAGACTTTGGGTGCCGGGAAAATCATTCTGATGTCGGAGAACCCGAATTTCCGGGCATTCTGGTACGGAACCAACAAGTTGTTTCTGAATGCTCTTTTCTTTGGACACACCATTGGTGGTGGCCGTTTTGGCGGCGAAGAAGAGTAAATGCCCCCATTGCAGGCAAAAAGCCCTTTCAGCAATATGTACCGAAAGGGCTTTTTGTTTTACTTATTAACGGCGCTTTCGTTCAGTGTGATGCTCCCTTTCGTGGCATCAATGGTGGCTTTTATACCTACAGGCACTGTAAATTTATCTTTAATATGGCCTATCATAGCGCCTGAGAATGCCGGGATGTTCAATGGCTTGATATGGTCTTCAAAAATATCTTCCATAGTTAAAGAGCCATAGCCTCCTTTTGACGGCGGGCAGTCGGTACACTTACCAAATACAAAACCCGAAAGCTGATTTAAAATACCTGCCAGTTTCAGTTGCGTAATCATCCTGTCAATGCGGTAAATATCTTCACCCACATCTTCCAGAAACAAGATACTCCCCTTAAAATCAGGCACATAAGGCGAGCCAAGTATATGGCTAAGCACTGTCAGGTTTCCGCCTGTTAACCTGCCGGTAGCAATGCCGGGGTTAATGGTATATATGCGGTCATCTACCTGCACCAGGTTGTCTCCCTTTTTTACGGGGTTTGTCAATTGTACTGCATTGGCATCCAGCAGCAGGCTCTTAAAATTTTCAACAGAAAAGCTGTTCCAGGTTGAAGAACCTACCGGCCCATGAAAAGTAACAAGCCCTGTCTGGCTGTAAATGCCCAGCAACAAAGCCGTTATGTCGCTGTAGCCAATAAAAACTTTAGGGTTTTGCTGAATGGTTTTATAATCAAGCAAAGGCAGAATTCTGGCACAACCCCAGCCGCCATGCATGGCCATTATGCCGTTAATGCTTTTATCGGCAAACATTTTATTGATGTCGGCGGCTCTGTCGGCATCTGTTCCTGCCAGATACCCGTATCGGTCAAACATGTGGTCGCCCTTTTTCACTTTAAAACCCAGTGTTTCCAGGCTTTCAATGGTTATCTGCACTTCTTCTTTTAAAAATGCCGAATAGGCCGGGCAAACCAGCCCGATGGTATCGCCCGGTTTCAGCGCCGCCGGTTTTAAAGTTTTATGCTGGGTATCAGGAAACGAAAAATTCAGATTGGCCAGCCCTATACCAGCCAGCAGGCTTGAACTGAGAAAATGTCGACGATCAGGCATTTTTCCGATGAAGTAGGTGTGATTAATCAATTTATATTCTGCTAAACTACATAAAATAAGGGAGTTTATGAACACATTCACAAACTCCCTTATCAGAATCGACAGGCCTGCTTTTCAGGAAACAGCAACCTCTTTCATCAACAATACCAGGTCTTTATCATTTACTTCCTTAATTCTGTCGGCAAGCTCAAGGAAGCGGCTATACGTATAATCAATTTCGGGTTTATCAAGATTATAACCTAGTTTTTCCAAACGGTGTTTTAAAGCATGGCGGCCGCTTCTGGCGGTAAGCACAATAGACGACTTATCTACGCCAACCTCTTGCGGGCTGATAATCTCGTAGTTTTCGGTATGTTTCAGGAAGCCGTCCTGATGAATACCCGACGAGTGCGCAAAAGCATTACGCCCCACAATGGCTTTGTTGGCCTGCACAGGCATACGCATGGTACCAGAAACCAAATTACTGATAGGCGCAAGCATGGTGCTTTCAATATTGGTATGATAACCAAGCGATTTGTGCACTTTCAGAATCATGGCTACTTCTTCCAGCGAAGTATTACCAGCACGCTCACCAATACCGTTGATGGTTACCTCTACCTGTCTTGCTCCGGCCTGAATACCCGCAATGGTATTGGCAGTAGCCAGACCTAAATCGTTATGGTTGTGCATGGAAATAATGGCTTTGTCTACATTAGGCACATTATTCATGATGTATGAAATACGCTGATGCATTTCATGTGGCAGCACATATCCTGTGGTATCAGGCAGGTTTACTACTGTAGCGCCTGCTTTGATAACCTCGTCGGTCAGTTTTGCCAAAAACTCAAGATCGGCCCGACCAGAGTCTTCAGCATAAAACTCTACGTCTTCAACAAACTTTTTAGCATGCTTCACTGCTGAAATGGCCTGTTCAATAATCTGTTCGCGGGTACTGTTAAATTTATGTTTGATGTGAATATCAGAAGCCCCGATACCGGTATGTATACGCGGCCGCTTGGCATATTTCAGGGCTTCAGCAGCAGACTCAATGTCACCCTTGATTGCTCTTGAGAGGGCACAAACCGTTGGTTCTGTAACGGCTTTAGAGACCGCTACAACAGAGTTGAAATCGCCGGGACTTGAAATCGGGAAACCTGCTTCAATAATATCGACACCCAGCTTTTCCAGCTGCTTGGCAATCATAACCTTTTCGTCGGTTGTTAACTGGCAACCGGGCACTTGTTCTCCATCTCGTAAGGTGGTGTCGAAAACATAAATTTTCTGGCTCATTGCTTAATGAGGTGTTTAGTTATTTTTACTACTTCTTTTTCTCGCAAAAAAGCCCTTTCTCACCATGTGCAAGAAAGGGCTTTTGATTTATACAAAGTCTCCGTTTCTCACACTGAAAAGCTGAGCAGAAGGAGAAGTGAAATTGCGATTACGTTTTGTTTCAATTGCTTTTTGAAATTACTAAGGACACAAATTTAACACATTATTTTTTTCCGGCAAAAACTTCTTTTTATTTTTTTCAAACCGGGCTTACTGCTTTTTTTAACTACTGTAAGAGTTTCCGGTTTCAAGGTTATTTACTGCGTTTTAGCAGGTTCAGGCCATCAAAAGATGATATTTCAACCCCCGTCAGGATAGGGCACCTGCTTTTTTATTATCATTTAATAAATATTTAAAGGGCTGAATATTAAGCACTTATATATCAGGTCATTTTTGACACAAATACGCTTGGCGTATAAATCAACAGGGTTTATTCGGTAATTCTCATAAATAGTTATTATTTTTGCGACGTTCTCAGGGTTAAGAAATATTTTATTTTAAATATGCACAGAAAAACCAAAATTGTAGCCACAGTCGGACCAGCTTCTGAAAGTGAAGAAATGCTATTGGCACTGGCTAAAGCCGGTGTAAATGTTTTCCGTTTAAATTTCTCTCACGGAACCCACGAAGACCACCAGATGCGTATTAACCGTATCAGGAAAATAAACGCTGAACATGGTTTTAAATGCGCTATTCTGCAGGATTTACAAGGCCCGAAAATCAGAATAGGCCAGATGGAAACAGGTAATGAGGGTGTTGAAATTTTTGCCGGCGATAAACTGGTATTTACTAACGAAGATGTAATCGGAAACGGTCAGCGTGTGAGCACCCCTTATAAGGGTATGTATCAGGACGTGAAGCTGGGTGAAAGAATATTGATGGACGACGGCAAGCTGGAAGTAAAAGTAACCGGCGTTGACGGAATGGACGTAATTACAGAAGTAGTATATGGCGGCCTTTTAAAACAAAAGAAAGGTGTAAACCTGCCTAATACCAATATTTCTCAGCCATCGGTTACAGAAAAAGACTGGGAAGACCTGAAATTTGGTTTATTGAATGATGTAGACTGGATTGCGCTTTCTTTTGTAAGAACGGCTGACGAAATAAAGGATATACAGAATTACATAAAAGCCCAGGGAAAAGAGGCAAAGGTTATTGCCAAGATAGAAAAGCCGGAAGCGGTTGACAACATGGACTCTATCATTGCCGCAACAGATGGTATTATGGTAGCCCGTGGAGACCTAGGTGTGGAGATTCCGTCAGAAGACGTGCCATTGATTCAGAAAGCTTTGGTTGAAAAATCTAATCTGGCTGCCAAACCTGTAATTGTGGCAACACAAATGCTTGAAAGCATGATTGACAGCCCCCGCCCAACCCGTGCAGAGGTTGGTGATGTGGCCAATGCCGTATTAGATGGTGCAGATGCCGTAATGCTAAGTGCAGAAAGTGCCTCTGGTAAATATCCTATTCTTGCGGTTGAAACAATGGTAAAAACCATTGAAAAAGTAGAAAACGAAGCCGACTGGAAGAAATTATATTACCGCCACCATGCCCGTGTTACGGAAGACTCTTATAAGTCTGAAGAAAAAGAAAACGATAACGTGGTAATGAACGCCTGCCGCCTGGCACGTGACCTGAAAGTAAAAGCCATCATTGGCATTACTACCTCTGGTTATACGGCTGTTCGTTTATCGCATCACCGCCCAAAGGCCAATACATTTATCTTTACCGGAAACGAAAAGCTTTTAACCCAGTTGAGTTTGTATTCGGGCATTACCGCTTTTAAATACAATCATCTGAAAGATAAAAGTGTAGAAGAAGTAGTGGCTAACATCAGAGATACCCTGGTTGAAAAAGGAGAGCTTGCTGCCGGAGATTTGTTTGTAAATACCTTAAGTATGCCTCTTCATGAAAACAACCGGACCAACACTATCAAATTAAGCCGGGTTGAATAATACTAATCTGAACCATATAGAAAAGAGCTCGTCGTTATGATGAGCTCTTTTCGTTAGAAGTCAATCGTTAGCTGCCTTCCGGCCATTTCTTCTTCAAAAGCCAGATTTGACAAATAAATACCCAGTAACCGAACACCCTTGGGCATTGGTAAAAGAGCATGCAGCAATTCATAAGATATTTTTGCCAGCAATGTTTCTTCAAGTACCGGTAATTGTGAAGTGCGGCTACGGGTGATGCTCTCAAAGTCGGCGAATTTTATCTTCAATGTAATGGTTTTACCATAGGCTTTTATGCGGGCCATGCGGCGCCAGAGTTTTTCCAGTATATCGTCCATTTCTCTGTAAAGGTCTTCCGGCTCTGTAAAGTCTTTGTCAAAGGTATTCTCTACTCCTACCGATTTCCGTATGCTATCGGGGTTAACCGGGCGGTTATCTACACCATGGGCAATATCAAAATAATAGCCCCCCATTTTACCAAAATGATTGGTGAGAAACTCAACACTTTTGGCTTTCAGGTCTTTACCGGTAAAAATGCCCATTTTGTTCATTTTTTCGGCTGTTACTCTACCTATTCCATGAAATTTGCTAATCTCTAATACTTCTACAAATTTTTCGGCCTGTGAGGGCTTAATAACAAATAGTCCGTCGGGCTTTCTGTAGTCTGAGGCAATTTTGGCAAGGAATTTATTGATTGAAACCCCGGCAGAGGCGGTGAGTCCGGTTTTCTGTTTAATTCGCTCTTTTATTTCCTGCGCTATTTGTGTAGCGGTTTCTATTCCTTTCAGGTTTTCGGTTACATCAAGATATGCTTCATCGAGCGATAGCGGCTCAACCAAAGGAGTATATTCAAGAAAAATTTCTCTGATTTCTACTGATACCTGTTTGTAGACTTCAAAGCGCGGCTTTACGAAGATTAACTGCGGACATTTCTGCCTGGCTATTCTGGACGACATGGCCGAGCGCACACCAAATTTGCGGGCCTCGTAGCTGGCAGCAGCTACCACACCCCGCTCGCGGCTTCCACCTACGGCAATGGGTTTTCCCCGCAAATCGGCAAAGTCTCGCTGCTCTACCGATGCGTAGAAAGCATCCATGTCAATATGAATAATTTTGCGGCTTGCCACCCCTAAAACTCCTAATATGATATTAGTATTTGTTGAAACAAAGTTATTAATATTTATACTTATAACATAAAGGTAAAATTTCTGACAAAGAATCTACAGACCAGGCTTGTGCTTATCTCATTTATGCATCAGGGCTTCTGTTCCTTTGAATTTAGGTTTAGTTTTCAGACATTTGCCTCCGATTCAATAAAAATGTTTGAACACTTGCACTTTTATCTTCCTGCGAGAAGCTAAATTTAATAAAACTGATGAAACTAAGCGTTGTTATTCCTGCCTATAACGAACAAGAAAGTATTCCGGAAACCCTGCGCACTTTATATACAACCTTAAAAAAGCACGATATTCCTCACGAAATATGGGTTACTAACGATAACTCTAAAGACCAGACACTGGCTGTTCTTGAATCGCTTTCCGGAGAAATTCCGACACTTGTTTTTGAAACCAATAAAGGCCCCAATGGATTTGGCTACGCTGTACGATATGGCCTGGAACGTTTCACGGGCGATTGCGTGGCTGTATTTATGGCTGACATGTCTGACGACCCCGAAGACCTTGTGAAGTATTATAAAACCATGCTTGAGAAAAACGTAGATGCGGTTTATGGCAGCCGTTGGATAAAAGGTGGAAAAGTGATTGATTATCCGCCCCTCAAGAAGTTTATTAACCGAATTGCCAATTTCATTATTAAAAACATGATGGGTATCAAATACAATGATACCACCAATGCATTCAAGCTATATAAAAGAGAAACCATTGAGGGCATTAAGCCGTTCTTATCTCCGCATTTCAATCTCACTGTTGAACTCCCTTTAAAAGCAATTGTGCGCGGATACACGTATGCCGTTGTACCCAACAGCTGGACCAACCGAAAGTATGGAGAATCTAAGCTGAAAATTAAAGAAATGGGCAGCCGTTATTTATTTATTTTGATGTATTGCTGGATTGAAAAGCACTTCTCGAGAGGAGATTATTATAAAAAATAACAAAAAGGCGGGATAGAAGAATCTATATCGCCTTTTTGTTACCAATCAGTTATTTGGTAGAACCCTGAACCTTTGCCGCCTTTTTTTGCGGAATGCCCGGTTGGGTTATCTCAAATTCTTCTTTCGCTTTGGCGTCAGCTACAATCTTGCGCACATCGGCCAGTAGTTTTTTGGCGTCATATACCACCCCATCTTTTACGGTGTATTTTACCCCTCCTACTCTTACTACCTCATTTTTATCATTAACCCTTATAGCGCCCGTACCATACAGGGTTTTGAGGTTAGCCAACGGATTCTCTTCTGTTATTACGAAATCGGCGAATTTACCTACTTCTACCGAGCCTATCTGGTCGGCCATACCCAGCGCTTCAGCCCCTTTTAATGTAGCAGCTCTTATTACCTCTAATGGGTGGAAACCCGCCTCACGTAGCAACTCAAGCTCTCTGATGTAAGCAAAGCCATATAGTTGATAGATATATCCGGAATCTGAACCTGTGGTTACGCGGCCGCCGCGGTTTTTATACTCATTCACAAAGCGCATCCAGATACGGTAGTTCTCTTTCCAGGCTACCTCCTGCTCGGTTCCCCAGTTAAGCCAGTAAGACCCGTGAGAGATACGACTGGGTCCATAGAAACGCCATACCGATGGCAGGGTGTATTCATCATGCCATTCGGCACGGCGTGCCAGCATCAGTTCGCGGTTGGCTTCATAGATGTTAAAGGTGGGATCAAGTGTAAAATCCAGTTTCAGGAGTTCGTCCATTACCTGATACCATTTGGCTGAGCCCGGCTCAGCGGCCTGTTTCCAGAGTTTGCCTGCTTCTTCAAAACGGTCTTGCTCATTATTGTAATTATAATCCGGCGGGTAGTTCTGCAAGGTTCTTTCGTCAAACAGCGCTTCGGGCAGGCCGTACCAGTGTTCCATGGTTGTTAACCCCGCTTTAGCTGTTGCCAGCACGTTCATACGGCCTACTTCCAGTTGTGCATGATGGCATGCCGAACGCAGACCAATCTTTTTGTTTTCTTCTAAAGCAGCACGGAAAATATCCGGAGCAGCACCAAAGAATTTGATTCCATCTGCCCCTTTAGCGGCATTGGCTCTTACCCACTGGCGGGCTTCTTCAGGTGTTGTGATGGGCTTATCCGCCCCCATCCCGAACGCAGTGTAGGCTTTAATGCGCGGAGCAGTTATTTCATTGTTTTCACTTTTCTTTTTGTGTTCCAGGGTCCAGTCGAGCCCGTTTCCTGCTGATGGGTCTCTGATAGTGGTAATACCATGCGCCAGCCAGAGTTTAAATACGTATTCAGCCGGGGTTCCCTGGGCTTTACCTCCAATGTGGCCGTGCATATCTACAAAACCGGGCATGAGGTACATACCGGTGCAGTTCAGTTCTTTATCGCCGGTGTTCAATTTGGGCCGGCTTTTTTCTTCAATAGGCACACCGGGGTAACCCACCTGGCGTATCTGCACAATTTTGTTTTTTTCAACTACAATATCAACGGGGCCTACGGGTGGTGCTCCGGTGCTGTTAATGAGGGTAACACCTCTGATTATTAATCGATTGGCGTATTCGCCCTCTGCCCTGGGCGGAGCCTTTTCAATCTGGGCAAACAAGGTAGAAGTAACGCAACTCAGAAGAAGTGTAATTTTTTTATACATACGATGTTGGTAGGTTTTTAACAAAAATAATCAGGATTCAGGATAATTTAAGTGCCTAGGGTTTTTTTTATGCCCCTTACCGTAAAATAGTATATCTACCGAATTGGTATATTTGAAAAATACAATGTTTTAAAGCATTAACCGACATAATTTCTTTAAATTGCACCATTTCTGAAAAGTATGGTTAATTAAACCCTGTTCTACTTTTCATTTATATTCTATGGAAATAGTAGGTTTTGGTCTGGCGTTTTTGATTGGTATTACTCTGGGGCTTATAGGTGCCGGAGGCTCTATATTAACCGTTACTGTGTTAGTATATATAATGGGGGTTAGCCCTTCCACAGCCACTACCTATTCGCTTTTTATAGTGGGCATTACCTCGCTGGTTGGCTCGGTTGATTATTTCAGAAAAGGGCTGGTTGACATCAGAAAAGGGCTTTTCTTTTCTTTTCCGGCTTTTGTTATGGTTTTTATTATGCGTAAGTATGTGATGCCTCGCATTCCGGAAGTTATTTATCAGTCTGACCATTTTACGCTCAGTAAAAACCTGATGGTAATGCTTCTTTTTGGTTTGCTGATGATTGGCGCTTCGTACTCAACCATAAAAAGCCGGAAAAAAGACAATGAAATTGTAAAAACCAAAGTGAGTTATTGGGTGATATTTCTGGAGGGTATTCTGGTTGGTATATTAACCGGGCTAGTAGGCGCAGGCGGTGGGTTTATGATTATTCCGGCACTGGTTATTTTTGCACAGCTACCCATGAAAGAGGCAGTGGGCACATCGCTGCTCATTATAACCATTAATTCAATGTTTGGCGCTATAGGCGATTTTTCGGCCGGGGTTGTATTGGATTACAGGTTTATTTCAGAATTTGTACTTTGCACTGTAGCAGGTGTATTGGTTGGCAGTTATTTGTCGAAAAGAATAGACGGCGAGAAACTTAAACCGGCATTTGGCTGGTTTATTCTTATTATAGGCTGTTGGATAATAGTTAAAGAAACACTACTAAAATAATCATATCATGAACAAAATACAAGCTGCCATAAAAATGAAATGCCCGCGTTGCCAGGAAGGCGAGGTTTTTTTGAACCGCAATCCGTACGCGCTAAAGCAGCTAACTGCCATGCACAAACATTGCCCCAAATGTGGCCTGAAATACGAAAGAGAGATTGGCTTTTTTTACGGCGCCATGTATGTGAGCTATATGTTTAACATAGCTTTGTTTGTGATTGCCACGGTGGCTTATTACCTGTTTTTTGAAGAGCGTGTTGACTGGCTTTGGTATATTCTGGGCTATCTGGGCTTAACGTTTTTGTTGTTTCCTGTCATCTATCGTTTATCACGTTCTATATGGTTGCAGGCTTTTAACAAATACGAACCCGGCAGTGCTACTCATAAGCACTAACGTTTTCTGTTAAATCTTTTTGATTTTTTTAAAATCACACCTGGGGGCTGCTGATAACCCCTTCAGCAACTTAAAGCGCAACGTTTATTTAGAATTATTTTAAATAAACATTGCGCTTTTGTATTCTGTTATTAATTTTGCGCCACTATTTAGAATTAGTCTAAAGCAAAACAGTATGCAGAATCTATACACTACTTTTTTACTCTTTTTAATCTCCACCTCAACTTTATATGCACAAAACGGACAATTAACGGGGCAAGTCGTTAATGCTGCTGGCCAGCCCGTCAGTTTTGCCAGCGTTGCAGTAAAAAAAACCAAAGCAGGAACAATAGCGAACGAAAAGGGAGAATTTATCCTTAAAAACATCGCAAAAGGCAAACATACAATACTGGTAACGATGGTTGGCTACGAGTCTGCCAGCCAGGAAATAGAAATTATTGACGGCCACCCAACCGAAGTTAAGATTCGGCTACATGAAACGACCAACACATTGCAGGAAATAAACGTGGTAGGCAATATTGGTATTACCAAAGTAAAACCCCAAACCATTCAATATGCCAGCAAAGACCTGATATCACAAAATGGCGGTACTGCCGGCGACATCCTGAAAGCCATGCCTAGCGTTGCTATGGGCGGAAGCCCTAATCATAACCGAGACATCCGATTCAGAGGTTTGGGGAATGGATACACGCAGGTTCTGATTAACGGCCAACCCATAGGTGTAAGCGGAAACAACCGCGAAACCGTTCTGGATCTGATACCTGCCAACCAAATTGAAAGAATTGAAATACTAGCTAACCCAACCGCTGATGTGGTTTCTGCCGGTGTAAACGGCGTTGTAAACATTATTCTTAAAAAGGGTGTACCCGCAACAAAGCTGTATGAAACCATTGGCAGAGCCAGTTTTACAGCAGACCATCAGGGAGGCTACAATGGTGGGCTCTCATTAAACGGCCGAGCCAGAAACCTTACTGCCGGGGCAAATTTTGACCGTTTATACAGAATTGTTGAAAACAAAAGTACTGGTGAAATACTAAAACTGAATAATGCAGGCGAAAAAACTGAGGCTCAGAACCAGAAGAAAAACGAAAACAAGAAGTTTACCAATAACTCAGCCAAAGGATTTTTAGGCTACAATACCAAGGGTTGGGATTTTTACACAGAATACTTATACGGTGACCAGACCGAGGATAAATCGAAAGAAGAGCGAACCACCATATTTGACGCCACCAATAAGTTTAAGAGTGGTAAATTTGTGTTGTCTCCTGAGTTACGAAAGGTTTATTTCCACAGCCCATCTGCCCGAATTACCAAAAACCTGGGCAAGCATGAATTTCAATTGGCTTATAACTATAACAAGTCTGGCGAAAACAAAACCCAGAACCAGAACGAATATGCATTATTGGAAACCAATGAACCGGTATTGAACAAAACGCCTAAAATGCAAAAGGTAGAAGACCGGATTTCGTTGAACACCCATTTGCCTGGCTTGTACTGGTTGTCATCAATTGTAAAAAATACAACCCTTAAAGTTGGATATCAGGGCTTTTATACAACAAGAACCATAGCCAGAACTACCGATGCCTATGATGAGAAAAGTAATACTTGGAAACCTAAAGATGAGGGAAAGAACAACTTTGAAGCAAATGAATCTGTAAACGCCATGTATGCTACTTTTCAATGGCATACCGAAAAGCTGAAAACCAATTTTGGGTATCGCCATGAAATAGCCGATATAAGAACCAAAGCCAGCTCTCAGACCAACTACAGCAACGGCCATTATTCCACCGCTTTGCCTTCTGTACATGTGCAGTATTTTCTTTCTTCAAAAACGTATCTGGCATCATCTGTGGGTAGAAGAATACGCCGCCCCGGTTTTAATGACCTGAACCCCTACGTTGAAATAAAAAGCACCACTGAACAAAAAGTAGGAAACCCCGATTTACGCCCTGAACGCGCCTGGGCTTACGAAATGGGTGTATTTACACAGATAAAAGACTTTAACATAGGCGCAAACCTTTTTCTGCGTGATATCCGCGATTTAATTCAAAAAAACATTACCGAAGAAAATGGCATATTTACTGAAAAACAAATTAACCTGCGGGGCGCTAAAACCAGCGGTATTGAATTGGTATCGGCAGCAAAAATAGGCGGGTGGCTCAATGTTAACGGCAATTACTCAAGGTTCTGGTCGAAAATCAGCTCGGATGACATCAATAATGGTGACCAACTGAAAGACCAATTTGCCTGGACAGCCAAAGTTCTTGCCGATTTCAGCCTGCCTTCAAAAATAAACGCTCAGATTATAAGCAATTGGGTAGGGCCAAAAAATACAGTACAGGAAGGGGAAGGAAAAGTACATTTTGTGGATATCGGTATTCAGAAAACCTTCGGTAAAAACAATGCTTTGTTTTTACGTGCTACTGATATCTTCGATAACCTCAAAAAGCATAAGTACACGAATACTGCTACGCAGGTATCTAATACTTATGAACACACCCAGGGCAGAATATTTAGTGTAGGTGCATCGGTGAACTTCTGATTTGAGACCGTTCAGATATGAATAGTTCTTAAAAATACAGATGATTATTTTTAATAATTATAAATCTAAAATTGTTTTGCATAAATAACTTCTTTTAACTCATGGCAAAGAAAAACAACGGTATAAAATATTGGCTGGGTAAGATCCATCTCTGGGGTGGGCTTGTTAGCGGTATTGTAGTATTTATTGTTTCTATTACCGGATGCTTATTTGTTTTTGAAGAAGAGATTCGTGACCTAACCCTGAGAAAATATCGGTTTGTTGAACCGTCAAAATCGGCCAGGGTATCGCTGGCTACTATTGAGACAGAGGCAAAGAGGGCTTTCCCCGATAAAAAAATTGACCAGGTCAGGGTTTTCTCAGATGCAACACGCGCTGTTATTGTAAAATTAGCGGATGCTAAAGCAAAGCCCGCCAAAGGCAATAAAGAAGAAAAAGAATACAGAAAAGAAGCCTTTGGATTCAACCCGTATACGGGCGCCTTACTTGGCCGCTATAATCTGGAGTACGATTTTATGCATCTGGTAGAAGATACTCACAAAAGCCTTCTTCTGGGAGAAACCGGCAAATGGATTATTAAAATAAATGTGGTGGTTTTTCTTGTAATGCTGCTTTCGGGTCTGTATTTGTGGTGGCCACGTAAGAGAAACCAACGCAGGTTTGCATTTACTGTTAATTTTAAGAGCAAGTTTCAGGTACTCAATTACAGCCTTCATAATGTGCTGGGTTTTTATTTTCTGCTACCTCTGTTTGTAATAACCATGACGGGCATCTGGTGGGCCATTAAACCAGTTCAGAAAATTACCTATGCTGCTTTAGGACAAAAAATGCCAGAACAAAAAAAGACCATTTCTATTTACCAACCTGGCAAGGTTTTTAGCCCTGATGATGCGCTTTCAAGCGTGGCTCTGGCCTACGGAGGCTGGAAAGAGGCACATATTAATTTTGCCAAAAATGATAAAGAAACTATAAAGGTAAATCTTAAATATCCATACCAGATTTACAAAAAAAGCAATGTTTTTGAGTTTGATCAGTACTCTGGTGCGGTACTTAAGACCGAACTCTTTAAAGACTACTCTACGGCAGATAAGCTGAAACACTCCAACAGAGATTTACACACCGGCCAGAACTTTGGTTTTGCAGGTAAGCTGCTTGCTTTTATTGCAAGCCTGTTTGCCGCCTCTTTGCCTGTTACAGGCTTTCTGATATGGTATCAGCGTAAATATAAAAAGGTTAGTAAAAAGGTGTCATCAGCTAAAAAAAACCAATTGGCTATGGCCTAATTACAGCCAAAGGTTTATTAAAGCCGACTTACCAACAAAGGGTGTGGCATGTGCCGAGTCGCTCAGCACAATGGTTGAACCATCAGCGCCTAAATTCCAGAGTTTTCCCTGAAGAAAAACATTGATTCCTTTTTTTATTCCGGCCTCTTCTTTGGCGCGGGTAGCCATGGCATATTTAACCCAGGCCTCTCCTAACGATATTTTCCCTACATCAGCCTTCGCCTTTTCAGGTGTTTTTGAGCCGGAGTACCCGCTCCAGGGCTGTTGCCAATAGCCATAACCATTAGAGTACGACGGCGTTATCACAAAATCGGCGCTTTTGCTCTTTAATGTCTGGTAAGCCTCAGAAAACCACGCGTCTGCACAAATCAAAACACCCATTTTACCAGCACCTGTATTGAATACAGGAATGGCCTCTGGTTTTACCGGACAAATAAACCCTAATTCATCGGCTGTTGGAAAGGCCTTTTTAATTAATTGCGGATTAATAGTGCCATCGGTCTCAAAAACTACTGATGTGTTATACAATAGCCCCCCTCTTGTTTTCAGCAAGCCATTCTCAACCACGGGGTCAGGTAATAAAACAGACCCACCCACAATGGTAACCTTGTATTCTTTAGCCAAAGAAGCAAATGTATCCTGATACACCCTGGCTATAACTTCCGCCTTCATGGCAAAGACGCTGTATTTCAACTTATCCTGTACGTCTTGGGGGCATTTCAAGAAGGTTGCAAGAAACCTGCCTGCATTCCGCAGCACCATTGTCTGCATACCCTCTTCTA
This sequence comes from Emticicia sp. TH156, assembly GCF_002855535.1. Classification (NCBI taxonomy): domain Bacteria; kingdom Pseudomonadati; phylum Bacteroidota; class Cytophagia; order Cytophagales; family Leadbetterellaceae; genus Emticicia; species Emticicia sp. TH156. The sequence continues at coordinate 770,341 of NZ_PKRS01000001.1, forward strand.
TTTCAGGCGTGCTGTAAATACGCTCTTTTTCCTGTAAGGCTACCAGCCAAGTACCAAAGTACTCAGGAAAAACCACAATCGATTTATTGGGTATCAGCCAGTTTTTCTTTTTGGCTTCTTCCATATAAAACCTTATTTTTCTTCTAAAATTCGCTTCAGAGGCATAATCAACCGGCTCTACAAACGCCTGTATGCCAACCACATTCCCTTTGTTGCTTGAGTCTCCGTAAGAGGCAGTGGCATCAATCTTCAAGCTTTGTTTTGTTTCAGAACCCAGGCCTGTATTGGCCCATACCAAATAAAAAGTTAATAATAATACCAAGACACTGCCTGCAGAAAGAAGTATTTTTCTAGTGGTTTTCATTCGGGTAGGAATACTAAATGTGATGCGGTTGAATATCTACCAGCAATTTCTGAAAAATATTAGGCTGAATGCTATAGATTTTTCATAATTTTGCGTAAAATTTCCTATTTACTAAAAATAAAACAATCCCCTGGCTCGCTTTCGGGATTTTAAATTATGAAATTCGGCGTAGTAGTATTTCCCGGCTCCAATTGTGAAGACGATACCGTTTTTACCTTAAGACACAATCTTGGACAAGAGATTGTTAAAATCTGGCACAAAGACCATGACCTGCAAGGTTGTGATTTTATTATATTACCGGGTGGATTCTCTTATGGAGACTACCTCCGTTCGGGAGCCATTGCCCGGTTTTCGCCTGTTATGAACGAGGTTATCGCTCATGCCAACAGGGGTGGGTATGTAATGGGTATTTGCAATGGTTTTCAGGTAATAGCAGAGGCCGGGCTGGTACCGGGTGTTTTATTAAAAAACATTGCGCAAAAATATATCTGCCGCAATGTTTACCTGAAACCACAAAGTAGCACTGCGCTTTTGACGGCCGGCCTGGAAGACAGAGCGTTTAAAATACCGATAGCCCATGGCGATGGCCGCTATTTTGCTGATGAAGACACCTTGAAAAGACTTAACGACAACGACCAGGTGTTGTTCCGCTATTGTGATGAAGCAGGCAATATTGTTGCCGAAGCGAACCCTAATGGCAGCATTGAAAATATTGCAGGCGTAACAAATGCCGGAAAAAATGTATTTGGCATGATGCCGCACCCTGAGCGCGCCTCTGACGAAGCACTGGGCAATATTGACGGGCGATTTATACTGGAACAAGTTATACAAGTACTGGCTTAAGCATGAATCCATATATTGTTGGTATTACAGGTGGGAGCGCATCCGGAAAGACGTATTTTCTGCATCAGTTGTTAAGTTCATTTTCGGCGCAGGATATCTGTCTTATTTCTCAGGACAACTATTACCGTCCGCAGGCTTTAGTGCCTAAAGACCTGAACAACATTGAGAACTACGACTTACCCGAGGCTATAGATTTTGGCTTATATGCCCAGCATGTAGAAGACCTGAAAAACGGAAAGGTGGTTCAGCAGAAAGAATATACCTTTAATAACCCGAGTATTGTTCCTAAAATTCTGACCTTCAATCCGGCGCCTATCATTGTAGTTGAAGGAATCTTTGTTTTTCATTCAGTTGAAGTATCACGCCTGCTAGACCTGAAAGTATTTATTGACGCACGCGAACACGTAAAGATTAAACGAAGGATTATACGCGACGGAAACGAGCGTGGCTACGACTTAACAGATGTGTTGTACCGCTGGGAAAACCACGTGGCACCCACTTATGAGAAGTTTATAGAACCCACCAAGTATGACGCAGATATTATCATCAATAATAATACACATTTTGAGAAAGGCCTGGAAATTCTGACCGCCTTTTTAAAGACAAAACTATAAATCCAGGAGCCCTCTGCCGAGGGCTTTTTCTGTCTAACGGGGCTTGTGTAAGCCATTGATTTACAACCAAACCCCAGACATTAGCATCAAACTTTTTAATAATCCTCATGCAAAATATAATCTTCTGGTTCAGAAACGATTTAAGGCTTCATGACAACGAGGCATTTTTAGAGGCCTCTAAAGCAGGCAATGTAATTCCGGTTTATGTTTTTGATGACCGATACTTCGACAAAAACTTTCTGGGCTTTAAAAGAACAGGGGCGTTCAGAACTAAATTTCTGCTGGAAGCCGTTGAGAATCTTCGAAAAAACCTTCAGGAAAAAGGCTCTGATTTAATAATACGAAGGGGTATATCGGAAGATATAATAGCAAAAATAGCAAAAGACACCGAAGCTGCTGCAGTTTATGCAAGCAAAGAAGTAACGCAGGACGAAACCACCATAGAAGCTTCTTTATCAAAAATACTGAAGCCGATGAATATCGAGATAGAGCTGATATGGTCGGCCACGCTTTTTCATGCCCGCGACCTGCCCTTTCAGATAAACTTTATACCGGCAACTTTTGCCGAATTTAAGAAAAAAATTGAAAGGTCAACTCCGGTACGCCAAACACTTGAATCCCCCGGGCAATTGCCCGTGGTTGACTGTATTGAGCCCGGTAACCTGCCGACCTATCAGGAGCTGGGTTTTGAAACTGCCCCGTTAACCGATACCCGGGCAGCATTTCAGTTTGCAGGGGGTGAAACCGAAGGACTAGCCAGGCTTAATGAGTATATCTGGGAAAAAGACCTGCTGAGAACCTTTAAAGAAACAAGAGACGGTCTATTAGGTGCCGATTTTTCTACAAAACTATCGGGCTGGTTAAGCCTCGGTTGCATTTCGGCTCGCACAGTTTATGAAGAAGTTAAACGTTTTGAAGCCGATACAGCAAACAAAGAGTCTGCTTATTGGTTAATAATACTGTTACTCAAAAGAGATTTCTATCACTTTTCGGCATTAAAATATGGTACACGCATGTTTAAGGCCAGTGGTATAAAAAACGACCTGATGAAACCATGGAAACGCCACCGCCCAACGTTTGATACCTGGGTAAAAGGAGAAACCGGCATACCATTTGTTGATGCTAACATGAAAGAAGTGAGCCTGACTGGTTATATGTCTGAAACGGGCAGAAAAGCCGTTGCCAAGCATCTGATACAAGAGCTGGGCATAGACTGGACCTGGGGAGCCACCTACTTTGAGAGTGTGCTGACCGATTATGATGTTTGCAGCAACTGGGGTAACTGGAATCTCATAGCAGACACGGGCAGAGATTTATTGGATGATGAAATTTCAGAAGTGGGCAATCTGGCCGAAACGACAGAATTGCAACAGGCATACATACAATTGTGGTTGGGTTAAAACGTCCGCTTATAACGGTTTTAATCCACTTGTTATATGTAATTCTTGCATATCATCTGCTAATTATTACATTTGAATCAAATTTCAGTAAACAAACAAAATTTCGAAAAAATGAAAAAAAGCACCTTAATTATAATTGGTATTATTTTACTTTTAAGCGTTTATGGTTGCTCGTCATACAATGGCCTTTTAGAAAAAGATCAGGAAGTGAAACGTAAATGGTCTGATGTGCAAACGCAATACCAACGCCGTTCAGATCTGATACCTAATTTGGTAAGTACAGTAAAGGGAGCTGCAGACTTTGAAAAAACCACGCTCACACAAGTAATAGAAGCACGTGCTAAAGCCACTTCTATGCAAATAAACCCTGAGAACCTTACACCTGAAAACATTCAGAAGTTTCAGGCAGCGCAAGACCAGTTAAGCGGGGCTTTGAGCCGTTTGCTTGTAAGTGTTGAACAGTATCCGCAGCTGAAAGCCAACGAGAATTTCCTGGAGTTACAGTCTCAACTGGAAGGTACAGAAAACAGAATTGGCGTGGCGCGTAATGAGTTTAACGGAGCCGTGCAAACCTACAATACTGCTGCATTGCGTTTCCCGGCGGTAATTTTTGCAAAAATATTCGGATTTAGCGAGAAAGGCTTCTTCCAGGCATCAGACGCTGCCCAGGCTGCACCAACCGTTAAGTTCTGATTTTAAAGAAGTATTTTCAGACACATACAGGCTTAACCAAAGCCTGTATGTGCTGTTTTGTTTCTCAGCACATCTTATCTCATACAATCATGTTTCTGACGGAAATCGCTAAAGAGAGAATTGTGAAGGCAATTAAAGATGCCGAACTGAACACTTCTGGCGAAGTAAAAGTGCATGTTGAAGAAATATGCCCTACAGAAGACCCCACTGAAAGGGCAAGACAGGTGTTTCAGTTTCTTTGCCTTGAAAGAACCGCCCAACGCAACGGGGTTTTGTTTTATCTGGCTTACGGAAGCCATAAGTTTGCCGTTTGGGGAGACGAAGGCATTGATAAGGTGGTACCCACCAACTTCTGGGATGGTATCAGAGACAGCATGAGACAATACTTTTTACTGGAAGATTTTGCCGGAGGCCTGCAGATGGGAATCCGGGAAACGGGAAATCAATTAAAGAAGTTTTTTCCGTATCGTTCTGACGACATCAACGAATTATCTGATGATATCTCAACCGACCCTATACCTTAGCCTGTAAATGTTTACCTGTGTGTAAACAACCATTAGAAAATGTTCAAAAAACTGCTCATATTATTTTTTTTGTTGCAAAGCCTGGCCTTTGCGCAGGATATACCGGAAAAGCCGAACCCTGCCCGATTTGTGAATGACTTTGTGGGTGGCCTTCTGAGCCCAGAACAGACCGCGCAACTGGAAGCGAAGCTAAAGGCTTATTATGATACCACCTCTACACAAATTGCGATTGTAATAGTAAAGACCGTTCAGCCTTATGATATCAGCGAATATGCCTTTAAACTTGGTAAAGCATGGGGTGTAGGAGAAAAAGGCAAAAATAACGGTATTGTTATTTTATGGGCTCCCGGCGACAGAAAAGTATTTATTGCCACCGGCTATGGCATGGAGGGCACTATAACTGACGCTTACAGTAAACGTATCATTGAGAAAGACATAAAGCCGAGATTTAAAGAAGCCCGATATTATGAAGGGCTTGACGTGGCTACTGATAAAATTATTAATTACGCAAAAGGCGAATTTAAGGCCGATAAAGATGATGAAGAAGATGGTGGCTGGCTGGGATTTGTGGTTGTTATCATCATCATTTTTGTTATTATTGCCATCCTTAGCCGGGGTAAAGGCGGAAACCACGGTAATCGCGGTGGTGGTGGCTGGATACCCTATACCACTTTCACAGGTTGGGGAAGTTCGTCTGGCGGCTGGTCAGGCGGTGGAGATAGCGGTGGTTTCGGAGGCTTTGGCGGAGGAGATTTTGGTGGCGGCGGCGCCGGAGGAGACTATTAATAGTCTCCTTTTATTTTGCCCTCAATTGAAAAGTTCTTCTTGCTACCAATAAACAACTGCTGATAACCTGCAATACGATAACTTTTCAAATGGTTATTTTCAAAATCTGCACTCAGCTTTTTTTCGGACTCGTACAGGTAGTTTCTTACGTAAATTTCGGCTTCAATCTGCTGTGGCAAGCCTTTGGTATCAAACCTGATCAACAAATGCTTTACGGGCATTTTTTCTCCTGTTTTTAGCTTATATGCTATCTTATTCTGTGTTTGATGTGTTGTATAGGCTGATTGATACGACTGCTTGTTCAGGTCTGCCTGCAGAAATAAATCCAGTTCTTTGCGCCAGTCAATTTTGCCGGTTACAATTTTCTCTTGCTTATCTTTTATTAACACTGTTTTTTCTACCTGAGGCCTGCCAGATGCCAGACGACTGATGTGCGCGTTGAACAAACCCGCCAGATCATAATAAGCCTTTGATTGTATTTTGTTTTCAGTTTCGGTACAAGCCGTTAAAAAGAGCAATAGAAGTAATAAAACGCGCATCAGGTTGAAGTTTAGTTTATAACGCAAATAACGGGGTCAGATGTTCCGGAGTAAAACACAAACCCCTGTAAAAAACTTAACCCCACCGCCAGAAGCAGTGGGGTAAGTGTCCATCTATTCAACCCTAACCTATTAAACTATGAAAAACTTAATTCTTTGCTAAGTTGAGCCTTAGCGACCTAACATTTCAACCACAACCGGGCTTACTGCGTTTTCTGGTTCAATTGGCTCAACGTTTGACTGGTAGTTCCACAGCACGTTAATAATCTTTGTAGTAGCTATTACCTTGTTTCTCCAGGCCTTTGCCTCTTCGCCACGTAGATTAGAAACTTTCGTTTCAATGTTAGCTGCTGCTTCGTTAAATGCTGCTTTCTGAGCTGAACTCAACGCCATAAATTTGGCAGGAGAGGCATTATACAGGTTTACAACATTTACAAATATACCCCAATCTTCGGTCTTTACAAATTTTTTCGCTTTTTTCGACATGAAGTTCGCGAAATCTACTTCAGCACCTTTTACCAACATCACTTGCTTCTTGGCTGAGTCACGGTCATTTGCTTTTACAATATTTGCAGAAATCAAGAATGACCCAAGTACAACTGCAAATATAACGGATTTAAATGAATTTTTCATTGTTTTGTTCTATTTTTATCTTGTGGATAACGATGCAAAACTACAGCGAAAATTAATATAATCCAAATACACAATCCGTACCGGCGCCGAATATTGTTCTAAATATATTCTTACATAAGGGATATTATCAGAATTTTACACACTTAACAAATACGAAAACAGAATTTTATTCGTCTTAGAAAAATACAACTTATATAAAATTCCAAAACTGACAAATATGAAAATTCTTTAAATAATACAATCATTCGTTGAAAAAATTCATTGTTCGTTCGGAGCCAATCGTACAAAAACTGGTAATTATGTCGTCGGCTCGGTCTAATCTTGCGACCAACTGGCTCATTTCATCTTCGCTAAAAGGCTCCAGAACGTAATTTACCTGCCTTCCGGAAGGGAAATCATTGCCGATTCCGAAGCGTAACCGATGATAATTCTGCGTTCCCAGCTTTTCTTCAATATTCCTTAAACCGTTCTGCCCACCGTGCGAGCCCTTGGTCTTCAGGCGGAGTTTACCAAAGGGCAGAGCCAGGTCATCGCATATCACCAACAGGTTTTCAACCGGTATTTTTAATGCCTGCAACCAGTAGTTTACGGCATTGCCGCTCAGGTTCATATAAGTAGTGGGCTTGATACAGTATATCTGGCGGCCTTTGTGCTTAAATTCGGCTGTATAGGCCAGCCTTTCCATCTTAAAACTGAAGTTATTTTGTGCGGCCAGGCGGTCTAGCACCATAAAACCTACATTATGACGAGTGAAAGCATATTCAGGACCAATGTTTCCGAGCCCGGCAATCAGATATTTCATTTTTTTTAATGAGCGAATTAGTGAATGAGAAAATGAGTCGATAAATTTGTCGGCAAAGTTCCTAAAATTTGACGACAATCTTTAACAATAGACATCAATCACACAATTACAATTCCATTATTTATTAATTTTTGTATGAAACGACTTATTCTTACCAATCCGCTTCTTGACATCACGATTAACCGTTTATGTCAGCAACTGATTGAAAACCATAAAGATTTTTCTAATTCGGTAATACTGGGTCTTCAACCACGTGGTATATACCTGGCTGAGCGAATAACGCAAAAACTAAAGGAAGAAACTGGCGTTTCGATTAAATTGGGTTATCTGGATGCCACTTTTTACCGTGACGACTTCCGCCGGAGAGATTCGCCACTTAAACCCAACGAAACCAAAGTGCCGTTTGTGATTGAAAACAAAAAAGTGATTCTGATAGATGACGTACTGGCAACCGGAAGAATGGTTCGGGCTGCTATTGATGCCATGCAGGCTTTTGGAAGACCTGAAAAAATAGAATTGCTATGCCTCATTAACCGCAGGTATGTGCGAGATTTGCCAATTCAGCCAGACTACACCGGCATGAAAGTAAACACGCTAGACAGCCAGCGGGTGTTAGTAGAGTGGAAAGAACAAGGCCACGAAGAAGACAAAATCTGGTTAATGGGCTAATGGCCTACCCTCTGCAAATGCCCTGCACTTACCAGCCAGAAAATCTAGTTGCTCTTCTGTATGCCAGGCGCTTATAACAATACGGGTATTAGGCTTGCCTGTTTTAACCGGGTAAGCAAAGCTGTAAATAAGTATGCCGTTTTTAAAGAGGTAAGTATAGAGGTTATCATGGCTGGTGTAAAAAACCGGATAAGCTGGCTGAAACCCAAACAAAGACTGCGCTGATTGCAGTTGAGAAACAAACCGCCCGATATTCTTCTGCAAACGCTCATAATTACGCTTGTAGATTTCATCTGCTCTCAGGTAGGCGTATAAATAAGCCGGAGCAATAGGAGAACAAGAGGCAAAATAAGCAGTATGCCTAAGGGCGTTTATGGTTTGCTTGTCGCTAAAAACAACGCCACCCGGAATCCCCATTGCTTTATGTAATGACGAAACAACAATAAGGCCTACATTAGGCTTTACTTCTATCTGCTGAAAAATGCCTGCGCCATTGTTACCGGTAATACCCAACCCGTGAGAATCGTCTATAACCAGCGTAATGGCCTTGTTTGTGGGTAAAGTTTTCACCCAGCCAAATGGATAGGCTGTTGCTCTTAAACCATCTGTTGAATTACATACAATAACCGAATGTGCTGCATTTGTATCATTTATTTGCTGTGCTATCTGCTCTGACCACTCCTGAAAACTCATGGCGGGTAGCTGCAACTGAGGCTCATGAAAGTTGGCTGCATGGCTCTGTGGTGCATAGAAAAAGGCCACCTGCTGCGTTTTCAGGTATTGTGCCACCACTTGCCCTGCCAGCATGCCGGACGACAGCGTCAGGGCCACCTCAGCCCCTACCCAGGCTGCCAGCTTGTTTTCTGCGGCTTCGTAAACTGCCAGCTGTAAATTACCATTACGGGAACTGCCGAATGACAAACCATATTGATGCAGGCCTTCTATCAGTAAATCTCTGAACGCTGCATCCTGATTCATACCCAGATACGACGTGCCACTAAAAAAGTGATATTCCTGCTCATTTAGTACTATCTTGTTTGCAGGCTGCTGATGTATAGTAAAGTGGTTGTGCATGGGTTATGTGCATTATCTGGCTGAAATAATAAATGCCTTGGCTAAATCAAGCAAGATGCTGCCAGAAACAGAATTGAGGTGCAGGTTATCTGGCGTAAGCAGGTTACCATGTTTAGCACTGATGGAGTCCCAGTCTTTACCCAGAATATAATGATTGATTAACGAAAGCATAAATAATCTGGTGGTATCTTCAAACGTATAAATACCCTCATGCGGATTTGCCACCAGATATTCTTTCTGTTTTTCTCTGAAAGGCACATACCCTATACCCTGTTCTATTGCCAGTTCTTTAACAAAAAGGCTGTAATCGTCTGCCTTGCGGTTGGCTTCATGTGCCAGGTCTTCGCTCATTACCGGCAATGATACCAGCGCTATTTGCGCCCGGGTCTTTTGCTTTAACAACTTCACTATTGCGCGATAATTGTTTTTGAACGAACCAAAGTCAGGAATAGTGTCTTTCGAAATCCTCCCAGACTGTTTATAACTATTCAGATTTGCCAAACCCATGGTTGCGTTTACGTCATTAGTGCCAACCAGAACAATCAGATAATCCGGCTGGCTGGCAATTACGTCTTCTATCCTGTTCAGTATAGAAAAGGTAAGGTCAGAATTAATGCCCGCGTTTAAAACCTGCATATCCGGAAGCGCTTCCGCCAGAACGTCAACCCAGTTATAACTTAAATTGCCCTGGGTAATGCTATCACCCAGGCACACCAGTGTTTTTTTTGTTGTATCAAGTTTTTTCCGATTCTCCGACGAAGGATAATTGACTGGTTTACTGCGGGCGATTTTCTTCCAAAAAAACGCATAAACACAAGCAAGCCCCAATAGTGTTGCAATTAATAAAAGCCAGAGCATTAGCGGATCTGATAAATGTTAAAACTGTAAACCTAATGATAATATCTGATGTTAAAAAGTGTTAAATAAGACAAATTTTCATTTGTTTGGCGTTAATTTCGTGGATAAACTTTGTTTTATATAATGTATCAGGTTTGCGTTTAATGAGCCAGCAGATGAACTTCAGAAAGATTATCATATTTATGCTTATTGCCATGATTGGGCTTATCACCTTTCAATGGTACTGGATAGAGAATGCCATTTCAGTAAGGCAGGAGCAATTTGACCGCAACGTAAACGATGCACTACAGGAAACCGTCAAAAAAATAGAAAAGCAGGAGATTATTTTTCTGGCTAATCAGCAAATGAAAATTGAAGAACAGAAAAAGCTACTGGCAATTACTCAGAAACAACAAGAGAAAAAACATGTGTCTAAACCTTTAAAACCTGAACAACCGGAAGATTTCGGCCTGATGTTTAGCGCAGAGGCTCCTGCTGTAACAAATTTTTCAAATGGCGCTGACAGGTTTAATCCGCATATCGCTACTGGCCCTGCAACCGGAATACGTAAGCAAGGTAATAATACAGTGGCTGCTACCGATGTTTTCGGCGGTGTGCAGTTGTTTGAAATACCTGTACGGCAAATGGATTTGATAAAGGAAATGCTGGAAGAGCAAAACCTGGTGGTAGAAGACCTGAGCCAGCCAATGAAAAACAACCTTTTACGCCAGAAAACCGCCGAAGATTTAATACGGGAGTTTAACCGCCAGATGTTGTCGGTAAACAAGCATAGCCAGGAAGGCCACCAGATAAGCATCGGTGGCGACGACAGAACCAACAGCGTAATCAGTTTTGGATACTCTTATACTTTTCCATCTATTGACACCCTGAATCTGGCACTTGTGAAGCCCACAAAACGGAAAACCGCCGAAAAACCAGAAGAGGTTTCAAAGGCTATTATTAAAGAGCAGGAAAATATTGAGCGCACAAAAAACAAAGCCGAACTGGTTAAAGATGTATTAACAGACGTGATTCATGGTTCTCGTGATATTCATGAGCGCCTTGACCGTATTTCGCTCGATACCTTATTGAAAAAGGCATTGAAAAGTAAGGGCATCATTATTCCTTATCAATATGTGGTTAAAGATAACTCTAATATGATTTTTGCATCTTTTGCCACCAACCCGAATTCTGATTTTGTAAAAGATGCTTATAAGGCGCAGTTGTTTCCAAGCGACCTGCAACCTCAAAACCACTATTTATATTTGCATTTTCCTGATACCCAGGGTTTTATTTTAAGTAATATGTGGACCGTTTTTGCAAGTTCTATTCTGTTAATTCTGATGATTGGCGGTATATTTTATACCTCCGTAAATACAATGCTGAAACAGAAAAAGCTGGCTACTATCAAGAACGACTTCATCAATAACATGACCCATGAGTTTAAAACGCCTATTTCAACGATATCGTTAGCTGTTGAGGTGATGAAAGACAATGAAGTAAAGAAAGATACTAGCAAGATGACCCGATATCTGAATATTATTCAGGATGAAAACCGCCGACTGGGTACACAGGTTGAAAAAGTGCTGCAAATGGCATTGCTTGACAAAGGGGATGTAAAACTAAAAATGGAGCGTGTAAATATTCATGAAACCATTGAGCAGGTGCTGCACAACCTGAGCGTGCAGATTGAACAGAAAAACGGAAGAGTGCATCTGGAGCTGGATGCTGAGCATCCGGAAATTGAAGCAGATGATGTGCATCTGACCAATATTATCTTTAACTTGCTCGACAATGCCAACAAGTATTCTCCTGAAAACCCCGAAATTACCATTAAGACAGAAAATATTGACGATTACCTGAAAATAACTATTGCCGATAGAGGTATCGGGATGACTAAAGACCAGCTGAACAAGATTTTTGAACGTTTCTACAGGGTTCCCACAGGCAACCTGCACGATGTAAAAGGCTTTGGCCTGGGTTTAAGTTATGTGAAGAAAATGGTGGAGTCTCATCAGGGTATTATACAGGTTGACAGTAAACCCGGTGACGGCAGCCGCTTTGAGGTATATCTGCCTTTGAATGCCAAAATTGCTTAGTATCTGACAAACCTTCTGAATGTAATTTCAGAAGGTTTTTTAACCGCCACGCTCGTATATACTATGAAAGTTTTATTGACAGAAGACGACCCAAACCTGGGCATGTTATTGCAAGAGTACCTGACTGCCAAAGGATTTACTACCGACCTGGCCAGAAATGGAGAAGAAGGTATTAAAATGTTTATTGAGCAGGGTAACTATGCCATGTGTATCTGCGATGTGATGATGCCTAAAAAAGACGGGTTTTCGTTGGCCAAAGAAATACGCATGAAAGATAAGGAGGTACCTATTATTTTTCTAACAGCGAAGTCAATGAAAGAAGATACCATTCAGGGCTTTAAAGTGGGGGCAGATGATTACATAACCAAGCCTTTCAGTATGGAAGAGCTGCTGATGCGGATGAAGGCCATCTTCAGGCGTATTAATAAGCAGGAGTCTGAAACACCTGCCACGGTTTTCAGAATAGGTGCTTATAGTTTTGATACCCAGACAAACACCCTGGCATTCAACGAAACACAAAACAAATTAACAACGAAGGAGTCAGAACTGTTGAAACTACTTTGCCAGAACAAAAACCAGTCGGTAAGCCGTAGTTTTGCCTTAAAGCTCATCTGGGGAGACGACAGTTATTTCAATGCCCGCAGTATGGATGTTTATATCACGAAACTCCGCAAGCACCTGAAAGAAGACCCTGCCGTACAGATTATGAATATGCATGGCGAAGGGTTTAAATTGATTGTAGGATAAGATATATTGAAAAGGGGTCTGCGAATTATGTTTGCAGACCCCTTTTTAGTTCGGCTGGTAATACCCTACAACTGCTTTCTTAACCGGGCTACCGGAATATTCAGTTGCTCACGGTATTTGGCTACTGTGCGGCGCGCTATGTTATAGCCCCGCTTGTTGAGTATTTTTTCAAGTTTATCGTCTGACAAAGGGGCATTTTTGGGCTCATTGTCAATCAGGTCTTTCAGGATATTCTTCACTTCTCTGCTGGAAGCATCCTCGCCCGAGTCTGTCGAAATACCCTCAGAAAAGAAGTATTTAAGCGGATAAATGCCAAAATCGGTTTGGACGGCCTTACTGTTAGCAACCCTCGAGACGGTTGAAATATCCATGTCAATTCTAATAGCAATATCTTTCAGAATCATAGGCCTTAACTTAGACTCGTCTCCTTCCAGAAAAAAATCGTACTGATAATCTACTATGGCCTTCATGGTTTTAAGCAATGTTTGCTGCCGCTGCTTAATGGCATCAATAAACCACTTGGCAGCATCCAGTTTTTGCTTCACAAAGGTTACGGTCTCTTTTATACTTTTATGCTGCGCCGAACCATTCTTGTCTGTTTTGTCATAAGTATCAAGCATGTCGGCAAAAGAACGGCTTACCCGTAATTCAGGCGCATTTTTTGAATTAAGAATAACATCCAGTTTACCATTATTGTTGGTAACAATAAAATCGGCCATCAGATATGCCGCTGTGCTATCGCCATTGCCGGTGTTGCCCGGTTTAGGGTTTAACCTTGTAATAACCCTGATGGCATCTTTCAAAGCCTCGTCATCGATGTCGAGTCGGCGCTGAATTTTTTCATAATGCTTTTTAGTAAACTCATCAAAAAAATCAGTAATGATTCTGATTGCCACCTGAACTTCAAAATCTTCATGATTCTTACGTTCAAGCTGCAGCAAAAGGCATTCTCTTAAATCTCTGGCACCAATACCTGCAGGCTCAAAAGTTTGAATTTTTTTCAGAATCTCAGCCAGTTCCTCTTCATTAGTATAGATATTCTGAGTAAAGGCCATATCGTTGCTAATAGAACGCAGCGGCCGGCGGATGTACCCATCTTCTTCTATACTGCCAATGAGTTGCTGACCTATGGCCTCCTGGCGTTCGTCCAGTTTCAGATACCCCAATTGCTGTATCAGCGATTCTGCCAGGGTGCTGGTTGCCACTATGGGCATTACGTCTTTATCTTCTTCTCCCCATCCATCGCCATACATTTTATACCCGGCGTAATCGTCCTGATCCAGATATTGTTTTACATCCAGGCCTTCATAAGTTTCATACTCGTTAAATTCATCGTAATCGTCGCTATAATCATCTTCATATTCATCTTTCACCCGGTCGTCTATATCCAGCCCCTCCTCAAGGGCCGGGTTAACCTCCAGCTCCTCTTCTATTCGTTGGTCCAGCTCGGCCGTAGGTATCTGCAACAGTTTAATAAACTGTATCTGCTGAGGAGACAGCCTTTGCTGAAGTGATTGATTAAGACTTAACTTTTGCATGTGAATTGTAGAATTTTTTCAATTGGAGTGGATTATGGCAACCCCCTTCCACATTTTTCGTGCCAAAAAGCCCGAGCAGTAATTAAAGGAATGGGTTTTTTATTGAATGAACAAATTTTTGAGACAAAAAATTGTAATTAAAAAACCTGAAAAAAGACAATTAATTGAAAATAAGACAATTAGGAAGCATTAAGAAAACTTTAATTCTATAAAAAATACCCTACAAGCGTTTGTGTCTTGTAGGGTATGTATTAAACCTGCCACGTGCTGAAACTGGCTTTTAGGCCATTGATTCGGCGGCTCCGGGTTGCTGTTTTTTATTCTTACGGAAATACTTATCGCGCACTCTCTCATTAATGTAGTACATACAAGGCACAATCACTAAAGTAAGCACGGTTGAGAACGACAGACCGAAAATAATGGTCCAGGCGAGAATACCCCAGAACACGGCACTGTCTCCGCCGATAAAGATATGGGGGTTCAGTTCTGTAAATAAGGTTACGAAGTCCATACTTAAACCTAATGCCAAAGGCACAAGACCTAATACAGCAGCCGAGGCCGTTAAAAGTACCGGAGTAAGACGCACCCCACCTGCTTCAATAATAGCCTGCTTTAACGGATACCCCCTACTTCTTAACTCATCAGTAAATTCTATCAGTAAGATACCGTTTTTCACCACAATACCTGCCAGTGCAATGATACCCACCCCCGACATAATAACAGAGAATGTCATACCAAATGCCATAAAGCCAAGGAATACACCTATGAACGAAAGCAGGATGGTAACAAAGATGATAACCGGTTTTACTACAGAGTTAAACTGTGTTGCCAGAATGAGGTAAATGAGCAATACTGCGGCTCCGAGTGCGCCCATCAGGAATATCATAGACTCCATCTGTTCTTCCTGCTCTCCGCCCATTTTAACGGCGTACCCGCTTGGTACTGTCATACGGTTTATTACTTTGCTTTGTATCTCTTGTACAATTTCGTTGGCATTATAACCATTGAGTACTTCTGAGCCCAAAGTAATAATTCTCGACTGGTCTTTGCGGTTAATCTGGCTGAAAGTTGTTGAGTAAGTGATATTGGCAATTGAGTTTAAAGGTACCTGACGCAGCACCCCGCCGAGGTTCATATCACGATAGGTGATATTCATACTCAGAAGTTTTTCAATGCTGTTACGGTCATTTTCTTTCAAACGCAATTGTATCGGATACTCGTCTTTATCGTCTCTGAACTTCGAAATCTCAGCTCCGAACAAAGCGGTACGAACTGCCATTGCTACCTGCGACGTGCTGATGCCCTCTCGCTGTGCTTTTACTTTGTCAACATCAATAATGATTTCCGGCTTATTGGTAATCAGGTCAGACTTCAGTTCTTCTATACCTTTGATACCCTCTTTTTCGATGTTTTTACGAACTTCTTTCTCCAATTGAATCAACTGATTGAAATCATCACCCATAATTTCAATCGAAATTGGTTTACCTGTCGGTGGGCCATTGTTTTCTCGTTGAACCGAAATTTCTGTGCCGGGTATTCCTTTAATTTCGTTTCTCATCTGGTCAAGAATGGCTGCAGACGAGATATCGCCTCGTTCTTCTTTTTTCACGAAAGCAATGGTAACCTTAGATTTCTGCGGTGTGGCCGAACGGTCAGGGTTAAACGGATCACCGGCATTTTTACCTACGTTTGATATAACCGAGTTAACGGCCGCTTCCGCTTTGTTTTTCTTGATGATTCCAAATACCTTTTTCTCAATAACTTTGGTTACCGAGTCGGTTACGCGGGCGTCGGTACCCACAGGCATTACGTTATATACATATATATAGTCGGGCTCTCCGCTTGGAAAGAAAATTACCTTTGGCTGCACAATACCCAGCATTACAAAAGTGAAAATCAACAAACCAAACATACTTAATACGGCAAAAACCGGGCGATACCCAGTGATTATCCAGGCAATAAGGCGGCGATACGCACTTTTGAAACGTGGCAATGCACCGTCCTGAAACGGGATAATTACCTTTGGTGTCAACACAAAATGATTAAACGCATAAAGTATGGCCATCAGCACTATGAAATTACCAATACCTACATTTATAAAGTAGGCAGGCAGTGCCACAATAGCCATAATAATAAGTGGCCGCTGAATAGACTTAAAGCTGGTATCTTCATGTTGCTCTTCGTCATGCCTGCGCATAAACGAAATGGCAAACACAGGGTTAATTACGTAAGCAACAATTAAAGATGCAAACAAAGTATATATCAGCGTTATAGGTAGAAACTTCATGAACTCACCCACAATACCCGGCCAGAATAACAGCGGGAAGAAAGGAGCGATAGTAGTAAGCGTACCTGACAATACCGGAAGGAACACCTCAGAAGCCGCCAGACTCACCGCCTCTTTTATGCTCAGATTCCTGAAGCGGTTAAACAAGCGGTGGGCGTTTTCTATTACCACAATGGCGTCATCAACTACTATACCTAAGCCTAACAAAAACGCAAAAAGTACAATTGTATTAAGCGTAAAGCCAGAAAACCATAGCGGTATAAAGGCTATAAGCGCTGAAAGCGGTACTGAAAGCCCCACGAAAATGGCATCGCGCACACCCATGAAAAACATCAGCACAATTACAACAAATATAAAGCCCAACACAACTGTGTTAATCAAATCGGCGATTTCGCTTTTTACACGCTCTGATGTATCGGCAGTAATTCTGGCTTCAAGGCCACGGGGGAAACGTTCCTCACGGTATTTCTCCAATAATTCTTCAATCCGCTCCGACACATCAATTACACTGGCACCTGCTCTTTTTATAACGTTTAGGGTTACAACACGTTTACCATCCAGACGGGCAAAATCCTGTTGCTCTTCGTTGCTGTCTACAACTTCGGCCACATCCCCCAGCCTGACCGTTGCACCGGTTGAGCTGCGAATCTGTACGTCCTGTATCTGATACACATCTTTAAATTCTCCTTTTACACGTATGGTGCGGCGTACATTGTCTACATTCAGGTCTCCACCTGAAATATTGATGTTTTCTCCCTGAATAGCAGTTTGAATATCATAGAATGTAAGACCGGTAGACTGCATTTTGTATAAATCCAGATTTATCTGGATTTCTCTTTTAAGTGTACCAACAATATCAACCTTTGTGATTTCGGGGTACGACTCTATGTCATCCTGTAATTCTTCAGCAAAGTCTTTCAGTTTTTCTAAAGGGAAATTGCCGGCCAGGTTGATGTTCATAATAGGAAACTCCGAAAAGTTTACGTCCTGGGCTGTCGGGCCGCTATCCAGTTTTTGAGGCAGGTCTCTTTTGGCTTTATCAACGGCGTCGCGCACACGCTGAAGCGCCGCCTCAACCTTTACATCCGGATTAAACTCAATAAGAATAACCGATACGTCTTGCAAGGCATTAGACTTGATGCGTTTTACACCCGTAATGGTTTTTAGCTGCTTTTCAATCGGTTTATTGATTACGTTCTCTATGTCAGAAGGCGTTGTTCCGAAATAGATGGTCTGAACGTAAATCTGTGGGACTTTAATATCCGGAAACTGCTCTTTCGGAAGGTTGAAGTAGATACCCAGACCTGCCAGAAATATCATAACCGTAAATATATAGACAGTGGTCTGGTTATTCCCCAGCCATCTGACCATCCCATAAATCATCCCACTACCGTGAGGAAGATCCTGTTTTTGTAAATCGTCGTGTTCCATAATCTAAAACCTCTGAAAGGCTTATATGATTTTTAATTTTTTAATTTGAAGACATAAAGAAAGCAAGCATTGGCATTTGCCGTGCTGCCTTTCCGGTAATGATTAGAAGCTTATCAGCTGGCCGTCTACCAGGTCCTGATATCCCTGCGTTACTAAAAGATCACCAGCCTGTAAACCCGAAACAATTTCAATGTCGCCACCATAGGTAAGCCCGGTAGTGATTTTACGGCTGCGAGCCACTTTTTTACCGCCTTCTGTTACAGCAACGTAAACTATATTGCCGCTCTCATCCTGCTGAATCAGATTACGGTTGATAATGATGGCATTGCTTTTATTCTGGTCGTTTACGTTCATAACAGCTGTCATGTTGGGTTTCAGCTGTTTGTCTATCTTAGGAACCGACGCCTCAATGGTAAAAGTACGAGAGGCCGGGTTAACTGTCTGGCTTACAAAAGACAATCTGGCTGTGGTTTCTTTACCTAAATCCGGGAACTTTATGGTTACAACATCGCCCTGTTTAATTGTACCCGCATAAGAGTCGGCAGCTTGTGCTACCACTTTCAGGTTATCTGAGTTCACGATTCTTACAATACCAAGGCCGGGGGCTGCCAGTTCGCCTGCTCTCTGGCGTACTTCATCCACAAATCCGTTCATGGGTGCTGTTACTTTGGTCATAGCCAATTGGCTTTGCAAGGTAGCCAGGCGTTTTTCCAGAGCCTCAACATTGCTTTTGGCCTGGATATACTGTACTTCTGTGCCGATTTTCTGATCCCAGAGATTCTTTTGCTTGTTATAAAACACACGGGCGGTTTCCAGTTGCACATCAACCTCCTGAAGAGACTGTTTCATTACTGAATTATCAATAGTGGCAATGATCTGGCCCTGTTTTACGTAGTCTCCTTCTTTTACATACAGATTGGTAATAGCGCCGCCAATTTGCGGAGAAACAAAAATGTTGTTTTTAGCATCAAGCCTGCCCTGAAACTCAACATAATGCTGGAAATTCTGAGCCGAAATTGGCGTAACCGAAACGCTTAGTACTTTTTCGGCCTCCTGTTTGGGGTCAAGCACCTTTAGTTCGCCTTGTAGCTTCTGGATTTTTTCTGAAATCGTTTTTTCTTCGGCCTGGAGTTTGGCAAGCTCTTCTTTTTTCTGCTCAACACTATTGCCTCCGCCTTTTGAACAGGCCGCAACCAGCACAACAAGTACAAGGGCAAGTGTTATATTAGAAAATCCTGAGAGAGTCCTGTAATGGGTAAGAGATATATTTTTCATACAAAATGTGTTTTATTAATACTTTATGTCTTGAATTGTAATTGATGGTATTCAGGCTACTCTATCCATAGTTTACCCAATGCTTTGTCTAAATCAACTTTAGCAATGAGTACGTCATACAGAGCAGCAAAATAATTGGTTTGTGCTTCTTTCAGAGCCGACTCGGCATTGACTACCTCAATATTTGAGCCTGTTCCGGCCTGATACTTAATTTTTGTTACTCTGATAACCTCTTGTGCCAGTTCAAGATTTCTTTGTTGCACATTCAGGCTCTCAAGGCCATTTTTAAGACTGATTGAGGCATTTTGAGCTTGTAAATCGAATGATTCGCGAAGCAACAATGCGCTTTGGTCAAGTTTGGTTAGTGAAATCTGTTGTTGTTGTACCTGTATTCTTCTTAAGCCGCTGTCATAAATAGGTATTGTTACGCCCAGGGTTAAAGCAGAAGAACCAAACCAGCGTTCAAACGGGTTAAACCGGGTATTACTGTGGCCTGCGCCAAATGTGCCGTTGAAAGAGAGTTTCGGAATAGCGCCCTTTTGAGTACGTTCAATGTCAAGCAAAGCCAGTTGTCGCTGAACCATCAGGGTAGAGTATTCAATTCGGTTGGCATAGTCAACGCTCTGATATTCAGTAAGAGCCAGTGCATTAATATTGGTATCAGCCAGTTTGTCTGTCAAAACAATTGGTGTATCCAGTTTAAGCCCCATCTGAAATTTCAGAAGTGTCTGGCTCAGAGCAATCAGGTTCTTTACTTTCTGGCTTTCGGTAATCAGATTATTGCGTTGCACCTCCAGGCGGTCAAGGTCTATTTTCTCAATAAACCCCTGCTGAAACATGGCTTTCATTTCTTTGATTAATGAATCAAGACGGGCAATGTTCAAATCAAGTATTTTGCCCCTTTCGTCGGCAACCAACACTGAGTAATAAGCCTTGGCAATGTTTTCGGCCACTGCAATTTTTGAGTTGGTAACGCCTCTTTTGGCCAGTTCGCGGTAAACCGGAGCGGCTTTAAGACCTACCAGCCAGGTGGCATCAAAAATAAGCTGATTTAACCCTACGCCGGCCTGCCCTGCCCAGGGTACACCAAACTTAAATTTGGTAACGGCGCCGTCGGGTGCGTTAGGGTCAAAGTTTTTGGCATCTATCAGCTGCGTTGGTATAATGGCATTGTAGGTATACTGAAACTGGCCGTTTATCTGGGGCATACCAGATGCCTTAATTTGCCTGATTGTCAGCTCAGCACCTAATATATCCAGTTCGGCATTTTTTACAGACAGGTGGTTTTTTACACCATACTGTACAGCCTCTTTCAGGGTAAAGGTCTGTTGGGCATGTGTGGCTACTCCACAGATTAGGAAAAAAATCAGGTATTTTATTCTCATATAGTTGATTGTTTTATTAAAATTAAAAATGCTCAAGATGGGCATCCTGCTGGCATTTCTCATAAAAAGCCAGCCCTTTTGGCGTCATAATGCCTCTCAGGAAATGGTCAATGAGCGCGGTATGTACATCCATCTGATTAAAACTTTCCGGAGGGAAAACCTCCCGGCTAAAAGCAAACTCTACTTCTTCCATTCGTAATCGGGAAAGTATCTCTATGTTGATGTCTTCACGGTAGTATCCCTGTGCTATACCCTCTCTCAGGTTTTGTTTTACTATTTCTAAAAAATTAACCTTGTTGTATTCCTGAAAAAGCTGCCATGTTTTAGGATGATACTTCTTTAAATCATAAAACACTGCCGGATTAATGGTTGAAGCTTGTTTGCGCAACAGCGTGGCTTCTTTAAAGACCTGTTCAATAGGATTAGCCGACTCTTTATATATTCGCTCAGACTCTTCGATGTCGCACATCATGTTGGTACGTGCAATCTCATAAACTATAGAATCTTTGTCTTCGAAATTCTGATAAATCGTCTTTTTTGAAATGCCGAGTTCTGACGCAATGTCGTCCATTGATACGCTTCTTATCCCGAATTTCCGGAAGAGCGATTCGGCAGCCTTTAAAATTCTTTCTTTAATTTCCATTTACATTTTCTGTGCTTCTTATATCATTATAGTAAGGTTATCTAAGCGTAGAAACTGAGGAAACTTTTGAAAGGTTCAAAGTTTTTATAATTTTTTTTAGAACCCTGTAAGTAGCACAAAATTGAGCCTTACAGAAGTATTTGCCAATTGATTTATGATGAACATCAATTATTTGCTGATAAACTTATCATTAGCCGTTGTAGATTTGGTTTATGCAAGATTTTTATTCGGGCACATTGTTTATATATCAACAAATTTTTGTATTTTTTTTAGGTGTGTTCTTCGGAAGCAAATCAATTAATCAATTTTTTGCGGAAATCCCCCCGTATCATGTAATTTTGCTGTCTGTATGACAATTCTACCGGGCTTACCTGATATTTCGTTTTATTTACAACAATTTTGCCGTAGCACGGCTTATCATTTTTAATGACTTTCTATAAGAAATACGTTTTTCCTTATCTTACTCGCTACGACGCCGAGAAGATTCACTACAAAGTGATGGATGTGCTGAAGTTTGTTTGCAAGATTCCTCTGGTGCCATCAGTTCTACGATTAATTTTTGAAAAAAAAGACCCTCGCCTTGAGCGTAAAGTATTTGGCCTTCGTTTTAAAAATCCGGTTGGCCTGGCTGCAGGATTTGATAAAAACGGCGTGTGGACAGACGAATTGGCTAATCTGGGTTTTGGTTTTATAGAGATAGGAACCGTTACGCCCCGGGCGCAGTTGGGCAATGATAAACCCCGGCTTTTCAGATTAAAGCCAGACGAAGCTCTGATTAACCGCATGGGTTTCAATAACGAAGGTTCAACGTTTGCAGGCAGGGAACTTCGTAAAAGAAAAACGAAGGTTATTGTAGGTGGCAACATAGGCAAAAATAAAACCACCGAAAACGACGACGCCGTTTATGATTATCTGAAAGCATTTAATGACTTATATCCTTATGTAGATTATTTTGTGGTTAATGTAAGTTCGCCCAATACACCCGGTCTCAGAGCACTACAGGAAAAAGAACCCTTAAAGTATTTATTAAAAGTATTGGAACGAGACAACGGGCGGAAGTCAAAACCCAAACCTATACTACTGAAAATTGCTCCGGACCTGACAAACGAACAATTGGATGATATCATTGAAATAGTGAAAGAAACACGTATTTCGGGTGTAATAGCTACCAATACGACCATCAGCCGTGACGGACTGGCAACTGACCAGGTAGAGGTTGAAGCCATTGGCGCCGGTGGCCTGAGCGGCAGGCCTTTAGCAGCCCGTTCTACAGAAGTGATACGGTATCTGTCTGAAAAATCTAAGAAGGCATTCCCAATTATTGGGGTGGGTGGTATTCATTCGCCAGACGACGCCATCGAAAAACTGAAAGCGGGTGCCTCGCTGGTTCAGATTTACTCAGGCTTTATATATGAAGGCCCCGGCTTGGTAAAAGACATCTGTAACAGAATTCTTCAAGAAAAAATATAACATAAGCTGCTTCTAATCTGTTATTAACAAAAAAATCATTTAACGCCTAAATGATTTTTTTGTTTTTATGAACTTTTTTTAATGACATTTGTTTTCTATGTATATACATACAATGTAAAAACACGAAAAAAATTATTAACAATAAAAACGATTTAAAACAATGGCAACATGGACTATTGATGCTTCTCACTCAGAAGTACAGTTTAAAGTAAGACACTTGATGATTTCAACCGTAACCGGTACTTTCGGTTCTTATGAAGGAACGGTAGAGACCACTAACGACACAGATTTTGAAGGCGCTTCTATCAAATTTTCGGCCGATGTAGACAGCATTTCAACAGGACAAGAGCAAAGAGACGGCCACTTGAAGTCGGCTGATTTCTTTGATGCAGCAAATTTCCCGAAAATTTCATTTGCCTCTACTTCATTTGAAAAAGTAGACGACGAGAACTATACACTAAAAGGTGATTTGACAATGCGCGGTGTAACCAAGTCTGTTACATTGAAAGCTGAGTTTGGTGGTGTGATGACAGATTTTTATGGACAAACAAAAGCCGGATTTGAAATTGCAGGTAAAGTAAACCGTCAGGATTTTGGTTTAACCTGGAGCGCAGTAACAGAAGCAGGCGGAGTGGTAGTAAGTGATGACGTGAAACTGGTACTGAATATACAGGTGGTGAAAGGTTAAGAAACGCTTTTCTGAAACCAGAATCAAAAAAAGAAACCCCTACTTTACGGCAGGGGTTTTCTTTTTTAAAAAGTATGATTTAGTTTAGGTTTATTGCTTGTTTTATGAAATGACAAGTCAAATATATGGATATTTTATTAAACACAATATATTTATTAAAATTTTTTATTTTTTCTTTCGTCGCTACTTAAACGGCTTTTATACGGTTTTATCTTTTTTTCATCGTTCCATGCCCGCTTTTTACCCTCCTTTTAATTTTATATTTTTTATTAGATTACTTCAATCAACGCATTAAAGTCTACCGTTTAGCATTTTTTAATCATTTCAGCAGTCTTTTTTGGTTAGTTTTGCCGAAAAAATACCGCATTACTGCTATTCAAATGAAAAAAGCTATTCTTTCTATTTCCATTTTTATCTTTCTGCCTGCTTTTGTTTTTTCGCAGACTTTACCCGTCCGTATTCAGTTAACAGAAAGCAACCAGAGCCCTGTTATTGGCGCCACCATCAAAATTGTTAACCGGGCCGATTCAACCAAAGTGCTTAACGCTACCACCGACACCCTGGGCATTGCCAGGTTTAGTTTACAGGTGGGCAGGCAATATACACTTTTGGCCACATCTATTGGATACAAGGCAGTACAAAAGGGTATAAGTGTTTCTGACAAACAAAGCAGTTTTAAGTTTGTGATGGAAGCCGACAACCAACTGCTGGGCGATGTAGTGGTAACCGCACGCAAACCATTAATGCAACAGGAAGACGACAAAACCGTAGTAGACCCGGAACCCATTGCCAATACCAGCACTAGTGCTTATGAAGTGATGGAAAAAATACCCGGCCTCTTTGTTGATCAGGACGGAAACATTTATCTGAGCACCACCAGCCCTGCCACTATATATATTAATGGCCGCGAGCAGAAGATGAGCACGGCTGACATTGCCTCTATCTTAAAAAGCCTGCCACCTAACAGCATTGAAAAGATAGAGATTCTGCGTACGCCGTCTGCAAAATATGACGCCAGCGGAAGCGGTGGGGTTGTGAATGTAATTCTGAAAAAAGGAGTAAAAATTGGCCTTACCGGAAGTGTAAATGCTGGTATGAATCAGGGTCGATACGGAAACCAGTTTATTGGTGCCAGCCTTAATAACAGCAGCGGCAAGCTTACCTCGTTCTTAAATCTGAATTACTCGCACCGAAATAGTTTTGAGGAAATAGAAACGACCCGGAGGTTTTCGGCCGACAGGGAGTTATCTCAGAAGGCCTTTACTACTTACCCGGGCAATATGGTCTACGCCGGATTTGGATTAGGATATGAGCTTACAAAAAAATGGGAGCTAAATTATGACGGCCGGTTAAGCTATAATCAGAATAACTCGTCATCCAGCAACGAGAGCGTTATCCGTAGCCTGAGTTCCGCCGATATACTTACCAATAACATCAACACAACTGATAACAATGGAAATAACTATTCTGTTAATCAGGGGGTTTCTTCTAAATACAAGATTGATTCGCTGGGTTCGGAATGGACCAACGACGTGTCGTTTAATTATTTCAACAATAAAACCGACCAGATATTTAATACCGCCTACCTGGTACCTGCTGGCACAGCTACCGGCGGAACAGGTAACATAGGAAACACCCGTAATTTTCTGGCCTTACAGTCGGATATTAAATGGAAACTTCCGCATAAAATTACTTTTGAATCAGGCCTGAAAGCTACATTTCAGAACTTTACCAGCGCCACAAAATACTACGCCAACGCTGGTGAAACACAGAGTATTGATTTTTCAAGAACCAATGAGTTTAATTACAATGAACAAATCTATGCGGCTTACGTTCAGCTATCGAAGACTTTCGGAGAGTTTATTCTGAAAGCCGGAACAAGGCTTGAGAACACCAACATGAACGGGCATCAGGTTGTACCCAACGACACTTCATTCAGAATTAAAAGAACAGACCTCTTTCCGTATGTTTACCTGAGCCGTAAGCTGGCCAGAATTGCCGGCTATGAAATGCGTGCTTATCTGGTACATCGCCGTTCAATTACGCGGCCGGTTTATGAATACCTTAATCCGTCGCCGCGTTTTATTGATCAGTACCTTTATGAAATTGGAAACCCCTCATTAAGGCCTCAGTTTACACAAAACTTTGAGGTAAATATCAGCGTTGAAGACCGGCCAATTTTTGCCGTAGGACGTAATTACACACAAGATATATTCACGAATGTAATATATCAGGACCCTAAAAACCAGAGTGTTGCTTACCGTACCTATGACAACCTGGGCAAAAACCAGGAGACCTATTTCCGGATTCTGGGGGCTGTTCCTCCCATAAGTCGTTATTTCTTTGTGGCAGGGGCACAGTATAATTACAACGACTATAACGGCCTTTATGAAAACGCTCCACTTTCTTTTCAGAGAGGCAGCTGGACCTTCTTTACCTTCCATCAGTTTAAAGTTAATAACCTCACCAATATTAGCATGAATGGTTTTTTCAGAATGAAAGGCCAACAGCAATTTTATGAGTTGAGCAACTTCGGCAATCTCAACTTAAGTATAAACCGCCAGTTTTTTGAAAAAAAGCTGATGGTTAACCTTAGTATCAATGATGTATTCTACACCAATAAAAACAACTTTACCATTAACCAGGGCAGTATATCGGCGTTTGGTTTCCGCCGGGCAGATACCCGCCGGGTTGGCCTTAACCTCCGTTACAATTTTGGTTTAAGAAAAAAAGACGAGCGCAACAACCCTTTTAATTTTGATAATCTCGAAAAAAGTAGCAATTAATGCACCCAAGCCAATGATTTTTTGCTAAAAACGCTTTAGCAATGGCTTTAATTTGAGGTTTATTCATTATTTTTCGGCTCTTTTTTAAATTCTAATCATTATTAAATCTCATGACATTTAAAACCCCAATTAAAAGTAAGGCGTTTCTTTTGCTTTTATCTATTGTTTTGGTTGTATCGTGCATGCGCTCCTCAACAACCAAAGACAAACCCATTGTTGTTACTGAAGACCCCGTACAAGCAGTTACCAAAGCGAAAGAAATTCGTGAAAAAACGGCTGCAAAGTTGGCTGATGGCCTGCAGATGACCCTTTGGGCGTCTGACTCGCTGGCTCCGGACCCCGTTGCCATGACCATCGACGACTGGGGACGTGTGTATCTGACCCGTACCAACAGACAGAAAAACTCAGAGTTTGATATTCGTGGGCACCGCGACTGGATGACGGCCTCTATTGGCTTGCAGACCGTAGAAGACCGCCGGGCTTTTTTGAAAAGCACATTTGCACCCGAAAAAAGCAAGGAAAACGAATGGCTGAAAGACCTGAACGAAGACGGCTCTCATGACTGGCGAGACCTTGCCGTGGAAAAAGATGAAATCTGGCGGATTGAAGACAAAAACAAAGATGGCATTGCTGATATTTCTACACGCATTCTGAGCGACTTTTCTACCGAAGTTACCGACGTTGCCGGAGGGATTCTGGTTAGAGAAAAAGATATGTTTGTAAGTATTGCACCTGATGTGTGGCGTTTAACCGACAAAAACGGCGACGGGATTCCTGACACCAAAACTTCAATCAGCCATGGTTATGCTGTGCATATCGGTTTCAGTGGTCATGGTATGTCTGGCCTAACAGAAGGCCCGGACGGACGAATTTACTGGAACATCGGCGATATTGGCGCAAATGTTACCACTAAAGACGGCAAGAAGTTTGAACACCCAAACTCGGGTATTATTGCGCGCTCAAACCCTGACGGCAGCGATTTCGAGATTTTTGCAGCGGGGCTTCGTAATACCCACGAATTTGCGTTCGATGAATACGGTAACCTGATATCATCAGACAACGACGGCGATCATCCCGGCGAAAGCGAAAGGCTCGTGCACGTAGTAGAGGGTTCAGATGCAGGCTGGCGTTCTAACTGGCAATATGGTAAATATACAGACCCCAAAAACAACAAATACAAAGTCTGGATGGATGAGGGCTTGTATAAACCACGTTGGGACGGGCAGGCAGCTTATATTATTCCGCCCATCAGAAACTATCATAATGGCCCAACAGGCATGATTTACAACCCTGGTACAGCGTTGGGTTCAGAATGGAAAAACAAATTCTTTCTGGTAGAGTTTGTGGGTACGCCAACGCGCTCGCACATCTGGTCTTTTGGTTTAAAACCTAAAGGTGCTTCATTTGATTTTGACAGCGAAAAAGATGTAGTAAGTGGCATTTTGCCTACGGGCATCCGTTTCGGTCCGGATGGTGCACTTTATGTAGCTGACTGGATTAACGGCTGGGGAACCAAAAACTATGGCCGTATCTGGAAAATAGATGTAAATGCCGACAAAAATGACCTGAAAGCGCAAAGAGAAGAAACCAAGCGCCTGATGCAGCTAAAATATGCCGAGCAGACTGATGACCAGTTGTATAGCCTATTGATGTATGCCGATATGCGTATCCGCCAGAAAGCACAGTTTGAACTGGCCCAGAGAGACAAAAGAGGCTTTGCCATTTTTAACAAAGCTATTGCACAGAAACAGAACCAACTGGCGCGTATTCATGGTATTTGGGGTATTGGTCAGTTAACACGCATGAATAAGTCATTTGGCGCCGCTTTGGGAGATCTGTTGAACGATAAAGATGAAGAAATAGTAGCCCAGGCCGCCAAAGTTATTGGCGATGCCCGCGTAACTACTTTTGGCAGCCAGTTGATTCCTTTATTGAAAAGCCCAAATGCCCGTGTAAGATTCTTTGCCGCAGAAGCTTTGGGCCGCACGGCTAATCAGGATGCCGTTCAGCCTTTAATAGACTTATTGAAAGCCAATAACGACACTGATTTGTATATCAGACACGCCGCAGTACTGGCCTTATCCAGAATCGGCAAGGCAGAACCTATCATTGCACTTTCAAGCAATTCAAGCAAGGCGCTCAGAACAGCCGCAGTTCTGGTTTTAAGAAGATTAAAAGACCCGAATATCAGTGTTTTCTTAAATGATGCTGATGAGTATATTGTGGCAGAGGCCGCCAGAGCCATCAATGATGATTTGTCTATTGAAGCTGCCTTACCTGCACTGGCCGCTACGCTGAAAGACAAACGTATTAAATCGGAGGTTATTATCAGAAGAGCCATCAACGCGGCTTTACGTGTTGGAGGAGACAAAGAACTGGATTTATTAATTGATTTTGCCAAAAGAACTGATATAAAAGACGAGTTGAAAGCCGAGGCCCTGGCTACTTTGGGTTCATGGGCTAACCCGTCGGTGCTTGACCGTGTAGATGGCCGTTATCGTGGTAAAATTGAAAGAGACCCGGCCATAGCTAGAAACAAAGTTCAACCACATATTGCAGTATTTCTGAAAGAAAAGAATCCGGAAACTATTATTGCCACTGCAGGCCTGCTGGCTGATTTGAATATTACAGAAGCCAATAACCAGCTGGTTGCTATTTATGAAACCAGCAACGATGCCAAAGTAAAAATTGCTTTGTTATCTGCCCTGAACACGCTGAAGTATTCTGAAATGGATGCATTGATGAAGAAAGGCATGGACGATAAGGATGAAACCGTAAGAACGACTGCTCTGGGCTTATTGAATAACTCAAACGTAACGAAAGAGTCTTTACCTGCTATTGTAAACTCAATCTTTACTAAGGGCAGCGTTAGAGAACAACAACAGATGCTTGCGGTATTAACCAAAATGGATGCCGATAAAACACAGGTTATATTGGAAGACCTGGTTACGCAATTGATAGATAAAAAGTTATCTCCTAATATTGCTCTTGAATTAAAAGAGGCTGTTGATGCCAAAGGCCCGGAAGCGCTGAAAGCCAGGCTGGCCGCCAATAGTGTGCATAATTCGCCCATGGATGAGTTTAGAGAAGCCTTGTTTGGTGGCAATAGATTTGCCGGCAGACAGTATTTCAACACTAACTCAACCGGGCAGTGTGTAAGATGCCACTCTTTAGGGGGTGTTGGTGGCGCCGTTGGGCCTCCATTGACACATATTGGTGATGTGCTGACCCGTGAACAGATTCTGCAGGCTTTGATTGAACCAAGTGCCAGAATTTCTCCCGGTTTTGGTTCAGTTATGATTAAGCTGAAAGACGGTCAGGAAATAACCGGAACATTGGCTAAGGAAACAGAAACTGAATTAACGATCAACACATCTGATGCCGAGCCGCTGATTATTCCGGTAGCACGTATTGCCAAAAGAGAAAACATGCCATCAGGCATGCCTCCGATGGGAACACTGATGTCGAAAAGAGAAATCAGAGATATGGTAGAGTTTTTATCAAGTCTGAAAAAGTAAACCTACAGATATTAATCAAAAAAGCGCTTCAGAAAATCTGAAGCGCTTTTTTGATTTAACGGCATCTTTATCTAAACCTTACAGCAACCTGTCTGGTGCTGTAAACCGGGGTATCATCTTTAATAGCCGGAAACCACCCCGGCCCGTTTTTAATCAGCCTGATGGCCTCTTCATCATAGCCCGAACCCATACCTTTAACGATAGAAAAATCTGATAGCTCGCCTTTATCACTTATTTTAAAACTCACCACTACCCTGCCCTTTACTCTCTTCTCGATGGGTATTGACGGTAACTTCATATTTTCTTTCAGATATAGCTCAAAAGCTTCCCAGCCATACTCGGGCTTGGCCTGAATGGCATTTACTTCATTGGGGCTTCTTACCGAAATACCCGGTTTGTTATACAGGTTGATATTGTACTCACTGTAAACCACTTTTCCAGACTCGACCGACTTCACCGGCACCTCCATTTGGGGAAGCAATAAGCTGTTAAAGACCAATACATCGCCTTTTCTGGTATCTTTTAATCTGAACCGGCCTTCTTCATCTGTTTTTACACCGGTAAATTTACCCCTTATCACAACGGTTACATCTTTCATAGGCTCATAGTCTTCATCTACTACGATACCTGTTATGCCGGCCGTAGGCATACGAGCCACCGCGCCAGACGTTACGATGTCATTAGTTGAAAATCCATCCACTGTAGCTGATGTTTTCTTTTCTTCCGTGGCTGCAACAGCAGCAGGCTGAACCTGCACATCCTCTGCCAGAGGTTCGGTTTCTTTTGGTACAACGGCAGTGCGGGCGTCTTCCTGTAAGTGCGGGTTATCTGCCACACCAGCGCCGGCCGGTTGTGGTTGTTTAATACTATACAGCGCTTGCTTCTTTTCCGCCAAATCAGGTCGTTTCTGGTCAATTTTTGGGGTTTCTATCTGCTGGCTTTCAATATTTGCTGTTTGGGCTGGCTGCATTTGTTTTTCTTTTTGCCCGAGGGCTACCGGAGCCTTTACGGCCTCTTTGTTGAGCCAGAAAAGCAGAGTAGTAATAACCATTGCCACCGCGGCCGCAATGCCTATTGACACACGCCAGGCGTTATTCCATCCGGGGCGAACTTGCTTACCTGTTGGTTTGTTGATTCTATGCTGAAGCCTTGCTTTTAAGTCTGCTACAATTTTTTCTTCTGATATACCGTCTTCATCCAGTTTTTTAAAACCCTCGCTGGCATCGGCATAGAACGGCTGTCTGAGTAGTATTTTCTCTACCCGATTCATTTCCCGGAACGTCATTTCTCCTGCCTCATATCTTTTTAAATCGTCGGCTGTGAGTAGATTTTGTTCCTGTTCTATGCTTTTTTTCTTTGCCATTAGTTGTTTTTTTCCATACAAATTTTCAGATTCCGCTTGCCATTCTGAATATAACTTTTCACTTTATTCATCTCCAGATGGGTTTGTTCTGCTATCTCTTTGTAACATTTGCCTTGTATATAAAACAAATCAATACATCTTTTCTGTTCAGATTCCAGTCTTTCAATACAAGTTTCCAGTTTTTGTAAATCAGCTTCAACGTCAAGGTCGTCATCCGATAGATGCACAAAAATCTCTTTTTCCATAAAATCGTCATCAATCAATTGCAAACCACCCACTTCTATCTTTTTTTCCCGCAAATGCATCAGACAATAATTGCGCGCCACGCTATGCAACCAGCTTTTAAAATTAATGATGCTGTGCTTTTTCAGAGAGCCAATCAATTGTTCAAAAATGGCCATAGTGGCATCTTTACTTTCTTCTTCGTCTCGCAGATATTGGTAGCAAACAGCAAAAACCATTTCCATGTGTCGGGCATACAATTCGCCGAGCACATTCAAATCACTGCTTTTCTGATAGGCCTCCAGGTATTCGGCATCAGTGTGTGGATTTGATTTTCTCTTGAAAAAATGCATGCGACAGCTTTTGTGTTTATCAGCCCAATTTAATCATTCTTGTTAGAAAAAAACAAGCTGATTTTTGCAGGGCAGGTACCAACAAAAAAGACCCTGAGTACTCAGGGTCTTTTTTGTTATTTGCAACTGTATGAAAATATCTGCTCCGACTCTTGTGGAACTTCTTTTGGGGCCAATACTGTGGCTTTCATTTTAGATGGATACCCGTTTTTGGTATATTCATATTTATAGGTGTACTTAATCTCTTCTACTAAATCCCCTATAATTACTACTACTTTACTGCTCAATGAATTATTTGCATTAAAATACATAGTATAGTCTCCACCAAAAAAAACACCCTGAATTATATATGGAAAAAATGCCTTTGCTAAACTCGGATTACTTTGGACATTTGGTTTATCATCAAAACTACCGTTTTCTAATAATGGTATTCTTTTACCTTCATTTTCTATTGAAATTTTCTTGATGTTATTTTTAGCATCATACTCAATGAAAAAATCAACATTAGTAGTTTTTTTGGTTTTTTTCCTAAGCCCTTTTCTACCACCGCCGTCATCTTCTCCACCTTCATTACCATCGTCTTCTCCGCTATCATCTCCACCGCTGTCACCGCCATCTCCTTCATCACCGCCGGTGTCTTCACCATTATCCCCACCGGTGTCACCACCTTCATCACCACCGCCTTCTCCTTCACCACCGCCGTTATTTCCTCCATCATCATTACCGCCATCATCGTCGTCTCCTTCTTCTCCTCCATTACCACCACCCGGCGTCTCTTCTTCTTCTTCAGTAACTAGTGTGATTTTGTCAACCTGGCCATTTGCGTTAGTAGTATAAATAAACTCGCTATGCATTGAAACCATCTTGCCTTTTAAATCATAAACAGCCTTAGAAATATTACCTTTCCCGTCATATTCATATTTAATAGTCTCCTCATCTCCTTCATTAGAGGTCAACTTTACGATACGATCCTTATCATCATATTCAAACCTAAATCCTTTATTACCCGTAAGTTGGCTGACCAACAAATTTTTTGAATTATATGAAAGCTTTACTATCACTGAATCTTCACCGTCTACTTGTTTCATCTCCGTAACAGTGCATGTTTGCATCGGCTCCTTCGCACCATTAGGATTAACAAGAAAAAGGTCTTCACTGCCACAAGACAAAAGAGTAAAAGTTGAAATGGCTGCTACAGCAATGAGCAGTATAGTTTTTTTCATTGTGAGTTAATTTTGGTTGTTTGTGTTTCTTGATACAAAAGTAGGAAAAAAAACAATTACCGCTATTACAAGCAAGCTGCTGAATCAGTGGATTATATGTGTTTTGGCCGTTATTTACCTTGAAAGACGGGTTTCCTTTTCTGTAGAAACGCCATCACCCCTTCTGCAAAATCGTGTGTCGTACCCAACAAATCCTGATTAACGGCTTCCTGCTCCAATACATCTTCCAATTTTGAGTTAAAACTCTGGTTCAGTACCTTTTTCATTACTGCTATTGAGCGTGTTGCAGCCGTTTTATAGAAACCCGTAAGCTCATTAACGGCCTCATCCAGTTTTTCATATGGTACGGCTTTACTTACCAGGCCCAGTTGCAGGGCTTCTTCCATAAATATCTTTCTACCGGTGCTGCATAGTTCAAAGGTTTTGTGGACGCCGATGATGCGCGGCAGAAAAAACATAGACCCGGCATCTGGCATTAGTCCTATACCCACAAACAATTCACTCATGTAGGCTGCTTCTTGAGCAACTATCAGATCACAGGCCAGTGCCAGAGACATTCCTGCCCCGGTGGCAATGCCATTTAGGCGGCAGATAACAGGTTTCTCTGCTTTGCGGATAGCCAGCACCATCGGGTTATAATTTTCTCGCAATGATTCACCCAATGAGAATGTTCCGCCTTCTAATCCGGCTTTTAAATCGGCTCCTGAACAAAAAGCTTTGTCGCCGGTTCCGGTAATAACAATAGCCCTTATGTCTTCATTCCGGTCGGCCGATTGCACTGCCCGGGTTATTTCTTTAATAAGTGCGGTGCTGAGTGCGTTATATACCTGGGGTCTGTTAAGTGTAATAGTTGCTGTGTTCTCCGAAATTTCATAGATTATATTTTCGTACATAATTGATATTCAGGTTTTTATTATTTTATGTAATTTAAACTGGCTGAAAATTGTTATATTATATACACAAATTTGACAACTAAAGTGGCTTATCCAAACATTTTCAAACAAAATTTATAGGAATTCACATTGATGCGATATATTTGCGAACTTTTTTTAATTTTTCTCCAAAATGGAATTAAATAAACCGTTAACCGGTAATGGAAGTGGTTCCATACATCATAACCTCGATAAAGTTTCTGCTGCAGGTTTGTTAGTTGCACTTGGTATAATTTATGGTGATATTGGTACGTCTCCGCTATATGT
Organism: Emticicia sp. TH156; assembly: GCF_002855535.1. NCBI lineage: Bacteria > Pseudomonadati > Bacteroidota > Cytophagia > Cytophagales > Leadbetterellaceae > Emticicia > Emticicia sp. TH156. The sequence goes on from NZ_PKRS01000001.1 coordinate 804,346, forward strand.
TTTAAAAGCAATTGCCGGAACCGAACCAATTAATCAGGAAGTTATTTATGGTGCCTTGTCGTGTATTTTCTGGACACTGACCATGCAAACCACTGTGAAGTATGTTATTCTGACACTCAGAGCCGATAATAAAGGCGAAGGCGGAATTCTGGCTTTATTTGCATTAGTACGCCGCCACGCCAAATGGCTCACCGTTCCTGCCATTATTGGCGCCAGTGCATTACTGGCCGACGGCATCATTACCCCTCCTATTTCTGTTACCTCTGCTATTGAGGGGCTCCGGATTACTTTTCCACAAATAACGCCCGACACTATCGTAAAAATTGTGTTGGTTATTTTGTCCGGATTGTTTCTGGTTCAGATACTGGGCACCAAAAAGGTAGGGTTTTTGTTTGGCCCTCTCATGTTTTTATGGTTTGGTATGCTGGCAACGTTGGGTTTTTCCTGGATTATCCGCGACGCCACAGTTTTAAAGGCCCTGAACCCTTATTATGCTTACAAGCTGCTGGTTCATCATCCGGGTGGATTCTGGCTTCTTGGCGCTGTTTTTCTTTGTACTACAGGGGCTGAAGCGCTTTATTCTGATTTAGGACACTGTGGCCGTGGTAATATCCGCATCAGCTGGATTTTTGTGAAACTTTGCCTGATTCTGAATTACCTCGGACAAGGGGTATATGTGATGCAATTTGCCGGACAAAAGGCGGCAAGTATCCCCAACTTTAATCCTTTTTATGGGCTTATGCCAGAGTGGTTCTTGCCATTCGGCATTGTAATTGCTACTTCTGCTGCAATTATTGCCAGCCAGGCTTTAATAAGCGGTTCTTTCACGTTAGTATCAGAGGCCATTCGTCTGAATTTCTGGCCTAAGATAAAAATTAATTATCCTTCAGACCAGAAAGGCCAGTTGTACGTTCCGAGCATTAATATTCTGCTCTGGATTGGCTGCCTCGGTGTTGAGCTGTATTTCTTTAACGTAGCCAAAGAAAGAACCCTGGAGGGTGTACCAACAGATACGTCTTCTGCCATGGAGGCCGCATACGGGCTGGCCATCACGCTTACCATGTTAATGACCACCATGTTGATGTCTTATTATCTTTATGCCAAGAAATATAATATCTGGGGTGTGTTGCTATTTATGCTGGTGTATTTCTTTATTGAAGGGGCTTTTCTGATTGCCAACCTGGAGAAATTCCCTCATGGCGGTTATGTATCTCTCATTATAGGAGGCATTCTGGCGCTTATAATGTATATCTGGATAATGGCATTTAACATAAAAATGCGCCTTACAGAATATGAAAAGCTGGATAAATACGTTGAGTCTCTTCAGGAATTAAGTAACGACATCACGGTTCCAAAATATGCCACTCACCTGGTTTTTTTAAGTAATGCCTCGCGTGCGTCAGAGATTGAAAACAAGATAATTTACTCTATTTTCCAGAAACGCCCGAAGCGAGCAGATGTGTACTGGTTTGTGCATGTGGATACACTCGATGACCCATACACCATGGAATATAAAGTAAAAACCATTGCCCCTGATGATGTTTATAAAGTAAACTTCCGCCTGGGTTTCCGGGTGCCTCATAAGGTAAATCTGTACTTTAAAAAGGTTCTGGAAGACATGGTTAAATGTGGCGAAGTAGATATCAGAAGCCGTTACGAATCTTTAAATAAACATAATGTGATTGGTGACTTCCGCTTTGTGGTTTTAGAGAAGTTTCTGTCTTATGATAACCAGCTTCCTTTTGGAGAAAACCTGATTATGAAGGCTTATTTCTTCATCAAAGAATTTACACCTTCTGAAGACAAATGGTTTGGCCTGGATAGCAGCTCGGTAAAAGTAGAAAAAGTACCGCTTGTGATTAGGCCGGCAGAAAACATTAATCTGAAAAGAGTACCCTGGCAGAATAACGGATAACACAACCTAAAAACTTATATATGCGAATTTTAATTACGGGAGGTGCCGGATTCGTCGGTTCTTCGCTGGCTATTGCGCTCAAACAAAATTATCCTTCTTATGTAGTTTTCTGTCTTGACAACCTCAGAAGAAAGGGGTCTGAGTTAAATGTGGCCCGGCTGGGAAAACACGGTATAAGTTTTATTCATGGCGATATTCGCAACAAAGAAGATTTTGATACCCTGCCAGTAGTGGATTCAATCATCGAGGCATCGGCAGAGCCATCTGTACTGGCCGGGTTGAATGGCTCGCCAGACTATCTGATTAATACCAACCTGTTTGGTACTGTTAACTGCCTTAACTATGCTGTGCGTTGCAAGGCTAATTTTATTTTTCTCTCTACCAGCCGTATTTATCCGATAAAAACCATCGAAACGCTTGATTTTAGAGAATCTGAAACACGCTTTGAACTAACAGATAATCAGCAAATAAGAGGCGTTTCTTCAAAAGGAATTGCTGAAGATTTTCCGCTGGATGGTGCCCGTTCTCTTTATGGAACCACCAAGCTGGCCTCTGAACTTGTTATTCAGGAATATAACGAGTTTTATAACCTGAAAACCGTTATTAACCGTTGCGGCGTTTTAACCGGCCCCTGGCAAATGGGTAAAGTAGACCAGGGCGTAATGGTTCTATGGATTGCCAAACATTTTTTTGAACAACAACTGGCTTACATTGGCTATGGCGGCAAAGGAAAACAAACAAGAGATATGCTGCATGTGGCAGACCTTTACAGACTAATTGACTGGCAGCTTCATAACATTGATAAGATAAACGGCGAAATTCTGAATGCCGGGGGTGGTGTAGAAGTAAGTGCCTCATTGCAGGAGCTCACCAGCATTTGCCAGAAAGTTACAGGTAAAAATATCCCAATCAGTCAGGTAGCTGAGAACCGTCCGGCAGATATCCGGTTGTATATTACCGACAACTCAAAAGTAACGGCACTGACAGGCTGGAAACCGCAGATAGGTATAGAACAAATTGTAGAAGAGATTACGGCCTGGCTTGCCGAAAACAGGGAAGCCCTTGAACCGATATTAAAGTAAACGAGAATGCCTTTCAGAATCTGAAAGGCATTCTCGTTTTTATACTGAATACGTTTTTACGGTTTCAAAGAAGCACTTCACTTTTTCGGGGTCTGTGTCAGGGTAAACACCATGCCCCAGGTTAGCTATGTATTGTTGTGTACCAAAGGCTTTCAGCATTTTTTTGGTCTGTTTTTCAATTTCTTTAAACGATGCATACAACACGCATGGGTCCAGGTTACCCTGCAGGGTTTTACCGGGCAGCATTCTGCGCGACTCCCGGATGTCCATGTTCCAGTCAATACCCACTACCTCGCAATTCAGTTTCGACATCTCCTTACGGGCAAAGAAAGCACCTTTTGCAAAAACCGTTACCGGTACTTCATTGATTGCATTGCAAATCTGGGCAATATAAGGCAAAGAAAACTTTCTGTATTGGTCTGGCGAAAGAATGCCGGCCCATGAATCGAAAACCTGCACCAAATCGGCTCCGTGACGCGCCTGGGCTTTCAGATAGGTAATGGTGCTGTCTGTTATCTTTTGAAGCAGCAGATGCGCTAATTGGGGCTGAGAATACAGCATTTTTTTAGCGGTAGAGAATGTTTTAGAACCCCGCCCCTCAACCATGTAGCAAAAGATAGTAAAAGGCGCCCCTGCAAAGCCTATCAGCGGCACGCGGCCGTTGAGTTCTTTCTTTACAATATCAATAGCGGCAAGCACATACCCAAGGTCTGTCTCGGGGTCACTTATTTTCAGCGTATCTACATCTTTTTTTGATTGTACTACTTTGGGGAATACCGGGCCCCGGGCCTCAATCATTTCGTAGGGTAAACCCATAGCCTCTGGCACAACCAGAATATCCGAAAAAATGATGGCGGCATCGGTTTTCAGAATATCAACCGGTTGAATCGTTACTTCTGCGGCCAGCTCAGGCGTAGTGGCTAACTTAATAAAGCTGCCTGCCTGAGCCCTTACGGCTCTGTACTCAGGTAAAATCCTGCCTGCCTGACGCATCATCCAGACCGGTACGCGCTCTACCTGCTCTCCTCTGGCAGCACGTAAAAGCAAATCATTTTGTAATTCCATGCCACAAAGATAATTAAAAACGCAGGTCGTGCTTTGAGACACCGGCATATTTATATAAAAAAAGCCATGAGTTTCGCTCATGGCCCGTTCGGTTAACCTGAAAGTCCTCTTTAATTCTACAGGGAGTTTTTGATTTTAAGTAATTACAGCAGTTAACGTCACTATTTCTTTCTTGGGATACGCTTAAACAAAGGCCACTGGGTTTAAGAATGTCTGCAATTCATAAACTTGTTTTGCTTAAACCAAAGCCATATTAGCGCCGGTTTTTAAGTATTATTAACTACATTTTTTCTGAAATACTTAGTTTTTTTCATAACCAGCTCTGCTAATATACAACGTAAACCGCACGTTTTCAAGTGTTTGCGTATTTTTTATCGCAATTTTCTCTGTTTCTAACTGAAAATCAGGCTGATAAAAAAATTAAATACAGGTGTGTAAAAACAGCTGTTCAATGCTGTATGTCAAGATTAAAATATTGAAAAAAATAGTTGGTTTTTTACCTTTGCGGCAACGCTTAATTTTCAGAACTAGTTTTACAGGTTACTTGCTATTATTCGGCCGTTTTTTCTGATTTTTGCAGCCATCAGTTTAATCGTTAACTAAAAGCATCATGAAGATTTCAATGATTGGTGCCGGTAATGTGGCCTGGCACTTAAGCATTGCACTGGAAGATCACCACCATCAGGTATGTGAAGTGTATAGCCGTAAGCAGGTAAAGGCGCGGGCGCTGGTTTCAATGCTGTATCAGGCAAAGGTCAAAACTGACCTCGACTTTTCTGAAAGCGCTGCTGAAGTTTTTATTCTGGCCGTTGCGGATGATGCCATTACCGAAGTATGTTCAATGCTGGTTTTACCAGAGAATGCCATTCTGGTGCACACTTCCGGAACAAAAAGTCTGGAAGATTTGCAAAATCTGATGATTGCCCACCATGATTTACCTGTAAGATGTGGCGTATTTTATCCGTTAATGACTTTCAGCATTCAGAAAAAAATGTCATTGAAAGAAGTGCCGTTTTGCATTGAGGCCGAGGAGGCATCTGCCGAAGACAAACTGGTACAACTGGCGCAGAGCGTAAGCAATACAGTATATCTGATAAGCTCACGCGAAAGAAAAGTGCTGCATGTTGCAGCGGTATTTGCCTGCAATTTTACCAACCATTTACTGGCGCTTGCAAACGAAATTACCACCGAAGAAAACCTGGAATTTGAATTACTGAAACCGCTAATAAAAGAAACTTTTCAGAAAGCTTTGCTGGCTGACCATCCGGCTGATGTACAAACCGGACCGGCAATAAGAGGAGATAAATCAACTATTAATACCCATCTGTTGTATCTGAACAACCAGCCTGATTTGTTTGAGATTTATGAAGTAATGAGCGAGAGTATCAGGAAGTGGCACTCCTGAAAAAAGAAAATCATCAGCCTGTAAATAAGCTGATGATTTAAAAACTGAACCCGGCTGCTGATTAAAACAGACCTTCGCAACGATTGATACAATTCAAATCTTCGAAAGCTATTTTCAGTCGGCTAATCATGCTTTCTTCGCCTTTACGAAGCCACACACGTGGGTCATAATATTTTTTGTTCGGAGAGTCTGAACCTTCAGGGTTACCCAGCTGGCCTTGCAGATATCCTTCTTTGTCTTTGTAATATTTCAGGATTCCTTCCCAGGTTGACCATTGAACGTCGGTATCGATGTTCATTTTTACAGCACCATATTTAATGGCTTCTCTGATTTCTTCACGAGATGAACCTGAACCACCATGGAACACAAAATTTACTGGTAACTCACCGGTACCGAATTTTTCTTTGATGTAATCCTGAGAGTTTTTCAGAATAATCGGCTGTAATTTAACATTACCTGGTTTGTAAACACCATGAACGTTTCCGAAAGCCGCTGCAATAGTGAAGTTCGGAGAGATTTTCTTCAGTTCTTCGTAAGCATACGCAACTTCTGATGGCTGAGTATATAGTTTTGAGCTGTCAACATCTGAGTTATCAACACCGTCTTCTTCTCCGCCTGTTACACCTAGTTCAATTTCAAGGGTCATGCCTAATTTAGACATACGCTCGAAGTATTTTACGCATATTTCTATGTTCTCTTCGATTGGCTCTTCTGAAAGGTCAATCATATGCGAGCCAAACAATGGCTTGCCGTGGAGGTCGAAGTATTTTTCACCTGCATCTAAAAGACCATCTAACCAAGGTAAAAGTTTCTTTGCACAGTGGTCGGTATGCAAAACCACCGGAATGCCATACATTTCGGCAATCTGGTGTACATGTATAGCTCCTGATATTGCACCGGCAATAGAGGCTTCCTGATTTTTGTTTGGTAGAGATTTCCCTGCATAAAAAGATGCACCGCCATTTGAGAACTGAACAATAACCGGCGAATTAACAGCCTTTGCTGCTTCCATTACACCATTTACTGAGTTTGTTCCTACAACATTAACAGCGGGTAGGGCATAATCATTTTCGTTGGCGTGGCGTAATAAAGCAGCAAGTGCTTCACCTGAAACTACGCCCGGCTTAATCAAAGATTGACTCATGTTAAGTATTTTGAATTTTAAAAAGAATAAATGTTATTATAGATATGTAGATGAAGCCAGTTTTAAATTTTATGCAAATTAGATATTTTTGAAAAATTTGTATCAGAAAATAACGAAAAGTTTACATTATAAAGCCAAAACAGGTGGTAAAAAAATGGGGCTTTCAAAAGTAATTACCTGTTATTTTGCTTCATACAGAGCTCTGATGTCAGTGGGAATCTCCACTTCTTTCAAAGCTGATTTTTTTTTATCTGTTATTTTCCATCTGTGCAGCCATGAGAAACCACCCTTTGCCAGCACTGTATCGGCGTGTTTATACACCTCGTCTTCCAGTGCCTCGTCGAGTGAAATGAAGCTGTAGCCGCGGTCGGTCATTACCTTACATAACTCGTCAAAATAATCGGCATTCAGGGCGTTTGCATGGCAAAGAAAAATATGTTTGATTGGCCTGCCTATAATCTCCTGAGTAAACTTCTCGTAATAATCAAAGTAATCAATATTATGCTGAATGTATTGGCGGGCAATGCTTTTCATCAGCTCGTGTTTACCGGCTTTCATGGCATCCATGTACACTTTATTGTAGTACCAGTCGTCAGCTTCTATTGTAACGGGTGCATTAATGTACCCCTGGTCTTTCAGCACTTTTTCAAAACCATATCTTTTTGCGCTGTCGGCACCCATTTGCAAAAACGGATACCTGAAGTATTTTTTAGTATAATTATACTTTTTATTGAGCTGAGTAGTAATAATCTCGCCTTTCAGTAGGTCTATTTTGAAATCTTCCAGCGGGGTTGTAGTTAATGACCGATGCGAGAAAGTATGATTCCCAAGCAGGTTTCCGCCGGCCAGCCATTTTTCAAGCAAAGCCACACGTGCATCAATTTCTCCGATTCTGAAAGCCATCGATTCGTTCACAAAACCGACGGCCTGGATATTGTGTTTTTTTATTTTCTGAAGCAGTTTATCGGTTGAAGTCTGCGCATGTTTTAAGGATATTTCGCTGACAAACGGCAGGTCGTCAATCGTTATTGCTATCTGCTTCTGTGCATTTGCACACGAAAAAAACATTAAAACGAATAAAGTAAATAGGTTTTTCATAATAATAGAAAGGGGCGCGAATGCGCCCCGAAAATTTTTTTTATTTTAAGATAGCTTTCATCATCAAGTCGGCCACAAACTGATTACCCGTGTCGTTCAGGTGTACTCTGTCGGTTGTGAGAATACCAGACTCTTTATTCTGAAGATTATTCTTCAGATTATAGCTGATAAATTCTTTTCTTAAATCAACCAGCGGGCAGTCATATTTAGAAGCTATATTCCTGATTAAGCCAGAATAATAGTTCAGATCTCCATCTTGTGCATTACTGTTATCGGTGCGTTCGCCAATTACTGCCGGTGTGCAGCAAATCACTTTAATGCCCCTAGACTGCAACTTTTTTATAATGGCATTATAGAAACCTGTAAACTTATCGGCGTCTGTACCTGTGCCATGGCTTGTTTTGTGCCATACATCATTTACGCCAATATAAATAACCACCACGTCGGGGTTTTGCGCCAGGACATCATCTTCCATACGCAGAAACAAATCATAAACTTTATTGCCTCCTATACCGGCGCCTATCAGTTGATATTTACTTTTTATACCTTGTTTTTCAAGCATTTCTTTCATTTTGGTGATGTATCCGCCGGGTCCGATGCCTGCTTGCGTGATGGAGTCACCAAAGAAAATTACCTTGGTGGGTTTATCCTGTTTCATTGAAAACATAAGTATTGACAGAAATAGAATAGAGAGAATTTTCAGGGCGTTTTTCATTCTTTTTTAAGGTTGAATCTGTTTAATTATTTTTATCCGGCTAAAATTAGTTTTTTTGAATTGATTGTCAAAGTTTGCAATAGTAAGGAAGTTATTTTTTAATTTATGACAAAAACCCTTCTTCCGAAAGAATAAATTTCTATTTTTGAAACTCCGTTTGTGCCATCAACATATTTGTAATATGCTTACTGTAATTGCCAAGATTTTAGTAAAAGAAGAAAAAATTGAAGAAGCCAAAAGCGCTTTGCACGCATTGGTTGCCCCTACCCTGAAAGAAGACGGTTGTATTGATTATGTGCTGCACCAAAGCAACGACGACCCTAAACTATTTTTCTTTTATGAAAACTGGACAGATAAAGAGAGTCTTGAAAACCATCTGGCCAATGTTCATATTGCTGAGTTTTCTGCTAAAGCAGAAGATTTGCTGGCTGCGCCCGCCGAATTGTTTTTCTTATCTAAGTTATAAAAACTTATAGTAGCTGTTTCCAGGTACTCTTAATGTAGTTGTATTTAAGGGTACTTGGCAGGGCTTTCCAGAAATATTTATTGATTTCTACAGCAAATGAGGGCTGCATATAGCAATTTATTACGCAGCCTTCGCATTCTTTCAGTTTACCTTCCAGCGCAATTATTTCCTGTACTTCTGCCGATTTATATAATTCGTAGAGATTATTATCTATTCTAAAACTTTTTGTGCCCAGATGATAGCATGGTAATACAAGTTTGTTTTCAGGCGATATTACGAGCGTGGTTGATGCAGCCTTGCAGATGGGGTTGTTTATATGGTTGCCGCCGTTTCTGCGAAGGCTGATGAAGGCCTCATTGAGGTAAACATTTTTTTGCCTGCCCCACCATAAAAGTTTCTTCAATGTTTCGTCAGACAGGCCACCTCCCGTTTCTACACCATTGTAATCAAAGACCGGATTCAGTATCAGCACCAGGTTATTGGGCATGGTAATATCTTTCCAGACCTGTTCTATTTTATCAACGTTCTGCTCAAATACCGTGAAGAGAATATCAGGCCTTTCGCCTATTCGTTTCGCAATTTCAATTGATTCCATCACTTTGTCGAAACACTTTACACCTCTGGACAAATTGTGTTCTTCTTCAACAGGCGAATCGAGTGAAAAATGAAGCATATCTATCCTGCCTTTGAGGCGTTCGGCATACTTAGGATACAACAGGCAATTGGTTGTTACGGTTGTAATCATGCCTGCTTTTTTGGCTTCCAGTAAGAGTATATCTAAATCGCGGTGCAGCAGAGGTTCACCCCCTGTAAAGTCAATAACTTTTACCCCCAATCGTTTCAGGTCTCTCAGGTTTTCTCTGAAGTTATCAATTGAAATGTAGGGTGAAGGTTTCTCCCATATATCGCAAAAACTACAGGTAGCATTACACCTGTAGGTAAGGTAATAATTGCATAATACAGGATGCTTGATAAGTCTCATACTTTTAGTTGGTGGTTGATAAGTATGATTTTACCCCAGATGGCATTTAAGCAAGCATTTTTAATAAACTTGCCAGCTTATCTTTCAAATCTTTTCTGTCGACAATGAAATCAAGGAAACCGTGATCAAGAACGAATTCGGCTGTCTGGAAGCCTTTCGGTAATTCTTTACCAATTGTTTCTTTAATTACCCGAGGGCCCGCAAAACCGATAAGGGCCTGAGGTTCAGATATATTGAAATCGCCCAGCATAGCATAAGAAGCAGTTACACCACCGGTTGTTGGGTCTGTTAAAAGCGAAATATAAGGAATACCTGCCTCTGCCAATTGCGCCAGACGAGCAGATGTTTTGGCCATTTGCATTAAAGAAAAGCCTGCTTCCATCATTCTGGCACCGCCAGAGCGTGAAATCATAAGAAACGGCACTTTGTTTTTCAAGGCATATTCTATGGCTCTGGCTATTTTCTCGCCTACTACCGACCCCATAGAACCACCAATGAAACCGAAATCCATACAGGTAATTACAATATCAACACCTTCCATTTTACCATGGGCAGTACGAGCAGCATCTTTTAAGCCGGATTTTTTTTCAGTAGAACGGATTCTATCCGGATAAGGCTTTGTGTCTACAAAATGAAGTGGGTCACCAGAGCGCAAATTGGCATCCAGTTCTGTGTAAACTCCGTCGTCAAATAATATATTGAAATAGGCCTCTGAGCCGATTTTTTCGTGGTAATTACAATGAATACAAGTAAAAGCATTGTTTTTGTGCTCACGTGTATGCATTACTTTCTTGCAATTCGGACATTGATACCACAACCCATCAGGCGCTTCACGCTTCATTTCGGTTGGTGTCTGAATCCCTTTGACAGTTCGCTTAAACCAAGACATATGTGAAAATCATTTTGAGGGGTCAAAGGTAAATAATCTTAGGTTTTCATTTCAACCTTTTTACTTAAATTTTTATGACTCAGCTCATATTTTTAATCCAAAAGCAGGGTTTGAGATGGTTAGCCGATTCAAATTTGAACAAAATATGCTCATTTCAGGCCTTTAGCTACCTGAAAAAGTATATTGTTGCCGACTAATTATCAATTAATGAACTGCCCCCCCTGCATCTATAAATACCAAGTTTGTTTATATACACCCTGCTGAAAAATTCAATGCCCTAAGCCTTACATTTACCCTTGCTTCACGCTCTTTTGTGTCTTCGAAATTTTTAATTTCGATTTTATACCTTATCTATCATTGGCGTTTTTTTAAGAAAAACACCGTTTTATTAACAACTGTTGATAACTTATTCACATTTTACTGATGTATTTTAACAATTAACACCAGTTAGGCTTAACTTCTCGATATATCTGATAAAGTATTCAGGGTTATTCACATTTCTATCCACATTATCCACATTATACCTGTTTTTTTCCTTTTTTGAGTTGTTCAATTACCAGCCTGGCTTAAATCTGAAATAATTTTGCAGGTAGCATCTTGAAATTACCTCAATAAAAATTACTAATTAATCTGGTTATACCACTCTTTTGAATATCAAAAGCCCTCTAAAACAAAAAAATGAGTCTCATAGTGGTATTTATAAGACTCATTCCAATCAAAAAGTATCTGGTATCAGTTAATTGCATCACCCCGAAGGATTCTGAATCTCCTGCGGGCGTCAGCACTGTATATACTGCCGGGAAAATTCTGCAGGATTTCCCTGTACAACTCCATTGCTTTATCTTTCTGGCCCAGGTTTTCCTGATATATTTTGGCTTCCAGATAAAGCGCATCGTCGGCCAGAATATCATAGTTATAGTTTTTTCGTAAGAATTCCAGATCATCCAGCGCTTTGTTAGGTTGATTAGTTTTCAGGTAGGTATTGGCCCTTAACCACAGAATTTCGTCAGCCAGAGAATGACTTTTATATTTTTGAAAGGCGCTTTCAAGTGCAGCCAAGGCCTCCTGATTTTTATTCTGAAATAGCAATAAATCAATAGCTGCATATTCTTTCATGGCGGCTTCAGTACTATCAAGGCCTGTGTTGTCCTGAATAAGCAAACTCAGTTGCATGGCATCGTTGGCTATTTCGCGGGTTGTGGCTTTTTTCAGAATATCCAGTACCTCTTTTGATAAATCAAATAAGCCGTTATAATAATGCAACTTGGCATTTTTTAGTTTGGCTTCCTGCCCCAGAAAATCTTCTTTTTGAGATTTCTCGACCTGAGAATACAGCAAAGTTGCCTCCCAGGGCTCATTTTTCAGTATATAAATATCTCCCAGGTCTAATTTACACTTATCTCTGAAAACAATATCATTACCTGCTATGCTTATGGCCTTTTCAAGTACGGCAATGGCCGTATCTTTTTCATTCAGATAAAAAGCATACAACTGTGCGGTGTTACGCATGGCCTCCATTGTTTTCTGATTCCGGCCCAAATCTGTAAACAAGTTATTATAGTCTTTGATCAGACCCCTGATCTGGAGTAAATCAACCGGATACGTGGTTTTTATTACTTCCTCTTTACAAAAAATGGCATTTCTGCGCGCATAAGGGTAAAACTGACCTTGCGGATACTCTTTCATTACGTATTCATACATCAGAATAGCATTTTTGAAATCCTTGTTTATCAAAGCCATCTGCGCCAGCTCGAAAACTTTTTGCCCTTCCTGCTTCAATCTTCTGTCTAATGCCCGTGTTTGTACAAAAGCCTTGTAAAACTCTTTCTGCTGCACCAAATGCCATATAAGCATATCAAGATAGTATTGTTCGTTCGGAAACTTCTGTACCTTGCTGTAAAGGGCCTTCTCGAGCAATTCTACTTCAGCCTCTGTCTTCAGATTATCCTGAAACGTGGCTTTTACGTAAACACTATTACCTTCGTTTAAGCCATATTTCAGCATTTCGTCAATCATAGGTTCTTTTTGACCGTTGTAAAGATAAGCCCGTGCAAAGAAAATGGCATATTTGTTATCATCTCTGGCCAATTCACGGGCTTTTTTTAACAACTGAATTACCTGCTCGGCTTTGTTATTTTTAAATAGAAAGTCTTGTATTTCGTACACTGTACCCTCATTACGAGCAGCCAGGTCAATTAAACTATTTAGTTCTTTCTGAGAATCGTCTACTCTGCCCGTCATTTCAAGCATAAGCGCGTAATCTGCCCGGTAGGTTAAAAACTGTTCATTGGCTTTTATCTGGCGCTTCAGAAATTTTTCGGCCTCGCCCCAATCCTTTAATTTGTATAAAGTCTGCAGATAATTGCTGTGGATAAGCCCCACTGAATTTTTGTCGCGGGCCAGCCTCCCATATATTTCTTTTGCTTTTTCAAATTCTCCCTGTTTAAAATATTCATTAGCCAATTCAATATCCTGGGCGCAAAGGCTCAAAGAGATTGAAATCAACGCAAAAAATAAAAAATACCGCTTCATGTTTTTCGGGAAAAAGAAAAAATAAAAATGTTTTATTGTTGTTTTTATTTTGTTAGGCCTGTGGAAATGTGAATAAATATAATCTGTGGAAAACGCTTATCCAACTTTTCAATTTAATAATCTGTTTTTCCACAGTTTTATTATGTTAATCCACACTTATTTTGTTGAATATCAGTTTTAAATATTGTTATTCACACTACTGTTTTTTTTAGTGCTGTTTATATGGTATCTATTATTCCACACCATGTTTCCACGTTAATCCACTTGGTGTGAATTGAGGAAAACAGGGTACTTTCAGGTGTATTCCACAGTTTATTTATTCTTTCCACTTTTGCAGGTGTGTTCCCCACGGTGTTATACAAGCTTATAATCATGCTATCCATAGTTTATCCACAGCTTATCCACTATGTTTATAATTACTTTTATCCTTTTTTACCCTAGTTTTTGTTATCTGAAAAATTATTTTGTGTTTTATTGATTGGCTTACAGGTTGGTTTAAATGCCTTATTCTGTTCGGTGAAGGTATTTATTGTTGTGCAGATAAAAGAAAAGGGTGGAAGAGCCTACCTCCCACCCTATTGTTTGCTTGCAGAAAACTATTTATTTCTTCTCTATGGATACTTTTATATCACGTAATTCAAAGTTTGCTTTTACGCGAATGACTTCGGTAGAAAAATATACTTTTTCTGGTTCTATATCTTTTTCTACGTTTCCATAGTCCCATTGGCCGTTGTTATTTTTATCTTCTATAATTCGTATGAGGTATGCACCTGGCTTTACATTAACGAAGTTAAATTTCTCTTTTGTTTTTTGTTCTTTTTCAACTTTGTAATTCTCGTCAATCAGCTGTACTATTTTATTATATTCATTTCCTGTAATGGTTCCTTCTACTATTCCGTAATCTTCAGGCATTAATATTGGGTTCTGATTGATTGTTTTTTTACTTGAATCGCCCTTTATGGTTATAAAAGCACCAGTTTCGAAAATTGTTTTAACTTCTCTTGTGGCTGTTATTTCTTTGTTTATGATCAACTGTGTTTTATAACTGTTCCACGATAATTCCTTTTCATCAAGTGGTTCATTTTTGATGGTATCGCTCATTATCTTTATTTTTCCTAAATCTGTTTTGGCAATAGGGGTATCAAAGTAAAGTTTGTAAGTTAGTTTTTTTTCTACCGGTGTTTTTGTTTTGGGCTCTATTTCAAAGCTTAAGTTTTCTGCTTTTACGTTTCTTTTTCTTTCCTGGTCTCTGAATTTTATTTTCTGCAGGTGCGTTAGTTCGTTATCTGCTGAGTCTCTAACGGTTACATTTACTTTAATTGTGTCTGTTTTTAATGGTATGTTGTAGAATTTAAGCTCGTTTCTTTTGGCTGAATAAGGAAGACTATCTGCAGGATTAACGAATGAAACCTTGTAAGTCTTAATTCCTTTGTCGTATATAATCGTAAAATCTTCTGCCCTTTGCAGGGTTTTCTGGTTTTTTGGTTTTTCATTATTGGCCATATAAAGTGCCATATTAATGTTGGCAATGTTTGAGTCGAGCCTGATTGTGTCCTTCACAAAGGCTATCATTTCTGATTTTGTATCGTACCTCAGATTGCTGTTTTTGTCGTTAAATGCGTATAGTCTGTATCTTCCTTTTTTTAGGTTTTCGAACTTAAAATTACCGCTTGAATCTGTTTTGGTGAAATAGTTTGGTTTTGTTTTTCTTAGATTAAGGGAATCCTGTACCTGGTATAATGATACCTGTGCATCTAGAATAGGCTGGTTTGTGAACAGATTTTTTACATTTCCCTGTACCTCGAGCGAGTCTATTTTTGCTCCTGTGCTAAAAGCAATTTTAAGGTTTCTTGCCTCATTTCTTTCATTAAGGTCTTTAATTCCTTTTTTGAAGTTAAGTGTATACGTAGTACTGTCTTTAAATGGTTTGTCGAATTTCAAGACTACACTATTTGACTTAGGTTTTATATTGTAGTATCCTTCCTGCTCTGGCACTATGACTAATTCCTGCCGAAGTGATGTTGCATCAATCAGTTCATCAAAATACAATTCTATCTGGTTTCCTTTGAAGTTGGTTTGTTTATCTGTTGGTAGTGATTTTATCAGCTTGGGAGGTGTTTCGTCTTTTTTACCTCCTGTTGGTGGTACGAACTGAGCACAACCCAGAATAAAATTACTACTGATTATGATACCTATTAATTGGTATAATTTTCTATTTAGCATTACTGTTTGCTTTGTTTGTTCAAAAATAAAACCCCCAAAGTATATTTGAGGGTAATTAAGAAAATTTAATAGTTTATCTGCCTAAATGAACCATTAATACTGAGATGTCGGCAGGTGATACGCCACTTATTCTTGATGCCTGCCCCAAGGTTTGTGGCTTTAGCTTTTTTAGTTTCTGACGTGCTTCTATTGATATGGACGTGAGTTTGTCGTAATCTATGTTAGGCACTATATTCAGGTTTTCAAGCTTTGACATTTTATCGGCCATTAATAATTCCTTTTCAATGTAGCTCTCATATTTTACATGAATTACTGCCTGTTCCAATACTTCATCATCATAAGCATTAAGATATGAATTTATTTCATCGCTCAGATTTCTGATATGTTCCAGTTCAATTTCTGGTCGTTTCAATATGCTATAGTAGGATGATTTTTCTCTGAGCCCGGCAGATTCAATAGATTCCAGAAAACTATTAGCCTGGTCTGGTGCTATTTTCATTTCTTTCAATGCCTTAACCAGTTTGTCTGATTTTTCTTTTTTCTGGTTCATTCTTTCCAGGCGTAACTGTGATGCAAGACCAATATCGAATCCTTTTTGAGTAAGGCGTATATCTGCATTGTCTTGTCTGAGCAATGTGCGAAATTCTGCCCTTGACGTAAACATTCGGTAGGGTTCATCGGTGCCCTTGTTTACAAGGTCATCTATCAATACGCCAATATATGCTTCATTTCTTTTCAGAATAAAGCTATCTTTTTCTTTTACCTTATTATGCGCATTTATACCGGCTATTAATCCCTGGCAGGCGGCTTCTTCATAACCTGTTGTTCCGTTTATCTGGCCTGCAAAGAAAAGGTTCTCAATCAGGTGTGTTTCTAAGGTCAGTTTTAGTTGCGTAGGTGGAAAGAAGTCGTACTCAATTGCATACCCCGGACGAAACATTTTTGCATTTTTGAACCCAGGTATTAGGCGCAGGGCTTCATACTGTATATCTTCAGGAAGTGATGTAGAAAAACCATTGATATACATTTCTACAGTGTTCCATCCTTCTGGTTCAACAAATATCTGATGGCGGTCTTTGTCTGCAAATCGGTTTATTTTATCTTCTACGGACGGACAATAACGTGGCCCTAAACCTTTTATTCTACCGCTAAACATGGGTGATTTATCAAAGCCTTTTCTAAGTGCCTGGTGGACGTTTTCGTTGGTATATGTTACATAACAACTTCTTTGTTTTTGTAAGTGGGGTGTATCAGTGTACGAAAACTTTTCGGGGTTTTCGTCTCCTTTTTGTTCTTCCATTTCGTTCCAGTCCAATGACCGACCGTCTACTCTTGGAGGTGTTCCGGTTTTCATTCTACCTGCTTCAAAACCCAATTCAACCAATTGTTCTGTAATGCCATGTGCTGCTTTTTCTCCGGTTCGGCCACCGCCAAATGTTTTTTCTCCGATATGTATTTTGCCGTTCAAAAATGTGCCATTGGTCAAAACCACCGATTTGCTTTGTATTTCTAAACCCATGGAAGTTTTTACACCTGCTACCCTGTTGTTTTTTACCAATAGGCCAGATACCATATCTTGCCAGATATCCAGATTCGTAGTTCTTTCAAGTGTATCTCTCCATTCTATTGCAAACATCATTCTATCGCTCTGGCATCTGGGGCTCCACATGGCTGGTCCTTTAGATCTGTTCAGCATTCTGAACTGAATCATTGTTTTATCGCTGATAATGCCTGATTGACCACCAAGTGCATCAATTTCTCTTACTATCTGGCCTTTCGCTACTCCTCCCATTGCCGGGTTGCACGACATCTGAGCTATGGTTTGCATGTTCATGGTTATTAGTAATACCGACGAACCCATATTGGCAGCCGCGGTTGCCGCTTCGCAACCTGCATGCCCTGCCCCTACCACAATAACATCATACTCTGAAAACATTACTTTTCTTTTTTTAGAAGTTGTTCCACGTGAAACATTATATTGAAATATTTAAGATTTAAATTTCATGTTCCACGTGAAACAGCTATTTGAAATTTTTATAACTGTGATTACTTAATTAATAAATAGGATAATAAGTTCAATAATATAGTGTCTCATGAAAAAGGACACCCCTTAGAGCGCCCTTGCAAAGGTACAAAGAAATACAATTACTTGATTTTTCTGAAATAATTATCCGTTTGTTTCTTGTAAAAGGGTGTATAATTAGGAGGAACTGTTCTGATAAGTTCTACCTGTTTTATTTTCTCTTGTAAGAATTTCTCCATAGATGGTGGAGCCGGCCGATTAAATTGTTGCGCCGTACGCGACTGACGATTAGGGTCTTCTTCCTGTTGTTTTATGGCTTTTTCAGCTTCTAATAAACGGGTCTGGATATCTTTTGAACGTCTTAATAATTCAGGGTTTATTTTTTTATTTACAAGGTCTGTTTCGTTTTCATCCATCTTTTTCTCAAGTTCCTTTAATTCATTACCGAGTTTTTTGCCAGCTTCTGTTCCTTTCAGGTCTTCTTGTAATTGTTGAATCATCTTTCTTAATCTGGCTTGTTCTTGTGCCAGACGTGCCGCTTCTTCTGATATCTGCCTGCCTGCTCCTTGCCCCTGCCCCATTTTTTCCATGCCCTGGTTTAGCTTTTGTTGCATTTCTCCTAGTGGTATTTGAGATGGCTTCTGGTTTTTCTTTCCTTTTTTACCGCTTCCGGGCATGGCGTTGGCCATCATTTGCTGCATCTGATTAAAGGTATCGCTTAGCATTAACGCCAGATTATTAATGGATGTCATGGCAAATTGCTGCTTGGCCGATGCCACATTCAGTTTACGTTCCTTGATAAACTTCACACTTTCATCCATCGAATTACGCATGGTAGTAACTTCTTTTGTAATGAACGACTGAATCTGCAACACACGCTTGGCTAAGGAATATAGGCTGTCTTCAATCATTTTGGCGTCATCCTGTAGTTTTAGCTGGTCTTGCGATAATTTTACAAAGCGGGGGTCAGAGACTGTCATGGTGCGGAAGTTCTTCATTAGGCTTTCCTGGTCAAAAGATAGTTTTACCAGGTTTTCCAGTATGGCTCTCATGGCATCCAGGTCTTCACCCATTTCCTGCATTTCAGCACTCTGCATTTCTTCCGACATCTGCCTGGCCATTTGTCTCATTTTTGAGGCAGCCTTTTTCTGGCTCTTAGATGCCGATGATTTCTGCTTTTGCTCAAGCTGTTTACTGGCGTTTTTCTGCTCTTTAGATATTTCTTCCTGCTCTTCTTTTTTTGTATCAAGGTCCTTTTTTAATTCTTTGCTGAGTTTATCTATATCTTCCATCTTTTCTTTCATATCGTCAAACTCATTATTCAAATCCTCCTGCTCTTCTTTTAAATCTTTATCCTTGTTTTCATCCTGATTCCCCTTATCAGCTTCTTCCTGTTTCTTTGTTTCATCAGCAAGATTATCTTGTTTGTCGGCAAGTTTTTCTAATTCCTGAGCGGCTTTTTCAACTTTTTGTTGCAATTGTAATTGTTTAAATAGCTTTAAAGTGCGGTCTATTTCCCTATCCATATTTCGCTCTTTGTTTTTTAGTTTTTCCAATTGCTCAATGGTTTTTTCGTCCATGTCTTTATTAAGCAATTTTTTAAGCTCTTCATACATTTTGCTCGACTCATCATTCATTAACTCATTCATCAGTTTTTTCAACTGCTGCATTTTTTCCTGCATCTGAGGGCTTTGCTGTTGGAAACGATTGGCTTTATCCTGCATACTGTCAAACTGCTCCTGTAATGCTTTTAATTCATTAACCAGGTCATCACGTTTTCTGAGTAGCTCTTCCAATTGTTTTTTCTCCTGAAAATCTAGGTCTTTTTTGCTCTTAAGCCGGTTTTCAAGGGTATTCAGCTCATTTTTTAATTTCTTCGACTTCTCAGTTATTTTCTCAAGCATGTTTTCGGTCTTCTCAGTAGCTTTTTCTATCTCAGCATCATATAGCTTAGTAGATGGCAGAGAAAGTGTCATAACGGGCGTTTTTGAGCTTTTAGAGCCATTAATTCCGTCGTTATCCCATAGCTGCAAGTAATACTCCACTTTATCACCCGGATTCAGCTTTAAATCTGTTAACGGTAACTGGTAATAAAAACTCTGCGAAACCTGCGATTTGTTAAAGGCAACGTCTAATGGTTGAAAAGCCGCATTTTTGTTATTGTCTCTGACAGTCTTATAGAATAATTTAAACTGCGACAGGCCGTAATCATCGGTAATGTTTCCGCCTAAAACAATATAATTGAATAATGTAGAATCTCTTAACTGCTCCAGTTGTATTTGCGGATACTTATCCGGAATCACATTTATGTAAAAGTCAACGTTTTCGCGGTTATTACTAAATTCATTTTTTAATTGAATCTGGTAAGAAACTGAGTTTTTGAGGCGCTTTACATAAGAAAAATTGTCGCCATACCCATCTTTAGCAGGTACTTTACCTTCATTGTTAAAACTCAAAAATAAGGAGTCTGTATTGGTAGCCTTTAAATTCCATTGTATTGTGGTACCTTCCGGAACTACCAGATTGCCCACGTTATTGAAATTTTCGTTGGCTTTATTCAGATAAGCAGGGTAATTGAGGCTAACATCAAAAGATAATAAGTTAGGTCTACTAACCAGCTCCAGCTCAAACTGGTTAGACGTATAGCCTGAGGCAAGAAAATGAAAATCGACAGCGTTCTGTACTTTTGAAAAAGTAAAAGAATAGGTTTTATTATCGATTGAGTTCATTTTAAACTTTCTGTCATTGGCCACCAGGTATACAGCTTCAGGTACGGCATTACCAATGAGTTTCAGATTTAATATAAAATCTTCATTTTTTATGGCTTTTAACTCATCGTTGGTTATCTCAAATTTAAATGGTGCTTCTTCGGCAAACTCTTTCTGAAAATACACAATCCGCTCAGTGCTGCTCCTGAAAAATTTGGGAGAAACGGCAGCTATCAATAAAATCAGAACCAGCGGTGGCAGTGCGTACTTAAGGTATTTCTTGTTTTCACTGAATTTGATAGCATCGGCAAAACGAATAAATTTCAAGTCCTGCGATTTCTGATTAATACTGGCCTGCAATAGAGCGTTGTCTTTCTCTGAAAACTGTGCTAACTGAAGTGTATTGAGGAGCCTATCCCCTACCTCCGGAAAAAACTTTCCAATTTCTTGGGCGGCTATTTCATAAGTAAGTGGTTCGTTCAGATGTAGCAGATACATAATGGGTTTGATAACCCAGAAGATAAGCGAGTAAATGGTAACTCCAACAAATAGCAGTAGCAAAGCCCCTCTTACAAAAGAATTGAAACGGCCGAAGTACTCAATGGTATTGAGCAACAAAAAAGAGCTGAGCAATAAACCTAAAGTAATTAATGAACCTTTAATTAAAAGATTCTTATAATACCGACGCTTGTACTCATCAATTTTTTCGAAAAGAGCTTTAACAGTACCCGACATAGTATGAAAAAGTTAAGGAGTTTCTATTTGCAACGACTCAATAAATCTAATTTACTATATTTTAACGGAAACTTGCTCTTTTTAGTGAAAGGGAATATTCAATTTATTTAACATTAATATTGAATATTCCCGAATACCTACGTATATGCACTAGATTTTTAATTAAAATCGATACAAAGTTCTATCGGGCAGTGATCAGAGCAATGTAAATCAGGATGGATGAGAGCGCTCTTCAGATGTGCTTCCATAGGTTTTGAGGCAAAGTTGTAATCAATACGCCAGCCAAGATTCTTGGTCCTAGCCCCTGCCCTGTATGACCACCAGGTATAATGATGAGGGTCTTTATTAAAGAAACGGAAGGTATCAATGTAACCGTTCTCAATAAATTTGCCGACCCAGGCGCGTTCTTCAGGTAAGAAACCCGAAGAATTGGCATTGGATTTCGGATTATGAATGTCTATTTCTGTATGACAAATGTTCACGTCGCCACTCACAATCAGGTTTGGAATGACCTCATTTAGTTTTTGTACATAAATGAAAAAATCATCCAGAAATTTCATTTTTATTGTCTGCCTTATATCGCCGGTAGTTCCGGAAGGGAAATAGGCGCATAATAATGAGAAATTATCATAGTCTGCCCTGATAACCCGGCCTTCAAAGTCATACTCAGCTATGCCTATGCCATATTCAACGTGCTTTGGCTTTATTTTTGTAAGTATGGCAACGCCGCTATAGCCACGTTTCTGTGCTGGAAACCAGTAGCAATGAAAGCCTAGTTCTTCAAATGCCGGGGCAATTAGTTCTGTTTCAGAAATCTTAATTTCTTGTAAACAGATAGCATCAGGTTGTGTAATTTTTAGCCAATCTAATAATCCCTTATTGATGGCGGCACGTATGCCATTGACATTGTAGCTGATAATTTTCATATATGTAGTCCGACTTCGGTTCTGAAATACTCTATCACAAAATGTTTCAACAGGTTTTCCTGCGCCAGTAAGTCAAAATTAGGTAAAGGTTTTATAAGTTTCCAATGAGGCCAGCCTTCTGCATCTACCCCATCGAGTACGTAATATCCTCCATAACTTAATACTTTGCAAATAGCTATGTGCATTAAATCCTGTTTTTCTTCTTTTGTAAAGAATTTTTTGCCTTTCCCTAACTCCTGTACACCGATTATAAATAATACACCATTGAGGTCGACTGGTTTTTTTCCCAGATTTTGTTTCAGAAACATTAATAATGTTTGCCAGTTTTCTTTTAAATTAACATCGTCTGTCATGCACAATTTTATTTATATACAAACTTAATGAAAGCTTATGAAATGGGTAAATCATTTGGTAGATATAATCTATCCGAAAACGTGTGAATCTTGCGGTGATACACTTTTGGGTGGAGAAAAACTGATTTGTACTAAATGCCTGATAGATTTACCCAGAACCTATACACACCTAAAGCCCAACGCTGATATAGAAAAAAGATTCTGGGGGAAACTCAATGTTGCATTTACAATTTCTTTTGTAAGATTTTCGAAAAAGGGAAAAGTGCAGCGCTTGTTGCATCAGCTGAAATACAAAAACAAACCTGAGCTGGGTGTTTTATTGGGCGAGCTTTATGGACGGGATTTAAAAGCAGCAGGGTTTGAAAAAAAAATAGATTTGATTATAGGCGTGCCGATGCATAAAGAAAAAGAGAAACAGCGTGGCTATAATCAGGCCAACTGTATAGCCGAAGGACTATCAAACGCACTTGGTGTTCCGTACGATACAGCAGTTGCTAAAAAATTGATCAGCACCACTACCCAAACCAACAAGAGCCGGTTTGAACGTTTCACGAATGCACAGAATGTTTTTGATATAGACGATACCGAAAAGATAAAGGGTAAGAGAATTGCGATTGTTGATGATGTGCTGACGACGGGTGCCACGATAGAATCTTTCGGACAGTCTTTATTAGACGGAGGATGCTCTGAAATTGCCATAATTACGCTCGCTGCTGCCGACTGAGAATTGGCTGTAGCAAAACGAATCGGGGGTTGATAGGGAATAAAAAAACCTTGGCGGCCAGCCAAGGTTCAAAAATCAATATAACTTGCTTATAATGAGCTTATAACTTGCGTTTTCCTTTAGGTCCGATTGCAATCATTGCGCAACGGAAACCAATGGTTGCAGTGGCGGAGTCCTGATCTAAATAACGACGCGTACCCGGCGACAACCAATAGGCAACGTCGTTCCACGAACCTCCTTTATAAACACGTAATTTATTATCAATCAGGGTATTAAATCCTTTCTTGTCGTAAAGGCTTTCTTCATCCATGTAATCATTACGTCTGATAGGGTTCAAATCGTTCACATCCTGGAATGAGTTAGGTCTGTACAGGTCAATAACCCATTCGTTCACATTGCCAGCCATGTTATACAAACCAAAATCGTTTGGAGGAAAATCGTAAACTTCCATTGTAATGATACCGCCGTCGTTGCTGCGGCCGGCTATACCGGCGAAGTCACCCCTGCCCCTTTTAAAGTTGGCCAGCATAGCTCCTTTCTTGCTACCTTTAGGTGTACGCAAAGATGAACCATCCCAGGGATAAATGCGCTGATTAGATTGGTTCTCGTCCATGTATTGAGTACCCACCATAGCTTTGGCTGCATATTCCCATTCAGCCTCTGTCGGAAGCCGATAACTAGGTAATACGTTTCCGGTTTCAATGGCTAAACGGCTTTCAACTCTGGCTTGTGGAGCCTGTGCTGTTGGGTTTCTTCGGTTTTTTCTGGTTTTTGGAGCAGCACGCATGGCCATTTCGTTATTAACTGCGCGGGTTCTCCATTTACAATAATCAGAAGCCTGTACCCATGTTACACCCACAACCGGATACAATCTGAAACCGGGGTATCTTAGATATTGTTCGGTATATTGGTCATTAAAAGAGAGTTTATTCATCCAGACAGTGGTATCGGGCAAGGCAGACTCATAAAACTCCTGAGAAGAATCTCTCTGAACACTGTATAGATACTCAAGCCAGTTGAGGTTTGAAATCTCGGTTTCGTCCATATAAAAAGAAGATACCGTTACTGTTCTTTCAAGGTTATCGCGAGAGTAAGCAATATCTTCTTCAACAGTACCCATTGTAAAGCGTCCTCCTTCAATATACACCAGGTTAGGCCCGGCGGGCTGCCCTTTAAACGAATTCACCTGAAAACCTTCATTTGCCGGCCCTCTCCTCGCTTTTCTGCCTTTTTTTTCTTTTGCGTATGCTATACCTGTTGCATTACTGTTACGCCCCGGATCAATACTGGTTCTTTTTTTGCTCGAACAACCACTTAGGACAAGCGACAGGGCTAATGCTCCTGTAATCGAACTAAAAAGTATTCTTTTCATTGTAAAAATGATTTGTGTTAATAGAATTCGTTTTGCAAAAATAGGTTATTTGGCGTTAATATCTTCATATACTGTTCCGCAAAACTGAAAGAAAGGTCAATCTTTTCCAACAAACTTACTTAAAAGTATATCTAAATCATCAATAGTATGTAAATTTTCTACTGTGAAAAGAAGTTTTGATTTCAATTCCTTCAAAGAACACTTTTTAGGGTTGTTTTTAATGTAATCCAGAATCCTACCAAATTTATCTGCCTGGAAATACTCCGTTTTCTCAGAGGAAACGAAATAACATTTTAAGATATTGTTTTTTAAAGTTAATTTTTCGAAACCTAATTGCTCAGCTTTCCATCTGATTCTTACCATTTTAACAAGATTCTGTACTTCTTGTGGCATAGGACCGAACCGGTCGATAAGGGATGACTGAAAAGCTGTTAATTCTTCTTCTTTTTCAATGTTATCAAGCTGATTATACAACGAAAGGCGTTCAGATATATTACTCACGTAATTTTCTGGTATAATTATCTGCAAATCTGTCTCAATCTGGCAGTCTGGCAAACGCAAATCAGCAGTTGCAGCTGTCAGTTCCTTCATAAAGAGGTCTTTAAACTCGGTTTCTTTCAGCTCCTGCACAGCTTCATCCAGAATTTTATGATAGGTTTCATAGCCCAGATCATTGATGAACCCGCTTTGCTCGGAACCGAGCAGGTTTCCGGCACCTCTGATGTCTAAATCACGCATAGAAACCTTAAATCCATCGCCCAAATCAGAAAATTCTTCCAATGTCTGAAGTCTTTTTCGGCCATCACTTGATAAAACAGACATAGGTGGCGTAAGCAGATAACAGAAGGCTTTGCGGTTTGAACGCCCTACCCTGCCCCTCATTTGATGCAAGTCTGACATACCGAAATTCTGCGCCTGATTGATAATGATAGTATTAGCGTTTGGAATATCAAGCCCCGACTCAATAATATTGGTAGAAACCAGCACGTCATATTCGCCCTCAACAAACTTCATCATTACCTTTTCAAGCCTGTCACCTTCCATTTGTCCATGAGCTATGCCAATTTTGGCATCTGGTACCAGTCTTAAAATGATATTGGCAATAGATTCAATATCATTAACCCTGTTATGAACAAAATAGACCTGCCCACCGCGTTTGAGTTCATAGCTGATGGCGTCACGAATCATTTCTTCTCTAAAAACATGCACTTCTGTTGTTACAGGCTGCCTGTTGGGTGGAGGCGTTGAAATAACAGATAAATCTCTTGCCCCCAGTAATGAAAAATGCAGTGTGCGAGGTATAGGTGTGGCTGTAAGCGTAAGCACATCTACGTTTAACTTCAGTTCTTTAAGTCTGTCTTTGGCTTTTACGCCAAATTTTTGCTCCTCGTCTATAATAAGCAGGCCTAAATTCTTAAACTCAATGTCTTTGTTCAGTATTCGGTGAGTGCCTATCAATATATCAATTTTGCCTTCTTTAAGCTTTTTAAGTGTTTCAGCAACCTCTTTGGCGCTTCTGAACCGGCTTATCTGGTCAACAGTTACAGGCAATTTGGCAAGGCGTTCGGCAAATGTCTTATGGTGTTGCATTGCCAGAATAGTTGTAGGTACCAGTACCGCCACCTGCTTGCTATCGGCTACAGCTTTAAAGGCCGCACGGATGGCCACTTCTGTTTTGCCAAAGCCTACATCTCCACATACCAGCCTATCCATCGGATACGGTTTTTCCATGTCTTCTTTTACATCGCTGGTAGCTTTGGCCTGGTCTGGGGTGTCTTCATAAAAAAACGATGATTCCAGCTCGGCTTGCATGAATCCGTCTTTTGAGAACGCAAAACCTGGCGCCATACGACGTTTGGCATACAGCGCTATTAGCTCTTTGGCAATGTCTTTTACCTGCTTTTTGACTCTCGACTTCTTGTTTTCCCACTCAGTTGAGCCTAATTTGCTCATGGTGGGCGGGGTACCTTCTTTGCCAGAGTATTTGGCTATCTTGTGCAGAGAGTGAATATTAACCAGCAGAATGTCGTTATCGCGGTATATTAGCCTTACGGCTTCCTGCTCTTTGTCGCCTACCGTTACCTTCTCCAGGCCGGCAAACCGGCCAATACCGTAATCAATATGAGTTACAAAATCACCTGTTTGCAGAGACTTTAACTCCTTCATTGTCAGCGCTTTAGTTTTGCTGAACTTGTCGCGGACTTTGAAACGATGGTAACGGTCGAATATCTGATGGTCGGTATAAACGGCTACTTTGGTTTGTTCATCAATGAAACCACTGCGTAGCGAAATCTGAAGCGATTGAAATTTGGTGAAAGGGTCAATTTCATCAAAAATTGAATTTAGTCTGCTAAGTTGTTTTACTGATTCTGCCGTAATGGCAGTAGTAAAATGGCGCGCCTGGTTTTCTTTGATGTTGTCTGTCAGGCGTTTAAAATCTTTACTAAATGAAGGCTGATTTTTACTCTGAAAAGTTAATTTTTCGGCGTCTTTATAATAACTTTTGGTTCCAAACTCAATTAATTTAAACTTCTTAAATTCGTTCTGCACTCCCCTGCGGGTTTCAAATAATGCCTCGGGTGTTTCTATTACTCGTATGCCGCCGCTCTTGGCCAGAATCTGCTGAAAGTGCTGTTCTACCTGCTGAAAACACTCATCAATTACTTCAAAACAGAACGATGCGTCTTTTGTCCAAATAATACTTGTCTGACGAATAAAGCTAAAGAATGATTCGCGGGTTTCCTGAATCAGTTTGTTCTGTACATCAGGTATTATGTTAATCTGGCTAACGGTTTGTACTGATAGTTGAGACTCAGGGTTAAACAAGCGGATGCTGTCTATCTCATCGCCGAAAAGTTCAATACGGCAGGGGTACTCTGAAGCAAAGGAGAAGATATCAACTATACCCCCGCGAACCGAAAATTGCCCCGGTTCATACACAAAGTCGGCCTTTTCGAAATCATACGAAATGAGTAGCTCGGCAATAAATGTAATGTCAAGGGTATCACCGGTTTTAAGTTGTAAAGTATTGGCAATGAGCGATTTCTTATTGATTACTTTTTCTGATAGTGCCTCTGGGTAGGTAACAATCAGCAGGTTTGCCTTATCATTATTGAGTTGATTCAGAATTTCAGCTCTTTGCAGCACATTGGCATTATCTATTTCTTCATATTCATAAGGTTTTTTATATGACATCGGAAAAAGAAACACATTTTCTTCCCCCAGCAGATTCTGTAAATCATTGTAGAAATAGGCTGCGTCTTCTTTATCGTTCAGAATAAAAACATTGTGCTGCGGGTTATTTTGGTAATAAACAGCTGCAAAAACGGCGTCTAAACTTCCGGAAAGCCCTTTCAGTTGCAGAACATTGTTTGACCTTATGTTTTCAATGGCAGTTTGAATGAAACTGTCTTCACTATATATTTTCAGTAACTCTTTTACTTCCACAGGGCAATTTTTTGTATATAGTAAAAAGACCGAATTTAATTTCCGGATCCTTAATTTCAGTACAAAATTATAAAATAAACGCAATACTGATTTTTTGATGTATTAATACTTTCAAAAAACCTGAATTGCTGATAAAATGGGGCATAAAAATGCGTCTTTAGTCAATGTGGTTATAATAATGCGAAGTGCCTGATTCTATTGCGATTGAATGATATCAATCAGTTTTTTAAGTGCCTGTTGTTGAGCCTCAGTTGTTTCCGGATATGCCATTTTAAGCTTTTGCAATTCTTTTATTACTATTGAAGCAACAATGAGCCGCATATTTTTTTTATCATCAGCCGGAACCACATACCAGGGGCATTTTTCTGTGGCTGTGGCGTTGATTAGGTCTTCGTAAGCATATTGATACGCTTTCCAGAAACCGCGTTCTTTTACATCGGTTTCATCAAATTTCCAGTTTTTTGATGGGTCTTTTATGCGTTCAATTAGCCTTTGGCCTTGTTCTTCTTTAGAAACGTTAAGAAAAAGTTTTACTACCCGTATCCCATTCCTGTGCAGGTAGGCTTCCATATTTTTAATATCTTCGTATCTGTTTTTAAAGAGTTTGTCCATGTCGTCGGTTAATTCCCCGGGCAGGCGCTGGTTGTTTTTTATTATTTCAGGGTGAACTTTGGTAATCAGTACCTCTTCATAATAAGAACGGTTAAAGACCGTAATACTGCCTCTTTCAGGCAATTGCAGGTTGGTTCGCCACAGATAGTCATGCTCCAGCTCTGTTTCAGTAGGTCTTTTAAATGAATGGCATTTTAAACCCTGTGGATTAACGCCTGAAAAAACAGCATTAAGGGTGCCGTCTTTCCCTGCGGCATCCATCGCCTGTAAAATAACAAGCAGACCATATCTGTTGTGGGCATACATTAAACTTTGTAACTCATCCATCTGCTTATGCATTTCGGCAAGAGATTTTTCATAATCTATTTTGTCTTCGTAAAAGTCGTTGACTTTAGTTCTGAAATCAGCGATTGAAAATTTGTCATTTTTTGCAATTAAGAATTGCTGAATATCTATTTTTTTCATTTACAAACAGACGTTAAAAAATTAAGAACTATCAGATTCTAAATCTAAATTGAAGCAAGCAGATTACCTTTAGACTAGCAGCAAACTTCATTGTTTATTTTGGTTGCAATTTTATGGGTTAACCCGCTCTTTTATTATACCCTCCTTGTTTTACTATTTAGGGTTTTCAGAGATTAATTGCCAGCTCAAATTTTACTTTGTCCATCATTACATGTGTATAAAACTGCTTAACATCTTCATTATCCATCAGGTACTTCTTCGAAAATTCTTCATAATGTTTCATGTCTCTTGTATTAACAATTAATACAAAGTCATAAATACCTGTTACGTAATAACATTGCGATACTTCCGGAAGACCTGAAACAAGATTTTTAAACGAATCGATTACTTTAGAGCTACCTACATGCAAAGATACATCTACAATGCAAGAAATATTAAAACCCAAAGCTCTTGACGAAACAACAGATATATCGGCCTCAATAATTTTATCATCTCTTAGTTTTTTCAAGCGCCTTTGCACAGCGCTTGTACTCAGGCTTATTATAGTACCAATTTCTTCGGCTGTTGTTTTGTTATTTTTCTGAAGCAACGCCAATATCTTTCTGTCGTACTCGTCTGGTTCTTGCATAATTTACCTGTATTTTATCTGATTAGTAGATAATTTATGAAAAAATGAAGGGGTTTTTAATTAAAAAACGCAGCAATTAAGCAATAAATTTGCATTTTGTAATAAAACAGGCTATTACGTCAATAACATAAAAAAAGCTATTAACATTCAGAAAAAATGAGAAAGAGATTAACACTTATTGCATTAGTATTGTTTATATGTGCAGTTTTAAAGACAAACGGGCAAAGACAAAACCAACAAATTGAAGCCATAACAAAACCACTGGATGAATATATTGAAAGCAAAATCAAAGAGTCAGGAATCGTCGGATTAGGCGCTGCGATAATAATAAATAAAGAGTTAGTCTGGGTAAAAGGTTATGGTTACGCCGATAAAGAAAGCAGGCAAGCTTTCTCCCCAAATACCGTTATGAATATTGGCTCCATCAGTAAAACGGTAACCGGGGTGGCATTAATGAAAGCAGTAGAGGATAAAGTACTATCGCTCGATGACGATATTAATAAATATTTACCTTTTAAGATTGTAAATCCGAATTTCCCGAATGATAAAATAACTTTACGCCATTTGGCAGTTCATACCTCCGGCATAGCGGATACTTATCCTGCTTATGATAGTGTGTATCATTATGGAGGAGATACAAAGGTGCAGTTAGGTGATTTTCTGAAAAGTTATTTGATACCGGGGGGTAAATTTTACCAGCCCGACAATTTCCTGAAACAAAAGCCGGGTTCTTTCAGAGAATATTCTAACATAGGCGCAGCGCTTGCAGGTTTTATTATAGAACAAGCTACTGGAAAAAAACTAAATGTTTATACTAAAGAAAACATATTTAAGCCTTTGAAAATGAAAAGCACTGGCTGGTTTTTTTCAGAAATTAATCTTAAAAATCATTCAAAGCTCTATGAAAAAAGAGATAATGTTATCAAAAAAATAGAATTGTATAGTGAAATAACGTATCCGGATGGGGGTGTGAGAACCTCAGTTTCAGACCTGGCCAGTTTTTTTATAGCATTACTCAGGGAGGGAGAGTATAAAGGAAAGCGAATATTAAAGAAGTCTTCTATTGAGGAAATGCTAAAATTTCAGTACACTGAAACCAATAAGCCCGATAATGTTGATTTGAATGAGAAGAATTCAGGAATTTTTTGGTCCACTAAATTCAACACTACTAAAATTGGTCATGGGGGTTCAGACCCGGGAGTAAAGACAGAAATGCTCTCTGACTTGTCGAAGAACGTTGCTGTAATATTATTTACCAATACAACCCTGCCGGATAGTGAATTTGGTAAATATTTTGGTTCTATTTATAAAGAGCTTGATAAAACAGGAATGAGAATAAAAAAGGAGCTGGCAAAATAGCGAATTTACTACAACTAAATTTTGTTATATTGTAAACAAGAAATATAATTACAGCCGGATTATGAAGGTAAAAGAACTTAAGTTTGTAATTTAAGTGTTAAAAAAGCGTTCAATCAAGAAAAACTGTTAAATAATGAGGATACTTTCAATAGCAATGCTGGGAGTCATAATAGGAGTTATGGCCTTATCAGGATATAAAATCAACAAAAAAGAAAAGAAAATGAACGAAGAAGTAGTGCTTGACAAAGCCGTTGCCACCTTTGGTGCCGGATGTTTCTGGTGTGTTGAAGCCGTTTTTCAGAGGCTTGAAGGTGTTATAAAGGTAGAATCAGGGTATATGGGTGGAACCACCAAAAACCCTACCTATAAAGAGGTTTGTACAGGTACAACAGGCCATGTAGAGGTTACACGGATTACTTACGACCCCAAGAAAATATCGTATGAAGAGTTACTTGAGGTTTTCTGGAAAACTCATGACCCTACCACACTTAACCGTCAGGGCAATGATATCGGTACGCAGTATCGCTCAGTGGTGTTTTATCATGACAATACCCAGAAAGCACTGGCAGAAAAATACAAAACAGAGTTAAACGCTGCCGGTATTTTTAATGCCCCTATTGTAACCGCTATTGAGCCAGAAAAGGATTTTTATATAGCGGAAGATTACCATCAGAACTATTTCAATGAAAACGGCTCGCAGCCTTATTGCCAATTGGTGGTAAGACCAAAAGTTGAGAAGTTTGAGAAGGTTTTTAAAGATAAACTGGCCAAGAAAAAACAATAAGAAAACCGGATAGTGACAGCGCCCTGAATCTAAGCCGATGCAGGGCGCTTTTTTGTTGTTAAATTAGTCTTAACAGTTTTTTTGTTGTATTACAGGTAATAAAACCACAGTAACTTTTAAAACAGTAGAAAAAAATGGTATTTCTGTTATAAACAAACTAATTTTGCACCCGAATTTTAGTTATAAGTACTTAGCTGTCAATCAAGAAGCTAATTACGGTAATTGAAAGATAAAAAATTATTGTACTTTTCATTTCAAAAAATCATGTCTGCATTAGTTGAAACAGCGAGTTTACTCGCTGACAGAATCAATGCGTTGGAGGAATCGGCCACGCTTGGTATGTCGAAAAAATCGCGCGAATTAGCGGCCCAGGGGCACAAAGTCATTAATTTATCTGTCGGAGAGCCAGATTTCAAAACTCCACAACACATTTGTGAAGCTGCCAAGGCAGCTATCGATAATGGTTTCCACCACTACACACCAGTAGCTGGTATTCCTGAACTCCGCAAAGCAATTGCAGACAAGCTCAAGCGTGAGAATAATCTGGATTGGAAACCTGAAAATATTGTAATTTCTACAGGAGCAAAACATTCATTAGCAAACGTAATACAATGTCTGGTAAATCCGGGCGATGAGGTAGTCATATTAGCCCCCTACTGGGTTAGCTACTCTGAAATGGTAAAACTAGCCGATGGAAAGTCAGTAATTGTTGAGGGTGCCTTTGAAAACGATTTCAAAGTAACGCCTGAGCAGCTGGAAGCAGCCATTACAGACCGTACAAAAGTGGTTATGTATGCTTCTCCTAACAACCCTACGGGGTCTGTTTATAGCGAAGCAGAACTAAGAGCTTTAGCCAAAGTGATACAATATCATGAAAACGTATTTATTTTGGCTGATGAGATTTATGAATACATTAATTTTACCGACGAAGGCCATTTCAGTATCGGGTCTATTCCGGAAATTAAAGACAGAGTCATTACTGTGAATGGTTTTGCCAAGGGTTTTGCCATGACCGGCTGGCGTTTGGGTTACATTGCAGCGGCCAAATGGATTGCTGACGGTGTTGAAAAACTACAAGGGCAGGTTACATCTGGTACCAGCTCAATATCTCAGCGCGGTGCTGTGGTAGCATGGGAAGACATGTCGGCACCGAAAATGATGAAGGAGGCGTATCTGCGTCGTAGAGAATTGGTTATTAAGCTTTTAAGAGATATACCGGGTTTGAAAGTAAACGTGCCAGATGGTGCATTTTACGCGTTCCCTGACGTAAGTTACTACTTTGGTAAATCTGACGGCAAGGTAACTATTAAGGATGCCGACCAGCTTTGTATGTGGTTGCTTGAAACCGCACACGTAGCTATGGTAGGTGGTGGTTCGTTTGGCGCGCCTAAGTGTTTGAGAATATCAACGGCAGCATCAGACGAAGCTCTTACAGAAGCTATGGGACGAGTTAAGGCGGCTTTAGCTACTTTGAAATAATTGTTAATAAAGTACAGGGGTTCTGGCATATCAGAGCCCTTATTTTATTTTTCAACTATTAAAAAGTATTATACTTTTTAATAGTGTTTTTAGTACAGTTCGGTTAAAAAAGAAAAAACAGATTGTTTTAACTGTTACTAATAATGCAATTGGAATGATGCAGAGAAGAGATAAACAAAAAATTAAGATTCAATCTTTAGTTTTTTACTTTACAGGTTATTCATAAATTTAAACCAAAATAGATAATTGCTGCGTTTATATACTAACCTGTTTTTAAGTTTAAGAGTTGATAAAAATAGATAAGCAATTATTTTTAAAAGAATACAGATAATGGAAGTGGCTAAGTATGTATCGGTAATTCTGGCTAGTATGCTCAAGTTCTTTGGGGGCCCATTAACCGGTTGGGCGTTGAAAATTTCCTGGGTAGAAACAGCCGTCTGTTCGGTTATCGGAATGATGATTACAGTAACGCTGATAACGTTTTTTGGCAATTATATTGGCGAGGTATTTTCAAAGATTTTCCGTAGAAAAACCAAAAAAAAGGTATTTACCAGGTCTAACAGATTGGCCATAAAAGTACGGCGCAGGTTTGGTCTTATTGGTATATCCTTTCTTACTCCTATATTTTTCAGTCCTATTTTAGGCGCCATACTGGCTATTGCTTTCAGATATCAGAAGAAAGAAATTATTCTGAATATGCTTTTAAGCGCCTGCGTATGGGGAATAATCCAGAGTTTGTTTCTTTATTATCTACGTGATATTTTTACCTGAAAACGCTGTAAATCATTTATTTAGCTAAATCTTTATTACTCTGATACGATTTAAAACCATATCCTGCTTATTGACTTCGAGCAGGTAGCTCCCTCCCATTACTCCCATTGCTCCCATATCTATGTAAGCTACTCCGTCTACGTATTGTATGTATTGTTTTGATACGGGTATCCTTTTACCCGAAGAGCTAATTAGTGTAAAGGCAAGCATATCAAAAGACTCTTCTGCCGGTAGTTTTATATTGCACACGTCCAGAAAAGGATTAGGATAAACAACCCAGTCTGGCAGTATCTTTTTAGATGCGTCTAGTGAATACTTTACAGTAAAATGAATGCTTTTTGAGGTGATAAGGGAGTCGTTTCGATAGACTTTTGCCGTGAGAGAATACCTGCCAAGCGGAAATTTCATGCCTCTGATTTCGCCTTCACCAAACAGATTATGTGGCACCCGTTCAGAAATTCGTTCAAATTTATATGGACCGTTGAGTTCGAACTTAAAAATCACTGAATTTAAATTGCACCGGGCTAAAATATTCAATTTTTCAGGCAGATTTTCAGCGTACAAAATGGTATTGTTGTCAATCCATCCCCTGCTTTCAATCGGATTCTCAAAATAAGTGGCTTTTATAAGTTCAAAATTAATGTTAGGCAAAGCGCAATCAAAATAAACTACAGATTCAATGCTTGCCCCCATGTTATCGTAGACACGTAAATTTACAGGTATTTTGCCGGCAGCGGTAGGCCTTCCATAAAAGCTGAATTCAAATTGGTTGAATTTTAACCAGCCCGGAGGATTAATTAACTCAATGTAAGCAATGTATCCGTCCGGGTCAACGAAAAGATTATTGGGGATACGCAGTACAAAAGACTCGTCTAGTACAACATTGAATGTATAAGCATTTGTATTGGCAGTAGGAATATCATTTGGTCCTTCCTTCACCGGAGGTTTGGTCGGTTCATTTGGGTTTCCAGATACAATATCAGGCAACGGGTTGTCAATTACATGTTTTTCTTTAATGATATCTTCATCATAATTGAATTTTATCTTTTTTTTACCGTTTTCCGAGCGCTTTTTCCAATCATCAGCTACGGCGTCTCTATTGTCAATAAATTGCGAAATCCTGTAGTTCATGGTGTCTGCAAAAACAATAGGTGGCGTTGGCCTGTTAATCCACTTTACCCCTTCAATTACAGCGGGCAAAATTTTTTCTATATCCTTCCCATTGTCGTAGTCAGCGCCAAGCATTATAAAATTACAACCATATTCAGCTGCTCGTGTTACGTAGTTTCTCAAAGCCTCAGGCGTGGGCAAATCAAAGTGCGCAACCTCGGTATAAAACTTCTGATTCGGTTTTAAATTACTGATAACCAGGTCTCCCTGCATGCCGTCTCCTCTAAAAGCATCGGTAGAGGTTTTAACTATATCAATATTTTCAGACAAATCCTTAAATCCAAACGTACCCCTGAGCAAGGTTAAATCATCACTTATCCCGCCATACTCGCAAGCCACATTATAACCGGGGTCAACACTTTTTATGGTTCGGGTCATATAATCAATATAATTTTTTAACATTAAATGGCGGAAATAATACCAGTCTTTTCCTCGTTGGCCATTGAAAGAATCTTTGACATTCCCCCAGTTTACGTAAGGTTCAACTTCGTCGAAACTTTTATAACTGGTTCTCCAGTAGGTATTTAGTGTTCTAATGGTTTTGTATTTAGACTTTGCCCATTCTTTCCATTTAATCATTGCCCATCTGGAATGGTCAAAAACCGCCGGATACGGCGCAGCAGGATATTGCTGGTTATCATAGTTATAGCCTATTTCCTGAGTGGGGGTATTGACAACCGAAATAAATATGATATGCCCCTGTTGCTGCAGTTTTTTATATCTTTCGCACACTTCTTTTACGAAACTACCGCCTTTTTCAACAGAGGGTTGGTGAGCAAAGCTAAAGTGGTTATTATCATAATACATGGTTTGGGGTTTACCTTTAAAATCAGTTACGGCTTCTTCCAGATTATAAAATCCATTTATGCTTGCAATATGTCGGCCTAAATGTATTCTGATGGCAACTTTTATCTTCAGATTATTTACAGCATGGTCTATCTGGTTATCTAATTGAGCCCAGTCAGGCGTAGAATTAGGTTTAGGATACACCCTGTCCCACCAGACTGTCAGTAATGTTGAATTACAACCAGCTCCAACCATTTTATTCATCACATTCAGCCCATGATTAATATCTCTCTCAAGGTTGCCCAGTCCGTGGCATAAATACCTTTGCGCGTCAGAGTTATAAGGAAAAACACACGCTAACCATATAATAATTGAAAATACAGATAATCTCATTTCGAAATGGTTGTTATTTGTCTTGCCTGAAAAAATGAATGTATAGACTTCTTAAAATTAATGATTCTCAGAAAAACACTTTAATGGCAGAACTCAACTAATTTAATTGAAATTTAGAAATATTATGTGAGAAAATCGAAAAAAGCGTAAGGTTATTGAGTCAGAAAGAAACAAATCTGGTAAATAACATGGTCAAATGAATAAATACGATGAAGTAATGGAAATACCATTAATGTTTAGTGGGGGCTTTCATGAATTTATGAAGTATAATAACCCATAATTTCCCCACCGCATATTTGACCTGCAAATGCTAATTTATTAGAGCGCCAGTGCCTTGCTGTTGACAATTTTGTGTGTTTTGGTATCAAATATTAACTGGCTGTCAGTAAAGACAAAGGTGTTTTTTTTCCAGGCGGCTACTGTAACTTTATAGGTGCCTTCAGGAAGGCAGTTTTTAAGAATTGCTGTTCTGAAACCATTGAAAAAGGTTCGTTTTGTTAACAAAGAAGCTTTATCAGTGTTCCGCAGACTCATTACAGGTACTAGCAATGCGCTTTTGTTTGCTGAGTTAAGTAAAAGAATAAAGAGGTTTCCGTCATTTGTAAGAATACTGTTCTCTGATGCCATATAAAGTGTTTCAGAATTAAGATTCATTGCATTCAACTTAAAAATGCCGGGTAATTTTTTTAATTTACTCAGACTATATACTGGTTCTGGTAAAAGGAAAATGTTTCTTTCTGCTAATGTCCGTAGTGTTTGATCAAAATAATTACGGTAATAACAACCACAGGAAGTTGTATTTGAATAATGGTAGTTTACTGAAATCAGCTGTTTCTGATGGTAAAAAAACAGAGCCTTCGAGCGTGAAGCAAAAAAAGAATGGCAAAAATAAAGCATGCCCCCCAGTAAAGCGACACTAAACATATATTTCCGGGCTTTTAACTGAACCAGAAAAGGAATCAGATACAGATACAGGGTAATCCAGAGCAATTGCGTATAGGTTCTGTACCTATCAGGAAAATCTGAGGAAATAATATTTCTGAAAGTTGATAATCCTAAAAAGGTACCTAGAGCGAAAAGGCAAATTCCACTGGTAAGCAGGTAATACAATCGTTTTTCGCGGTCCAATCGGGCAAAAAAGCTATAAATCAAGAAAATTAGCAGTAAGGCAATTACAAACCCGCCCAGTAGATAGATAATAAATAGCTTGCTTGAAGTTTGAACTATAGAGCCGGTTAAAATAAGTAAAGATTTAAGAATATCTTTTATAGGAAACGGCTCCTGAAAGGGCAGCCGGTTAAGAATCCAAAATTTAGTGATTAATAGCGCAAAGCTAATAATTGCAGCACTTTTGAAACGTCTTTCAAAAATTAATATAATAAAAACTGAAATAAAGCCCAGAATGCCGTTACCACTGCTGAAACTGGCACAAATCAGTAAAACCAGGCCCGCATAAAACCTGCCTGAGGTCTCGGTATAGAAAAAACAAAAATAAAACCCCCATAAAAAGAAGCTAATTATGGCAGTATGCTGAAAAGAACACAAAGCCCACAGGGCGTTTTCGTAAGCATATAATGATAATAGAATATAAGGAATGGGTATTAGCCAAATCCAAGAAATCTTTAAAATTTTGAGTTGTCGGAAAAAAAAACCAAATGAAGTTAAAAATATAAGGTTGCCAATAAAATTGATGTGTTTGATGTTGATATTCCCCAATAAAAGATAATATGCCCAGATGGCAAATTTGAAAACAGCCACTGGATGTTCATTCTGCGGTATAAAAAATATCCGGACTTTATCTTTTAAATCATTTAAAGCTGGTAAATCTATTAATACAGAACGGAGAAGCCCGATATCGTCTTCAAACGGAATATTTAGGCCGTATCTGATAAAAATCATCAGGAAAGCAAAAAAGGGTAAAAGCAGCAGCAAGAGATAAACAACAAGCCTTGTGTTTCGCATAGGTTAAATTTAATAGACCAGGCAGCAGCGTTGAAAAAATATAAACAAAATGCAGCCAGTAGCGCGGGTAATTATCAACCATGGTACCTCAACTCTCTGGCGTTATGGCTACTGGTGCCGTCACAGATTTTATTATAAACAATCAAAGAAACAGCTACAATTGCTCAATGATACTGAACATCATGCTGTTTGCAAAATTACGAAAACAATTGAGTAAATAAAGTAAATAACAAGTCTCCGAAATAAGATAAAGTAGGAGGTAGCTTAAAAATGAAAAAAGGTCGTTCCATTGCGGTAGAACGACCCTTTTTTAATGCAAAACAATGGTTATAACTTATTTAGATTGCTTTTGTTTCGGCTGTATATAAAATAAACAATTAAACCTAGTAGCATCCAGACAACAGCAAACTGCTGCGCTTTACTATCTAAAAGAAGCATCAAAGCAAAGTTTGTAATAATGCCAAGCGGCCCTATAATATACACCATAGGTGTTTTGAAAGGTCTGTCTCTGTTTGGCTCTCTGAAGCGTAGTATTAAAACGGCCAGACAAACCATAGCAAAAGCAAATAAGGTACCGAAGCTGGTCATGTCGCTTAGAATACCGATAGGGGTGAAAGAGGCTACTAAAGAAACTAAAAGACCTACCAGAAGTGTGCTTTTCCATGGTGTTTTCCAGGTGGAATGCACTTGCTTGAAGAAATCAGGTAATAAACCGTCTTTTGCCATACCTAAGAACACGCGGGTTTGTCCCAACATCATCACTAACATTACCGAAATTAAACCGGCGGTAGCTGCAGCGGTAATTATGAAAACAGCCCAGGGCTGACCTACTTTATCAAAAGCAAAGGCCACCGGAGCTTTAAGTGCATCACCCACAATGTCGTTATAATTAAGCATACCGGTTAACACCAACGAAACCAATATGTATAATACAGTACAGATTAACAAAGATGCAATAATGGCAAACGGAATGTCTTTTTTAGGGTTAATGGCTTCACCGGCTGAGGTAGAAACTACGTCGAAACCGATATAAGCAAAGAAAATAGCCGCAGCGCCACTAAATATACCTTTCCAGCCATACGCTTCTTTTGCTATACCGTCTTCATGCATTACCATAGTTGGCTCAGGAATAAATGGCTCCCAGTTTGAATAATTGATAAAGAAAGCACCGGCAATAATTACAAAAATTACAGCGCCTAGCTTTAAAATTACAATCAGGTTATTGGTATTTGTTGCTTCTTTAATACCTTTTACGAGAATCCAGGTTACAATCCAGGTAATAATAAATGCAGGTAAATTGAATGCGAAACCAGCCGGCTCCAGACCGTTTGCCTGCGCATAAGATGCTGCCGACCAGGGGTCGTTACGTAAATAGTAAGGAATATCAATACCAAATAAATGAACCAACTTGTTGAAATAACCTGACCAGCTCACCGCCACGGTCATTGCCCCCATGGCATATTCCAAAATCAATCCCCAACCGATAATCCATGCAAAAAGCTCACCGATAGTACCATAGGCGTAAGCATAAGCTGAGCCTTCAACCGGAAGCATAGAAGCAAATTCAGAATAGCAAAGCGCAGCAAAAACGCAACCAATACCCGCTATAATGAACGAAAGTGCTAATGCCGGCCCGGCATGGTAATGAGCAGCAGTACCTGTTAATACAAATATACCCCCTCCAATAATACCCCCGATTCCAATTGCGGTAAGACTCCACTTACCCATTATCTTCTTGAGTTGGTTATTTTTAATATCTGCCTCATATGCAGACATTGGCTTTTTACGCCAAATACTGTGTTTCATAAGATGTTTAGAGTTGTTTTTGGTTTGTTTTAGAAATATAGTGCAATATAATGTAAAATTGGGTTGAAAAGCCAAACTGTTTGTCCAAAAAACGAAATATTCTTTTAAATTTTAGCTTTTTACTTAGAAAAACAGGCTTGTATTAATGAAGAATTGAAATTTTAATCGGAAAGAATAAAAAGGGCACTTGATTATATTTTTTGGCAACCGCCACATTAGTATCCGAAAAGCCGCAGTTAAAGCCCAATATACCGTATTTAAAGTTTGTGGTTAGTATTCTAAAAAACCAGCAATTGGCTGCGTTTTGGCCAATGCCAGATGCTTTAAGTATTAAAATTTAGGACACGCCAGCGACTTTTTATTTCTTTTATAACGTGTTAGTTTTTTAATAACGGGTTCAAACTGATAAGCCAGCGATATTTCATGCGAACCACCGGAAGATGCACCCAGGCTTGAGATCGTTACGTCATAACTATAGCCGATAGAAAAGCTGTCTTGCCTTACGCCTATCAAAAAAACCAGGGCATCATGATTAGTAGGGGTGATGTTCCTCTTTTTTATCGGAATCCCCCTATACCAGACCCCAACAGTAAGCGGAGTATAGGTGGCATACAGCCCTAAATCGAGCTGGTTAAATTTGCCTTGCCGTTTAATCAAAAACGCCGGTGATACCGAAAACTCTTTGTCTGAATAGGCCGCACCAGAGTAAGGATTAGCAATGGGTATTTTTACACCTCCGCTGATGCTCAGTTTCATGGGTAAAAAACCGCTTTTAGGGGCATCAGAAGCAAAAAACGTGTAGGATGGCTGGTTGATATGGTGTGCCGTAACGCCTAACCATGATGTACTGTTGTAGTACAATGCCCCGGCGCTGAAATCGGCCATATTGATATTCGGTAAATTGCTTCCATTGGGGCCGAAGGGGTCATTTGTGGGGTTTCCGGTAAGTCCTTTGTCATCATACTGGTCGCCAAAAGTAAGCCCCAGATAGTTCATACTTTTGTTTGAGTAAGTCCCTTGCAGGCCAAGCCTTAGAAAATTATCTTCGTCTATCTTTAACTGATACGCATAAATGGCGCTTATATCGGTGCTGGTAAGCCTGTTGGGCCCTTGGGAGTCGTTGGTAACAATTAAACCGATACCGCTATTCAGGCTTTGCAGGTGGTGGTCTATAGAAAAAGAACTCGTAACAAAATTGGCTGTTATTGAGGGCCATTGGTTACGGTAATTGGCTATTAACCGGGTAGCAAAAGCGCTACCGGCAAAGGCCGGATTCTGATATAAAGGGGCCGCATAAAACTGCGAAAACTGCGGGTCTTGTGCCTGCCCACTGTAACAAACCAGGCACAAGAGAACTATTCGTAAATAAAATTTTTTCATAGCCTGTTCCGTTAGGAGATAATGGTGTATTTCCAAGCAAAAATCTATTCTACAGCAAAATCCCGGTTTTTACGAAAAGGGTACAGGGCGAATTTACTAATTTTTTAATAGTAATATATAAATTAACGAGTAGGGCTTATTGTTTGGTGTAAAGAACAAAAAAAAACTCAATTTTGCTATTAATCTTTATTGAGGGTATCAAATAAATACGGGTTGGCTATCGTTAAAATTCTGGAAATTAACCGTAACTTTCTGTTTTAATCAGTACTTACAAAATGTATAATGAATTATGTGGGCAGGTACAGGTACTAATCTAAGGATTTATTTTTTGACAGCCACATTAGCATGTATATCAACTATCGCCATTGGTCAGAATCCGTTTTACGTAGGTGGGAAACTATGCAGAAGTATGCCTGCACCGACAACCAGCGCCGCCGGAAGCCCCACAACATCAGACTGTAACGAACCCACTGTTTTTTTTGATGAAGACCCGCTTTCTACCGCCTGGCTTTGGGATTTTGGTGACGGCAAAACGTCTGACTTGCGTAATCCGAATCATCTTTATGCCCAAGCAGGTACCTATACTGTAACTCTTACCCGAATAAAAGGAGGGGTACAACAAGCACCCGTAACCCGAACGATTACCATCAGCCAGCCACCCACTCAACCCACATTTAAAGGCGAAATCAGTAAAGACTCTACCGTTTGTGATGGTAAAACCATAACCTTAAACCCATATAACGTTTTAGAAAAAGGTTCACCTGAACCCCCGGGTGTTAAGTATTTATGGTATCCCAATGGCGAAACAACGAAAACCATTGATGTTACAAAGTCAGGCTGTTATTCGGTTGAGGTTTTTGATGCAAGTGGACAATGCTCAAGAACTGCCAAAATCAATGTAAAATTCTGTATGCAATCTGCCGGTGGAGGGGGTGCTGAAAAGTGGTATTTCGGCAAAGGGGCAACGCTTGAGTTTGGTATTAACCCAACTTCGGTAGTACCCAGAGACCCGCTGGCTGATAATGGTGACCTATTTGAACCCCCTAACCAGGACAACCCTGTTTACATACCTGTTCAGTCAACCCAAAGTAATCCGATTGACTCCCCCGAAGGTGTAGCTATGGTTTTTGACCCCAAAGGAGACCTGGTATTGTATACCGATGGCGTAAAAATATACAGCAAAGACGACCAACCCGTACCTTTTCAGTTACCACCACCGGCTACAGCTACTTCATTGCCGGGTACAAATACATCTACACAGTCGTCTCTAATTGTACCTAAAAGCAATTGCAATGAGTGTCCGCATCATCTTTATTATGTGTACACCATGAACGAAACCACAGGCAGGCTGTCTTACAGTATTGTAGATATGCGCCGTAATGGTGGGCAGGGGGCAATTGTTGAAACCGATATTCCTGTTAGTCTGGCATCTACAGAACAAATCGTAACAAAAAGTATTGAAGATGATAAAAAGAACATGGTGTTCTTTGTGTATTCGCAGGATAAAACTACCGGACAATTTAAAGTACTGAAAATTGATTCCACGGGCTCTAATCTGGTTAATCAACCCCCAATTACTAATAAAATACCTGATGAAAGCGGATATATGAAAATATCTCCGAATGGACGTAAGCTGGCTACAGCATATATAAAAGACGGCAAGAATTATATTGAAGTATATGGCATTAATGCTACCACAGGCTTATTAACACTAGTGCATACCATTGAGTTGGGCAATGCGCCCCCAAAAATATATGGTGTTGAGTTTTCGCAGGATGGCGAAAAACTTTATTATACCCTCAGAGGCGCTCCATCCTCAACTGTAAAATCTTATTTGTATCAGTTAAATCTTAATTTAAGTTCAGATGCCCAGATAAGCCTGCAGAAAAAACAGATAGCGGAGTCGTCTACTCATGTTTTTGGGGCATTGCAGATGGGGCCTACCAATGCAGGTACGGGTGGGTTTATTTACATGGCAGTAGATGGCAGCACAGAAATTGCCTATATAACATATCCTGATGCATTGATAACAAGCAATGTGGCAGTAGTTAATTATATTTCTTTTAATCAGGCTACGGCTCCTAATGTGGTAGGTACCAGTAAGTTGGGGCTTCCGAACGTAGTACATGCCAAGCCACAGCAGGATGGAGACGGCTTAAGTGCTACCTATAAAGGAACCTGCCAGAACCAACCTACTATTTTTGAAACCAAAGGCATTTGCAGCCCCATGAAAAATGAAGTAAGCTGGGACTTTGGCGATGGTACAAAAGGTAAAGGAACACAAGTATCACACACCTATACAAAACCCGGGCGATACACCATTACAATGACGGTAGAAGTTTATGCCGAGACAGCAATAAGCAAGGTGGTGAATATACCTATATTGGGTAATTCGTTAAGAGAGAAATGTGATGTGTTTACGGTAACAGATGAAATTAACATTAAGCCCTCACCAATAATTAATCTGGCAGATTCTGCTTATGCCTGTTTTCGGGAAGGGGCTACGCTTTTATTAGACCCCAAAGCCCAAAATACCGTTGACCCAACATATTTATGGAAGCCAAGAAATGAAACAACACCAACCATAACCGTTGATGTGCAAAGCACATACACTACATTTGTAACCAATAACTTTACATCTCAAAGCGGAGAACTTTACACCTGCACCACAGACGATAAAATTGTTGTAGAAGACAAATGTGACCCCCGCCTTTTTATTCCGGAGGCCTTTTCACCCAATGGGGATGGTGTGAATGATGTATTGGAAACGCCTAATAAATATATCACAGATTACGACCTGAAAATTTATAACCGCTGGGGTGAGATTATATTTCAGTCTCTAGACCCACTTGATAAATGGGATGGCTCTTACAAAGGGCAGATAATGGCGCCTATGTTGTATGCTTTTGTGTTAAGTTATAAAAGTGAGTATTTCCCAAAGCGACCTAAAATTACTAAATCTGGGGGGATACTTTTAATCAGATAACATTTTATAAGATTTACATTCTTCATTACGGCCGCTCTTTTTACCTTTGAGCAGGTAATCAGAAAATAATAGGGTAATGATACTTTCAGGGGGATTTTTATAATA
Organism: Emticicia sp. TH156; assembly: GCF_002855535.1. NCBI lineage: Bacteria > Pseudomonadati > Bacteroidota > Cytophagia > Cytophagales > Leadbetterellaceae > Emticicia > Emticicia sp. TH156. Next base: position 848,836 of record NZ_PKRS01000001.1, read on the forward strand.
AACCCCCTGAAATATCGTATATTTGGTTGTATAAAAGAGAGGGTTTCTCAGAGATTTCATGCGAAAAGATTATATAAAAGGTGAGAGCGAGGGGCTTTCGCCGGTTGAAAAGGAAATAGAAAAAGCGCTGCGGCCTCTTTCGTTTGATGATTTTACGGGGCAGGACAAAATTCTGGAAAACCTGAAAATATTTGTTCTGGCTGCTAAACAAAGAAAAGAAGCGCTCGACCATGTGTTGCTGCACGGCCCTCCGGGTCTGGGTAAAACTACGCTATCGCACATTATTTCTAATGAGCTGGGCACCAATATAAAAATAACCTCAGGCCCGGTGCTTGACAAACCAAGCGACCTGGCTGGCCTGCTGACCAATCTTGAGCCATTTGATGTGCTTTTCATTGATGAAATCCACCGGCTGAATCCCATTGTGGAAGAGTATCTGTATTCAGCAATGGAAGATTACCGCATTGACATCATGCTTGATACCGGCCCCAATGCCCGTAGCGTGCAGATTGGCCTGAATCCGTTTACCTTAATAGGCGCTACCACCAGAGCCGGATTGCTTACTTCGCCGCTCCGCGCCAGGTTTGGTATCAATTCAAGGCTGGAATACTACGACTCTCAGTTACTTTGTAAGATTATCAAGCGTTCGTCGTATATATTAAAAACGCCAATCAGTGAAGATGGCGCATTTGAGATTGCCCGCAGAAGCAGGGGAACCCCGCGTATTGCCAATAATTTGTTGAGACGCACCCGTGATTTTGCTCAGGTAAAAGGCGATGGCAAAATAAACCTTGCCATTGCAGAAATGGCTTTAACAGCCTTGGATGTAGACCAGGATGGTTTGGATGAAATGGATAACAGAATCTTGCAGACGATCATAGATAAATTTAAAGGCGGGCCGGTTGGTTTATCAACCATTGCAACGGCAGTAGGAGAGGAGGCCGAAACAATTGAAGAAGTTTACGAGCCATTCCTGATTCAGGAAGGATATCTGAAACGGACAGCAAGGGGCAGAGAGGCAACAGAAAAAGCCTATAAGCATCTGAATATTCTGCCAAAATACAAAATGGGAGAGCTGTTTTAAAAGAAAACGTCTTCAAACTGGCGGATTTCGAAGTGCTGCCCGACAATAATAGCAATGATGTCAAACCGTATTTTGCCTCGCCAGTTTTTCTGGTAAACGTAGTTTTCGGCTGTTTTTATGATAAGCCCTGCTTTGGACTTTGAAATAGTTTGCTCAGGATACCCATGCAAAACCTCAGAGCGGGCCCGCACTTCAACAAACACCAGCCAGTTGTCTTTGGTTGCAATAATATCTATTTCGCCCTTACCAAATACATAGTTGCGGTCAAGTATCTCATACCCGTTTTTTATTAAGAAACCGGCGGCCATTTCTTCTGCTTTGTTACCGGTATCATTGTGTTGAGCCATGCTGGGCAGAAGTTATGGATACAGAATAGGTTAAGGTAATTCGGCAATAACGGTTTCACCACCTACCGGGCGGTCATCAATATTTACCAGAATTTTGGCATCTAAAGGCAGAAAAATATCAATTCTTGAACCAAACTTAATAAACCCGAACTCAGTACCCTGCTCTACGTTTTTGCCTTCCTGTACATACCAGCACAACCTGCGCGCCAAGGCACCGGCTATCTGCCTGAAAAGCACTTCGGTACCGTTGCTATGTTTTACTACAATGGTAGTTCTTTCGTTTTCAGTACTTGATTTCGGATGCCAGGCAAACAGATATTTGCCGGGATGATACTTGAAATAAGTTACAATGCCCGAAATAGGGTTAAAGTTAATATGCACGTTGATAGGTGACATAAAAATGGAAACCTGGCGGCGAGGCTCTTTAAAATACTCTGTTTCCACCACCTCTTCAATCACCACCACTTTGCCGTCGGCAGGGGCAATTATATGCTTGCTGTTTTTAGTAGTATTGCGTGTAGGCTTACGGAAAAACTGAACAATGATAATAAAGAACACCAGACTTACACCCAGCGCTATTTGATGAGCAAGAGAATTGTCAGGTGCAAAGTATCTTACTAATCCGTTAAGTATTACTAATGCAATTATTGTTAAAGAAATAGTTCCTGTTCCCTCTTTATGCAGTGTCATGATTAATATCTTGGTTTTTTGGATGCGCAAATATAATCAAACAATGTTTTTGCGTTATCTTCACAGCGCAAATATTTATCGGTACATGTGAATAACCTGTTGACAAACAGGCCTTCAGGTAGAAAACAATAAGCATTTATGTATCATTGGTTTTTTTGGCAAAACTGGTCTAAATCTGAGAAAAGTATCTTTTGGGCGATTTTGGCGGTATTGCTTTTTTCTGTAGCTGCAATGGCGTGGTATACCTATTATGGTATTGACAACGTAATACACTGGGATATTCTGAGCGAATTGGACGAAGTCGCAAAAATATCAGACAGTTTCTCTGACGGCCAGCTGAAGTTTACAATCAACGGCAATGCGTATCTGGTAAAAGAACGCTTTATTGCTTCTATGATGCAAACCAATACCCTGGCGGCTTACGGATTTATAGGTTTGTATGTTGTTGGCCTCAACTTACTGCTGGCATCGGTATCTGCCATGCCCAGATACTGGTTTTTAGGTGGCATGGTGCTGCTGGCAGGTATATTGGTTACGTTTCATCTTGAAAACGTTTTTAATCTCACCAATCAGACGGCTTTTCTTATTGCCTTTGGCGGCTTTGCAGGTGTGGCTTTTTATTTCAATAATTTTAATAAAAGTGCAGGTTTCTTAACCAGACTTTCTTCTTTTTTGCTGCTAAGTTTTGTGGCAGGGGTGCTTATAACTGGTTTCTCAAAAATAAACCATCCTTTGCTGGCAGTTGCCTCTTACGGGCTTGTGTCGGCCATTGTTATAAGTGTGTTGTTTATTCTCTTGGTATCACATGAAATTGTGGCATCACTGGTGTGGGTTGTTTCCAACGCTGGCGTAAAGGGTAGGAGTTCTTTGAGCCAATTCCTGATTGTTTCAAGCATTTACCTGCTTAATGTATTACTGATGTTTTTAGAGCGGAACAGATACATTGACTGGAACGCTCTACCCATAAGCCCGATAGTGTTATATGTCAGCTCTTTGCTGTTAGGTATCTGGGGTTTCAGACGTGTCACAGAAGAGTCAGACACTTTTCATTTTAGAAACACAGGTGCCTGGTTGTATCTGGGCTTAGGTATAATTACCACCGCAACAATTGCCTTTGTGTTCGCTTCGGGCAATGACCCGTTAATGGAAGCCTTTCAGAAGTTTATTATAGCGGCGCACTTGGTAATGGGCTTAGCCTTTGCATTGTATGTTGTTCTTAATTTTATTCAGGCCATGCAAAAAGGCTTACCAGTGCATCGTATTCTTTACAAGCCTCAGTTTCTCGAACTTTCGCTTTTTCGTTTAGGGGCTATCGTAGGTATGGTTACATTGTTCTCTTTAAAAAACTTTTATATTTATTATCAGGCCACGGCCGGTTATTACAATACCATTGCCAATTACTACAAAACTGATAACGATGGCGTTTATGCCGAGGCATTTTATAAAGAGGCGCTTCATGCTGATATCCTGAATCATCAGTCAAACTACGGATTGGCTTCTCTGGCAATGGCAGTGAATGATAAAGAGAACACCGGGGCGTTTCTGAAAAGTGCTTTAGATAAAAACCCCAGCCCGTATGCCTACGCAGGGTTGAGTAAAATTCTGCAAGAGAAAGATATGTTTTTTGACGCGCTCTTTACGTTGCAGGAAGGAGTAAGACGATTTCCGGATAACCAACCATTGCTGACCAACCTGGCATGGTTATATGAAAAAACAAAAGTAACCGACTCAACGCTGCACTACCTGACACTAGCCAGAGAAAATTGTACCGACTGTGATTTGGCCGAGGCCAACCTGTTGGCATTTCAGCTGAAATACAAAAAAAACAAGGCCTCTGAGAATCGCATAGATGAGGGTATGAGTAAAGGCGATGCGCTACAGGCAAATCTCTCGGCGCAGGAAATAAACAAAAATACACTACCTGGCCCCATACAATTAAGAACAGACTCGGTGCTGAACGTAAGCCAGTTTGCTTTAATTTACAATTGTACTGCCGGCAAAGATTTGCAGACCCCATACACCGCCCGGGTTTTAAAAAGGATTCAGCAAAAAGAGGGCAACCAAAGTTTTTATGAAGATCTTGAGTTTGCCATTGCATCGCAGAATTACTATAGAGAAAATAAACTGGAGGGTTTGAAACAGCTTACCATTCTGGCTAATGACTCAACAAGCAAAAAGAGGTTGTACAATCAGGTTGCTGGTATGTGGTATTTGCAGCAAGGGATATTTGATAAGGCCGAAAGACATTTATTAATAGCAGGAGACAGGGCATCGGCAGAGGTATTGCAAAAGCAGGGCTACCGGGCAATACTGGCCGAATATCAGGAAACCCAGGCCGAGGAAGCTTTGAAAAATGCCAGAACCAAAAATGATTTTGATAAGGCGCTTGCTGCTAATCCGCTAAACCCCCTTGTGATAGCCCGGGTTACAGAATTCTACAATGCCAAGATAAAAAAGCCGGGTGATGCCTACCTCTTTATATTTAACGCACTGCAGTTGAACGACGAAAATGAAGCACTTTGGAAGCTGTATGTACAGCAATCTTTGAAAATAGGTGTGGAGAATTACGCCATAGACGGCCTTGAAAAGCTTCGGGCTTTATTGAGCCCTACCGATTATCAAGCGTTTCTTTCCACCTATCAAGCCCAAAAAGCATTGATGGAAAAAAACAAGGTTGGTTTTGAATGAAAGAATATATTTGAAATGAAAAACGGAGGTTTGCAAACTATCTCTTATTAGCCCGAACTCACTCATTCATAATTGCAAATGAAAATAATTGAGACTACCAATATTTCTAAACGCTACATTATGGGTAGCGAAATAATCGATGCCCTGAAGTCGGTTACCATTTCTGTAGAAAGAGGAGAATATGTAGCGTTTATGGGGCCGTCAGGCTCCGGTAAGTCTACGTTGATGAATATTATAGGTTGTCTCGATTCGCCAACAGCCGGCCGTTATGTGTTGAATAATCATGATGTAAGCCGCATGAGTGAGAACGAACTGGCCGAGGTCAGAAACAAAGAGATTGGCTTCGTTTTCCAGACGTTCAACCTTTTGCCTCGTCAATCTGCTTTAGAAAATGTGGCCCTACCACTGATTTATGCAGGCTATACGAAGTCGCAGCGGACAGAAAAGGCCATGCAGACGTTAAAAAACGTAGGTCTTGAGAACCGGGCACACCATAAACCTAATGAGTTGTCTGGTGGGCAGCGCCAGCGTGTGGCCATTGCCCGGGCGCTTGTGAACGACCCAAGTATATTGCTGGCCGATGAGCCTACTGGTAACCTGGATACCAAGACGTCTTACGAAATTATGGAATTGTTTGACCAGCTCTATTCAAAGGGAAACACCATTGTAATGGTAACCCACGAAGAAGACATTGCCAAATATGCGCACCGCATTGTGCGTTTAAGAGACGGACTGGTGGAGTCGGATATAATTAATGCAACACCCACAAATCCGCGTGAAATGGCTAAGATATTTGCCGAGAAAACGAAAGAATAATTTCAAAATATTGTTAAACTAAACCAGGTGTTTTTTCGTTAATACCCATATACCATAACTATTTTATTAACCATGAAAAAATCAGTATTCTTATTATCTTTTTTGTTTAGTATCACCTCTCTTGTTTTTGCTCAGGAAAAAAGAGCCAGCCCACATGTTACGGCAGAAAGTAAAAATGTAAAAGTTACTTATGGCCAACCATCAAAAAAAGGACGTACCATTTTTGGCGGTCTTGAGAAATTCGGAACAATATGGAGAACAGGAGCAGATGAAGCAACCGAGATTACGTTTCATAAAAATGTAAAATTTGGAGGTAAACCGGTAAAAGCAGGAACATATACACTTTTCTCTAAATTAGGAGAAAAAGAGTGGACAATCATATTGAACAGTGAGTTGAAACAATGGGGTGCTTATGGCTACGACAAAATCAAAGACAAGAACGTAGTAGAAGTAACAGTACCCGTAAAAGCGTTGTCGCAACCGGTAGAAAAGCTAACAATCACTACTGATGATAAGGTTTTAACCATCGCCTGGGATACCACTAGTGTTAGTGTTCCCATGGAGTTTTAGGGTTTAGGTAAGTGTAGTGATAAAAAGCAGAGGCATGTGCTTCTGCTTTTTTTTTGTGTTTTGGTTGAACGCGTTAACAAACCTGTTAATTTTACTGTGGCCTTATTAGTGGCAATAAAATTTTTCTTTGAAGCATTCGTTTCTATAAAGAAGTATAAAAGTGTTTATAAAATGAGATTTCTACCCCTTATTATAGTTTGTGCCGGTATGCTTATGGGTCTTGACGCAGCAGCGCAGACACCCGGTGCTGTACCCACAGCAAAAAGGAGATCGGCAAAAGACATAATAAAAGATGCTGTTGAAATAAGCGGCCCTAAGGTTTCCGGAGGTGTATCCGGTTCGGCTGGGGCAACCTCTGCATTGGGCACCCAGAGTGCAGCTCTACCAGCTGCCAATTTCAGAGTCTCAAATGCTGAAGATGCCCGTAAACTAGCTACCGAAACCTTGCCAGACCTGGGTCTGAAAATATCTAAGGGTGTTAAAAAGCTTAAAAAAGAACTGAAAAGCTACAGAAGAGAGTTTAACGGCCGTGATTACGAAGGCATAAAAGTGAAGAAGCAGACCATCAGCCAGGGGAGTAGCAGCTCACCAACTTATATAGAGTTTTATACTTTGCAGGAATATAAACAGCCTGACAATTATAGCCGGCATTTGTACTGGTTTGACCACAAAGCCAATCGCATAGTGGAGGGTTTAGGCCGTGACAAAACCAAAAACGACCTCATGCACGGGCCTTACAAAAGATACCAGGGCGATTTACTGGTAGAAGAAGGCTGGTACTATATGGGTACAAAGCACGGCCGGTGGGAGTTGTATGACAAAAACAATAATCTGGTTAATAAAGAGTATTATGAAAGAGGGTTTGCCCGAGACGCCCGCATCAGTTATTATGATGGCTCGCAGCAAAAGATAAAAGAGGTAATACCCGTAAACTTCAATAAAGTGAGCGGCGAGTATTTTCTTTTCAATGAAAACGGAACATTGGCTGAACAGGGAATGATGGACGATAGTGTGAAAGTAGGGCAGTGGGTAGAGTATTATCCAACGGGTAATCGTCGTAAAAAGGAAGTACAATATGGTAAAGACTGTTTCGATACTACGTTTGAATCTTACGTAATCAGAGAATATGACGAACGCGGCAAGGTAGTTTTTGAGTCGCCGAGGTTGAGAAAGAACTAGACAAGAATGAACGCGTTGTTGCTGGTTTCGATTTTGTTTCTATATTTGCTTAGTGTATTTCAAAAAACTCAATGAGTCCACTTTCTGCTGACGATCTTATTTATGGGTATATAAATGGTATATTTCCGATGGCCGACTCCGACGGCACACTTTACTGGTATTCACCAGACCCTCGGGCCATTATTCCTATAGACACCTATAAACCCGCTAAATCGCTCAGGCCTTTTCTTAATAAACAGATTTTTGAGATTCGTATCAACTACAATTTCAGGGCAGTAATGGTGGCTTGTTCTCAGCCGCGCCGGGATTCTGACGACACATGGATTTCAGAAGAAATAATCAATGCCTATACAAACCTGCATCAGATGGGCTTTGCGCATAGTGTTGAAGCATACCTGGGTGAGCAACTGGTAGGGGGGGTATATGGCGTAGCCATAGGTGCTGCTTTTTTTGGCGAATCAATGTTTTATACTGAGCCAAATGCATCAAAGGTTGCTTTTCACGCGTTGATGGAGCTACTCAAAAAACAGGATTTTGAATTGCTTGACACACAGTTTATCAACGACAACGTGAAGCGTTTCGGCGCCATAGAAATCAGTAAGGCAGAATACCTGCGAATGCTGAAAAGAGCCATTCGCCACAAGGCAAAATTTGTAGAGGCTGAGGTTGCACATTTGTTCAATGCGCAAACAGATGACCTTATTTCTTAAAATTGTTAATTCCTTCGTCTAAAAACTTAATGAAGTCTGCAGTAGAACTATAGCCTATCGGTTGTTTCACAATCAGTTTTCCGTTGGTGTCTTCAATTACGTAATACGGCTGCGCATTGTTATTGTATTTCACAATTTCAAGATCCATATTTTTATCACCAATTGTTTCTTTCAGTTCCTCGTCATATTTAGAGGTATATTGTTTTTCTTTAGGCAGCGCCTTTTTATCGTCTACGTATAAAGATGCTATCACAAACTCATTCTTTAGTCTTTCTAATACCTCCGGCTTTGGCCATACGTTTTCTTCCATCTTACGGCAGTTGGCGCAGGCATAGCCGGTAAAGTCAATAAACAGTGGTTTGTTTACTTCTTTGGCATAGGCTAGGGCATCGTCATAATCATAGAAGCCTTGTAAGTCATGCGGCAGTGCGCGGAGCTTAGAGCCATCAATAGGGGTGGTGTTTAAAGTTTTAGGAGGCAAAAGGCCAGACAGCAGGCTTAGTTCTTTTCCTTTCACAACACCTGGCACCATATAGGCAGCAAAGGCAAAAAACAGAATGGCAAAGCCCACACGCTGAAAGCTAAACTTAGCAACCTTGCTATCTTTAGGCAAGCGGATAACACCTAATATATAAAGGCCAATGGCAATGAAAATGATAATCCAGATAATAAGGAACAGATTGCGCGATATCAGATTGAAATGGTAGGTTAAATCAATATTTGAAAGGAATTTTAAAGCCAGAGCAAACTCAAGAATACCAAAAACGGCTTTCATTTCGTTCATCCAGCCGCCAGACTTCGGCAGGCTTTTCAACCATTGCGGAAACAGCGCCAGAGAAGTAAAGACCAAACCGAAAGGTAAACCAAAAGCCAGCATACCCCACAAAGGGCGCCATACTTCGCCTTTGGCTGCGAGTATCAATAAAGAACCAACAAACGGAGCTGTGCACGAGAAAGAAACCACCACCAGTGTTAAAGCCATAAAGAATATACCCAGCAAACCACCTTTTTCAGACATCCGGTCTATGTTGTTCACCATGCCGTGAGGCAATACAATTTCAAAAGCCCCTAATAATGAAATGCCGAAAATAACAAATATGACAAAGAATATCAGATTTGGTACCCAGTGTGTGCTGATGAAATTCAGAAACGGGGCGCCAAATAGGGTAGCTACCAGGCCAATAATGGCAAATACAAACATGATAGATAAACCATAAAATGTGGCCTTACCAGTACCTTGCGACTGCTTGGTAAAAAAGCTGACCGTCATTGGCATTATTGGATAAATACATGGCATGAAGATAGATGCGAAACCGGCCAGAAAGGCGGTCAGTAGAAATCCAATCAATGTGTTACTTTCTTGCATAGGGCGTTTGTTGTTGGTACTTGCTTTGTATGGTAAACAAAAAACTGCCCGGAAATATTACAGAACGAGCAGTTTTTAACAAAAAATTTATGAATTAAGCTTCAGTCTCGGTAATGTTGATTTTCTGGATTTTATCTCCCTGGCGAATCGCATCAATTACTTCAAGGCCATCAACTACTTTGCCGAAGCAGGTATGGTTGCGGTCAAGGTGTTGCGTGTTAGAACGGTTGTGACAGATAAAAAACTGCGAGCCACCGGTATTACGACCTCTGTGTGCCATTGAAAGTACGCCTCTGTCGTGGTATTGGTTATTGCCTGTCAACTCACATTGAATAGTATAACCGGGGCCACCTGCACCTGTGCCGGTTGGGTCACCACCCTGAATCATAAAATCAGGAATAACACGGTGGAATTTCAGACCATCGTAAAAGCCTTTCTTTGCAAGCGTTACAAAGTTATTAACTGCAATAGGAGCATCCTCTTCGTAAAATTCGATAAGCATAGTACCCTTATCGGTAATCATTTCTGCCTTTAACATAATGTTTATCGTTACGGCGACCCGTTTAAAAAATTAATAATTATAGAACTGAATATTTTATCCTCCAATGGTGGTCATTGATTCAGACACCAGGCTTTTCCTGTTCTTTTCTGCTTCAAAACCATCAGCAGCCCGCTTCTGTAGCGCGTCACTGATTAATAACTTGATTTCACTGTCAGAAAGTTTCTGCCGCATCATATCTCGTACGTTAAAAACGCCGTCATCATACAAACAGGTTTTAAAAAATCCGGTAGGGGTAACCCTGATGCGATTACAGGTGCCGCAAAAAGTACGGCTGAAAGCAGCAATAACACCAATGGATCCTTTAAAGTTCGGAATCCGGTAATTGTATGAGGTTGAGTTCGGTTCGTCAGCCATCCGGTATATGTCAGGATGTGCCAATCGTATTAAATCCATTATTTTTCCATAACTCCAGAAATCCTGAATCTGTTCAGGGCGCAGCCCGGCGCCATTAAAGGGCATTTCTTCAATAAACCTGACAGATACATTTTTGTTTCGTGCCAGCTCAACCATTGATAGAATATCCTCATCATTTTTGCCAGACATTACCACAGTATTAATTTTTACCGGAATCTCATGCTCCAGAAGCGCCTCCAGTGTCTGCCACACTTTAGTAAATTCGTCGCGGCGGGTAATTTCAAAAAACCGTTGGCGGTCAAGCGAGTCCAGGCTCAGATTAACCGAATTGATACCCAGTTTTTTTAGTTCAGGTACTAACGGAGCCGTTAGCACACCATTAGTAGTAATATTGATTTTATTGATTCCATCAATCTCAGACAACTTCCATAGAAACGGCATAAGGTCTCTTCTCAGAAAAGGTTCACCCCCTGTAATACGCACTTTACTGATGCCCATTTCTGCCAGAATACCCACCAGCCGCAGCATTTCTTCATAGCTCAACAAATGAGGTTTAGGCAGATACTGTATGCCTTCTTCGGGCATACAATAAAAGCAACGCAGGTTACAGCGGTCTGTAACTGCCAGCCTCAGATAATTGATAGGCCTGCCGTGGTTATCTATGAGCATATTGAACTATAATTGAGTAAATAAACGATTAATCGCTTATTTGCTATTCATGATTTGCAATTAGAAAAATCACCAAAGGGCTCATTCACTGTATACTATAACAAATCATTTAGTAAAAGTACTCACATTCCTATAAAAACAAAAGAGGCTTGGACACCCAAGCCTCTTTCAAGCATATCTGAAAAATTAAGCTACTGCTTCAGCAAGCACCAGAATTTTGTTTTTTACTACTTCTACTACGCCACCATCTACCACAAATGTTTCTTTTTTACCATTTGCTTCGATCACCAAATCACCTTTGGCAAGTGTACTGACAAGCGGAGCATGGTCTTTCAAAACCTGAAAACGACCTTCGCTACCAGGGAAAGAAACAGCGTTTACTTCGCCAGTATATACTTTTTTATCGGGGGTAATTATTTCTAAGTTCATTGTTATTATTTGTTCGCTTCTGCAATTAATCTTTCACCTTTCGCAACGGCATCTTCAATGGTTCCAACAAGGTTGAAAGCGGCTTCAGGAAGGTGGTCATAGGCTCCATCCATAATCTGGTTAAAGCCTTTGATGGTATCGTTGATATCAACCAATACCCCTTTTAAACCTGTAAACTGTTCAGCCACGAAGAACGGTTGTGACAAGAAACGTTGCACACGACGCGCACGAGATACAACCAGTTTGTCTTCTTCTGACAACTCTTCCAGACCAAGGATTGCGATGATATCCTGTAGTTCTTTATAACGTTGCAAAATATTTTTTACACGTTGAGCAGTGTTGTAGTGTGCATCGCCCAATACAGCAGCAGAAAGAATACGTGAAGAAGAATCAAGAGGGTCTACCGCAGGATAGATACCTAGCTCGGCAATTTTACGGCTCAATACTGTAGTAGCATCCAAGTGGGTAAATGTTGTGGCAGGAGCAGGGTCAGTCAAGTCATCGGCAGGTACATAAACAGCTTGTACTGAAGTAATTGAACCACGTTTGGTTGAAGCAATACGCTCTTGCATATTACCCATTTCTGTTGCCAGAGTTGGCTGATAACCTACCGCTGAAGGCATACGACCCAAAAGTGCTGATACCTCAGAACCGGCCTGTGTAAAGCGGAAAATGTTATCAATAAAGAAAAGGATATCACGACCTTTGCCTTCGCCGTCGCCATCACGGAAGTGTTCAGCCACAGTAAGACCAGACAAGGCAACACGTGCACGTGCTCCCGGAGGCTCGTTCATCTGACCGAAAATAAAGGTTGCCTGAGATTCTTTCAAGGCATCTTTATCAACTACGCTTAGGTCCCAGCCACCTTCTTCCATTGAGTGTTTGAAAGCCTCACCGTATTTTACGATACCAGACTCAATCATCTCACGAAGAAGGTCATTTCCTTCACGGGTACGCTCACCTACACCGGCAAATACCGACAGACCGGCATAAGCTTTGGCAATATTGTTAATCAACTCCTGAATCAATACGGTTTTACCTACACCCGCACCACCAAACAAACCGATTTTACCACCTTTTACGTATGGAGCAAGCAGGTCAATTACTTTAATACCAGTAAAAAGAACCTCAGTTGCTGTTGCTAATTCTTCAAATTTAGGTGCAGAACGGTGAATAGACATACCCGGAGTAGTAACCTGCTCCAAGCCGTCGATAGCCTCACCAACCACATTGAACAAACGACCTTTGATGGCATCGCCAGTTGGCATGGTAATCGGAGAACCCAGGTGCGTTACAGCCATACCACGTTGCAAACCTTCGGTTCCGTCCATTGCAATGGTACGTACGCGGTCTTCGCCAAGGTGTTGTTGTACTTCCAGGATTACTTTTTGACCATTCGCCTTTTCTACCGACAACGCATCAAGAATAGGGGGGATAAACGAACCTTTTCCCTCAAAACTCACGTCAACCACGGGTCCGATAATCTGTGAGATTTTACCAATATTAGCCATTTATGGAGTATTTTAAAATTTAGATAGTTTGAAAGCAAGATGTTGCGCGTAAAAACGATAACATCTCGTTTTGGGACGCAAAATTAATGCTTCTAGTTTTTAAAAGCAAAATCTTGGGCAATGATTTTGTATTTTTTTTAGATAACATACCGAATCCTAAATGGGTACACTTGCAAATTTAAAAAACGGTTCGTAGTAAAAATTCAATAATTTGTCTTGTTAAACCCCCCGGGAATCGGTCGCATTGCCCCAAAAACCATACCGGATAGGTCAGATTAAAGCGCAATTAAAATATAACGTAAAAAAGTTACAGGCGTATATTTACTTCCATTTATCTTCAATGTCTTCCAGGCTCATACCTTTGGTTTCAAAAACCACAAACTTGGCAAAAAGCAAGCCCAGCAGCACTACAATGGTATAAATACCAAATATGCCGCCATTGGTACCCAGCGAAGTAGCCGCCATAATAGGGAAGGTGTAAGCTACACAAAAGTCAAAAACCCAGTGATTAAAGCTACCCATACTTGATGCAAAGCCTCTGATTTTCAGTGGATAAATCTCGGAAATCAGCAGCCAGCCTAATGGCCCCAGGCTGATAGCAAAGAAAACAATATAAGTATAAATACCACCTACCAGCATGAATTGCTGCAAGCCGGCATCAAGCGAGTCTTTCATAAAAAAAGCCAGCCCTACCGTAGATAAGCAAATAGCGGTGCCTATAAGGCCTGTATAAAGTAATGGTTTACGCCCCCATTTATCAAGAAACATAATCGCAAAAACAGTGGCTATTGAGTTGGTAACACCCACGCCCACAGTGGCCAGTGCTGCTGTGTTGCCCTCAGGAAATACGTTTTTGAAAATATCTGTCGAAAAATAAATGATAGCATTAATACCCGAAAACTGTTGTATAAAGAAAATACCCACCGCAATAAATAAAGGAATACGCAGGCGCTTGCTGAACAGCATTTTCCAGTTGGCTTTGTTATGTTTTTCGTTTTCTACTATTCTTTTGGTTTGGGTAAGCTCTTGTGTGGCCTGTTCAGGTTCGCGCAGGCGGTTCAGTACAGCCAGTGCCTCGGCGTCGCGGCCCTTGCTAATAAGCCAGCGTGGGCTTTCGGGTACAAAAAGCATGCCCAGAAACAAAATGGCAGCCGGCACAAACCCCGCCCAGAACATATTCCGCCAGCCGTCGGCCTGCTCGGCAAAGAAGAAACCCACCACATAAGATAACAATATACCCAGGGTAATAGCCAATTGAAAAAACGTTACCAGCTGGCCTCTCATGTGGGTAGGGGCAATCTCTGCCAGATACATAGGTACTGTTGAGGCCACAATACCTATGGCAAGTCCCAGAAATAAACGGCCGATAATGAGGAACAGAGTGCTTGGCGCCATGGCAGTAATAATAGAGCCAACTACGAAAATCAACGATGCCACGATGTTAATCTTTTTTCGGCCCAGTATGTCGGTCAGGGGGCCGCTGAGAAAAGGCCCCAGCATACCACCGGCCAGAACTGCGCTCACTATCCGGCTTTCTGTTTCAGGGCTTGGGTTAAATTGTGCCCGCAATGAGGGGAGAGCCACATTAATTACACCAGTATCAAAACCAAAAAGAAGCCCGCCGGTAGCGGCAACAGCAGCAATAAAATACAATAGTAGATTTTTGTTCATAAATAGATAGGTTAAATGCAACAACGCATACAAATAAACTAAATTTTCAGGAAATATCTGTAATTTCGTATTACAGATTGGTAAGTAGATACCCGTTTTGGGTAGTGAGGATATTGTTATCGAAGTCAGCAGAATGTTTTTAGAGAAAATCTATCTATCTAATTTTAAGAATTACGAAGAAGCCACATTTACTTTCTCGCCGCAGGTAAATTGTATAGTGGGTGAGAACGGGAGTGGGAAAACAAATCTGCTTGATGCTGTTTATTTTCTGGCACTGAGCAAAAGTGCCATGCACCACCAGGATGTGTTCAGCATTAATCATGATGCCGACTACATGATGATTGACGGTGTTTTTAGTAAAAACAGCCATACCCATCAGATTACCTGTACTATTCAGCGGGGGCAGCGTAAAATAATGATGTATGAAAAGAAACCCTACGAACGTATTGCTGACCACATAGGGCAGTTTCCGGTAGTATTGATTGCCCCGGATGATACCGAACTTATTAAAGAGGGCAGCGAAGAAAGACGAAGGTTTTTTGACGGGGTGCTGTCGCAAATGGATAGCGAATACCTGACTGACTACCAGCAGTATAACCGTATTCTTGAGCAAAGAAACAGCTTGTTGAAAATCTTTGCCGAGCGTAATTATATGGACCATGATTTACTGGATACCTACTCTGACCCACTGGTAAAACTGGCCGTTAGGCTTCATAAACAAAGGAAAGAGTTTATGGAAACTTTTCTGCCGGTGTTTAAAAAGCATTATGCCATAATAAGTGAGGGTAGGGAAGAGGTGGAAATAGTGTATGAGTCTGAAGTAGCCGTTGATAATTTTACGCAGGAGTTCCGCCAGAATCGCCAGACGGATATAAGGGCACAACGAACCACCAAAGGCATACATAAAGATGATTATGTTTTTGAGATAGACACTTACCCCATCAAGAAGTTTGGCTCGCAGGGGCAACAGAAATCTTTTGTAATGGCGCTACGGCTGGCGCAGTTTGAAATGATAGAGATACTGAAAGAGCTAAAGCCCATACTGCTGCTGGACGATATTTTTGATAAGCTCGACGACCGCCGGATTCACAGCCTGATAGAGAGCATCAACAACGGTATTTTCGGGCAGGTTTTTATTACGGATGCCCGGCCTGAACGAACCCGTAAAATTCTTGAACAGGTAGGTGCCGAGGTAAAGTATTTCAGTATTGACAATCATAAAAACGTAGCCTCGTAAAGTTGTGTTAGGTGGTTTTGCTTCTATGTTTTTTATTAATTTTTCGCTTATAACTTTATAAGTACCAAGTTTTTACGTATTTTTGCACCCGCGTTGTAAAAAACGACGTTTTTTTATGCCCTTTCTGAAGCAAATGGTTCTTTCGGAGGGGTTCATCTAAAAATTTTTGAACCAATGTCACAAAAAATCAGAATCAAATTAAAGTCGTTTGACCACAACTTAGTGGACAAATCGGCAGAGAGAATTGTGAAGGCTGTAAAATCTACAGGAGCCGTTGTTAGCGGACCAATTCCGTTGCCTACTCGCAAAGAAATCTTCACTGTATTGCGTTCTCCGCACGTTAACAAAAAATCACGTGAGCAATTCCAGTTATGTACGTACAAACGTTTGATCGACATTTACTCGGCCAGCCCGAAAACTGTTGACGCGTTGATGAAACTGGAACTACCAAGTGGTGTTGACGTTGAGATTAAAGTATAGTTATCTCTTAGTTGATTGCGATAGGCCTCTGAGTTAACTCAGAGGCTTTTTTTATGTTTTATAAGGCATGGTTTGACGGAGAATCAGGTGATAATTCCCCCCGGTTGGCTATTTAAATGAACAGATTATCTCAATATTTTTCGTCGATAATGATTTAATTCATAAATTTGCTTCGTCTAAGCAAAATGACGTTTAATTATAAAAGAATCAGAGATGGCAGCTACCAAAGAAAAAGCACCAAAAGTAAAGTATTCTAAAGAAACATATATG
The DNA here is from genome assembly GCF_002855535.1 of Emticicia sp. TH156. NCBI lineage: Bacteria > Pseudomonadati > Bacteroidota > Cytophagia > Cytophagales > Leadbetterellaceae > Emticicia > Emticicia sp. TH156. Next base: position 865,469 of record NZ_PKRS01000001.1, read on the forward strand.
TATTGGTACGAGTCTATGTTTCTTCAAAGAAAATTTGAAGAAAAGGCCGGCCAGTTGTATGGGCAGCAAAAGATTCGTGGATTTTGTCATTTATATATAGGCCAGGAGGCTTGTTCTTCAGGAGCTGTTTCGGCATTAACCAAAGATGACAAATGGATTACCGCCTACAGAGACCACGGCCATCCGTTGGCGCTGGGTACTGACCCCAACAGAATTATGGCAGAGTTGTACGGAAAAGAAACCGGTACAACCAAAGGTAAAGGGGGCTCAATGCACATTTTTGATAAAGAAGTAAACTTTATTGGCGGGCATGGTATTGTAGGGGCGCAGATTCCGTTAGGTGCAGGTATAGCATTTGCCGAAAAATATAAAGGTACGCAAAACCTTTGTATGTGTTATTTTGGCGATGGCGCTGTGCGTCAGGGTGCGTTGCACGAGGCGTTCAACATGGCCATGACCTGGAAATTACCCGTAATATTTGTAGTTGAAAACAACGGCTATGCCATGGGTACGTCGGTAGAGCGTACCTCAAACGTAAGAGAGCTATACACCATTGGTGAGGCGTATGATATGCCTGCAGAACCGGTAGACGCGATGGATGTAGAAATGGTACACGAAGCAGTAAAACGTGCTGCCGACCGCGCCAGAGCAGGTGAAGGCCCTACTTTCCTTGAATTCAAGACCTATCGTTTCCGTGGCCATTCAATGTCAGACCCTCAGAAATACCGTACCAAGGATGAAGTGGAAGAATGGAAACGCCGCGACCCGTTAGAGCTTTGCCGCGACCGTATCTTAACCAACGGTATTGCTACAGAAGCAGAATTGGAAGAAATAGATTTGCGAGTGAAAGCGAAGGTAGAGGAGTCGGTAAAATTTGCAGAAGAATCGCCGTTCCCTAAAGCAGAAACCGCGTTTGATGATATTTACGTACAATCTGACTATCCTTTCCTGAGAGAATAGTCTTTTTACGTAATTTATAATATCAATAAAGCCGGCTTTTATGGGCCGGCTTTATTGTTTCCTGAAAAAATGTATTTTACAAATCGCCCTTTTGCGGGCGCATCACAATTTCTTCCATTACAGCTCCGTCAGACAAACTATAAGCCGTCCAGATGGTTTTGGCAACATCTTCCGCTTGCATAAATCTTTCAGCCGGAATATCCACACCTGCCCAACTGTCGGTCAGTACGGCACCGGGCATAATAGACGTTACCTTTATATTAAAAGGTTTCATTTCTTCGCGTAAGCACTTACTGAAACCCAGCAGGGCAAATTTAGAAATACTGTAAGAGCCACCGTTAGGGTAGGCCATCAGGCTGGCAACCGAACACATATTAAATATATATCCGCTTTTTTGGGCAATCATGCCTTTGATAAGTCCGCGGGTCAGATAATACGCGCTGTACAGGTTTGTTTCTATCAGGCTTTCAAGCACACCATCCTGCTCTTCGTGGATATTCCCCGGAATGAAACTCCCTGCATTATTTACAAGCACATCTACCGGCCTGTTGAGCGACTGAATAAACCCCACCAGCCCTGCTACCTCTTGTTTTATGGCCAGGTCGGCGGCATAAATAAAACAGTTTACTTTATATTGGGTGGTTATATGGTTTTGCAGCTCTTTTAAATCAGCCTCTTTTCGAGCCGAGGCCAGTACATCAAAGCCGTTTTGGGCGAAGATTTCAATAATGGCCCGACCGATTCCACGGCTACCGCCTGAAACTACTATCAGTTTTTTGCTCATGTTCTGCTCTTTTAATTGTTTTTATGGTATGGCTCTGGTTTTTGAATATAAACTTTCTTATCTAAAATGCGTTATTAAACTATTCGTTATCTTTGCAAATATCGTTAAAAAGCATGTTAAGAACTGTAGGAGAATATTTAATATTTCTGGGGAAACTATTTAGCCGTAGAGAAACTTTCAAAGTTTACTGGAACCGGTTTATAGACGAGTGTCTGGCTATTGGTGTCAGTTCAGTTCTCATTGTTTCCATTGTGGCTGTATTTATTGGCGCCGTTACCTGCGTGCAGACAAGAGCCAACCTGGTAAGCCCCTTAATACCGGTATATGTAGTAAGTAATATTGTGCGCGACATGACCCTCCTGGAGCTCTCATCTACTTTTATGTGTGTGGTGCTTGCCGGCAAAATAGGGTCTAACATTGCTGGTGAGCTGGGAACCATGAAAATAACCGAGCAGATAGACGCACTTGAAGTAATGGGAATCAACTCTGCGTCTTACCTTGTGCTGCCTAAATTACTGGCTTCCATGTTTACGTTTCCGTTGTTGGCTATTCTTTCAGGTTTTCTGGGTATTCTGGGCGGCTACCTTGCCGGAACACTAACAGGCATTATTACCCCCGAAGATTATATCTATGGTATCAGATATTCGTTTGTTCCGTTCAATGTTTTTATTGCCATTATTAAAGCCTTTGTTTTTGGGTTTCTTATTTCTACCATCTCTGCTTTTAAAGGATATTACACCCGGGGCGGGGCTTTAGAAGTAGGGCAGGCAAGTACATCGGCCGTAACCAATAGTTGTATAGCTGTTTTAATTGCCGACTACCTGTTGGCTGAATTATTGACCTGATACCCGGCAAACCCGGTTTTTTCATTACTCTTCACAGCGTTCTTTTCAGGATTGAAATTATATGATAGAAATAAAAAACATTTCGAAGTCTTTCAACGACCGCAAGGTTTTAGATAATGTAAGTGGTGTTTTTAAAAAAGGAAAGATAAGTCTGGTTATCGGGGCAAGCGGTACAGGAAAAAGCGTATTGTTGAAATGTATGCTAGACCTGGTACGGCCTGAAGGCGGCTTAACGCTTTATGATGGCCGTGATTTTTATCTGGGAGAAGAGGAAGACAAGAAGGATATCCGCCGCGAAATGGGCGTACTATTTCAGGGTGGGGCGCTTTTTGATTCGCAAACCGTGCATCAGAATATACAGTTTCCTTTGGATATGCTCACCGAAATGCCTGAAAAGGAGAAAAAAGAGAGAGTAGAGTTTTGCTTGCAAAGAGTAGGTTTGGAAGGAACCGGAAACCGGATGCCTTCTGAGATATCGGGCGGGATGAAAAAAAGGGTAGGTATAGCCAGAGCCATTGTAATGAATCCGAAATACCTGTTTTGTGATGAGCCCAACTCTGGCCTTGACCCGCTTACCTCAATAAAAATAGATGAGTTGATTCAGGAAATAACCGAAGAATATAACACCACAACTGTTGTGATTACACATGATATGAACTCGGTTCTTTCTATCGGCGACTACATCATGTTCTTATATAAAGGGCAAAAAATATGGGAGGGCAGCAGCCAGACGATCCTTGATGTGAGTACTCCTGAACTTGAAGAATTTGTTTTCTCTAATAAGGCCTTGCAGAAAATGAGAGGTGATAAAAAGAAATAGGCAATGCTCAGGGTTCCGTCTTCCATAAGCGCTAATGAGTTTGAATTGCTCAAGATTCAGGAAATGACCTTTGTGGCTTACCGGAACAATGTCTATCCGTCGCGCAATGAGATTTTCTTTGAAGAACACGCCATTGTGTATGTGCTGGAAGGCGAAAAGAAATTTATTTCTCCTACACAAGATATCCACGTACAAAAAGGGCAGATTCTTTTTTTTCAACGGGGTTGCTATTCCATGAACGAGTCTATCGACAGCAACTACCGCAGCCTTGTTTTTTTCTTCCCCGAAAACCTGCTGAAAGAGTTTGTAGGGCAAAATCTTTCACTGTTTGAAGATTCGCCCGACGGGGCATTTGAACAAATACTGAGCCTTGAAAGCAACGAGAACTTTGATAAGTTCGTCGATTCGCTTATTCCGTTCTTCAGTGCCCGTACCAACCTGCTCAATCAGTTTCTGAAACTGAAATTCAATGAGCTGATGTTACACCTGCTTGAATTGGACCAGACGGGTCAGTTCCAGTCAACACTCTTCAAAATTTATCAGGGTCAGAAAATAGATCTGGCCTATCTGCTCGAAAACTATTATCTTAAACCGCTTTCTATTAGTGAATTAGCACGTATTTCCGGCCGAAGCCTGTCGGTTTTCAAACGCGACTTCGAACAACAGTTTCATACCTCGCCTGCTGCCTGGATCAAAAACAGGAGGCTGGAATACGCCTCATTTCTTCTGCAAAATACGCCTAAGAACGTCTCCGAAATCAGCCTTGAAATTGGCTATGAGAGCGTTTCTCATTTCATCAAAGCCTTCAAAGAAAAATACGGTTTTACGCCCAAGAAAAACCAATGAGCCAAAAACATTATTTTTTGGTCGTATTTCGTTAATCCTTATTGAGTTATTATACTCAAATTTGTATTGTTAAATTAGAGAAATGTCGGCAGATAAGTTTCAGAACAAATATCGTATTCCGTCTGCTCGGCACCCAGATTGGGATTATGGGTCTAATGGTATTTATTTTATCACTATTTGTACCAAAAACAGACAATACTTTTTAGGTGAATGCCAAGAGGGTAAAATGAAATTATCAACCGCCGGAGCAATTGCACAAGGTTTTTGGCATGAGATTCCAAAACATTTTCCATTCGTTACCTTAGGTGATTTTGTTGTAATGCCCAATCATATTCATGGCATTTTAGTTATTAATAAAAACATCAATAATGAAACCAATACCGAGGTAGAGACAGGGCATTGCCCTGTCTCTACACAGGACGGTGAATTATCTAATGATAAAACCAACGCCCAATTACGTTTCAGAAATCAGGGTAAAAATACGGTTTCATCAATTATTGGTTCATACAAGTCAATTTGTACAAAACATATTCACCCAATAGTACCAGATTTTGAATGGCAAACACGTTTTTGGGACAATATAATCAGAAAGGAAAAGGATTTTAATACCATCAGCCAGTATATTATCAATAATCCATTGACTTGGGAAAATGATAAATTATTTGGAGAACAGACAGAGAAGTTAATAGAAGAGTCAGGAAATCTTGACTTATAAATCACAGAAATAAAACGCTTAAATATAAAATGTCAACACCAAAATCACTATTCGACAAAGTATGGGATGCGCACGTTGTTCGTAAAATCGAAGACGGCCCGGATGTGTTCTTTATCGACCGTCACTTTATTCATGAAGTAACAAGCCCGGTGGCTTTCTTAGGTCTGGAAACCCGAGGAATTAATGTACTGTTCCCGAATCGTACCTTTGCTACCGCCGACCATAATACACCCACCATTAACCAACACCTGCCGGTTTCAGACCCGCTTTCTGCCAATCAGTTGAAGGCATTGGAAACCAATACAGCTAAATATGGCATTTCACACTGGGGTTTGGGGCATCAGAAGAACGGCATTGTACACGTAGTAGGGCCTGAAAATGGTATTACTTTACCGGGTATGACTATCGTTTGTGGCGACTCGCATACATCTACCCACGGAGCATTCGGTGCCATTGCTTTTGGTATCGGTACCTCTGAGGTTGAGATGGTACTTTCTTCGCAATGTATTATGCAGCCTAAACCTAAAAAGATGCGTGTAACCATCAATGGTAAATTAGGGCCTGCCGTTATGCCTAAAGACGTAACGCTTTATATTATTGCTCAATTAACTGCAGCGGGAGCAACCGGTTATTTTGTAGAGTACGCCGGAGATGTTTTCAGAAATATGAGCATGGAAGGCCGCATGACGGTTTGTAATATGTCTATCGAGATGGGTGCCAGAGGGGGTATCATTGCTCCTGACGAAACTACCTTTGCTTACCTGAAAGGAAGAGAGATGGCACCAAAAGGCGAAGCATGGGACAAAGCCCTTGCCTACTGGAAAACCCTGCCAACTGACGAAGGCACCGTTTTTGATTTAGAATATACATTTGATGCTGCCGATATTGAGCCGCAGATAACCTACGGTACAAACCCGGGTTTGGGTACCGGTATTTCTCAGAATATCCCAATGGCCAGTCAGGTAAAAGACGGCGAAGCCAGCTACAAAAAATCATTGGGTTATATGGGCTTTGCAGAAAACGAGCAGATAATAGGCAAACCTATTGACTACGTTTTCTTAGGCAGTTGTACCAATGGCCGTATTGAAGACTTCCGCGCTTTTGCGTCCATCGTAAAAGGCCGCAAGAAAGCAGACAATGTAACGGCATGGTTGGTGCCGGGGTCTCACATTGTGGAGTCACAAATTAAGGAAGAAGGGATTCTGGATGTGTTGAATGAAGCCGGGTTCGAATTGCGCCAACCGGGTTGCTCGGCATGTCTGGCCATGAACGATGACAAGATTCCGGCAGGTAAGTATGCGGTGTCTACCTCTAACCGTAACTTCGAAGGCCGTCAGGGCCCCGGTGCGCGTACGCTATTGGCCAGCCCATTAGTAGCAGCAGCAGCAGCCGTAACCGGAAAAGTAACCGACCCAAGAGAATTAATCTAAACAAAAACAAAGGTGTCAGATAAGTCGAACAATTGTCTGACTTTAAAAATATTACGACAAATGGCTTACGATAAATTTACAGTACTAAAAAGTACCGCTGTACCCATGCCTATCGAGAACGTGGATACTGACCAGATAATACCTGCCCGTTTCTTGAAAGCAACCAAGCGCGAAGGCTTTGGTGACAACCTGTTCAGAGACTGGCGATATAACTCAGACAATACCCCTAAGCCGGATTTTGTGCTTAACAACCCAATTTATTCGGGCAAGATTCTGGTAGGTGGCCGTAACTTTGGTAGTGGCTCCAGTCGCGAACACGCCGCCTGGGCTATTTATGACTACGGCTTCCGTTGTGTGGTATCAAGCTTCTTTGCCGACATTTTCAAAGGTAACGCCATTAACGTAGGTATTTTACCGGTACAGGTAAGCCCGGAGTTTCTGGATAAAATCTTTCTGGCCATCGAGGCCGACCCTGAAGCAGAATTGGAAGTAAGCCTGCCAGAGCAAACCATTACTATTGTATCAACCGGCGAGAAAGAAAGTTTTGCCATTAACGGATATAAGAAAGATAACCTGATAAACGGCTACGATGATATTGATTATCTGCAAGCCATGAAAGAGGAAATAAAATCATTTGCTGAAAAGAGTCTCTATTAATCAGCTACCCCCTTTTACCGGAGACAACAAAACCACTGCTTTAAGCAACAGCATAATGAACTATATAGAAATAATGGATACAACACTCCGCGATGGTGAACAAACCAGCGGAGTGTCTTTTTCTTCTACCGAAAAACTAACCATTGCCCAGTTACTATTAACAGAAGTAAAAGTTGACCGACTGGAGGTTGCTTCTGCGAGGGTGTCTGACGGTGAGTTTGAGGCCGTGAAGAAAATCACATCCTGGGCAGCAGAAAACGGGTTTCTCGAAAAAATAGAGGTATTGACCTTTGTTGACGGAGAGACATCTGTTAACTGGATGCTTGAAGCCGGAGCCAGAGTGATGAACCTGCTCACCAAAGGCTCTCTGAATCATCTTACCCATCAGTTAAAGAAAACCCCCGAACAGCACTTCGACGAAATAGCTCAGGTAATTGCGCTGGCGCAATCGAAAGGTATTAAATGTAATGTATATCTTGAAGACTGGAGCAACGGCATGAGAAATTCTCGTGAGTATGTGTTTCAATACCTGGATTTTATAACCAGGCAGCCCATCGAAAGAGTGCTGCTGCCTGATACCCTGGGGGTACTAACCCCTAAGGAATCGTACGACTTTATACATGCCATTGTTGAGCGTTACCCCAATCATCACTTCGATTTTCATGCCCATAACGATTACGACCTAAGCGTAGCCAATGTAATGGAAGCCGTGCGCGCAGGAGCCAAAGGCCTGCACCTGACCGTAAACGGTATGGGTGAGCGTGCAGGTAATGCACCCCTGGCCAGTACCATTGCAGTGCTGAACGACTTTTTTCCGGATGTAAAAACATCAGTTGTAGAAGAGTCATTGTATTCAGTAAGTAAAATTGTTGAAACGTTTTCAGGTTTTCTTGTACCAGTCAATAAGCCTGTTGTTGGAGAAAACGTGTTTACGCAAACGGCGGGCATACATGCCGACGGCGACAATAAAAACAACCTGTATTTCAACGATCTGATGCCGGAGCGTTTTGGTCGGCAGCGGAAATATGCGCTGGGCAAAACTTCGGGCAAGGCTAATATTGAAAAGAATCTGCAGGAGCTGGGCATCAAATTGTCGCAGGCTGATTTAAAGAAAGTAACGCAACGCATAATTGAACTGGGTGATAAGAAGGAGGTAGTAACCAGAGAAGACCTACCGTATATTATCTCTGATGTTATTGATTCTAATGCTATTGTTGAAAGAGTAGAAGTAATGAATTATGTTTTGACCCATTCAAGAAACCTACGGCCGTCTACCACTTTACAGGTTAAAATTGATGGAGTTGTATTTGAGGAAAATGCGCAGGGGGATGGGCAGTATGATGCTTTCATGAATGCTTTGAAGAAGATTTATGATAAAAAGAAAATATTGCTTCCGATGCTGACGGATTATACCGTTCGGATTCCACCCGGTGGAAAAACAGATGCACTTTGTGAAACAATAATTACCTGGGAACAGAACAACAAGGAATTTAAAACGCGTGGCCTTGATTCTGACCAGACGGTATCTGCCATTAAAGCAACCCAGAAAATGTTGAATCTGATACAGTTTTAATAAGCATTTTTGCCACGATGTACACAATTAAGACACAAAGTTTCACAATTTGTATGAAAGAGTACCAGCCACTACCAGCAAGTATTGAAGAAATTGGTAGAAAGATAATAAGTGCTGCCTATAAAGTTCATTCTTCGCTTGGCCCAGGCTTATTGGAAAAAATATATGAAATCTGCCTGACTTATGAACTTCAGAAAATGAGATTAAAAGCAGAGAGACAGGTAATAGTTCCTGTAAAGTATGATGAACTTGTTTTTGAGGAAGGCCTCAGAATAGATATTTTGGTAGAAAATACAATTATAGTAGAAGTTAAAGCAGTTGATTTAGTTAACCCAATATGGAAAGCACAGGTATTGAGCTAATTAAAAATGACAAATAAACGCTTGGGATTTGTATTAAACTTTAATGTAATTTCAATGAAAGAGGGTATTCAAAGGGTAATATTGTGAAACATTGTGTCTTAATTGTGTACTTTGTGGCAATAGTAACAAGAATAAATAATCAAAAATAAATGAAAAAACATATTTTAGTTGTTCCCGGAGACGGAATCGGGCAGGAAGTAACAGCCGTCGGAAAAAAAGTAGTAGAAAAAATAGCGCAGAAATTCGGTCATGAGTTTACTTATGACGAAGCCCTGATTGGCCACGTAGCTATAGAAGCTACCGGAGACCCGCTACCGGAAGAAACCCTTGTGAAAATGCGTGCCTCTGACGCCGTTCTTTTCGGAGCAGTAGGCCACCCGAAATATGATAACGACCCATCGGCCAAAGTGCGTCCGGAGCAAGGTCTTCTAAAAATGCGTAAGGAGTTAGGTTTGTATGCCAACCTGCGCCCAATTAAGTTGTTTGATGAGCTCTTGGGGGCATCAAGCATCAAACCGGAGATTCTGAAGGGTTCAGACATTCTGTTTTTCCGAGAACTGACAGGCGATATTTATTTCGGAGAAAAGGGCCGTAAAAACGATGGCGATACTGCTTATGACATTGCCGAGTATAGCCGTTATGAAGTTGAGCGCATAGCCCGTAAGGCCTTTGATGCAGCCATGACACGCGGTAAGAAAGTAATGTCTGTTGACAAAGCCAATGTATTGGAAACCAGCCGTTTGTGGAGAGAAGTAGTGCAGAAAGTAGCTAAAGAATATCCTGAAGTAACAGTTGAGCACCAGTTTGTAGATTCGGCAGCTATGTTACTAATCAAGAACCCAAGACAGTTTGACGTAGTAGTAACAGCTAATCTTTTTGGCGATATCCTGACTGACGAAGCCTCACAGATTGCCGGTTCAATGGGAATGTTGGCTTCAGCCTCAATTGGTGACAGTACCGGTGTTTATGAGCCAATCCACGGTTCGGCGCATGATATTACTGGTAAAGGCCTGGCTAACCCTATGGCCTCTGTTTTGTCGGCAGCTCTGATGTTAGATATCTCGTTTGGTCTGAAAGCCGAAAGTGAAGCCATTATTTCTGCAGTTGAGCAGACGTTGAAGGCGGGCTTCCGTACCGGAGACATCGCCGATGCTTCAACACCAAAAGAAATGATTCTGGGAACCGACGCAATAGGAGAGGAGATTCTGAAAAGAATATAAGCAGAAGTGTTTCTTATAAGCAAGTGCGTCACATAAGCCTTATGTGGCGCACTCTTTTTTTCATCAGAAATATTAGTTAGTTTTGATAAAAAATTACGTAAACACCCCCAATGAAAAAGTTATTTCTTGTTCTTATTGCTGCTTTGGTTAGTCAGGTGTCATTCGCTCAGCTCCCTAAAATTGGTTATGTGTATGATGACTACGTGATGGTAAATCTGAAAGATATAAAAGATCTGCAGAACGAAGTAGCGGCTAAAAGAGAAGAGTTTTCAAAGCAGTTTGAAGCAAAAGCCAAGGTTTATCAAGAGAAATACGCGCTTTATCAGCAGTCTTTAAAAGATATAAGCAATGTTACCACTGAATCGTTAAATGCAGCCCTGAAAGAAGTACAGGACCTGAAAAAAGTGGCAGATGAATATCAGTCCAGTGCAGAAGCAGAACTGCAAAGCCTGATTCAGACAAAATACAAAGAGATTCGCGACAAGGTAGATGCTACTACCAAGAAAGTAGCTGCCGAAAAAGGATATAAATTTGTTTTCAGAAGAAATGTAGACGGTTCCAACAGGGAGTCGACACCTATATTGCTTTATTCAAACGATAACGACAGAGACAACTTGTCTGATGCCATTTTACTAAAACTGGGTTCAACACCTCCGCCAAAACCCAAACCGGCAGTTTCTGCACCAAAACCGGCAGCAACCACCAAAAAGCCAGCGCCTAAAAAATCTTAATATCCTGAAACAGGTTGACTGTTTTTAGATTGACAAAATAGGAAAAACGCCCCTAAACAATTCTTACATCGTTTAGGGGCGTTTTTTATTGTTTCTCCCAAATCTCTTTAAAGGCCTCTTGCAATACTTCTTTATCATCAAAATGGTGTTTCACACCTTTTATATCCTGATACGTCTCGTGGCCTTTACCAGCTACTAAGATAATATCCTGCGGACGGGCTATTCTCACGGCTTCAAATATGGCCTCTCTGCGGTCTTCAATGGTTTGTACTTTGTTTACATAAATCACAGGCACACCGCCCTCCATTTGCCCGAGAATGGCAAAAGGGTCTTCATTTCTTGGGTTGTCAGAAGTAAGTATAACTCTATTGCTGAGGCGACTGGCTATTTCGGCCATAATGGGGCGCTTGGTAGCATCGCGGTTTCCGCCACAACCCACCACAGTAATAATCTGTTGGTTGCCTTCCTGTAAATCAACAATGGTTTCCAGTACATTTTTCAGGGCATCAGGGGTATGTGCGTAATCAACTATACCTACAATATGGTTTTGCGATACAACCTGCTCAAACCTGCCAGAGGGTGGTTTGATGTCTGAAAGTTGCATCAGTACCTCGTCCGGATTTTCGCCCAGTAAAACAGCGGCGCCAAATACACCCAGCAGATTGTAGGCATTAAATGCACCTATTAACTTAAACCATACTTCTCGTCCGTCAATATCCATCTGCAAGCCAAACAACCCGCAAGCCAGAATCTTGCCTTTAAAACTGCCGATATTCTTTAATGAATAAGTCTCCTTGCGGGCGGCTGAATTCTGAATCATTATTTTGCCGTTCTTGTCGTCGGTATTTACTAATGCAAAAGCCGACGCCGGAAGCTGATCGAAAAATCCTTTTTTGGCTTTTATGTAATTATCAAAAGTTTCGTGGAAATCAAGGTGGTCGTGGGTAATGTTTGTAAAAATGCCTCCAGCAAAATGAAGTCCTGCAATACGCTCCTGCACTACTGAGTGCGAGCTAACCTCCATGAAACAATAGCGCACACCTTTCTGAACCATTTCCAGTAGCAATTCATTGATTTTTACCGAATCGGGTGTGGTATGGGTAGACGGAATGATATCATCATCTATCTGATTCTGAACGGTAGACAGCAAGCCGCAGCGATACCCCAGTTTACGGAACAAACGGAATAGCAAGGTAACTGTTGAGGTTTTGCCGTTGGTGCCAGTAACACCCACCAGCTTTAGTTTTTTAGATGGGTTGCCATAAAAATTGGCTGCCACCAGACCCATGGTGCGGGCTGAATTTTCTACCCGCAGATAGCAGATTTCTTCATTTAAAACCTCTGGCAGGCGCTCACAGATAATGGCAGAAGCCCCCATTTCAATGGCTTTCTGTATGAAATTATGGCCGTCAACCTGTGTGCCACCAATGGCAACAAACAGGCTTCCGCTTTGTACCTGACGGGAATCAAAGACAATTTTTTTTATTTCAATATCTGTTTTGCCCGAAACAGCTAACAGAGGAACTTTATATAGGATATCGCTTAATATCATAATAACGGCTTGGTTAATTTGTCATAGGGGTGGTTCTTGCGATGGGGGTTCAAAATTTTGAACCCCTACAGACACATACCTTTTGCAAATATATCAGATATAAAATTTATCTGCTTTCCAATTTTTTGGATTATTGTGGATGTAGTGAGAAATGGTATTATAAGACTCTTCGTTTCGTATGATATGTTCATGATAATTTCTTTGCCAGATTTGATTTTGAGAAAGAGTGGTTTCTCTATACCATTTTGTTACGCCGATTTTAAACCCTCTGACAATTGAGCCAATAGAACGTGGTATAATTTTCTGATATTGGTTGATTTTCGGTAGTAGGGGTTCAAAATTTTGAACCCCTACATTGTCGGATGGTTTTATATAATCAGGTCGTAATTCAATAATGCCATGCATATGATTAGGCATAATGATAAATTCATGCAGAAAGACATCAGGAAAATGACCCGGTATGCCCATCCAACATTTATGGGCAACCTTTCCTAATTCATTCAATATCATTTAGTTTTCTCTGATTTCACCAAAGATACAGAGCCTTTCTTTCGTGCAGATTGTTATAAAATAAAGACCTTCTTTTGAATAATCATAACCCTGTAAACGAATCGAACGACGATGATATATATCAGGATGATAAGGCATGTTATTCCACCGTAAACGAATAATCTCCGCTCAAGACCTCAAAAATGGCTTTGTTGTTTTCAACTTTTACAAACGTTATACCAGGTATTTTAATTTTCGGCGCTTTGTTTCCGGCTAATACCGGTTTGTTGTTTTCTTTTATAATGGCATTGGTTTTACCTGCTAATGGCAATTGTATTTGCGCCGATGTATTGGCTGGCACACTTACTTTCAGGGTAAATTTGGTATCCTGTAAATTCCAGCCTGAGGCGATAGACCCATAGCCTGTTACGTATCTGCTTTCAACCCATTTCAGGTCTCCTGCCGGCATGGGTGCAATAATAAAGTGCTTGAACCCGGCACTTTGCGGGTCAAGTTTAATACCCGCCAGATAAGCGTAGAACCACTCACCGATTGAGCCATAAGCAAAATGGTTGCGCGAGTTCATGCCCTCTGGTTTTTCGGTATCAGAGTTCCAAAGCTCCCACATGGTTGTAGCGCCTTTTTCAACCATGTACCCCCAGCTTGGGTATGTCTTTTGGATTGCTACTTTATAGGCTAGTTCGTGTTCTCCGGCATCGCTCAGGGTAGGTAACAACATTTCTGTTGAAAGAAATCCGGTGGTCAGGTGGTCGTTCTTCTCTCTTACATTGGCCGCTACATTTTTTGCTACTGCTGCGCGGTCGGCAGGTTTAGTGATTCCCAGGCTCAGAGGAATCAGATTGGCACCCTGTGTTTTGCCTTCGTAATTTTTGCTTTGGGCATCAAAATAAAACTCATTGTATTTGTCTGCTGCTTTCTGCGCAACCAACTCATACTTCTGGGCATCAGTGGTTTTTCCTATTATTTGCGCCATTTCGGCCAGTAGTTTGTTCGAGAAAAACTGATAGCTGCCGCCAATAGGTTTGGTTGGAGACTTCTCAACTGGCACCCAGTCGCCGTAACCATAAAAATCTCCTGCCTGAAAATGATAAAGCCCGTTTTGTTGCGTATTCGGGTGGTTGTTCAGATACTCTACCCAGTTTTTCATGGCTTCGTAGTTTTCTTCAATAATGCCCTTATCGCCATAAAACTGATACATTCTGTAAGGTACAATCACCAGGGCATCGCCCCATGCAGGTTTAGATGGCCCGCCCACTACAATTTTAGGGTTTACATCATATACATAGCCTGTTGAATGTTGAGAATCGGCGATATCGCGTACCCATTTGGCAAAGAAGCCATTCATGTGCATAATGTAACTGGCGGTGGGGGCAAAAATCTGGGCATCACCCATCCAGCCCAGACGCTCATCTCTTTGGGGGCAATCAGTAGGCACACTGTGCATATTACCCCGCTGACCCCAGGTTATATTCTTATAAATGCTGTTGAGCAGGTCGTTTGAAGTGTTGAAACTTCCGGTAAAGGGTACATTGTTATGAATCACTTTTGCCACCAGTGTATTTTCATCCGGCTTTTTGGGTAGCCCCTCTACCTCAACATAGCGGAACCCGTGGTAGGTAAACTTCGGCTCCCATTCTTCTATGCCATAGCCCTTCAATATATACTTATCGGTTGGTCTGATGCTCCGCAGGTTGGCCTGGTCTGCCAGACCTTTGTCGGTCAGCAGTTCGGCAAACTTCATTTCAATTTCTTTTCCGGCTTTGCCTTCTACTTTCAGGTGTGTAAAGCCTACCAGGTTCTGGCCGAAATCAAACACATATCGGCCTTTGCGGGGTTCGGTTATTTTCACGGCTTTTATCTCATGCATTACCTGAATCTGAGGAGCAACAGATGCTATCAGCTTTACATTTTTTGTGCTGAAGGTTTCTGCCTCCTCGTTCCGGTTGTCTTCGGGTTTAGGGCCAAAGAGTGTTGTTTTGTTTTCGCTATCATCAAGAATGGTGGCGTTTTCCCAGTCTTTACCATATTCCAGACGGCCATCATACACTTCGCCATTGTATAACGAATTAGATACTATGGGCGAAAGCCGGGTTTTCCAGCTGGCATCAGAGATAACGGTCTGGCGTGAGCCATCATAAAACTCCATTTCCATCTGGAAGAGCAATCTGTTAGGGCCATCGCTATAAGCAAATTTACCGCCACCCCAGCCCAGTCCGCTACTCCACCATCCACTACCCAAGGTGGCGGTAATAAAGTTGGTACCGATGGTCAGGTCTTCAGCATCTATTTCATAAGTCTGGTAATGAACGGTTTTCAGGTAGTGTGTCCAGCCGGGAGTGAGGTAGTCTTGCCCTACTTTTTTACCGTTAAAAATGAGATGATATGCCCCCAGGCCAGTTACATATATTCTTGCTCTTACTGCGCGCTTGTTTAGCTGAAACTCCTTTTGGAGCTCAACAGATTTCGGGGGTTTTCCCTCAGTTCCTTTTTTGCCTATCCAGTGTGCTGTCCAGTCGGTTTTTTGCAGAAGACCCATTTCCCACCAGGCGGTGTTGCTGAAACTAGTGGGTTTGTTTTTTTCGTTCCAGATTTTCACTTTCCAGAAATATCTCTTGCGCGATTCCAGCGGCTTGCCTCCGTAGCTTATCCACAGCGATTGTGCCGATTTCACCAAACCCGAATTCCAGATATTTCCGTTGTCTTTTTTCAGGTTTTCTTCTGTGTCTGCCACCAGAATCTGGTAAGCCGTTTGTTTAGCGCCTCGGGTAGAGGAGGAAATTTGCCACGACAAACGGGGCTTTGGGGTGTCTAATCCCAAAGGGTTTTCAGAATATTCGCAACGAAGTTTCTCAATAGACTGAGCGTAAGAAATATTAAAAATTAGAACAGAGATAAGTAGAAAAATCTGTTTTTTCATGAGGCTTACAATAGAGGTATAAAGTAATCTTAAAATCTTAACCGGGTTTTGTAATCTTCAAGGCATCTGAATACCTCAAAGGTCAGGTCGTAATCATTGGCAGTAAGTATAAAAGTATCGGGCAGGTTACAGTATTTCATAAAGTTTTTTAATTCCTGCCCTTTTAGTTTGGTTACATAAGAAACGTATTCTGCGTTGTAGCGGTATTCAACCAGCAGTTTTCTCAGGTCTTCCTGTTTCATGGCTTCCAGTTTCCGGCGGGTTTTACCTTCCTTGCTGAAAAGCTGATAAAGGCCATCAATAGAGATACCAATGCCACCATTAGGCAATGTGGTATTGGTATTAATGAGGTTTGAAATATCTTTCCACTTTAATTTGGTCGATGCCTCCGGAGCTGCCAGCAATTCATCAATCTGCTTCCTGATAATCTCCAGGCGTCGGTCTTTAATGGTTACTTCGGGCAACATTATAGCATCCTGCGGCATTTCTATTACCGGCTCAGTAGTTACGCCGTCCCATTCTATTCCGGCATTTTTATAACCTACAGATGAAATCTTGATGGAGTCGCCTTTTGATGCCTTTACCAGAAAATTGCCGTTTTCGCCTGTGCGGGTAATCTGCCTGGTATTCTTGTTGACAACCGTTGCCGATGGCACCCCTTTTCTGGTTGTTTTATCGATGGCTTTGCCAAGTACGTATGTTTGTTGGGCAAATACGTGGGTATTTACTAAGGTTAGAAAGAAAAAAAGACAGGTTAATCTGTTGATGCCAAAGCGGCTATTTAATTTGTCCATTAATAATTACGTATTTAACATCATTGCCCTTGGCTAACACAAAGTTGGCTTTTTCGTCCAGGTTCAGGTCTTTGTCCTGAACGTCCTGTTTAGATAATTTATATGTTTTAATTAGCTCCGGGAAATCAGCAAGGGGTCTTACCTGTAAGCCGGTAGCATCAATTTCTTTGATACCCCAGAAAGTAGACAAATCGCCCATTTCTTCAATAACGCTCCTGATGCTAAAACCCGTGGCGTTCTTGGTGTTTTTTTCAATCAGGTCAATACCTATATCCTTCATAACTATTCTACCATTATAGTTAAACCTGGCATTGCGTACAAGCAAATCGTACAGGTAGCGCTCATTATTAGGTAACGCTTCATAAGTAGCCAACGTATAATGGGTATAAGATTTCTCTGCTATGGCCTGCAAACCAGTTAGAATAGCCACAAAATTCAGCTTTCTGATAAACTGTTTTTCGGTATCATCTTTATAACCACCCGATTCTATCAGTATCAGGCTGCTTCCCCATTTAGATACGTTATCGCCAAAAGCCCTCGGTTCGTGTTCGTCGTTCCAGCGCCCTAAATGCCCCGGAATAAACTGTTCCAGTGCTTCAATCATGCCACTTATTACCTGCATGGCTCTGGTTCTGGTGGGGTTCCAGCTCCGCTCACAATCATAAGCAGTGGCTAGAAAAGAAACAGTTGCCTGTTTATTACTCCGGCCTGCACTGTATCTGGTGTTTTTATCGTGCAGGTTAAAAGAAAATTCCGGTTTCAGCTCATCCTGCAATTTTTTCAGCAATGCGCCTTCCGGTGTCTGGAAACGCAGCGCATCGCGGTTCATGTCTATTTCGGTAGCCGTACGCCGCTGGTAGCGTTCGGCTCCGTCTGGGTTTAGCATAGGTACAAAATACAGGGTGGTGTTGGCTAAAATAGATTGCCGCAGGGTATCAAAGCCATCGTTTTTACCCTGAAAAAACAAAAATATATCGGCCAGAGCCATTGTGGCGGTGGGTTCATCCCCATGCATCTGCGACCACAACAAGACCTTAACAGGCCCGCTACCGAGTTTTATCTGATACAGGTCTCGCCCCTCAAAAGATTGCCCCACTACCTGTTTTTCAAAAGGCAATTTCTCAATCAGCGGTACAAGGTCTTTATGTTTGAAACGGCGGTGCTTAAGTGCTGTTTCTTTAAAAACATCGTGTTTTTCGAATAAGGCTTTTGAGTAATCCTGTGTCTGGGCAATTAACGGCATACTGATAAAAAGGGAATAAACTATAAAGACAAAGTTAAGGCGTTTGTGAGGAAGAACCATAAAGTCGGTATTTTATTGAGTTTAAAAACAAAAATATCATTTATTTCTAAAACATAAGCCAATGTGCAGGTATTGTGCAGTTCACTACCCATAGCGCCCAGTTGTGCCAATGCTATTGGCGTATGGCCGGGGTATTCATATTTACAGGGGGTATTCCAACCACTCTGGTGTAAAAGGAATCATTCATTGAAAGCTAATTTTACAAACCATTTTAAATAAAGAATTATGAAAGCTATCACAGAAGTTTTTGTTAGTCTGTATCTATTGCTTGCCATAGCCGCTTGTAAACCAGAAGCCAACGAGCCAGCTCCAGATAAAAGCACTGTTGCCTTTGAGGTAAGCGAAACAAAATATAAGTCAATAATTAATACCCGCACTACAGGCCAGAGCCGCCCCTTTGATATAAAAGAAGTAAAGCGTGAAAACGATTTGCTGAAAATTGCCGTAACGGGTGGCTGCTTAACCAGCAACTATAAGGTAGTATGGGACGGTATCATCCGCAAGTCATATCCGCTTACAGTCAATCTTGTAGTAACCTTAGAACACGGCACCGGCATTGAATGTGCGGCAGTTCTGGACCATTTGCTGGAGATAAACCTGAAAGAAAAATTCGGGAGCCTTTACGATGCCAACGCACTTTATGTGCAGGTTTCTAACGGCTCAAAGGTAGATGATAAAATCATTGACCCCAAAGGCGTAGTAAGTAACAAGTAAGTATCATGTTTTTTGTTAATAGGCATAAGAGTCTCCTGATTTTGGAGGCTTTTTGTTTTTTAAGCAGAATTACATTTAGCACAGCCGCTTTCAAAAAGAAATGAATTGCGCATTGAACAGTATTTGGCAGTTTAACATTAAATTTACAGGAAATTAAAAACCTGTTTCATTAGTAATGTCAATAGCTGAAATATATGAGAAGTTGAAAACCTGCAAAGGGGTTTCGACAGATACGCGCAAAATAGGAGAAGGAACGATGTTTTTTGCATTGAAAGGCGAAAAATTCAATGCCAACACTTTTGCCAAAGAAGCACTGGAAAAAGGTGCAAAGTATGTGGTAATTGATGAAGAACAATATGCCATCGGCGATGCATACATTGTGGTAAATGATGTTTTGTACACTCTGCAGAAACTGGCTAATTATCATCGCCAGCAATTCAGTATTCCGATTCTCGGGCTTACAGGCTCTAACGGTAAAACCACTTCAAAAGAGTTGGTGGCAACCGTATTGGCAAAGAAGTACAAGACATATTATACCAAGGGTAACCTAAATAACCACATTGGTGTACCGCTTACATTGCTGGGGCTTGATGAAACGTACGAAATAGCTGTTATTGAAATGGGCGCCAACCATCAGGGAGAGATTAGAGACCTCAGTAATATCTGCGAGCCTACACATGGGTTTATTACCAATGTAGGTAAAGCCCATCTGGAGGGCTTTGGTGGAGTAGAAGGTGTAAAAAAAGGTAAGGGTGAGCTTTATGATTTTCTACAGAAATCAGGCGGAACGGTGTTTCTGAATGCCAGTAATGAAAACCTGACGGGCATGGCTCAAACCCGCAGCTTTAAACAAACGGTTAATTACCTGCATGACGATACCCTGCTGATGCTGGAAGACTCACCGGTAGTGGTATTCTCGGTTCATAGTAATAATTCCCCCCGCAAAACCTATACAACCAACCTGCCCGGCCATTATAACTTTGAAAACATTGCAACGGCAATAGCCATTGGCCAATATTTTGGCGTTAGCCTGGAAGATGCCGCTGAAGCAGTAAGCGCGTATAATCCGGACAACAACCGGTCGCAGATTATACAAAAAGGAACCAACAGCATATTGTTAGATGCCTACAATGCCAATCCATCGTCTATGTCTGCCGCTATTCAGAACTTCATTAATCTGAAAACAGACAAACAGAAAGTGGTGATTCTGGGTGATATGCTTGAACTGGGAGAGGAGGCACCTGCCGAGCACAGAGCCATTGGAGAGCTGGTTGCCAGGGGTGATATTGATCTGGTGATACTGGCAGGCAAGCTGATGGCGTCAGCACTAGACCCGCTTCCGAAAGCATTTTATTTTCCTGACAAGTTTTCATTACACAACTGGTTACTGGACAGGCAGATACAAAATTCGTTTGTGTTAATTAAAGGTTCGCGCGGAATGGGGCTTGAAAGCACCCTTGCCTGTTTTCAATAGCGCTTATACCTGAAAAAATCCTTTTATCAATTTTAGATGCCAGACCGAAATTTATTTGGCAGAAATACGTTATATAACATACTGATTTTTAGTCAGTAGTGTTTTAACGAAATTATTTAACCCGAGGAGATTAACTTATGAGAAAGCAGCGTGTATTGTCTTTATTGCTTTTCGGTGGAATCGTCGGCGCTGTTTTTATGGCAGCCATGCCCTTGCAGAATGATCCGCCTACCAAAAACGAAATTATTCTACGCACCGTAGGTGCCATGCTCGAACAAGGGCACTATAGTCCGAAGAGAATTGATGATGCTTTTTCGAAAGAAATCTTTACTGAGTATCTGAAAAGACTAGACCCAAGCAAAAGGGTTTTACTTGAAAAAGACGTAAACAGGCTTCGCAAATATGAAACCAGAATTGACGACGAGATTCACGGTGCACCGCTTGATTTCTTTGCCGCTCTTGATGAAATCTACAAAGTAAGGCTGGTAGAGGCTGAGGATATCTACAAACAGCTGATTGAAAAACCGTTTACGTTTGACAAAAACGAAACGATAGAATTAGACTGGGATAAAACAGAGTTTGCATCAAACGAAACCGAAAGAAAAGACCGCTGGAGAAAATACCTGAAATTTCAGACCCTGGAGCGTTATAACGACCTGCTTGAACAGCAGGAAAAGAATAAAACCAAGGCCGATTTTGTATCCAAAACAAACCAAGCACTTGAAATAGAAGCACGCGGCAAGGTGAAAAAAGGAATGGACAAGTACTTTGACCGCCTGAAGAACAAGTTTGATGAAAACGAAAGATTTGCCGTTTTTGTAGGCACCATTACCAATGAAATGGACCCACATACAGACTTCTTTCCGCCGGTTGAAAAACGTTCTTTTGATGAAAGGCTAAGTGGCCGTTTCTTTGGTATAGGCGCTTTGTTAATGCAGGAAGACGACAAAATAAAAATCAGAAGTGTAACCGCAGGCGGCCCGGCCTGGAAGTCGGGTGAGATACAGGCCAATGATATTATTCTGAAGGTTGCTCAGGGTACAGGTGAACCCGAAGACTTAACGGGGTCTACCACTGACGACGCCGTAAAAATAATAAGGGGAGCAGAAGGCTCAGAGGTAAGATTGACAATTCAGAAGCCCGACGGCACGCAGAAGGTAGTGCCGATTATCCGTGCAGAACTGAAACTGGATGAAACCTTTGCCAGAAGCGCCATTATTAATTCGGGCAAAAACAAAATAGGAGTTATTGATTTACCCGCTTTCTATGCCGACTTCCAACGTCCGCAGGCTGCACGTTGCTCTAAAGACGTTGCAAAAGAGCTAGAAAAACTAAAAGCCGAAGGTGTAGACGGAATCATTATTGATATCAGAGATAACGGTGGCGGAAGTCTGCAAGAGGTGGTAAATATGGTAGGTCTGTTTATCAAGACAGGCCCGGTAGTGCAGATTCGTGACCGTGCAGGGCGCCCTTCTCAAATGGGCGACAGCGACCCGTCTGTTCTGTATGATGGCCCGTTGGCGGTATTAGTGAACGAGCGCAGCGCATCAGCCTCAGAAATCTTTGCTTCTGCCATTCAGGATTACAAACGAGGTATTGTAATAGGTTCAAGCTCTACTTATGGTAAAGGTACAGTGCAAAGGGCGTTCCCGGTTGGTGGTATGGGCAATGGCAGCGGAGCCGGAGACCTGGGTGCTGTGCACTTAACGCTTCAAAAGTATTACCGTGTTAATGGCGGAGCCACCCAGTTAAAGGGCGTGGAGTCAGACATCGTTTTAACTGGTATATATGAAGCCTACAAAATGCGTGAGAAAGACTCGCCAAACGCATTGGTTTGGGACGAGATGCCCAAAGCTAATTACCAAACCTGGACGGCCTCTCCGGATGTTGCTCTTTTGCAGCAAAAAAGCAAAGCACGTCTGGCAGGTAATGATGTGTTTAAGCAAATAGAAGACAATACAAATATATTGGCCGATAACCGGAAAACTTCTCGCTCGCTAGAGTTGAAAAACTATAAAGTGCAGTTAAAAGAAATTAAGGATGTGGCCGGAAAAGTGCGCGATTTAACCAAATTGAAAACCGATTTATCAGTAGCCAATCTGGCCGGAGACCTGGAAGTGATTAACTCTGACTCACTGAAAAAAGACCGCAATACATTCTGGATTAATTTCCTGAAAAAAGATGTCTACATGAACGAAACCATTAATGTGATGGACGACATGATTCAGCAAAAAGGAATGGCGGTTAAAAACTAGGCCACTTCCATAACAATAAATTTACCCTGAGAGGCTGCTACACAGGCAGCCTCTTTTTTTATTTATATCGGCTCTTGCTTTACTTCTACTTTAGTCTTTGCGCGCTGTTTGATAACAATTAGATTACATGATGGTGATTTAATGTTAATAATGGCTGGTTTCTTTTGCGGGAAATTTATTTTTAAAACCACTCGCAATGAAAAAAAAAGTACTTAAATCAATTCTCACAACGTTAACGTGCCTTGTATTATTTATATGCAATGCAGTACCCGTTGCCGCACAGGGCAGACAGGTAAAAGGTAAGGTTACAGAGGCTGCAACAGGGCAGCCGTTGCCTGGCGCTACCGTTCAGGTAAAAGGAACAAAGACGGCGGCATTGACCGATGCAAAGGGCGAATTTACACTTGTGGCTTCATCAGAAGCAACATCATTGGTTATTTCATTTATTGGTTTCAAAACAACAGAAGTGCCTGTTAGTGCTACGGTAACTGTTGCCTTGGAAAACGATGTAAATACGTTGCAGGAAGTAGTAGTGGTGGGGTATCAGACTATGCGCAAGAGCGATATCACAGGCGCTATTGCCAGCGTAAAAGCAAGTGAATTGAACCTCTCTACGCCAACGGTTGGTCAGGCGCTGGTGGGTAAAGTTGCCGGGGTGCAGATTTCGCAGGTAAGCGGTGCCCCTTACAATACTACCAAAATACGGGTGCGTGGTACAAGTTCTATCAATGCCAGTTCAGACCCCCTGTATGTCATAGACGGGTATCCGGCTAATGGCGACCTTTTCCTTAACATGGAAGACATAGAATCTGTAGAGGTTTTGAAAGATGCAGCTTCAGCGGCCATCTACGGTTCAAGGGCATCGGGTGGAGTGGTTCTGATTACCACTAAAAGAGGTAAAGAAGGAAAAACAATGGTAACCTACGATTACCAGTTTGGTATTAACCAGTTATCGCGTAAAGTGAAAGTGCTGAATGCCGAACAGTTTTTTGACCTCTTTGTAGATGCACACAACAAAACCTATAAAGACCTGATGGTATCACAGGGAAAGGTGTGGTCTGATGATTACGTAAAAGACAACAATACGGTGCGTACAACCCGTACCAACAACGTAAACGCCAATACGATCAGAATACCTGATTATATGTATGATTTTGCTACCGGAACAATCAAAAAGCCGGAATACGACACCGACTGGCAAAATGAATTATACCGCAATGCAGCAAACCACCGACACAATTTGTCAATTGCTGGCGGCCGTACCGGCGTGCGTTATGCCATTTCCGGAGGGTACCAGAGCCAGGATGGTATCATGCTCAATACCGATATGACGAAATATAATCTACGTTCTAATATTGATGTAGATGTTTCAAAAAAAATAACTTTGGGCGCTAACCTGGCATATACGGATACCAAAAGTAACGAAGTAACCGAAGGGCGTTTTAACCAAAGCCCGGTAATGGCAGCCTTGATTTACCTTCCGTTTCTGAAGCCCTACAATGCTGATGGCACACCGGCACAATACGAAATGTCGGCACAGTCAAGCGACTATGCTTTTCAGAGCGACATTGAAAACCCGATAGCCTATACACAAATGGTTAAAAACTACCGTAAAACAACCAGAGCAACCTACAACGTTTACGGACAGTACAAAATAGTAGAGGCCTTGACAGCTAAATTGTCTTTTGGTACATATAACTTTACAAACAACTGGGAGTACTACCGCCCTACAAGTATCACTTCGGGTGTTAATGCACCTTACTCTCCACAAGCCATTACTGCTGCCAATGCGCAGAACACCCGTACCGACGAAAGAGATTATCTGACTGAGTTTACATTAAACTTCAATAAAAAAGTCAGTGATTTCAATGTAAGTGGGGTAGTTGGTGCGTCGTCACAATCACACGTGACTGATGTGATTAACGTAACAGCCAATGGCTTTACTGACGACAAAATACCATTTATTACCGGTGGTGGCTCAGACCCCGCCAACTTTTCAAGAGGTGGTTCTACGGGTATTACCCAATATGCCATGGCTTCGGGTTTCGGGCGTCTTAACGTTAATTACCTGAATCGTTATCATGTAACGGCTTCTTTCCGTGGCGATGGCTCATCTTTGTTCGGGCCTAAAAACCGTTGGGCTTATTTCCCTTCGATTTCAGGAGGCTGGACAATCTCTGATGAAATGTTCTACAAAAATCTGGTCGGTGAAAGAACCTCGCTGAAGGTCCGTGCCAGTTGGGGTGTGAGTGGTAACAACGGTATTGGCGCCTACAACTTCCAGCAGGTAATGGGCAGAACCGGTACGGTTATCGGAGGTGCTGTGCAAACAGCCATGTTCCCGGGTGCCTTCCGCGATGATAAATTAGGTTGGGAGTCAACATCACAAACCAATATTGGTCTTGATTTGGGTCTGTTCAACAACCGTCTTCAGGTTATTGCTAACTTCTACGACAGCTACACCTATAACCTGTTGTTCTCTAAATCTATTACAGCCGTATCGGGCTCAACATCGATGTTGACCAACCTGCCTGATTCAAAAATCAATAACCGTGGTTTCGACCTTCAGTTAGACGGAATCATACTCTCAACAAATGATTTTGAATTGCGTGCCAGCGGAAACATCTCTACTAACCGTAACAAGGTGCTTGATTTGGGTGGAGCCTCTACCATTCTTACCAGAGGTGCCGAACGTGGCTATGACACCCACATTACCATGCAAGGCCAACCGGTTGGTATGTTTTACGGCTATAAAGTAATTGGGATGGTGAAAACTCAGGAACAGGCAAACTCCATTAATAATGCCCCTGATGTGAATGATGATATACCGGCACGTTCAGCTGCGCAAAGTACGAAAATTCAGCCGGGCGACCTGCTTTTTGAAGACACTAATAAGGATGGGATTGTAAACGACCTTGACAAGACCATCATCGGCAACCCATACCCTGATTTCATTTATGCTTTCAACCTTTCAGGGCGTTACAAGAAATTTGACCTTTCGGTATCTGCCAACGGTACGCACGGCAACAAAGTGCTTGACGGGCAAAACTATTACAACCTGAACATGGAAGGCTCTGGCAACCAGTATGCCGTTGTCGATGATCGTTTCCGTACTCCCGAAAATCCCGGTGGTGGTGAAGTTTATCGCGCGGCTCGTGGTGGTACCCAGAGTAACAGTACGCGTTTGTCTACATTCTATCTGAACGATGGTTCGTTCTTCAGAATCACCAACGTAACTCTTGGCTACAACTGGAACACCGCAGCGCTTACCAATAATGCCATTTCAAATGTACGCATCTATCTATCAACAGATAACCCTTTCACGGCTCAGAAGTACAGAGGTTATAACCCTGAGGTAGATTACAACAATGGCTCTAACTTGACTCCGGGTGTAGATTACGGTAAATACCCTTTAATGAGGTCTTTCAATGCCGGATTAAAAGTTCAATTCTAAAACAAATTTGAATCATGAAAAAATTAAGCATATTATTAATATTGGTTGCGTTGGTGTCTTCGTCGTGTGAAGATTACCTGGAAATAGAAAACCCCAACGCCATTGCCAGCGACAAGTATTTTTCTTCTGAAATTGATGTACAGAAAGCAGTGGCAGGTATTTATACTGCTATAAGAAGTAATAGTGCGCTTGGCGAAACAAGCGATTTGTATAGTGAAGAGCGCAGTGATAATGCAGGGCGTACAGATAACCAGTCGAACGCAGGAACGCCTTTCCAGTTCACAAACTTTACATTAGTGCCTACCAATCCTGAAATGACCGGCCACTGGAATGCGCTGTATACCATTGTATCGCGTGCCAACTATGTGTTGTCGAACGTTGATAACACCGCAATTAAGTTTACGGATGAAAAGAACCGCGCTATCTACAAATCAGAGGCGCTTTTCCTTCGTGCGCTGGCCTATTTCCATTTGGTGCGCAAATGGGGAGACGTGCCTATGGTAACCAAGTTCATGGCGTCTTATGACGAAATCGTAGCCAGCACGTTCAGGGTAGAAAAGGGGCTCGTTTATGCACAAATTGTTGATGACCTCACAAAAGCATTAAACGCTGATTTACCGAATATCCAGCCGGCTTCAGGCAAAGGCCGCACTTGCAAAGCAGCTATCAATGGGTTGCTTGGCCAGGTTTACCTTACAATGGGCTCTGTTTTAGCAGATAACAAAACAGCCAGTTTTACTAAAGCCAAGCAGTATCTGGAAGCAGCCTATGCCATGAGAACCTTCGGGCAGTTGTCAGACATCCCCTATGCTGATGTATTTGATGTAAATAAAAAGAACACAAACCCTGAGATTATTTTTCAGATAGTGTATAAACAAGGCGACCAGAACTATGCCTCTGGTATTGCGTATCGTAACCAGTCAATCGGCGAAACCATCAACTCTAAAAGACCATCGACGGGTCGTGGGTTTTTTGTGAATCCAGATCTGGTTAATGAATATGAAGCAGGAGACATCAGAAAAGACTTCTCGGTAAAATGGGCAGATCACGCCAGTGCAAAAGCCTGGTTTGTTACCAAGTATCGCGACGTAAGTGAAGCCGCAGCTGCCAATGGTTGGGGTGGAAATGATTTTATTCTGATGAGATATGCTGACATTGTATTGATGCTTGCTGAAGTAAATGAGAGGCTGGGTAACAATACAGAAGCAATAGGTTATCTGAATCAGGCACGTAAACGTGCCGGTTTGCCAGACTACGCAGCGTCTGATGCGGCGTATCATGCCAAGTACCCGACCTTGAAACTGGCCATTCTGCACGAACGCAGATCAGAGCTGGCTTTTGAAAACCACAGGTTATTTGACCTGCTCCGCGCTTTTGGAGATAATCCGCAGGGCTTTGTGACATATATGAAGAGCAAAAACGCTGCAGATTATGGAATTTCGGATTTAAAAAACGTATCTACTAAAGACATTTACTTTCCGATTCCGTTCGATGAAAGCAAACTTGACCCCGTAAAAATGTATCAGAACCCAGGCTATTGATTTTCAAATAAAAGGGTAATGCGACTTCCGCATTACCCTCTTTACTTTTTCAACATTTATACCCTATGAAAACAAAGGTACTGTACGCTATTTCTATCTCATTACTGTTCATAATAAAAGTGGCCGGGCAGGGGTACAATAAAAACTACCGTCTGCTTTCTTCCGGCGATTTAACTATCGATAAAAACTTCTATCTGATTACGGTAATTGAAAAAACGCCTGAAGTAAAAACGATATTAAGTAATAATGCAGCGTTGAAAAGCCTTCTGCAAAAGAAAGTGGAGGTTTTAAAAACACACGTAACAGACACCTGCTCGCACCCGGTATCATTGCTCAGTGACTTCTTCTGGAAACAGGATACCGCCGCATTGGCAAAAGAATTGCAAACGGTTTATGCAGCCAATAAAAAAGCTTTCGATAAAATAATTGACGGGCATTTACGTCCTTCGGGCTATTATCAACGTTTTGTAGGTTTATCGAACGAAGTTTTACTGGCTAAAGCCTGGAACCAGTGCTTTTATGGAATGGATTACATCATCAATCAGTTTGGTTTGGGTAAAAAAATGAGATATCCGCATATAGACTCGGCGAGTTATGTGGTAACCTCACGTTCGTACCGCATTATGCTGAAAGACATGGTGGCGTCGCTCAATGAAAGCAGCAAAAGCTTTGATGTTTTCTATAAGCCGTCGTTGGCAGTAGCCATGCAGTTAATGCAGGCAAACGACAGAGACGAACCGGCACGGCTTGAACCGCTCGAAAAAGGAATAAACAAAGCCGCCTATGAGCAAATTCAAAAAACTGACTGGAAGAAATACAAATACGCCGCCATTGTGCTTCCGGGTGCAGGCCCTGAACTGCATATACCAATAGGGCATGAAGGAAAACTACATTGTGATGCAGCTGCCCGAAGTTATCTGGCAGGTGACGCCCCCTTCATTATTCCTACTGGTGGCTATTGCTATCCTTTCAAGACTATTTATAATGAAGCGGTAGAAATGAAAAAATACCTGATGGAGAAGTATAAAATTCCTGCCTCTGCTATTATTGCAGAGCCACAGGCAAGGCATACTACCACCAATATCCGTAATTCTGTACGGCTCATGATTCGCTATGGTATACCGGTAAATATGCCATCGCTGTTTGTTACTTCTATGTCGCAAACCAAGTACTCTGCAGCGGGTAGTTTCGATACGCGCAATATACGCGAGTTAGGATACACACCTTATACCCGTAAAAAGCAATTGTCTAATCACGCTATAGAGTTTTATCCGGTAATGGAGTGCTTGCACATGGACCCTTATGACCCGCTTGACCCTTAGCAGGCCGTTATTTAATAGTTAAAAAAACACCAACTGCGCCACAGTTGGTGTTTTTTGCTTTAAAAGTGTTGCGTTTATGGCCTGTAATACTTTTTAAGCCAAAAACCAGATTGCTTTTTAGCAGGCTATTGTTTCAGATAAAACAGGCTTTTGTTGTATATTTACGGCAAAAAAACCATCTTTCTTGATTTGAATATGACCTACGATGTAATTGTTATTGGTGGAGGAATTGTCGGGCTGGCAACTGCTTTGAAAATCAAACAGGGCAATCCAACCCTGAAACTGTTGATTATTGAAAAAGAAACCAAAGTTGCCCAACACCAGACAGGCCACAATAGCGGCGTTATACATTCGGGTTTATATTACAAGCCGGGTAGTTTAAAAGCTACCAATTGTATTCGGGGTTATGAGATGCTTCTTGACTTCTGTCGCAATGAAGACATAAAGCACGACTTGTGCGGTAAGATAGTAGTAGCTACGCGCCCAGAGCAGGTGCCCATTCTGGATGGTCTTTTTGAACGCGGCAAACAGAATGGACTGGATGGTTTTAAGATGCTCAACCCTGCGCAGTTGAAAGAATACGAACCGCACGTAAATGGCCTCAAAGGCTTTTTTGTTCCCCAGACGGGTATTATAGACTACACCGAGGTGTGTGAAAAATACCTGCAAAAAACACGTGAGCTGGGTGGA
Organism: Emticicia sp. TH156; assembly: GCF_002855535.1. Taxonomy (NCBI): domain Bacteria; kingdom Pseudomonadati; phylum Bacteroidota; class Cytophagia; order Cytophagales; family Leadbetterellaceae; genus Emticicia; species Emticicia sp. TH156. Next base: position 894,938 of record NZ_PKRS01000001.1, read on the forward strand.
GAAATAGTTTTCGGGCAAAAGGTAACCGGTATAAATTCTCAGGCGAACACATCGGTGGTTAATACTGACGGGGGGGCTTACCAAACCAGGCTGGTGGTAAACTGTGCCGGGTTGTATTCTGATAAAGTAGGGCAAATGACCGACCAACGTGCCGAAAGATTAAGAATTACACCCTTTAGAGGTGAATACTTTGAAATAAAACCAGAAAAACAATATCTGGTAAAAAACCTTATCTACCCGGTGCCAGACCCTAACTTCCCGTTTCTGGGTGTGCATTTTACCCGTATGATTCACGGTGGGGTAGAGGCCGGCCCCAACGCCGTGCTGGCATTTGCCCGTGAAGGCTACAAAAAAACCGATATTAATCTGGCAGAGTTGTTCGAGACCCTCACCTGGCGTGGGTTTCGCAAAGTGGCCGCTAAATACTGGCGCACAGGCTTTGGCGAAATGTATCGTTCGTTTTCAAAAGCCGCTTTTACCAAAGCCTTGCAGGAACTGATACCCGAAATACAGGAAGATGACCTGATACCCGGCGGAGCAGGTGTAAGAGCTCAGGCCTGTGATTATGACGGCGGCTTACTAGACGACTTCGCCATCTTTGAAAACGAGCGCGCCGTTAATGTGTGCAATGCTCCATCACCTGCGGCCACTTCATCTCTCTCAATAGGTCAGACAGTAAGCGAACTGGTTTTGAAGCGGTTCTGATAAAAAACATTAATTTTTTAAGATTGAACAAGCCCGGTTATATATTATTATAGCCGGGCTTGTTGTTTGTTTGTTTAAAAAATAAGTGGCTGTTCCAACCATTTTTAATAATCAGGTATCTATGCTATTGAAAAGGGTACTGAGCCTCAGTCAAAACATTTGTTTAAGTCAGGGGAAAAACATGCTCGTTTGTTTATTCCCTTGACGGACTGAGTTGTTGGTTCTGGCCGAATTAAAAAAACCGGCAACAGTTATATGGAAACAGAAGATTTTAAATCAGATGAAAAAAGTACTTGTGTTGTTTGCAGCAGTTGCCATAGGATTAGGCGGTTGCAAGGATGAAAAAATGGAAGCCACATATCCTTCTTTTGAGGCAATGAGAGGCTCTGATTTGCTTGGCCAATGGAAATTTAAAGGGTATTCAGACGGGAAATCGCCGAAGTTTGATGTAACAATGGAGTTAAAGAATGAGAAAGAAAAAGTTACAATTTACGGGCGTAGTTCAGTGAATTTTTATTTTGCAGAGCCGATGGTTGACGAAAACAAAAGAACCTTCAGGATACCGGCAATTGGCTCAACAAAAATTGCTGGCACTCCCGATGCCAACTCTTTCGAGCTTACCTACTATGAAAGCCTGCGTAATGTTGAAAAATACGACTTGAAAGACAGAAACATATTGGTATTGTATGTGTCATCACCGGCAAATGAAGCCTTGTATTTTGAGAAAAAGTAAAAGAACAACCTAATTATTTAAATCAACCTACATATGAAAACGCTTAAAATTGCATTGTTAGCAGTAGCATGTTCTCTGGCTGCGGCAAGTTGTGGTGATAAAAACCAGGTATCGCCGGATACCGAGAAAGCTAATAGCCAACTGAAGGCCATACCCGGCACTTTTGCTGACCAGACCAGCGAGTTTGCCTTTGATTTCTGGAAAAAACACGATGCCTCTGAGGCTCCTGATAAAAGCTATTTTGTTTCCCCGCTAAGTCTACACATTGCATTAGGAATGCTGCTCAACGGAGCTGATGAAAAAACAAAAGAGGAAATTCAGAAAGTGCTGAGGGTCTCATCAGATATGTCAGTTACCAATGGTATTTATAAAGACCTGATTGATAATCTTCCGCTGAGTGACCCTAAAGTAAAAAACACCATAGCCAATTCGGTTTGGTACAGAAACAACTTTAATGTTAATCAGTCTTACTTCAATAACCTCAAAACATATTTTAATGCAGGGGTTTTTGCCGAAAACTTTGATGATAGCCAGACAGTAGGTAAAATTAACAACTGGGCAAGTGACAACACCAACGGCAAGATTAAGAAAGTGATTGAAGAAATAAGCCCTGACCAGGTGCTGTTTCTGATGAACGCGCTGTACTTTAAAGGCGACTGGAAAACCCAATTTAAAGAAGCAAATACCCAGAACGACAACTTTACCGGTACAAAAGGAACAAAGAGCGTGAAGATGATGAACATGACCGAAAATGTAAAGTATGCCAAACGTGATAGTTACCAGGCCATAGAGTTGCCTTATGGAGACGGTAATTATGTAATGACAGTAATTTTGCCGGATAAATCTACCGATGCCACACTGGCAAACTTTTCTGTGAATGAATGGAAGGCGCTAACCGGAGCCCTGAAAGAGCAAAAAGTAATTGTAGGCCTGCCCAGGTTTACACTTGAGTATGAAACAGACCTGAAAAAAGTGCTGATGGAAATGGGTATTAATGCCGCCTTTACCAATGGGGCCGATTTATCAAAAATTGCGGGTAAAGCCGGTGATTTAAAAGTGGGTATGGTAAAACAGAATACCTACGTTGGTGTTGACGAAAAGGGTACGGAAGCTGCAGCCGTAACCACCATTGGTGTGGTAGTTACTTCTTTGCCAGCTTATCCGCAGGTAGTTTGCAACCGCCCGTTTTTGTTTGTAATTAGTGAGAAACAATCAAACACCATTCTATTTACAGGTAAAATTTCGAATCTGTAAGGTGCATGATAAATTTTAAAACTATTCTTTTCCTGCACCGCCAAGTGTAGCATATAATTTTTGGAGTAATCCGATTAAAATAAATCCGCAAAGCCATGTGATATAAAGATTCCCATCTTTCACATGGCTTTTTTATTTAAACAGATTAAAAACTAAAACTATGAAAAAATTCTACCTCAAGTGTTTATCAATTATATTCTGCTTAGGTATGGCGGCAGGTACGCAATCTTGTACAGACGACTGCGAAACTACCCGTACCTACAGAACTACCCGGGCCTTCACTATTTCAGTTGACCAGATACGCGCCGGTATAGCCTGGCAAGCCCCACAGGATTTAATCAATCCGGGAAAGATTTATGTGAAAGACAATTACATCTTTGTTAATGAAATAAAACAAGGGATACATATCATTGATAATACGAATCCGGCGAACCCGGTAAACATGGGTTTCCTGAAAATACCCGGGGTTATAGACATGGCCGTGAAAGGTAACACGCTCTATACAGACAGCTACACAGACCTGGTTACCTTTGATATCGCCGACATTAAAAATGTTAAAGAATCGGGCAGGGTAAAAGATGTTTTTTCTAGCGGCATGGCAGATGGTGTAACCTGGTATTATAATGAGAATATCAAATTGCTGACCGATTATGAAATAAAAATTGTAACAGAAAAATATCGTTCAAACTGTGGTTTTTCGGTTGTAAGCCCTAACCCTGTTTACTACGATCTGAGCAACTATAATGGTTCTAAAGGGCCTACCAGTTCAAACGGCTCGTCATCGTCCAGCAGTACGGGTCAGGGCGGCTCTATGGCGAGGTTTACTTTGTATGACGACTTCCTTTACACGGTTTCACAAAATGACCTTGTTCTTTTTAATATCCGGAACCAGAGCCAACCCGTTCAGGAAAACAAGCTAAATCTCGGGTGGGGTATCGAAACTATTTTTCCTTATCAGGACAAACTGTTTATTGGGTCAACCACAGGGCTTTACATCTTTGATAATAAAGAGCCCTCAAAGCCTCAGCTGATGTCAATGTTTCAGCACGCCCGCGCCTGCGACCCGGTGGTGGTGCATAACAACATTGCGTACGTAACGCTACGCGCTGGATGGTGTGGTGTTGCACCCAACAGGCTAGATGTAATAGATGTGGCCAATCTTTCTGCACCCAGGCTAATTAAAAGCTATGAAATGCAGAACCCCGCCGGCTTGGGTGTAGACTTCCCCAGTCTTTTTATCTGTGAGGGTAAATTTGGTCTCAAATCTTTTGATGCCAGTATCGCGTCAGACATAAAACTGCAGCAGCATATTGATAAAATGGATGCCTTTGATGTGATTCCGCTAGGTGGAAAACACCTGTTGATGGTTGGTAAAGATGGCTTGTATCAGTACGATGCCAGTAATCTGAAAGACATGAAACTATTGAGTGTAATTCCGGTAAAACAATAGATATAAACCTTAAAACGGCACATCAGATGAAAAACCTTAATATTTATATTATTTCAGTAAGCCTTTTGTTGATGAGCATTGCAGGTAGTAGTAATGAAACCCAGGCGCAGGAAACCAAAGAGAAGTTTTTCAGGAAACACAGGTTTGTGAATATGACAGAGTTCGGCGTTCTGTTTGGCCGCACAAAGTATCTGGCCTCTTATGGCGGGTGGTATCCTTACTCTGGGCCTTCAGTTGGGGTTCCGGCAATATATCAGGTAAGCAAGCAGGTAAATGTTTCAGGGCAGACATTCAATGGCGTTTATATAAACTCAAAAACTGCGGCCGGCCTTACGTTGGGGGTTGATGGATACGGCGAAACCCTATTGATGCCATTAGCATTGGGCATAAGAAGAAACATACATCAGAAAAGAGAAGAAGGAAGCAGCCTGTTGGGAGGTCTTGATGTTGGTTATTCAACAGCCTGGCTGAACGAAGACAATACAGGTTTTAAGACCTCAGGCGGCTTAATGATAAGCCCTACAGTTGGGTACCGTTTACCTATGAGAAACGGTTCTGCCTGGCTGATTAACTTTGGATACCGATTTCAGAAGGCTGAATACAGACAGGAACGCCAGGGAGACGGGATTTACTGGAATGAATTGAAGGAAGACCGAAAGTATAAGAGACTGGTTGTAAGATTGGGGATTGAGTTCTGACTACCCAAAACAAAAGCCCTGAAACCGGTTTCAGAGCTTTTGTTTTAAAGAGCAGGAAAGTATCATGCTTCTCCCATAGGGCCACCGAAATTCATCGGAAAAGGCAGGGGTTCGTTGGTTTCTCTGATAGAACCAAAGTTATCTTCATACTTAGAAATATTGTCTTGCAGGGCGGTTAACAAACGTTGGGCGTGTTCTGGTGTAAGAATAACCCTGGATTTTACTTTGGCCTTGGGTACACCGGGCATTAATCTGATAAAATCAATTACAAACTCGGTATTAGAATGAGCAATCATAGCCAGATTTGCATATACTCCCTCTGCCATTTCTTCCGATAACTCAATATTTATTTGTTGTTCAGGCTCTTCCTGAGCATCTTTCTTCTTTGCCATATTCTTGAAAAATGTTAATTTCTATGAAGGCACGCTGCCCTGTAAATATAACGAAAATATATTTTTTAATATTAATAAATGAAATTTAATCGGTAAATATTATTGAGCGGTATTTGCTTGTAAAGTGCCTTTAAGTGGCTCTTTTTCAGCTATTTATGCTTATGGAAATTAGTTTTTCTTTACCGCTTCGCGGATTCTGACCAGTTTTTCCAATAAAGATTCAAGCTGGTTAAGCGGTAACATATTGGCACCGTCTGACTTAGCCATAGAGGGCTCCATGTGGGTTTCAATAAATATTCCGTCAGCCCCGACGGCTATGGCTGCTTTGGCTATGGTTTCAATCAGAGCCGGTTTACCACCCGTAACACCTGATGACTGGTTAGGTTGTTGAAGCGAGTGCGTGCAATCCATTACTACGGGTACGTTAAAGGCCTGCATTTCTACAATATTGCGGTAGTCGACCACAATATCAGAATACCCGAACGAATTCCCGCGGTCGGTCAGCATTACCTGTGCGTCAGGGTTTACGGCATTAATTTTTTCAACCGCAAAGCCCATTCCTGAGCCGTGCATAAATTGTCCTTTCTTAACATTAACAGCTTTGCCGGTTTCAGCAGCGGCAACCAGCAGTTCGGTCTGGCGGCATAGAAAAGCAGGTATCTGCAAAACATCTACAAACCCGGCAGCGATGGCGGCCTCATGAGACTCGTGGATGTCTGTTATGGTTGGCAGTTCAAGCGTGTCACCCACTTTTTTCAGAATACTCAAGGCAAGTTCATCACCAATACCTGTAAAAGAGTTCAATTTGGTTCGGTTGGCTTTCCGATACGACGCCTTAAATATATAAGGTATCTGCAGGCGGTCGGTAATTTTCTTTACTTTCTCGGCAATTTCAAGAGCCATATCATGGCCCTCTACCACACATGGCCCGGCAATTAAGAAAAAATTGCCCGAATTCTGGTTTTTTAATTGATTGACTTTCAGCACTTTAAATGTTTTTTTTGCCCACTGTAAAGTAGGTTTTTCTTAATTAATTGATGGAATATTTCTATTCCGGAGCGTTTTTCCAAAATTTCTTTCGTATTTCAGGCTTTAATAGAAAAACAAATACAAATGTCGAAAGTTTTCTGACACTAAAAAACTTTCCGGTATTTTGTTGTTTTCGTTGAAAAGCATTTTCTTTGCAGTCGTTTTTCACCAAACTACAGTTCAAAATGTCAGCAATTGCATCTAAAGTAAAGAGAATTATCGTAGAAAAACTCGGCGTTGAAGAGTCTGAAGTAACTCCTGAGGCATCATTTACCAATGATTTGGGAGCAGATTCACTAGACACTGTGGAATTGATAATGGAATTTGAAAAAGAATTTAACGTATCAATCCCAGACGACCAGGCAGAAAATATCCAGACAGTAGGTCAGGCTATAACATACTTGGAAGAAAATTCTAAATAATTTTCGAGTTGCGAGTTTCAAGTTTCAAGATACAAGCCTGAAACTTGAAACTTTATAACTTTGAAACTTCAAACCTCATTTTATGGCTTTCAAACGAGTAGTTGTAACAGGATTGGGGGCTATAACGCCTATCGGTAATACGGTAGAAGAGTTCTGGCACGGATTATCAACCGGTGTGAGCGGCGCAGCCTTTATCACTAAGTTCGACGCCAGTAAGTTCCGAACAAAATTTGCCTGCGAAGTTAAAAACTTTGACGTAACGCAATTTATACCAAGGCAGGATGCCCGTAAAATGGACTTATTTACCCAGTATGCCATGGTAGCAGCCGATGAAGCTGTGAAGGACTCTGGTATTGATTTGGAAACAATCAATAGAAATAAAGCCGGTGTTATATGGGGGTCGGGTATTGGCGGTCTGAAAACCTTTGAAGAAGAGGTGATTAACTTTGCCAGTGGTGACGGTACCCCGAAATTCAATCCGTTTTTCATTCCAAAAATGATTGCCGACAGTGCCTCGGGCCAGATTTCTATAAAATATGGCTTCCGTGGTCCAAACTACATTACTGTATCGGCATGCGCCTCTACCAATAATGCCATCATAGACGCATTTAATTACATACGCTTAGGTAGAGTTAATATTTGTATATCAGGTGGCTCAGAGGCTGCCATTACTCAAGCGGGTATTGGTGGTTTCAACGGCTTGCGTGCCATGTCTGAAAGAAACGATGACCCTGCAACGGGTTCAAGACCTTATGACAAAGACCGTGACGGTTTTGTGTTGGGCGATGGCGGTGCAGCATTGATTCTGGAAGAGTATGAGCATGCAGTGGCACGTGGAGCCAAAATATATTGCGAGATAGTAGGTGGTGGTATGTCTTCAGACGCCTATCATATTACAGCCCCGCACCCCGAAGGTTTCGGAGCGTTTCTTTCTATGCAGGATGCCCTGGAAGATGCCAACATGAAACCTGAAGAGGTTGATTATATCAATACACATGGTACCTCAACACCACTGGGTGACCCACAGGAAATTAAAGCTATTGAGCAGTTGTTTGGTGATCATACCTACAAGATGAGCATCAGTTCTACCAAATCAATGACTGGCCACTTACTTGGTGCAGCCGGAGCAGTTGAATCTGTAGCTGCGGTACTGGCTATCCAAAATCAGGTTGTTCCGCCAACCATAAATCTGTTCAATATTGATGAGGCAATTGACCCAAGAATAGATTTAACCCCAAATGTGGCGAAATCAAAAAAAATTGATGTAGTTTTGAGTAATTGTTTTGGTTTTGGCGGACATAATGCTACGCTAATATTTAAGAAAATCTAATTTCGAAACGTGTTGTCGGAGGCTAGTAACTTTTGGGGATTCTTTAAAACGAGTTCAAAAGAACGTGAGTTTAGAAAAGCTGTAGAGCAAATTATTGGTGAAAAGCCGAGTAATCCTTTGCTCTATCAGTTGGCCTTTCGACATACCTCTGCGTCAAAAGAAACCAATATTGGTGGTTTTCGCGAGTCTAACGAACGGCTCGAATATTTGGGAGACTCGGTGTTGGGCATGATAGTAGCCGAATACCTTTTCAAGAAATATCCGTTCAAGGATGAAGGGTTCTTAACCGAAATCAGGTCGAGAATTGTTAACCGCGAATCTTTGAATCAGGTAGCACGCAAGATTGGTTTAGAGAAGCTCATTCAGTTTGATGGCCAGCGCATTGCACACAGCCGAACATCCATGTATGGCGATGCCATGGAAGCCCTCATCGGCGCCATTTATCTCGACAAAGGCTTCAGATTTACCAGAACTTTCATTCTGAAAAAACTGATAGCCAATTATTTCGACCTCGACACCGTTATTCAGACCAATACCAATTATAAAAGTATTCTGCTAAGCTGGGCACAACAGGAAGGCAAAAAGATTGTTTTTGAGATTGTGCAGGAAAACGGCAAGCATCACCATAAAGAATTTGTGGCACAGGTAAAAGTAAATGGTGAGGCCATTAGCACCGGTGGTGGATGGAACAAGAAAAAAGCAGAGCAGGAAGCCGCTCGCAGGGCCTGCGAAAGTTTAGAAATAAAATCTTCATAACAAAAAAGACGCAAAACCTTGCGTCTTTTTTGTTTACCCTGATAGTAGAGAGACAACAGTAAACAGTAACAAGCATTAAGCACCCCACCCAATGACCCAATTGCCTATTCTTATTATTAAATTTGGTACTGCTTCTATAACGCAAACCAACGGCGAGCCAGACGAAACCATTATTGCCGATATTGCCCGGCAGGTTTCTGTGTTACATGCCCGGTATCATATTGTTATTGTGTCGTCGGGCGCGGTAGGAGCAGGCAAGCACTATATAAAACAGTATTCAGGCCAAATTGCAGAAAGGAAGGCCGCCGCAGCCATTGGCAATCCGCTGTTATTAAATATTTATTCCAGGTACTTCTCTGCATACAATATACAAATTGCACAGAGCTTGTGCGAGCGCCAACACTTTGGTAACCGTGAGCAGTTTCTGCAACTGAAAGAAACGTATCAGGAGTTGTGGGCAAATGGTATCATACCAATTGCCAACGAAAACGATGTGGTGAGTAACCGCGAGTTGAAGTTTTCAGATAATGATGAACTAGCCACCCTGATAGCCACTGGCTTTGGCGCCGAAACCCTGATGATATGCACGTCGGTTGGCGGCTTGCTGGATAAAGAAAAGAACATAATAAGAAAAATAGAAACCATTGATAACCAGATATTAGGTCTGGTTGATAACAGTAAGTCGGCTTTGGGTTCGGGCGGTATGGCCTCTAAATTAACGTTTACCAAGCTGGCTACCCGCATGGGAATTAAGGTGATTATTTTCGGCATGAAAACCCCTGATGGTATCCTGAACGCATTGAATGGGCAAGCCGGAAGTGAGTTTCTGCCGCAGGAGGTAAATCTTTCATCGCGTAATAAATGGCTGGCAAGCGGTAGCTTAACCGTAGGCACATTGCAAATTGATGCCGGAGCCGTAAAAGCCCTTCAGAAACGCAGCAGTTTGCTGGCAGTGGGTATAAAAAAGGTTAAGGGAGATTTTGAAGCCGGAGAGGTGGTGGAGATAACAGATGGCCACGGCGTAATGGTAGGAGTGGCACGTATCAGGGTTACATCTGCCGAACTGAAAGCCAATTTAAGTACCCAGAATTTTGAAGTGGCCAATGCCAACGATATTGTCTTAATATAAAGCCCTCGTTAAGCCGGTTTTTAGTTTTCTATGAGCTACGTTATTTCTTGGGTGGTACCTGTCTAGTAATGAAATCTGAATTTTAAAAAAATATAAACTTTGTTAACTTTAATATGGTTTTATAGCAAGAAATTAAAAAGATTAAGCAATGGCACAGGTAAAACAAGAAATAGTAGATGCTTTAAGGCGTACCGCCGGCAAGCTTCAGGCTGGTACGCAATATATGTGGGGGCACATGGGTAGTTGTAACTGCGGCAATCTGGCGCAGGAGGTAACCCGGAAAACCAAAGCAGAAATACATGCATACGCCATGCAGGGGCGCGGCGACTGGAACGAACAATTGAATGATTATTGTGGTGTTAGTGCCATGCCCATTGACCTGCTGATTTTTGAAATGCTGACAGCAGGGTTTACGTTAGAAGACCTGAAAAATCTTGAGAAACTATCAGACAAAGACGTTTTGTCTCGCCTACCTGTAGAAAAACGCTATTTGCGCCACAATGTTAGAGAAGATGTTATCGTTTATTTACTAGAGTGGGCAAATATGCTTGAAGAACAATTGTTAGAGACCATTGAACTGCCTGATTTTTTACAAGAAACAGCATTAACACATGCGTAAAGCTTTTTTAACCCTTACCTTACTTATTTGTGCCTTTGCGGCATTTGCACAGGAAGAAGAACCACAACAGAAAGAAAAGCCCATATTTTTTGAGCAGCCAAAGCCCGCCTGGAAAGAAAGACTAAGGTATGGAGGTAATTTATGGCTTGGTTTCTTTGGTGCCTTTTACATTGATGTGTCGCCTATGGTAGGGTATGAGCTAGGGGAAAAAGGAACTGTTGCCGGGCTGGGCGCCAACCTGATATACCAGGGTAATTTTAACCAGAACGGCAATTTGGTTTACGGACCCAAGCTATTTGTAAGGCAGCAGGTTTTCAGATCTATTTTTATACATGCAGAATATGAAATGATGAATGCCTATGCCAGTCAGTTCTATTCTTTTAATCCGAATACTCCCGTTACCGACATTAAAAAGAAGTGGGAAGGCTCACCGCTACTAGGTGCCGGGTTTTATCAGGGGCGCGGCGGAAACAGAGGCAGTTTTATTTCGTTGATGTACAACCTGGGCTACCCTAACCGGGGTTTTATCAGTCCGCAGGGCTTAGGTGGTAATAATTCACCTATTGTTGTTCGCTTCGGATTTCTTCTTTAATAATCTTTAGCATCAGGTATTTGTAATGCGTATTTTTGTGGCCTGTAAAAATGAGCCATACTTGAATAATTCCGGCAAATACTCTTTCGCACTTGTTTCGTCTGTTTTTTTAACAGTTGTTCCGTTGATTTTCACCTCAATTATTACTGTCTGGGTAATAACAAATGAGGCAGAGATCATAACATTCAGCCCCACCCGGTGGGCACTTATCACACTGCTTTGCTGTATTACATCAGCAGTGGCGATTACCCCACCCACATTTCTTGCACTGGTTTTTGGTTACTTTTTAGGCTGGGGCGCGGTATTACCTTTGTTATTAATGAACATGGCGGGCATTGTGCTGGTAAATACTATTACACGCAGGCTTGATAAAGACCAGTTCAGAAATTACTTACAGGAAAACAAGAAAGCAAAAGACCTGTTAGATGCTATTCAACAACAGGAACTGAAGATTATTTTCTTCGCCAAACTATCGCCTGTTTTGCCTTTTGCTTTAACCAACTTTGTTTTTGCGTTATCAGGCGCGAAACTAAAGAATATCTTGATAGGAGGGTTTATGGGTATGATACCCAGAACATTACTGGCGGTATGGACGGGCCAACAGGCGAAAGAAATCAGAAAATTGCTGGAGAATCCCAATGAGGGTAACGTGCAGAAAATACTATTGATTGTATTATTGGTAGCTTCTGTAGCTGGTATTTTTTACTTTATTAAGCCACGTAACAACAAATCCGATTCTGGTGAATAGCGTGCCGGATATGTACCCGGCACACTTTTATATATCAGAACGATTTAGCAATATTTACAAATTCTCTTGATTTCAACGAAGCGCCACCTACAAGGCCACCGTCTACGTCAGGGCAGGCAAATAGTTCTTGTGCGTTAGCACCGTTTACGCTGCCTCCGTATAGAATGCTTATTTCTTCAGCAACTTCAGCACCGTATTTAGAACCCAGATGGTCTCTCAATACTTTGTGCATTTCCTGTGCCTGGTCGTTACTGGCAGTTACGCCCGTTCCGATAGCCCAGATGGGTTCGTAGGCAATTACGACTTTCTTCAAATCGTCAGCTGATAGATGGAAAAGGCTGTTGGTTAACTGACCCGTTACGAAATCAAAATGGATGCCCTCGTTGCGTTGTTCAAGGGTTTCGCCGCAGCAGAAAACAGGGGTTAATCCGGCTTCAAGAATTGCGTTTACTTTCTCAGCCAGAAAAGCATCAGACTCATTGAAATACTGACGGCGTTCGCTGTGACCGATGATGATATACTGAACACCTACCGATTGCAACATAGGCACTGATACCTCACCTGTATAAGCTCCAGAAGCTTTCGGATAGCAGTTTTGTGCACCCAATGCTACTTTAGTGGTATCAATCAGTTTTCCGAAAGTGCCTAAATAAGGAAACGGAACACAAACGACAATCTGTACATCAGGGTTCACGATTTCGTCTTTAGCCATATTAACTACTTCTGACAAAAGGATTTGGCCTTCTTCAAAAGTTTTATTCATTTTCCAGTTGCCAGCGGCAATTTTTTTTCTCATATAATTAGTTCTTTGATTATTTGATTTGCGAAGATAATAGTTTTTCGTGAAAAACTATAAGTACATTTCCAGGGCTACATCGGCTCGTTTATATGGCGATGTGAAATCTTCTACCCTTGTAAAACCCAGCTTTTTGTAGAGGTTCAGAGCTGGGGCTAGCGAAGAGTTTGTCTCCAGATATACTCTTTTAGCGCCAAGCTCCCGGGCTTTCTCAATGGCAGCCCTGCCCAATGCAAAGCCGATACCCAGGCCTTTGGCGCTATCACTTACGCCCATTTTGCAGAGTTCAAAACTATTGTTAGATATGGGTTTCAGGGCAGTTGTCCCCAGAATTTCATTGTCCCGGTTAGCCAGCAGTATGGCACCACCGGTAGCCAGAAAATACTTCTCCGGGTTTTCTAACGAATCCAGGTCTCCCTGCTCAACTTTAAAGTATTGGTTTATCCAGCTATAGTTAATCTCCTTAAATGCCTGATAATGCTTCGGATTGTCAATGTCAAAACCAATAATTGTTACAACCCAACTATTTTTATTGAAAGTGTTTATCTGTAAATTTTCCTGCTTCATTGCTTTGCTAATTATTGTCCAAAAATAGAACAAGGGGTTTGATTTTTCATGCTGTTTTTGCTTTTATGAAATAGAGCAAGATTCGGCTGGATAAGTCTAAATGGTTTTAAGACTTTTGCCTGCAACAAACCCAGCAAATATGTTAGCGGAAATAGCGCAGCGCGTAGAAAGCCTGCATTGGCAACAACATGCAGATAGCCTGAACGAAAAAGGATATGCCGTTTTACCTCAAATACTTTCAGTAGAAGAATGCAAACAATTGATAGAAAGTTATGATGATATTACTCTTTACCGAAGCATAATCAACATGAAACGCTATCAGTTTGGTAGCGGGGAATATAAGTATTTCAAGTATCCTCTACCTGACGTCATTACTCAATTAAGGCAATCTGTTTATCCGCATCTGGCTAAGGTGGCCAATGATTGGATGTTTAAACTTGGGATTAATAAAGATTTTCCCGAGGCTCTGAAGGGACTTCTGGAACAATGTCATGAGGCCGGACAGACCAGACCTACACCTTTGATTCTGAAATATCAGGCCGGGGACTGGAATGCCCTCCATCAGGATTTGTATGGTGAGGTCTACTTTCCGTTTCAGATGGTGGTATTTCTTACACAGGCTGGTTTGGATTACGAAGGTGGCGAATTTGTGATGGTGGAGAACCGCCCACGAATGCAGTCGAAGCCCATTGTGTTACAACCCAGAAGGGGAGATGCTGTTATTTTTACAACTAATTACAGATCTGTTTTAGGTACAAAAGGTTACTACCGTGCCACCGTGCGGCATGGAGTAAGTGAGTTAAGGAAAGGGCAGCGGTTTAATCTGGGCGTTATTTTTCATGATGCACCATGATAAAGCACTCAGCTTTAGGTGCCAGCCGTTTTACGAGAGCCAGAGCCTTGTGGAAGAAAATAAAGTATGAAGAGGTAACTATGGCCGGGAATATGAAATTGAAGATTTACGGAAGATTAGACTGCCGGTCTGGGAAAAAGATGAAAGTAAAAAATCGTGTATTTTTTGAGAATGAGGCAGAGGCAATGAACTGTGGATATCGCCCCTGCGCGGTTTGTATGAGGGAGAAATATCTGTTGTGGAAAGGATGAACCCGTGACACGGAATATCATTCCGTGCTACTGCTACGCCACACTACAATCTCCCCATTTCCCAACCCAACATAGCCTTTTTACGGGTGATGCCCCAGCGATATCCGCCGATGCCTCCTACCTTTTGTAAAACCCTGTGGCACGGAATAACATAAGCCAGGCGATTGCTGCCGATGGCTGTTCCTACGGCTCTATGTGCAGTGGGTTGACCAATGTTTTGAGCTATGGTATTATAACTGACCATTTGCCCGAACGGAACTTTCAACAGTGCTTCCCAAACTTTTATCTGAAAGTTAGTGCCTCTTAAAAGCAATGTAATTGGGGTTATGGTTTTTTCTGTTCCGTAAAATATCTGCTCAATAAATGGTCGGGTAAACTCTTTGTCAAAAACAAATTCTGCATTCGTAAAATCAGTTCTGATTCCCGAAATAGCCATTTCATGGCCCTCTGTTTCAATAAAGCGTAAATCGGTAATGCCCCTACCCGTTACGGCTATCAAGCACTGACCGAAAGGCGTTTCATGGATGCCATAATGAATGGTAAGCCCATCGCCTTTGGCTTTAAACTCGGCAGGGGTCATGGCCTCATAAGTGACAAACAAATCATGCAGGCGGCTGGTGCTCGACAGACCCGATTCAAACGTAGCGTCCAGAAGATTATCGCTCTGGGCTAGCTTTTCTTTGGCAAATTCTTTGGTAAGAAAACGCATAAACCGTTGAGGGCTGGTGCCTGCCCACTTGCTGAATAAGCGGTTGAAATGAAATTCTGACAGGGCTACATGGTCTGCAATTTCTTTCAGGCTCGGTTGCTGCTGAAAGTTATCTTCAATAAAATGTATGGCCTTTTCAATGCGGCTATAATCTATGTTGTCCTGATTTTCTAACGTTTCCATCTGCATTTACGTGTTTATAAACCAAAATTACGATGGTTTTTCTGTGCCGACAATCTGAATATTGCTGACTTAGCTGCGCCAGTCCCACAGCACCACACGCCAGATTTCGTTCAGTTCGGTATCATGAAAATCTTTGATGTTCTGAAACCCGATACGCGTATGTGCCTTTTGCGAACGAAGATTTCTGGACGATATATCTGTGATACACATATCAAATTTATCTGAAAGCTCCTCTCGTAATTTCTGATACATACCATCAAAAAGCCCCATGCTCCGGTAGCCTTTTCCTACACATACCTGCCCCATTACTACGTAATTAAACTCTTTAAGGGGGCGGTTTTCAAATGTTAATAAATCAATGGTATCAAAAAGACTTCTTATTTCAGGCACATCGTATCTGAACTGAGGCAACATAGCCAGGCAGTAGCCCACAACGGTATCTCCGTCTTTGGCAATTACGCTGGGTTGGGCATTGTTCATGTTTTTCAGAACATCAAAGTTATGTTCAACTGTTACAAATCCCTGGCTTTCTATTTGTTCGGCTGTGAGGTTCTTTTTAAGGTTTTTTTGTTGAAGTGCCAGAATACCTCTTACATCGGCAGCTGTTTTTACGGTGGTAATGTTTGGAGCCTGCATATCTTTAATTGAAAGCCGCAAATAAATAAAAAAGCCAAAAAGTAGCTATCTTTGGTGTACATTTATTGAACATTATTCAACCGTTACTTATGATGAATTTCAGGAACCTGATACGCTGTTGCTCACTGCTTATGTTCGTGTCTTTCAGCAGTTATGCACAAAATAATGACTATTACCTGTTGGTGGGTACGTACACCAGCAAAGGAAGCGAGGGTATGTACGTTTATAAATTTAATGCCCAGACCGGAGATTTTACACCGGTAAGCGTAACAAGCGGAATTAAAAACCCGACTTTTCTGGATGTAGCGCCCAATCAGAAATTTGTTTATGCCGTTGGCGAGACAGAAGACGGTTCGGTAAATGCCTACAGCTTTGATAATAAAACAGGGAAGCTGACCAAACTGAATACGCAGTCGGCAGGTGGTTCGGGGCCTTGCCATATATCGGTTGACAAAACCGGAAAATGGGCTTTGGTTGGTAATTATGGTGGCGGCAGCCTGAGCATATTGCCTATTGAAAAAGATGGCTCATTGGGCGCTCCTACACAAACTATTAAGCATGAGGGCAAGGGTGCCAATGCCAGCCGTCAGGAGAAACCACATGTACATTCGGTAAACATTGCCCCCAACAATACTGATATTTTTGTGGCAGATTTGGGCATAGATAAAATGATGAGTTATCAGTTAGATGCCAAAACCGGACGCCTGAGTGCGGGCAATCCTCCGGCTACCAAAACGGCCGATGGCGCCGGGCCACGGCATTTCAAGATTCATCCCAATGGTAAATGGGCGTATGTCATTCAGGAGCTGAATTCTACTGTAACGGCCTATCACTACGGCAAAGGCGCTTTGGAGGAAATGCAGACCATATCTACCCTACCACCTGATTTTAAAGGCCGGAATGCCTGCGCTGATATTCATATTTCTGCCGATGGCAAGTTTCTGTATGGCTCCAATCGTTTTTATGACCATCTGGTTATTTACAGTATAGACCAGAAAACAGGAAAACTTACCTACATTGCCAATCAGTCGGTTCAGGGCAAGACTCCCCGTAATTTCATGATAGACCCAACCGGTAAATGGATTTTGGTAGCAAATCAGGATAGCGACAACATTGTGCTCTTTAAAAGAGATGCCAAAACCGGAACGCTGACACCCACAGGTAAAGAAGTAAAAGTGTCTATGCCGGTTTGTTTGAAGATGATAAAGGCAGCAAAGTAAAATAAACGAGGGCCACTAACCGGCCCTCTTCATTTAAAGAAATATCTTTACGTTGCCACCTACCTGCCAGTTTCGGGTTGGAGCAGGGTTAAAGAAACGATTGCCAACCGGGTTCAGGTCGTTACCCAGGCTGTAGAGCTTGTCCAGCAGGTTGTCGCCTGCTACAAAGATGTTGATAGCCAACGGCTTAAATGTTTTCTGATACCCCACCCTTGCATTGAGCAACCAGTAGCTGTTGGCATAAACCGTATTGGCATCGTTCACGGGCAGACGGTCGGTAAAGTTAATAGTTGAGTTCAGATAAAAACCCGGCTGACTGACGATGTCAAGACCAGATACCCAAACATGCCGCGGTACACCCGTCAGGCTTTTGCCAGATAAATCAGTTTGTACCTGCTTATAGTTTTTAAACTGATAGTCTGCCAGTGTAAAGCTGCTAAAAAGCCTTACTTCCCGCACTGTTGTTGCTTCGGGTTTTTTTACAAGCCAGCCGTTCAGCAACACTTCCAGCCCGTTTTGCAGGGTGCCTCCGGCATTTACAAAGTACTCGGTTCCTGCTTCGTTCACACGTCTTACAATAGTATTCTGCAGGCGGAAAGAATACGCAGTTACATCAAACGACAATCGTTGATTGAACAGGTTTCCTCTGGTACCAATTTCAAAATTAGTACCTCTTTCAGAGGCCAGCGTAGGCACAAAGGTGGTGTTTCGGTATCCGGCAGTAAATTCACTTACTAACGGCGGAGAAAACCCGCTGCTGACACTGGCAAAAACAGCCACCTTATCTATTATTTTTTTCAATAAAGCTATTCTGGGTAAAAAGGCAGCCGGCAGAAAATTATCAACCGGTTTGATGTTCGGCGCGTCTGAAACCCGGGTGAAGTTATACTTTACGCTGTTATAACTGGCACCGATTGTCAATATAATGTTTTGTGGTAGTTCTGTTTCCAGTT
Organism: Emticicia sp. TH156; assembly: GCF_002855535.1. Lineage (NCBI taxonomy): Bacteria > Pseudomonadati > Bacteroidota > Cytophagia > Cytophagales > Leadbetterellaceae > Emticicia > Emticicia sp. TH156. The sequence goes on from NZ_PKRS01000001.1 coordinate 912,963, forward strand.
GTGTAAAGAGAAAATAACTCATGGCGCCCACGTTATCGTTGGTTTGCAGGGTATCAATATTGCCGCCTCTGTTACCAAAGTTGCGAATCACCCAGTTTGACTGCTGAAACTCTCCTCCGGCTGACAGGCGATTAGAAACTGTACCTGTTCGAAACGCATAGGTTGTGCGGGTACGTCCGCCAAATGTCTGTTCATTCCTGATTTCATAATTGGTAATAAATGGGTTCCTTAGTTCGGTGATAGTTCCGTATAAAGCCGTCACATTTGTCCAGTGTTCATTAAAGCGGTATTCCTGCGATACCCCCAGATTAAATACTTTCTGGTAAATACCAGCCTTTTGTTGAATTGGCCCCGGTATTGTTGGTGTAGGCTGGCGCGCCAGCCTGGGGTTCTGGTCCATCTGTGCCTTCGTAAGCCCACCCGGCGTTTGATAATACATATCAGAATACAGGGCCGATACATTAAACGTTCTATATGCAGACGCAAAGAAATTTGATCGCCAGCTAAGCACATCACGTACTGTGGCACTGTTCTGGCGGTAACCGTCGGCCTGTGCATGAGCATAACTCAATACTGAGTTAATTTTCTCTGTAGCCAGATTCCATGATATGGCCCGGTTCTGTAATCCGAAACTTCCCCAGCCAAAGGTAGTATTTATATAGCTGGTAGGTTTATCTTTTGAGCTCTGTTGCGCCAGTGCCTTATTACCACCCAATAGTATCACACCTCCTGTTCCGGCACCGTAAATGCTTCCTGCAGGGCCTTTAATTACCTCAATATTGCCAACGGTATTCATATCTATGGCATTCAGAAAAGTATTACCGTTACCATCAGTCAGTGGAATATCATTCCAGTAAATCTTTACATTTCTAACACCAAAAGGAGAGCGGAGAGAACTACCCCGGATGGAAAGGCGATAACTGCCCGGAGAGCGCTCTTCCATGCGTACACCCGGCAAGGTATTAAAAACAGGCACCAGGGTTGTGTTCTGGAATCTCTCAATATCTTTAATTGTCAGCACGCCTACCGAAGCGGCTGTCTCGGTGAGCTTTCTTTCGGTTTCAAAGCCTCTTACTACCACTTCGTTCAACTGTTGCGTGGCAATAGTGGTGTCTGTTTCCTGTGCCTGCGCAAACAATGAAAAACCAGTAAAAAATGTAACAAGAATAGTAAAGTGTTTCAATTGCATAATGATTTTAGATAGCTGCTGAATTTTTTGAAAAGTTGAATGTTGGCTCAATTTGCCCTGACAGAGTAGGCTCCTGTCTGATTTAACACAACCAGAGGCAAGCGCAAATTACCGGCCTGTTTTTTCAGATTTTCGACCAGATAGGGTTTATAAGAGCCATCAACAATTATCAAGTCAGGCTTTAAACTTTCAAAAGCCCTCAGGTCTCTGATGGCATTGTTTGAGAGCAGTACATAATTGGTTCGGCCTATGATTTTGCCGTTGAAATGCTTTTGTAACCAGAGTATTTTTCTACCGTCAAACTCAAAAACTGTCATACCCTGATGGTTGGTATAAGACGCCACGTCCAAAAGATTCTGGTTTGATACGCCCATTCTGTCGTAATAATTCTTCAAATTAAAATTATAAATCTTCTCATCGTGTATAACACCCGAGTCACCCATAAAGGTTGCAGACTTCCCTTCTATTAAACTTACACCTGCATGGTTATTGATAGCATGGAACGTCAATTCCTTTTGATTACTCTGTTTGTAATCTTCATATACATTGGCTAAAGCCAATATACTAAATAGCCCGGTAGCTATGCGTAGATACTTCAATTCTGAATATCGGAAGAAAGCAATGCTTGAGCCCAAAATAGCATACCATGCCAGTAATTCTGGCATAGATATAGAAAAGCCTTTGAGGGTTGACAGGGGCAGTTTCTGAAAAGCAAAAACAGACTCATTTAATAAAAGGCATGAGTATTTTAAGATAAAAGCCAAAACATGAGAAAGTCCGGGAACGTTGGCAAAAAACAATAAGAATAGCCCCGCCGGAAGAATACTGAAAGAGAAAAAGGCAACGACGGGGTTGGCTATAAGAAAATAAGCCGGAAACTGGTGAAAATAGTAAATGCTAAGTGGGGTGGTAAACAATTGGGCAGCAAAGCAAATGACGGTTCCTTCCCATATTATCCGAATGAGGGGGTTCGTTGGGTTAACCAATTCATTCAGATATGAATAAAGATATACAATGCCGACAATAGCCAGATAAGACAACTGAAAGCCGATGTCGGCCAACCAGTAGGGGTTCCAGGCCAGCAAAACCAAAGCAGAAACCGCCAGTATATTATAAATATTGTGCGACCGGTTTAAAGTGGTACCTGCAAGCAGAAAAGAAAAAGTAACGGTTGCCCTTAGTACGGTTGATGACAAGCCTGTAAAAAGAGCGTAGGTCCACAAGATACTTAGTGTAATGAGCAGGAAAATCCAGGGCCCGTATTTGCCTTTTTTCTTTAGCCAGCCCAAAGCTATTCCAATAATCCAGAACAAAATCCCTACATGCATTCCTGAAACAGACAACACATGAATGGCGCCAGACGCCGAATAGGCACTCAGCAAATCGTCATCAATATCGTCTCTTATACCCACAATCATTGCGTTGGCAATGGCATATTCACGTGGTGTTTGTACCCATGCCTTAAAAACGCTATCGGCATATAAATTGGCCTGAAACGCAGTTTTAAGTAAAGCAGAAGGCGGCTTGTTGCCCAGCAGAAGATAGTCTTTATCTTTTAAGAAATGTGAGGCATAGATTCCTTTATTGGCCAGATATTGTTTATAATTAAACTCATCAGGATTTTTCGGCAACTCCACCTCTTGCGGTGTGCCTTTAATCAGCAATACATCTCCGTAGGCGGGTTTAAAAGCATCATCCTTACTAAAGTATAAAATTACTTTTCCGGCGGTGTTTTTCCACTTGCTACCCGCTTGCACTGCCTCAATTTTTGCCTCTGCTTTAAAGGTTCTGGGTTTTGTTTCAGCATTGGAGATAACAACCGCCTGATAGTATTGAATGCCCCCCAGATTTTTAAAATGCGCTGGATTATTAATAGCGGTTGACCGGTAAGTTATTATCCAGCCAGAGAAAAAGAATAATAAACCTGCCAGAGTGCCTCTTACAAAAGCCTGTTTGCCATAAACAGAGGCCAAAAGGCCTGACACCAGGCCAATAAATGTTAAATAAAAAGTTGTGTGAAAATAGTGGGTTTGTAAATACGCAAGTATCCCTGCAATAAAAAACAGTAAGTATCTAATGACAGGGAATGCGTTAAATTTCATTTTTTAGCCAATAATTGATCTAATAACCAGTTCATTACTGTTTCATTTTCTTCCGGGAAAGTCCAGTGGCCTGTTTCCTGATAGAGTTTCAATGTTTTTGGCGAATTAATCACATTATAAACTGCCCACATAGAAGTTGGCGGACAGGTTTCGTCATTAAAGCCCATTGAGTAAAGGCAAGGTACTTTCAGTTGTTTGGCAAAGTTTACCACATCATAATAGGCTGCTGTTTTTATCTTGGCATCGGTATGATTATGCGCATTGCTTTTATCAAAAATATGAGGCCAGCCACCGGCACGCCCTTTCAGGTAACCTGCCATATCAGACAAAGCAGGGTAAATAGGTGCCGACCATTTCACGCGGGGGTCCAGGGCTGCCGTAACAATAGACAAGGCACCACCCTGGCTTCCGCCTGTAACTGCCAGATTTGTTCCGTCATATTGCGGCAGGCTCACCAGAAAATCGTTAGCACGCACACAGCCCAAATACACACGTTTAAAATAATACAAGTCGCGGTTATCAAGGTTATAAGTCCAGTAGGCATTCAAAGGCCCTGCTCCTAAGTTGGCATACACAGAAGGATCCATAGTAACCGGAATACCGTGGATACCAATTTCAAGGGTAATAATGCCTTTCTCGGCAGTTTTTACATCTCCGCCATAAGGTCTTACGCCTGCGCCCGGTACTCTCAATAAGGCCGGATATTTCCCTTCTTTTTTGGGTACGCACAAGATGCCATACAGGCGTACTGTACCGTATTCACGGTAGTTTTGCAGGTTTACATGGTAAACATTAACGGTCTCGGTGCAACGTTCGGGGAGCAGCGTCATCTGTGCATCCATAGGCACTTTGGCCAGGTCTGCTTTGGCTTTGTTCCAGAACTGCACGAAGTCGGTTGGTAATTCTACAGCCGGTTGAATCTTCTCTGGTTCAAAGGCAGCAGTAGCCAGGTTGCGGTATTCTTTACCGTCTACCTTGGCAATAACAGTGCATCTTAAAAACCCGGCTGTGGTCATGGTACCGCCATCCAGTTTGATAACCCCGTCTTTCAGAATAATGCTGTCTTTTTTGGTTTCAAATTTCTCAGGTCCTATCTGATAAACAATCTTTACATTTTTAAGCGGGTTACCATACTTTAGCACTGTAACAGAAAACTTAACTGGTTCGCCCGGTTTGTAAGTCCAGTCTTCGTGTTCCGGGGCTACAATTACTTTAATGAGCCGTTCGGCAGGCTGTGCAAAAGCCAGACCCGTGATAAGCAACAGGCCAAGCATAACAAAGATTTTTTTCATGTTTAATAGAGGTTGATAAAACTGGTTATTTATAGTTTTTTAATAAGATGGGCCTTACTACCGATGTCCATTGGGCATAACCTTTCGGTGTCATGTGCAGGCTGTCTTTAATAAAATATTCACCATTAACTTTTCCGTTCGGGGCATACATTACGGGTCTGATATCAACAAAACTAAAGTTTTTGTGTTTATCTATATAGGCTCTGATGAGCGCGTCGGCCGTAGTGGTAAGATTCCATTTGTCTTTTCTTGATATAGAGGGCTTCATCGAAATGTAATACACTTTAGTTTTTGGCAGCTTGTTCTGTATCAGGGTTGCCAGTTCGGCAAAGGCATCAAATACCTGCTCAGGCGTTTTCTCCTTACCCGAAAACAAATCGTTTTCGCAATACAACACTATTATTTTGGGCTTATACGGTACCAGCATCCGGTTGGCATAATAGGTCATTTCAGGGAAGGTAGACCCACCGAAACCGTGGTTAATAACGGGCAGTGGTGCAAAGTCTTCTTTCAGGGTTTTCCAGAGGCGTATGCTAGAGCTGCCGTAGAATACAATTTGCCCCTGCAGCTTGTGAAGTCCTATGGCAGCATCGGCTTTTTCAAAGGCCTGTATCTCTTTTTCGGAGCGATTTACCTCATAATTGAGGGTAAACTTTTCGCCCACAGCCTGGTGGGTAAGGGTTTTATGGCAGGCAATAGAAAGGGTAACCAACGCAATAGTTAATAGTAAGGGTTTTATCTTCATAGTTTCATAGATTATTTTACGAAAGTATCGAAAAATGAAAAACCTATTGATAAAAATCTGAAAAATTAGGCGAAATGACCGATAGCATAGACATCTGAAACTTTGCCAACAGTTTTTGTTATTTATAGTAGTTTGTCGGTCATTCGTTTATCTTTGTGTCGTTCAAAAATGATAGGAAAACAGTATATGGAAGAAATAGTAATCCCTCAGCGGAAAGCCCGCAAATTTATTGGAGAAGCGTTTTCGTTAACCTCATGGGCAGAAGTGCAGCCCTTGTATGAAAATCTGGTTAACCGTAATATTGAAAGTGTGCAGGACTTACGCCAGTGGTTTATTGACCGCAGCGAGCTGGAGTCATACCTGTCTGAAAACATGGCCTGGCGGTATATAAAAATGACCTGTGATACTGCCAGCGAAGACAACCAGAAAAACTACCAGTTTTTTGTGGAAGAAATCCAGCCGCAGCTGTCGTCTTATAACGACCAGCTGAATAAAAAAGCACTGGAAAGCCCATACCTGAATGCATTGGAAGACAAAGGCTTTGACATTACCATACGTGGAATGAAAAAGGCAGTAGAGATTTTTCGTGAAGACAATATACCGCTTGAGACCCTTGTTCAAACCAAACAGGCTGAGTATCAGTCTATTGTTGGCGCCATGACGGTAACCATTAACGGACAGGTAATGACACTGCCCAAAGCCGGAGACCTCTTGCAATCGCCCGACAGAGGGGTTCGGGAAGATGCCTGGACTAAAATATCGGAGAGACGTTATCAGGACCATGAGCAGCTTGATAACCTTTTTAACGAGCTGAGAGACTTGCGCCATCAAATTGCTACCAATGCAGGCTTCGCCAATTTCCGCGATTATATGTTTGCCGCCATGGGGCGTTTTGATTATACCCCGCAAGACTGCTTTAATTTTCATGAGGCGGTGGCCGAAACCGTAGTGCCTTTGGTTAATAAAATGGCCAAAGAAAGAAAAGAAAAGCTAAAGGTAGATGAACTACGCCCCTGGGACCTGAAAGTAGATACCGATGGCAAACCGGCCTTAAAGCCTTTCACAGACGGAGAAAACCTGCTTGATAAGACCGTTCAATGTTTTAATGAGATAGATGCCCGGCTGGCCAGTTATATCCGCATCATGCGCACTATGGGGCATTTTGATGTGGAGTCTCGTGTGGGTAAAGCGCCGGGGGGATATAACTACCCGCTTGAAGAGATAGGAGTGCCGTTTATTTTTATGAATGCCACTTCAAGCCTGCGAGATGTAGTAACTATGGTGCATGAGGGTGGCCACGCCATTCACTCTTTTGAAATCAGAGACCTGCCACTCAACACTTTCCGCAGCACGCCGTCAGAAGTGGCCGAACTGGCCTCAATGTCTATGGAGTTAATCTCAATGGAACACTGGGGTGCCTTTTTTGAAAATGAAGAAGACCTTAAACGCGCCAAAGTAGAGCATCTGGAAGATATTCTGGAAGTACTGCCCTGGATAGCCACCATCGATAAATTTCAGCACTGGATTTACGAGAATCCAACGCATAGCATTGAAGAACGTCAGGAGGCATGGTTGAAAATATACGAGTTGTTTTCAGATTCGGTTACGAACTGGAAAGGCTTTGAGCGTTTCAAGAAATATGTATGGCAAAGACAGCTTCACGTATTTGAGGTGCCATTCTATTATATAGAATATGGCATGGCTCAACTGGGGGCAATCAGCGTATGGCGCAATTATAAGCACGATAACGCAAAAGGATTAGAGGGCTACCTGAACGCACTTCGTTTAGGATACACCGCACCAATTGGCAAAATTTATGAGGCAGCCAATGTGAAATTTGACTTCTCGAAAGAATACATTGCCGAACTGATGGCCTTTGTAGAAAGCGAGCTGGAGCAATTGAGATAACTATTATATAAAAAGAAAGCCGGCTGTAAAGTCGGCTTCTTCATTATAGAGTATACAAGGATTATCAGATAACCTGTTTTTCAAGATTAAACAGGTCGTTCAATACATCAATCAGTGTTTCGGCTTCTCCGCGTTTACAGGCAGCTTTCAGTTGCAATACAGGTAGTTTAATTACTTTCTGCATCATGCTGGCTGTAATTTTATCCATTTTCTCTGCTTCCTCTGCCGACAATTCTTTAACAAAACGCGCCATCTCTTCTTTTCTGATTTGTTCCAGAGCGCCTTTCAGTTTCTGAATAGTTGGCGAAACAATCATTTCCTGCGACCAGTTGTTGAACTCGCCCAGAGCATCTTCAATAATACCTTTTACCTGCGGTATGGCATCTAAACGGCGTTGTAATGCTTCGTTCGCACGGCGTTGAATCTCGTCCAGGTCATACAATACAATGCCAGTCAGGTCTTCTACTTCAGGGGCAATACTACGCGGTACCGATAAGTCAATCAGATATTTAACGGCAAGCGTTTTATATTTAAGCGTAGCAGGGGTAATCAAAGGCTCTTCAACACGCACCGACGAAATCACAATGTCGGCCTCCATTATTTGTTCCTGAACTGTGCTAAAGTCAGAAACTTTAAAGCCCAGCTCCTGCGCCAGCGCCTCGGCTTTAGCTGCAGTGCGGTTAGTTATAGTAATGTTCTGATAATTTTTATCAGCAAGGGTTCTGCAAACATCTTCGCCTATCTCACCTAAGCCTACAACAAGAATTTTCGGATTCGATAATAAAGGCAGGAAGCTCTCCAGTACCTCAACCGTTGCATAAGAGGTAGATGCGGCACCGTCTCTGAAGGCGGTTTCCTGTACCACTCTTTTGTTGGTAAAGAAAATAGTATGCAACAGGCGGTGTAAAAACGGCCCGGCCATATTTGCATCAGCCGACCATTGGTAGGCATGTTTCACCTGATTCGGTATCTGCAGGTCGCCCACCACCTGAGATTGTAATCCTAACGCCACTTCAAACAAATAATTAACCGCCTCATGATGGTTATTAATAAAATTAAAATAAGGCAGAATTTCGTTCGAATTCAGTACTTTTAAGCTTGCCAGCAGGCGTATAATATCTTCGCTAATATTGTTTTCGGCGTAGTAATATATCTCGGTACGGTTGCAGGTAGAAAGCACAAGTGTTTCGGAAACATCAAATGTTTCGCGAATTTTAAGCATCAGATTCTTACATTCCTCTTCATTAAGTGCAATTTGCTCTCTTATATTAAGAGAGGCATTTTTATGAGAAATGGTTATCGCTTTAAAGTGTCCGTACATGTCATTCTATAAATACACTGCAAATTTACAGTCATTAAACAATTTGATTGTTATGGAATGTTATGATTTTTGTCAGCTTTCGTAATTTAGAAAGATTCTAAACTCTTGATGGCGCGTGTAAGGTTTTCAACTAAGAAAAATACAATAGCAGAAAGCGTAAAAAACTGTCAGTAATTAATAACATAAAACCCGGGTAAACAATTCATAATTATCATTAATTTGGTTTTCATTTAATGCGCGCGCTTTTAATCAGGCTTTTTCAGCTAAAATTAAATATACGCGAAACCAAACGAAAAAGCTTCTTCAAAAGTTATGTGGATATGTTAAAATATAACAAAAGCCGCCAATGTGGATACTTGACTAATTAATCCAAATTTTTATCTTTGTCTTAACATCCGAAGAAAATATGAAAAAAGTACTCCTGCTAGCACTTGTTGCGTTAGCCTCATGTCAGAAAACAGCTGAAGTAAAAACCGGCACATGGCGTGCTGTTATACTCACTGCAGGCGGTGACCTGCCTTTTGGGTTGGATATCCGAAAAGAAGGCGAAGCCTACAATGTTTTGGTAATTAATGGCGATGAAAAACTGAAAATGGATCAATCGTTTCTGAAAGACGATTCGTTGCATATACCCATGGAGATTTTTGACTCTGAGATAGTAGCAAAAGTGGAAGGTGATAAAATGACCGGATACTGGAAAAAAATGCGTTCGGATTTTACATTTGTGTCTGGCAAATTCTTGGCTGAATATGGTAAAAACTATCGCTTTTCCGAGACCAGCGATGCACCCCAAGCCGTATTGGCAGACAAATACAGTGTTTTATTTCTATCTGCCGATAAAAAAGACTCAACCCAATCGGTTGGTGTGTTTCAAACCAAAGGGTCACAGGTACAGGGTAGTTTTCTGACTACCACCGGAGATTATCGATATCTGGCCGGCGATATTGTGGGCGACAGCCTGAAGTTGTCTTGCTTTGATGGTACGCACGCGTTTTTGTTTAAGGCAAAAATTGATGGCGATAACCTGACGGGAGGTTTCTGGTCTGGTGTTAGTGGCTATGAATCATGGACGGCCACCAAAGACAGTAGCGCAACATTACCAGACGTAACAAAATTAACGTATCTGAAAGAAGGCTATAAGACAGTAGATTTCAAATTTCAGAATACTGACAACAAGCTGATATCGCTGAGCGATGAAGCCTACAAAGGCAAGGTATTGGTAATACAGATTATGGGTTCATGGTGCCCCAACTGTATGGACGAAAGCCGCTTTCTGGCTCCGTGGTACAAGAAGAATAAAGACAGGGGCGTTGAGATTATAGGGTTGGCGTATGAAAAAAGCACCGATACAACGTTTGCCTTTCCGAAAATCAAGCGCATGAAAGCGCGTTTCGGTATTGATTACCAGGTGTTGCTGGCAGGAACCAACAATAAAGACGAAGCATCAAAAACACTACCTATGCTGAACAGGGTTATAGGTTTCCCGACCACTATTGTTATTGATAAAAAAGGGCAGGTACGTAAAATTCACACGGGGTTTTCGGGCCCGGGTACAGGTAAGTACTACGATGCGTTTGTGAGTGATTTTAACCGTCTGATAGATAAGCTTCTGGCAGAGAAATCCTGAACAGCGGCCTAAACAATTTGATTAATTTAGCGTTTAGAGTAAAAACTAAACACGAAAGCATGAGCATAGATACAACAGAGATTATTTTGGTAAACAATGCTGATGAAGCAACCGGAAGCGGGCAGAAATTGTGGGTGCATCAGCAGGGTTTGCTACACAGGGCTTTTTCAGTTCTGGTATTCAATGATAACAACGAATTACTTATTCATCAACGCGCATTAGATAAGTATCATTCTGGTGGTTTATGGACAAACACCTGTTGCGGACACCCTAATGTAGATGAGGAAATAAAATCTGCCGCCGAACGAAGATTAGGTGAAGAGATGGGTTTCACAACCTCTCTCGACTTTCTATACAAGTTTCATTACATAGCTCATTTTGACAACGGCTTGACAGAAAACGAAATAGACCATGTTTTTATGGGTATATATAATGAAACATTTGAAGTAAACCCCACCGAGGTGATTGCTTACAAGTGGGTTTCGGTGGCAGAAATTACTGAAGAGGCACAAAGAAAACCACAGGATTACACCGTTTGGTTCAGGAAGATTCTGAAAAGCGAGGCCTTCAATGAGTTTGTGTCAAACAATCATGTTTTAACATAAAATACTATTGTAATGGAAAAAAGGGTAATAGGCCTTGGTGGTGTATTCTTTAAATCGGAAGACAGCACAGCATTAAGGGGTTGGTACAAAGAGCATCTGGGTATTGACTCAGAGGCTTGGGGAGGTATTTTTGAATGGCGCAGAAAGGATAATCCGGACGACCTGACCTCAACTGCCTGGAATCCTTTTAAGAAGGATACCACCTATTTTGAGCCAAGCAAAAAAGACTTTATGATTAACTACCAGGTTGAAAATCTGGATGAACTGCTGGTGGCGCTGAAAGATGAAGGTGTAACCATTCTTGGCGGGCCTGATGATACCGAATACGGTAAGTTTGGCTGGATACTGGATCCCGAAGGTAACAAAATAGAACTTTGGGAGCCACCAAAAAATGTTTAGCGCTATCAATAATTATTGTATTTTTGTGCCTCTCATATTATTAATCAAAGCATGAAAAAAGGTCTGTTTGTTGTTATTTTTTTGCTTGTTTCTTCACTGACTTTTGCTCAAAAAAAATCAAAGAAAGATTATCTTGTTACCCTGAAAACCACCTACGGAACCATGCACATGGTTTTGTTTGATGATACGCCGCTGCATAAAGAAAATTTTATCAGACTGGTTAAGAAAAAGTTTTACGACAGCCTTATGTTTCATCGTGTTATAGACGGTTTCATGATTCAGGGTGGTGACCCTAATTCCCGAAAAGCTAAACCCGGCGAAATGTTGGGCAATGGTGGTGGAGACATGGAACGTATACCATTTGAGTTTAAGCCTAATCATGTGCACAGAAAAGGGGCTTTGGCTGCTGCCCGTGATAATAATCCAGAGAAGAAATCAAGTGCCTGCCAGTTTTATATTGTACAAGGCAAAAAACTGACAGACGATGAATTGACCACAGTGGCCGGTCGCAACAAAATGAATTACACCAACCAGCAAAGGGTCGATTACCTGGGCATGGGTGGTACCCCCCGTCTTGATAATAATTATACCGTTTTTGGTGAGGTAATTGACAACCTGAATGTGATAGACACCATTGCCGCCCAACCACGTGATAAAGCCGACCGACCGCTAAAAGACGTGAAAATGAGCATGACGGTGAAGAAGATGAAGAAGAAAAAAATCATGAAGCGGTATGGGTATAAGTATCAGTAGGACGGATTGCTAATCCGTCAAAACGTACAACGGATTGATAATCCGTTGATTTCCACAAACAGAAAAACAGACATCATTTAAGCGTAGAAGAAATACACAAGATATGAAGAAAATTTTACTGACAGGTTCTAATGGTTTGTTGGGGCAAAAGCTGGTTGAGCTTCTGGTTAGCACAACTAATCATGACGTATATGCAACAGCAAGAGGTGAAAACCGACTGCCGTTTACTAAAGGCTATACCTACACACCCATGGATATTACTGATAAAACCCAGGTGCAAGAGGTTATAGACCGCATTAAACCTGAAGTAATTATTAATACGGCGGCCATGACCAATGTAGATATGTGCGAGACCGCCAAAGACGATTGCTGGAAACAGAACGTAAACGCAGTAGAGTTTCTGGTTGAAGCAGCCGAAAGAAACCGTTGTTTTTTGCTACATGTATCAACCGACTTCATTTTTGATGGTAAAAACGGCCCTTACAAAGAAGACGCCGAGGCTAACCCTATCAGTTTCTATGGCTGGAGCAAATATGCAGCAGAGAAAATAGTAATAAACAGCAATATTCGCTGGGCAATTGCCCGCACTGTGCTCGTATATGGCATTGCTCATGATATGAGCCGTACCAATATTATTCTGTGGGTGAAGAAATCGCTTGAAGACGGAAAAAACATAAAAGTCGTAACCGACCAGTGGAGAACCCCTACACTGGCTGAAGATTTAGCCAAAGGATGTTTGCTGATTTCAGAAAAAGAAGCAGAAGGCATTTATAATATTTCAGGAAAAGACTTCCTGACTCCATACGAAATGGCCATCATGACGGCCGATTACTTTAACCTTGATAAATCGTTAATTTCCAAGGCAGACTCCACCACCTTTACGCAACCTGCCAAACGCCCGCCAAGAACAGGTTTTGATTTAACGAAATCGAACGAAGTGCTGGGGTACAACCCTGTTAGCTTTACAGAGGGTATAGAGATATTGGCCAAACAGATAGGAGCCTGATTTACAGATAGAATTTTTTCCAGCGGATATATTCTTCCACAATATCGCTTACCATATACCGTATGGGCTTGCCAGCCTTGATGCTGTTACGTATAAATGTGGCTGATATATCAAGCAAAGGCGCTTCTATAAACTTAATCTTCGGGTGGTTCCTGAACTTATGCTCTGGCGTATTGGGCCTGGGGTACACATACAGTGCATAATACTCAAGTATCTTATCGTAGTTTTTCCAGTTTTCAAATTGTACCAGATTGTCTTCGCCCATAATCAACTTGAATTCATGGTTTGGATGCCGTTCCGACAATTTGGCTAGTGTGTCTATGGTGTAGCTGGGTTTAGGCATTGAAAACTCAATGTCTGTTGCTTTTAGCTTATAATTATCCGAAATCGCCTTTTCTACCATGGTCAGCCTGTCAAATTCATGCAACAGGCCTTTGTTTTTCTTGAAGGGGTTCTGAGGCGACACCACAAACCAAACCTGTTCAAGGTCGGTAGTATAGGCCATTGTATTGGCAATAATCAGATGCCCTATATGAATAGGATTAAACGAGCCAAAAAACAAACCAATCTTCATGCTGCTTCTTTTAGTGTCAAAATCAAGCACAAATATATAAAAAAGGCGGCCACTCTATAAAAGAATGACCGCCCTCCTGGCTGGTAAGAGCCATAATTATATTTTAACCCACGTTTGTTTGCGGTGGCTTTCAATAATTCTCTCACAAATAAGCAATTCACGCAAGCCATCAGCAAATGTAGGGAACGTCGGGTTCTCCGGTTGTTTGCCTTCTGCTACGGCAGCATAAACTTCTTTAAACAATTGTTTTGATGTATCCGGGAAACCCTCGTTGTGCCCACCCGGGAAACTGATTAGGCTTGTGGCTTCACGATAAAACAACGATGGGTCTTTCATTAAAACCTGGTTGGCGCCATCACGTTTGCCAATCCACATTTCGTTTGGTTTTTCAGAGCACCATTCAAAATTAGCTTTTGAACCCGAAATCTCAAGATTCAAACGGTTTTTACGACCCGCCGAAACCTGGCTAACCGTTACACTTCCTTTATTGCCGTTATCAAATCTCAGCAATACGTTGGCGTGGTCTTCGGTATTGATAGGTACTTCCTGGTAATCAGAAGCCTGCAACATTTTGCCAGAGTAAGTTTCAATAGCTTTTAATGGTTTCAGACGTGTTTTGTGTACAGTTGAGAAATCAGCCATTACCTCTGTGATTTTCAGGCCTGTAATGTATTCTGTTACATCAAGTAAGTGTGAACCGATATCGGCAATAGCCCTTGAATCGCCAGATTTGTCCGGCTCCAAACGCCAGTTGTAGTCTGTCTGGTAGAAAAGCCAGTCTTGCAGATACGAACCCAGAATAGAGTAGATTTCACCCAGGTCGCCTTTTTCGCGCATGGTTTTCATCTGACGAACCAACGGATAATATCTCAGGTTGAAATGAACGGCATTAACAAGACCTGTTTCGGCTGCTATTTTTACCAGCTCTTCGGCTTCTTCAATTTTGGTAGCCAGAGGTTTTTCGCAAACAACGTGTTTGCCAGCCAGTAAAGCTGCTTTAGACTGAGAATAATGCAGGAAATTAGGCGTACAGATGTGAATACACTCGATGTCTTCCTGTTTCAGCAAGTCTTCAAAGATATAGGCTCTTTCAATTCCAAGGCTGGCAGCTTTTTCAGTAGCCAGGTCAATGTTAGCTTCGCAAAGTGCGGCCACTTCTACATTGGGTAAACGGCGTAGGGCTTCAATGTGAGCGGGCCCGATAAAACCCGTACCGACAACGGCAACTTTAATTTTTTTCATAGTGAAATAAAACCTCTGTCCCCTGATGAGGAATTAATTTTGGTTAAAGAATAAGGCCCCCTTCAGGGGTGGGGGCAACCGCTGTGCGGCATCTTAATTAAAACTACTAATGGCGTATTTTTCTGTATTACAGTATATGAGACTATATATGTAAAATCCTTCTTTTGATGTGCCATATTTACGTAAAATCTGCAAAACCGGCGACTTCACCCTGGTTTTAAGCAGGCTGGCAATATCTTTGGTGGCAACAATTGCCCGTACTTCCTGCTGCATACTGTTAACATCAATATGATACCGCATAAATAGCGTGCGGAACAACGAACCGTCAATCAGTGGTTGGTCTGTCATACCTTCCAGGTTAACATTCGGAAAATACGTTTGCTCAAGCATTATGGGCACTTCGTCCATAAAACGCAAGCGCTTCAAAAATACAAATTCTGTATGAATTTCCTGTTGAAGTAAGTGTTTAAAAATAGGCTCGGTAATGGTATGTATTACTGGCCCATCTAATATGCTGGTGGTGCCGTGGCGGTCGCTGGCAGTTACTACGTCTGTCCAGCCTTTCAAAGAAAGCAACCCCAGCGATTTCCGGTTGGCAGTTACAATACTACCCTTGCCGTGCTGGCGTGTAATGTACCCTTCTTTCACTAGTTCGTTTAGTGCCTGCCGGACGGTCATGCGGGTGGCATTAAACTCAACGCACAGTTCGTTTTCAGATGGGAGCAAACTACCCTCTGAGTGTTGCCCTGAAGTAATAGCCTCTTTTAAATGAGCCTGGATTTGCCGATAAAGCGGTATCTTCATAAATATTACCTCTGTGCTAAAGAGTATTGGCTGTAAAGAACGCAAAAATAATACGCATTTGGCTAATACTTTTATTTTATGCAGTCTCTTATTTATCAAAAAAGGCATTCAGGATTCCCGAATGCCTTTCCAAGACGAAAATACTTTAACCTATGATGAATACTCCGACTGGCGGAGGATTCAAAATCTTTAAACTTCAATAAAGAAGTTAAGTAAATTTATATCAATAAATTCTGTTGTCAAACGCTAAATATACCATACAAAAAAAGTTAAAAAACGTTGTATAATCAAATATTTACCCTGTTTTTTTTAATCTATGATAATATATAGTCATGTTTTGTCAAAAAAGTATCAGAATAACCAGGATACACATGCAATGCTTTACGCGTATCTGTATACTGGCATGTGCCATCATATTCCGTTCGTGGTTAATTGTTAACTTTAAGTGTATTTAATCAAAAAAAAACCGTTTTTTTTCTGAAAACTTCAAAAAAAACTATCTTTGCTACACTTTCCTAAAAACCAATGTCCTATGCTTTACTACTTATTTGCTTACCTTGACAAGACCTTCAATTTCCCGGGTGCGGGGGTGTTTCAGTACATTACTTTTCGTGCCATGGGCTCTATAGTTTTATCGCTTTTAATTGCGGCAATTTTTGGTATACGGCTCATTAACTATCTCCGTAAACTTCAGATTGGCGAAACCATCAGAGACCTGGGTCTTGAAGGCCAAATGCAGAAAAAAGGAACACCTACCATGGGTGGCTTCATTATTCTGGCATCGCTCATGATTCCGGTATTATTATTTGCACGCCTGGATAACGTCTACATTGTATTGCTGATTATTGCTACCATCTGGACATGCGGCATCGGCTTTGCCGACGACTACATAAAGGTTTTTAAGAAAGATAAAGAGGGGCTGAAAGGACGTTTTAAAATAGTTGGGCAAGTTGGCCTGGGGCTGATTGTTGGTCTTACTTTGTACTTCAACGATAATGTAAAAATCAGAGTCTACGAAAAAGCGAAAATAAGCACGGCGGTTGGAGAAGTGCAAAAGTATGTAGATGTACACTCACTGACAACCACGGTGCCTTTTACCAAAAATAATGAGGTAGATTATCAGATTCTAGGTAGTTTTTTACCAGAAAGTATGGCCTGGATTCCGTATGTATTAATAGTGATTTTTATCATTACGGCGGTATCAAACGGGGCTAACATTACTGATGGTATTGACGGCCTGGCTGCTGGTACATCTGCCATAATAGGGTTAACGCTGGCTATTTTTGCTTATTTATCAGGCAATAAGGTGTTTTCTCAATACCTCAACATCATGATGATCCCGAACTCTGGCGAGATAGTGATTTTCTGTTCGGCCTTTGTGGGGGCCTGTATAGGCTTTATGTGGTATAATGCGTATCCGGCACAGGTGTTTATGGGTGATACCGGTAGCTTGATGCTCGGTAGTGTTATTGCGGTGCTGGCGTTGGCTTTGCGTAAAGAACTATTGATACCGGTTATGTGCGGTATTTTTCTGGTCGAAAGCATATCGGTAATTCTACAGGTGAGCTATTTTAAATATCAGAAGCGAAAGAACGGTCTGGAATTTGCTCAGAAAAACCGGCTTTTCCTGATGTCGCCATTACACCATCATTTTCAGAAAAAAGGTTACCATGAGTCAAAGATTGTAACCCGTTTTCTGATAGTAGGCATTGTGCTGGCGGTGGCGTGTCTGGTAACGCTCAAACTCCGCTAGGCATTATTTCAGAATCTCATCTAGTTTGGTCTGATATTCCTTGAATTTATTCAAACCCCGATGGCGTCCTCCTGGTAAGGTAGTGAGTATGTCATCGGGGCTTTTCTTTAATATCTCAGCCAGTTTCAGGCTATGGCTGTACGGAATTATCGGGTCGTCGGTACCATGAAATAGATACAACGGGGCTTTCACTTTCGTTATCCACTCTTCAGCAGGTAAAATAAATTCACAGACTTTGCTGTACGGATAAATTGGCAGGCGGCTCCAGGCAATAGCAGGTATGCTGGTATAGGGAGTTTCCAGAATCAGCATTTTTACATCATTATCCATAGCCAGTCTTGTGGCTACTCCTGTGCCCAGCGAGCGCCCGTAAACAATAATGTCTCTGGGCGGGTATCTCCGCTGAATATCCTTAAGCACGGTCTGTGCATCGCTCAACAGATTTTTTTCATCCAGGCGGCCATTGCTTTTTCCAAACCCCCTGTAATCGTACATAATTACATCATATCCCCTTGAGGTAAAGTCTTCGGCATATTTACCCCAGGCTTTTATATTGCGCGAGTTGCCGTGCAAATACATAACCACACCTTTCCGCGGGTTAGCCGCCGTTGTAAACATCAGGGCATTCAGCTTAATTTTAGGCTCGGTAGCAAAATAAAACTCCTGGGCATTTTTAAACTCAAAAGCATAATCTTTGTCCAGTTTTTCTGGGTGTAGCATAATAAAACGCTGAAACAATACGGCTAATCCGAAAACGGCAACGTATACAATCAGGGCAATGGTAAGGATTCTCTTCAACACGTATCTATCTGTTTTTTTTGCAGAGTTAAGTTTCATTATACAAAACTATTCTATTCAGAATTGTTTGTCAAAGATTAAATCAAATCTGTCTGTTAAAATATCAATCAGGCGGCCGGTGGTAACCTTCTTAAGATGGAATATTCTGGTACTCAATAAAGCAGCAGTGCATATAGTATTTACACAAACTAGCCCCAAAACAATAAAGGCAGGGTATAACGAAGCACTTGGGCTATGTAATAGTAATAAATAATATGTCTTAACCTACGCCGGCGAACCACTAAAGGCAATGTTTTTCATTTTAAGCAAATGCCCATTTGTAATAATATGCTTAAGGTCGTTTACTTTTGCGTATTGCGTGCCTTCATAGTGGCTTACCAGCTCAAATAGAATATCCTTTAGTTGCTCTAGTTTTTCGGCTCCTATTATTTCTGTAAATTTATCGTTCACATGTTCCATGCACCTTTTCCAGTCAAGCAATGCCTGCAGCCCCTTTTCTGTATGTCTTACTATCAGTGCACGGGCGTCTGCCTGGTCTTTTACCACATTTACATATCCTTCATTTTGTAATTCCTTTATCAGTTTGCTCATAGCCTGCTTGGTTACGCAGGCGCGCTGAGAAAGATTATTGATGTTGGTGCCCTCTAATTCTATGTGTACCAAAGCTACAATGTGGCCTATTCTGAAATTGGTATAGCCGATACTCTGCACATAGTCTCCTGCCAGATCGCTCACATACCTGTAGGTCTTGCTTAAAAGCCGTCCCATCAGTCGCTCCTTTTTAGATTTAAAAGCGGCTATTTCTTTTAGAATTTCTTCGTTCATTGTTGTTGTTCAGATTCAAAGCATTCATTTAAATGCCTAATGAAAACACTAAATTTCATTATTTCTTGTGTTCTGATACAAAATTATATAGAAAAAATAAATTAGTCAATATGCTTGACTAATTTAGTAAACTTAGTTTACATTTGCATCGTCAATTTAGTTGACTAATTCTAAGAACAAACGCAAAAACAAAACAATCGGATTAAGATGGCTACTCCGCAGAAAAAAAGCATTAAAAATTACATTCCACGTATCATTTTATTAATCGTTGTGCTTGCCGCCGGCATCTATGCCTATCAAAGCTACAAGTATGGGCAGGGGCACGAGTCAACAGATAATGCCCAGATAGAAACTTATTCGGTACCGGTGGTACCACGTGTAGGGGGTTACGTGAATACCGTAAACATGAAAGACTTTGAACAGGTAAAGAAGGGCCAGCTACTGGTAGATATTGACGACCAGGAACAACAACTGGCTCTGGCCGAAATGGAAGCCGTTTATCAGCAATTATTAACAGATGTTGAAAACGCAAAAGCTAACATAAAAAACACAAAAATGACAATCAGCGCGGCTGAAACTAACCTGAAGGCTACCGCTTTGCGAAAAGATAAAGCTAGAAGAGACTCAGAGAGAGATGCTAAGTTACTGGCTGACAATGCCATTACGCGCCGCCAGGCAGAAGACAGCCAGTCGGGTCTGGATGTGCTTAATGCCCAGTATGATGGTCAAAAACAAGACATTGCCGCTACTAAATCACGCCTGGATATACTAGGCAGTAACCTACACAAAGCAGAAGCAGCGCTGGCTGTACAAAGAGCTAAAATTGACCAGCAAAGACTAAAACTGACTTACTCTAAAATCTATGCTACCGAAAATGGTAAAATAGGCCGGAAAAGCGTTGAGCCTGGGCAATACATACAGCCCGGGCAAACTTTGGCCACCATTGTGCAGGACTCATTATACTGGGTTGTGGCCAACTTTAAAGAAACGCAAATAAGCAGATTGGCTATAGGCCAGCAGGCGGTTATTAAGCTGGATGCCTTCCCTGATTTGGAGCTGACAGGCAAAATTATTGATTTCTCTGATGCCACCGGAGCCAAATATGCATTACTGCCACCTGATAATGCCAGTGGAAACTTTGTGAAAGTTACCCAGCGAATACCAGTAAAAATTGCCATTGACCATGTAGAAAAATACCGCGACAAACTACGCGCAGGCATGAGCCTTGAAGTGGAAGTGAAACTGAAGTAAGGCATACACCCACAAAAAAATTACATGGAAAAAACAGTAGAAATAGAAAATAAAGCAGTAGGTGCTTCCAGGTTTATTATTGTTCTCACAACAGTGACGGCAGCCATTATGGAGCTGCTAGACACAACGATTGTAAACGTAGCACTGAATCAGATGGCTGGCTCGTTAGGGGCTACCATTGAAGATATTGCCTGGGTTATTACTTCTTATGCCATAGCCAACGTAATTATTATACCCATGACAGGCTTTTTGGGAGAGTATTTCGGGCGCAAAAATTACTACCTGGTATCAATGGTTGTGTTTGGTATAACGTCTTACCTCTGTGGTAATTCGGGTAGTCTTTGGGAACTGGTGTTCTGGAGGTTCATACAGGGCATAGGCGGCGGAGCTTTGCTGTCAACATCTCAGGCTATTTTGTTTGACGCCTTCCCGGGTAAAGAACGCGGAACAGCCTCAGGGCTTTTTGGTATGGGTATTGTATTAGGCCCTACACTCGGCCCCACTCTGGGTGGATACATCGTAGATAATTATACATGGGGCGACATCTTCTTTATTAATGTACCCATCTGTATTATTGCTACTATTCTGACCATTCTTTATATACCTAAAAAAGCAGGTGAGGGTACTAAAAAAGACCAGATAAAGATTGATTACCCGGGTATATTATTATTGATGATTGGTATTGGCGCCCTGCAGTATGTGCTTGAAAAGGGAGAATCGAAAGACTGGTTTCAATCAAAAGAAATAATGATTGTGAGCCTGGTGGCAGTATTAGGCATTGTGGGTTTCATAGGCCGGGAGCTCAATACAGACCACCCTGTGGTTAATCTCAGGGTTTTCGGAAACCGTAACTTTGCGTTTTCAAGCATTTTTGTAATGGTTTCAGGCTTTGGGTTGTTTACTTCTGTGTTCGTATATCCGGTTCTGGTGCAGCGCATCAATGGTTTCACCCCTTATGAAACGGGTCTTTCACTTTTGTTCCCAACGTTAACCATCCTGCCTTTGTTCCCTATTCTTGGTCGGCGGATGTCGGCTGGCGCATCACCAATTCCATTTGTTATTGCCGGTATTCTCATATTTGCATTCTTTGGTTTTTATAGTGGTACCGCAACTACCGATATGAGTCGCTGGGATTTCTACCCCATGCAGCTGATGCGCGGACTAGGAACCGTACTTTTGCAGCTACCCCTTATCAATGCCTCGGTGGCAGGTTTAAAGCCCAACGAGTTTGGGGCGGGTATATCTCTTACCAATATGATACGCCAGCTGGGTGGGGCTTTTGGTATTGCCTTGGCCAACAACTATGTGGCTATACAGTATGCACAGCACCGGTCAGATATGGTATCCAACTACGTGCCCAGTAACCCATTATTTATGGAACGGCTCAATGGTCTTAAGATGACATTCCTGTCGAAGTCGGGCGATGCAATACATGCCACCACACAGGCATACAGGCAATTGGAGTTGCTGCTAGACAGGCAGGCGTATTATCTGGCATATCTGGACACCTTCCGTATCATATCATTATTCTTTATATGTGTATTGCCCCTTGTTGTATTGCTGCGCACTAAAAAGAAAAGTGCTGCCGAGGCAGCAGAGGCCGCCAAGGCTGCCGCAGAGTCTCATTAATGACAGGTATCATTCAAAAATATTTAAGTTTTTAACAATGAAATTTCCGAAAATAACCATAACTCTCTTATTGCTTCTCAGTCAGGTAGCCCTTGCACAGAACCAGAATGAGGCGCTGGCTTCTTTAGTGAAGCAGGCCATTGAGTATTCGCCAAGAGTAAAAGAACAAGTGCAATTACTGAATACCGGCGATTACCGAATTAAAGTGCAGGAAAGCGGGCTGAAACCCCAGATTAGCGGAGAAGTGGGCTACACAAGACTTGACCCCGTAGCCGAAGCTGTTATACCGATTCAGGGTTTCGACGGTAAATTGCAGTTTCAGCCTCATAACAACTACAATACGGCCGTAAATGCCTCTTATGTTATATATGACTGGGGCCGTTTTAAGGCGGGTGTACAGAAAACCCTGCTGGATATGCAGCAACAGCGAGAGAGCATTGAGAGCCTTAAACAAACTCTGGCTTATCAGGTTGCGCAGTTGTATTATAGTATTATTTATATCCAAAAGGCCATTGTTGTGCAGCAAGACCAGGTTAAGCTGGTAGAAGAAAACGGTAAAATTATCAGCGATCGCCTGAAGAGTGGCGACGCCCTGGACTATGATTTGGTACAGGTTCAGGTACGCTATAAAAATGCCGAGATACGGGTAGTAGATTTGCAGGGGCAACTAGAAAAACAATATATTTTCTTAAGTGCGCTGATAGGCTCTGATGCCAGAAAGCAGGTTCCGGCCAATGCCGAGCTGCAATACAACTATCCGATTGCCGATGCTCAGGGGGCTATCAGTGAGGCTGTTACCAATAATCAGGACATAAAAACGGCACTGGCCCGCGAAAACGCACTGGCACAAGACGTGAAGATATCTTCAATGACAAACCTGCCACAACTGGCGGCCAACGGAGCTGTGGGTATCAGAAATGGGTATCAACCCAACATTGACGCATGGCGATTCAATACCTTAATGGGTGTAAAGCTCAATATCCCGATTTATACCGGAAAGCGCGGCGCGTATAACACACAAATTGCCCGCATTAATCTGGATGCTGCCAAACAAAGCACTGAGGCACAGAAAACACAGATAAACCGCGACATTGAAAATGCTTTTAATGATATAAAAGTAGCCACCCAAAAACGCACTTTAGCCGAAAGAAATGTGTATCAGGCAGAGTACGGTTTGAAACTGGCCAAAGCACGTCTGGTAAATGGGGTAAGTACTCCACTGGAAATTCAGACGTCTGAAACGGCTGTACAGGAAGCAAAATTCAGCCTGTTGCAATATGATTATCAGATATTACTGGCAAAACTGGAAATCAGCAGGTTGTCGGGGGTGAAGTTGTAGAGGTGAAACGCAAATAGTTACAAGCCCATCTGAACACTCCGGTGTACAGATGGGCTTTGTTTTTTGGTGCACATCTAAACTCAAACCCACCTAAATCTGTTATACATTCAGGTACAGCAAAATAGACCGGAAATTTATTCCCACATGTCTGATTTTTCCTCTAATTTTGGCAAAAAATCCCCCTTCATCAATCATGAATAACACTGTCTTTAAAGTACCTGCTCCGGTAAACGAACCGGTTCTGGGTTATGCTAAAGGTTCTCCTGAAAAAATTGCATTAAAAAAAGCCATTGCCGAAGCCCGTTCGAAACAGATAGACGTGCCTATGTATATTGGCAGTGAGCTGGTTTATACCGATAACAAGATTAAACTTTCACCCCCGCACGACCACCAACATATATTAGGGTATGCCAGCGAGGGTGATGCATCTCATGTGCAACGTGCTATTGATGCCGCTTTGGCGGCTCGTACGGCGTGGGCAGCACTCTCGTGGGAGCAAAGAGCCAGCATTTTCCTGAAAGCTGCCGATTTACTGGCCGGGCCGTACCGGGCCAGAATCAATGCGGCTACCATGTTGGGGCAATCTAAAAATGCCTATCAGGCAGAAATTGATTCAGCGTGCGAGCTCATAGACTTTCTGCGATTCAATGTAGCCTTTATGGAGCAGGTCTATACCCAGCAGCCGGAGTCATCAAAAGGAATGTGGAACAGACTGGAGTATCGTCCGTTGGAAGGTTTTGTATTTGCATTAACGCCGTTCAACTTCACTGCCATAGCAGGTAATTTACCTTCTTGCGTAGCCATGATGGGTAATGTTACCGTATGGAAGCCTGCCTATACCCAGATATACTCGGCCCAGGTAATTATGGAGGTATTCCGTGAGGCTGGTTTGCCTGATGGCGTAATCAACCTCATTTATGTAGACGGCCCTGTGGCGGGTGATGTGATTTTCAAACATCCTGATTTTGCGGGTATCCACTTTACAGGTAGTACGAGGGTCTTCCAAACCATCTGGAAAACCATTGGCGAGAACATCCATTTGTATAAATCGTATCCGCGTATTGTGGGTGAAACCGGAGGTAAAGATTTTGTGATGGCACATGAGTCGGCCGATGCAAAAGCCTTGGCCACGGGTCTGGTTCGTGGGGCGTTTGAATATCAGGGACAAAAATGTTCGGCAGCTTCGCGGGCTTATATTCCTTCAAATATCTGGGAAGAAGTGAAAGGATATATGGTTGAAGATTTGAAAGAGATAAAAACAGGCGGCACCGAAGACTTCACTAATTTTGTAAATGCGGTTATTGATGAAAGAGCTTTTGACAAAATTGCCACCTATATTGATAATGCGAAGAAGAGCGACAAAGTAACCATAATTGCAGGGGGAAACTACGATAAATCTAAAGGGTATTTTATTGAGCCGACTGTTTTATTAACATCAGACCCACTGTATGTAACCATGTGTGAAGAGATTTTCGGTCCGGTGCTCACTATCTATGTATATGAAGCCGCTGATTTTGAGCAAACCCTGGAACTGGTTAATTCCACTTCGCCTTATGCGTTAACCGGGGCTATCTTTGCCAAAGACCGTTATGCCATTGATTTGGCTACCAAAAAATTGGTGGATGCCGCCGGAAACTTCTATGTGAATGATAAACCAACCGGAGCAGTAGTAGGTCAGCAACCATTTGGAGGAGCCCGTGCTTCAGGCACTAACGACAAAGCCGGGTCTATCCTGAATTTGTTCCGTTGGGTACAACCACGTACCATTAAAGAAACCTTTGTTTCGCCGACTGATTATAAATATCCGTTTTTAGGAGAAGAGTAAGTAAAAGTAATTGTGCTTGATGAGTGGCCAATGCCTCGATGTCAACAAAAAAGGTAGCATTTTAACGTGCTACCTTTTTTTTGCTTTCTAATTCGAAAAACCGACTAAAGTCGAGCGCTATTTAAATAGAGAACATTACTAACAGATATGTACCGACTGAAGTCGACACCGTACTTTACTCCTCCCATGCCCAGTCAATGCGGTGCTTCATGTCTTTAATCGTCATGCCATTTGACTTAAAGTAAGCTCTTATCTCATCAACTTTGTCGTATCTCTGGCTTGATTTGTATTCTTTATATAACGACAACAGACCGCTCAGAATACCGTCGCCCTGTGCTATAGGTTCCTCCTTAAGACCTAAAATCTGCTCCAAAAATACCACAAACTTTTCTTTCAATAAGTTGAAGGTATCTTCGCCTAGGGCTCTAGGGTTCAGCTGATTCATGTATATCATGTTTACATATTTCAGCAAATTAAAAAGCTGGGCAATGGCCACTGCGGTGTTCAGGTCATCATTCATGGCCTCATAAAAAGCCTGAATGGTCTTCTCAATGTCTTCTTTTTTCTTTTGGTCTATTGCTATCTCTACTGCCGGGGTTGCCGTTGCCGGTTTGTCAACTACTGCAGATTGCGCATCATTTATCAACTCACTCAGAACCGTGTCTGCCGGTTTATCGTTAATACCAATTGTAAGGGTCTTCACAATCCGCAAACCGTTAATCAAGCGACGGTATCCTTTCTGGGCAGCGCGCAGCGCATCATTCGAGAAATCCAGAGTACTTCGGTATTGAGATTGCAACATGAAGAACCGAACCGTCATGGGGCTATAGGCCTGGTCAAGCAGCGGGTGGCTGCCTGCAAAAAGCTCAGCAGGTAAAAACGAGTTGCCCAACGATTTCGACATCTTCTGTCCGTTCACCGTCAACATATTTGAGTGCATCCAGTAACGAACAGGCTCTGTGCCGGTTATACCCACACCCTGAGCAATTTCACACTCATGATGCGGAAACTTCAAATCCATACCACCGCCATGAATATCAAATTGTTTGCCCAGATACTTGGTGCTCATACAGGTACACTCTAAGTGCCAGCCCGGGAAACCCATTCCCCAGGGCGACTTCCATTGCATAATATGCTCAGGGCTTGCGTTTTTCCAGATGGCAAAATCAAGCGGGTTTCGCTTTTCTGCTTGGCCGTCCAGTTCGCGGGTTTCGTTCAGCAAATCTTCCAGAATTCTTCCTGATAGCTTACCGTAGTCGTTACCTGCTGCATTATATTTACTGATATCAAAATAAACAGAGCCGTTCGACTCATAAGCCAGGCCTTTATCAATCAAAACTTTTACGGCTTCAATCTGTTCTACCAGGTGGCCGGTGGCAGTAGGCTCAATACTTGGCGGCAGAAAATTGAATTGCTCAAGCACTTTGTGGAAATCGTTGGTGTACCGTTGCACAATTTCCATCGGCTCCAGTTTTTCCAGTTTGGCCATTTTGCCAATTTTATCTTCTCCTTCGTCGCCATCACCCACCAGGTGGCCCACATCGGTAATGTTTCTTACATAGCGAACCTTATAGCCAATCTCGGTCAGGTACCGGTAAAGCACATCAAAAGTAAGAAATGTACGCACGTTGCCCAGGTGTACATAATTATATACAGTAGGCCCGCAAACATACATACCCACATAGGGGGCATTAATCGGTTTAAACTCTTCTTTTTGGCGTGAAAGCGTATTGTAAATTTTCAGGTTCTGCATATAGGTTCTTCAATAATCAGATTAATCTATCGTATAACGTTCCTTGCGGTATTGCCTATCTAAAATAGATAATGCAAATTTAAGTTTAATTTCTTTATATATATAATGTATATAGTATAAGGCTTCAGGCCACGGGTACTTCAAGCAAACAGGCCATCAGTTTTTGTTCCAAGCCAGCCCAGTCTGGTTTTTGAGGGGCAATCAGCTCAATTCGGCTGTCGCGTCGGTAAGCAATGTATTGTACAGTAAATTGCCCGTCTGCTGCATTAATCAAAACCCAGTCTTTCCCGATTCTGAAAACACCCTTGGCTCGTTCTATTCCCGTCAGGGTACTGAAAAACTGACGCAACTTGGGCAGATTGAAAAGTTCGTCCGGAGAGAAAATCCATCCGCAGCCATACAGCCCCAGGCCATGACTTTCTTTTTTTACCGGATTACCAACAGCAGGCACCTGTAATTCTTCTTCGTGTTGGTGGGTATGGGTATGTTCATGCGTGTGTGGTGCAAACTGTGCCTTTCTTTCAGGGAAAGGGTCAATATTCAACCACCTGAAATCAATTTCACCATTGGCAACAGACTCTATCAATAACTTGGGTGGATACAAGGTCTTTGCCCAGTCGGTAAACTGCTGCGTTAATGCTTCACCGGCCAGGTCGGTTTTGTTGGCAACTAGTACATCAGCCAGATTTATCTGATCCTGAAAAGTTTCGTGTGCATTGAAGTCGGTCTGCGCCCAACGCCTTGGGTCAACCAGGCATATAGTGGCTTTTACATCCAGTATATCTTTCATGAATTTGTTGCGCAGCAAATCAAGAATGTTCTCCGGATGTCCCATACCCGTAGGCTCAATCAGAATGCGGTCTGGCTTTTGTTGTCGCAAAACCGTGGTGAGTGTAAACTGCATGGGCACATTGGCCGTGCAACAAATGCAGCCCCCTGCCACCTCCCGGATGGTGAGCCCATCTCTTTCATCAATAGCGGCGTGGTCTATAGAAACAGCACCGAATTCATTAATAATAATAGCCCAGCGCTCGTTTGTGGGCTTGCTCGCCAGCAGATGTTTGATGGCAGTGGTTTTACCCACGCCTAAGAAGCCGGTAATGAGATTGACAGGGATTTTCATATAATTATAAGTGTCAGTGGTTTTCTACTTATATATATATATAGTATCAGAACATACCTATTATATATAGTAGAAGTGTATGGGTCATAACAAAGAATCGGTTTATTAAGTTTTTGCAGCCTCTAAATACTGGCGCCGTGGCTGGTAATAAGAATAAATAATTGTATAATTCGGAGCGGATGTGCTGAATGCAGCGTTTATAGTCTTATATTATTGCACAAAACGAAGAACTAATATAAACTTTAGGGATGGGGTAATTTATAAATAGCTGAAGATAAGGGGAGTAAGGAATAGGGGTTAAAAAACTTTGGGGAAAGGCCTTGACAAAGGGTAAAAAGAGGC
Source organism: Emticicia sp. TH156 (assembly GCF_002855535.1). Taxonomy (NCBI): domain Bacteria; kingdom Pseudomonadati; phylum Bacteroidota; class Cytophagia; order Cytophagales; family Leadbetterellaceae; genus Emticicia; species Emticicia sp. TH156. The sequence continues at coordinate 941,168 of NZ_PKRS01000001.1, forward strand.
GTACCTTTGCAGTCCCAAAAATGGAAGAAGCACTGAGCGTTACATAGCAGGAGCATAGTAAAAAGGTGGGAGCCAGGGAATTGGGAGATGGGTAAAAAAAAGAGTAGAATTAATTTGGAGATGTAGAAATAAAGTCAGACCTTTGCACCCCGGTTAATTGAGAGAGAAAGAAGAGGAGGAGAGGAAAACGGGAGGTAAGCGCGAGGCGAAAAAAAACTTCAAAAATAATTTGGGAATGTAAAAATAAATTCAGAATTTTGCACCCCGATTGATTGAAAGAGGAGAGAAAGAAAAGGAAGAGGCGATAAGGAGAGTGAAAAAAAATATGAAAAAATATTTTTTTAATTCAAAAAAGAGCAGTAACTTTGCAGTCCGTTTCGCTTACTAAAAATAAGAAAACGGAAAAACGAAAAGAAAAGTTCAGAGTGAAAATAAGAATTGATTAAGCGGTAGAGGAAGAAGAGAAGGAAGGGGGTTTAATTGGTTTAACAAGTCGGAAGGTAGTAATACTGGATGAATAAAGTTCATTAACTTGTTGAGAATGCAAATGCGAGACCTTAAGTAGTCAGGCAAACTTTGA